>NZ_JBAZRL010000001.1:0-188586 GCF_041662865.1 Pedobacter sp.
ATTTAAATATGGTGACTTACCTGAATATGTAGATTATAATTATCTGCAAAAAGTAACACGAATGAATTTATCAACCATGGCAAATTTAGGTTTATCAACTCAAGAACCTGAAAATGTTATTGTACTTACTTCAGGATTAACGAATAAAACTTCTTTAAAATGGGATGCGCCGAAAGGAAAAACTCCAGCAGGCTATTATGTTTTAATGCGTGAAACGACAAGCCCATTTTGGGAGAAAAAATTCTTTGTAAAAGAAAACTCAGCAGTATTATCGTACTCTAAAGACAACTATTATTTTGGTGTTCAATCTGTAGATGAAAATGGACATGAAAGTTTAGTAATTATTCCAAAAGCAGGGAGATGATATACTTTGACAAACTTATTGGCTCCTTGCAAATAGTTTGTCAAAGTTTTTAAATAAGACTTGCGAAGTTTCTTTTCATCAAGCTATTTAAACTTCGGAAGTTTGAAAGATTAGTTTGTCAAAGTTTATAAAGCAAATAACTTCGATAGAAATGGATTTGAGTTAAGTATTAAATGGATGGGAATGTATAAAATTTAACTCATAATTAATTTTATATAGTAATACTATATTTTCGTGTAGAAAATCGACCTTTCTGCATAGATATTTGCAAATAGGCATTGTTAAGTTTATCTTCATTTTGGAAACTAAAAATTATCAAAATGAAAAACAAAAAACGCTTCTCTATGGCAGAGCTATATCTTAGTTATTCTGCCAGAAAAAACTACCGATTCTTTTTAATTTTATTGCTTATAGGCATAGGCTTTAACTCCTGTAAGAAAGATTTATTAGTGCCTAGAGCATCCCCTATTGATGTCAATAAGAGTAAAATCAAAACCATTTCATACACTGAATTTTTAAGTTCTATTAACCTTAATAACACAGGAACTTTAAAAACTACCTTATCTAATGCCGCCAAGAGCAGTCAAGGAGCTATAATGAATGTTAATTCGGCATTTAATGGTTTTAATATCAATACTGACAGTATAAAAAAACTTACCCTTGGAGATACTATTAGTTATGTGATAAGCTTAAAGCCAGAGACACGACATGCAATTCAGTTTCGTAATTTAACTATTCAAGTTATTAACAATAAAACTACTGCATTCTTAACAACCTACGTACCTACTCAAGAATGGGTAAAAGATTGGAAAAGCAATAAACATTTAGGTTTTAAAGGGGAGATTTATGCAAATAAAATTAATTTGTACAATACCCCTAGTATTAATGGACTAAATAATTCAAGCCAAGGTTCAAAAGGAAGCATAATGTCTCAGAAGAATGCTACCAGCGAAATCTTGATAAACCATAATAAAATTAGTTTGGCACCAGGCGAATGCGAAATTTATGATGTTTATGAATTAGTACCATATACTTGCTCAACAGGAGATTGGCCAGGGCACTGTATTTGGGAAACCAACATAACATCAATGAGTGAGTTAGATCATTTGCCTGGCTATAGAATGGACAGAACCACTGTTATAAATTGCGCAGCTCCATCTTTTCCTGTACCACCAACTGGAGGCGGGGGTGGTGGTGGAGGTACAACTCCTAACCCTCCTGGTGGATATGATCCTTGCGATTGTGATACACCAACACCTGTTTCTGTTGTTGGAGGTAATATAGATGGGCTAAAACTAGCAGTGGTAGCTCCGAATTGTTGTGATGAAGGTGGTGATTTGCCTCCTTTGATAGAGAATGAAATATATTCTTTTAAAATTCAATCATTAATAGATAACCTTAATTTACAAGGTAATAACTTAAATTATGTTATAAATAATCAAGATATTGGATCTCAACTATATGATGTATTAGAAGCTGATGGTTTTTCTTACGAGGGGAAAATAGCATCCAACATGACAATAAGCATGTTGGCGTTAGGCACACTCACTACTTCAGATAATAATTTACTATACAACTCTGTCAGCAGTTATCTTCCAAATGCTCAGAATTACGATCATCAAATGTATGCTGCCTATTGGATTATGCAGTGTGCAATTATAAAAGCAGAACACCCAGAATATGGTGAATGGAGACTTGCTTGGGAGGCATCTAAGGAGATGGTTCATTTAGCTTTAGATGGTTTAGGCTTAGTGCCTGGGGTAGGTGAAGTTGCAGATTTAGCAAATGGATTAATTTATACTATAGAGGGAGATGGTGTTAATGCTACCTTTAGTTATGCATCTGCAGTTCCATTTGTAGGTTGGTTCTCTTTTGGTGCTAAAATGGCTAAGAAAACTCTTAATTTAGCTAATGGGGCAAAAACAACCTTAAAATGGACAAAAAAGGTTGGAGATATTGTCAACTTTGGTGATAGGGCTCAACTACGTAAAGTTTTAAACCTGTTGCCAGGAGACGTAAGGCAAGCTCATCACATTATACCTTGGGATAAACAAACTCATGACATAATTCAAAAAGCAGCAAAGAAAAATGGGACAAATCCTTTTCATATGAATGATGCATTAAATGGTGTGCCTGTTGCTTCATGGCGGAATCAGCCGAATCATAATGTCTATAATAATTTAATAAAAGGTAAGCTTGATGCAATTCCTTCTAATTTGACTCCAGACCAAGCATATTCTCGATTATTAGACATTGTAAATGAAGCGAAACAAGCAATTATCAATAATCCAAATACTCATTTAAATGATTTAATTTTTTAGTTATGTTAAAAGAAGAAATTATCAAATTAATCGACACTCAAAACAGTATAAATAAAGACAAAATTAAGTCATTATTGTTACCCAGTTTAAAATTTAAATTAGATGATTCAGTTCTAGCAAAATTTTCTTCTTCAAAGATTGGAGGCTATCCTCCAATCTTTGAAGAAGGCTATCCTTCATATAACGGAATACCTTTAACATTCTTAGGACAAATTTCGTTAGATCAGATTAGCTCTACAATAAATAGTTTATTACCTAAAAGTGGTTTGCTGTATTTTTTTCTTCTCATAAATCATGTGAATAACAGATATCCCGATAGAAAAAATGAATATAAAGTTTTATATAAAAAAAATGCAGAGAAAGAGAATATTGATAAGAAATTTCCAAAGATTTTAGAATTTCCCATCTCATTTTTTGAACATTATACTTTTCCATCATATCAAGAAAATGTAATAGTTGAAAATAAATTAACTGACGAAGATTTAAATTTTATCGAAGATATTGAATCTGAAATTCAATATATCGAGTCTGAAAATTTCGATGTTGGGCATCAAGTATTAGGGCATCCAAAAGCTATTCAAGGTACATTGCGGTTTTGGTGGGCTGCTAAATATTTAGGATTTGAAAATATCGATACACTTACAAACGAAGAAATAAAAAAAATTAAACAGATAGAAGATAAATTTATACTACTACTTCAGTTAGATTTTAGTGATCCAAAGATAATAATTGATGATTTTGGTAGCAGCATTGCTTATTTTGGAATTCATAAAAAAGATTTGGAAAATGAAGACTTTGACAATGTCATTTTGGTAATGCAAAATACATAAGGCCCTTCACTAGTACATATCCTTATAGTACTCTTTATTGGCGGCGAAAGAGAAAAAAATTATAGGTAACCAGTATAAAGATAGGTTGCATAAGTAGATCAAATATAAATTCAAAAGGAGGCATTGAAAAAATAGAAATTTGGGAACTAAATTAATTTATATGAAACGTTTTTTTCTTGTTGGCTTTTTATTATTGCTTACAAAGTTTTCGGTTGCACAGAAACTTGATAAAAAGCAATGGACTGATTTTTATAAAGAATATGCAACATATAGATGTTTGTGCGAACTTACAGATAACAAATTAGAACAGTATTTATCGAATAAAAAAGATATTTCATTCTCAGTACATTCGGAATTCTTAGGTATATATTTTGAAAAGGCAGATTTGATTGGTCGTAATTTTGCAAAAAGTATGCAACCAATACAGGTGGATAAAGAAAACGATTTATTTGGAATGAATACAAATTTTAAGGGGTGCTTATTATTCTATAAGAGTAAATATCTAGATGGTATTGCTAAAAAATCTTTTCTAGAATTTAGGAAGGAAAGATAGATTACGTATATATAGAATTTTAGTATAACCCTGCTGTTTGAGATGTTCTGTGATGCTCTTCGCTAACATCTTAAATATCTTTGTAGGTCTACAATTGCTCTCTGTAGGTTTACAATAGCCCATTGCTGTTTTACAATAGCCCATTGTTGTTTTACAATGGCTCATTGTTGTTTTACAATAGTCCATTGTTGTTTTACAATAGTCCATTGTTGTTTTACAATAGTCCATTGTTGTTTTACAATGGTTCATTGTTGTTTTACAATGGCTCATTGTTGTTTTACAATAGTCCATTGTTGTTTTACAATAATTCATTGTTGGTTTACAATAGCCCATTGTTGGTTTACAATAGCCCATTGTTGGTTTACAATGCTCTTTGTCGCTCAACAATAGCTATGCTATAAACTAAAAAAGGGTAGCATCCACCACCCTTAACTAAACTAAAAACTAAACTAAATTCTTTCTAAAAACTAAAAACTTTATTTGATATTTCTTTTAGACAAAATGAAATATCCTATGATAAACATTACTGCTGCAAAAATTACACTTACCCAAATTTCTTGCGTAAATATTGGGAAGTCTTCAATTTTTGCGCCTTTTGCTCTAGTAACTCTCAATGCCAAAGTAGGGTCGCTATATGGAATAAGGTAAGCGTGTTTCCAACCTACATTCGCAGTTATAATACCCGCAATAGTGCCAACAAAACCAATCCCCATTGGTTTAAGAAAATCAGACCATATTAAGCTTAAAATAAATTGTAGTGATAAAATACCTAATGATGCTAAAAATAACTTTGTGTAGAATTTAGTTAAAATCAATACAGGGTTATAATCATTAAAAGTATATTTCGGAACTAACACTTGGATTAAATGGCCTGTTGCAAAGGTTAAGGCTGCGAATAAAAAAAGACAAATAAACAATAGCGTTAAAGCATACAGATACTTAGCTGCATAAATAGAAAACTTGTTTAAGGGTTGGGAGAAAAGTGTTTTCCAAGTGTCGTTTTTATGCTCTATGTTGTTTACAGAAAAAGCCATAAACATTACATAAAATGGTAAAATTAGCATTCCCATTACATTTAGCGCAGCACCACTATATTGTGCCCAAAGTGCTAAACCAGGATAATTATATTTTAATACCTTGTCAGATCCAGAATAAAAGCCAAATGCAATAAGGCCGCAGATAAGTATTGGTAAAATGATAGCCGCCCAAAAAGCAAGTGTTTTGCGAGATTTATAAAACTCTGAAAAATAGGAAATGTATAATGAGCGCATATTAATTTTTTGAAGTAATGTCTAAGAATAAATTTTCAAGGTCTTTTCTTTCTTTACCGATAGAAAAAACGGTGACGCCATTTTGAACTAACAACGTATTCATGTTTCCCATATCAGCTTTTGTTTTGAAAGTTACCGATACTGTTTGCTCATCTTGTTGAACAATTTCTGCTCCTGCATTTACTAAAGTAGCAATAGCTTTTTCTTGATTATCAGTTTCAATTTTTACTGAAGGTTTGCTCAGGTCATGCAATTCGCTTATTGTTCCTTGAAATAATAGCTGACCTTTATTGATGATACCAACATGAGTTGCAGTTCTTTCAATCTCAGCTAATAAATGGCTTGATACTAAAATGGTTTTACCATGTTTAGCGGTCAAATCAATCATCAAGTTTCTTATTTCAATAATTCCATTGGGATCTAAACCATTAGTGGGTTCATCTAACAATAATAATTCAGGGTCTGATATTAAAGCCAAAGCTATACCTAAGCGTTGTTTCATTCCTAAAGAATACTTTCCAGCTTTTTTATTAGCAGCATCTGTTAAACCAACTATGTCTAACATTTCGACGTATTTGCTTTTCTTAATTCCTAAAAGGATGCAACGATTAACCAAGTTTTCTTTTCCTGTTAAGTGCCCGTAAATTGCAGGTTGCTCTACTAAAGCACCCATGCGTTTTAAACTCGCAATGCGATTAGCATTAATTTCTTTTCCGAAAATAAATACCTGATCTGCAGGAGATTTTAATAGGTTTAATAAAATTTTTATGGTTGTAGTCTTTCCAGCGCCATTTGGCCCAAGGAAGCCATAAATACTACCTTTTGGCACTTGTAGTGATAAATCTTTAACAACCGCTTGTGAGCCGAAGTTATAGTTTAACCCTACAGTTTCTATAGCAAAATTGCCCATGCTTATTTTAAAATTGCAGTAGTAGCTTTAACAATCGTGTTTGTTGGAGTAGTGTTTTTTAAAGCAACTTCCTCATCTTGGTTAGTAGTTGTGCTTGTTGCAAAAGCTAATACCATCATGATAAATACTGGAAATAATAAAAGTAAGAATGGTGATACGTTTGATAACTTTTTCATGGTTCTTCTATTTTAAGTTGTGTTGTTTCGTTTTGTTGAAACAAATAGAATAATTAAAAAAGTACTGCTAAAATGTTTTAGACCAAGTGCATATTATTCTAGATAAACGGTTAAAATGAATAGTTTTGTAACTGGTTGTTTGATTTAGCCTTTTGGTAGAAAAAAAATGCCAGTTCGTCGAAAGTGATAGCTTAAAATAAAGGAAATATTTACTTTGGATATAAATAGAGCCATATTAAAATAATATACGCATGAGAAGTAAAGGCGCAATAATTGTAAATCTTATTTTTTGGATGCTAATCATTACCATGATTACCTTTGGAATTATAAATAGTTCACACAAAGCAACTTGGTTCGAGTTATTGGTAGAATATGGTTATTATGGTGTTATAAATGTTTCTTTATTTTATATCAATGCTCTTATTTTAATTCCAGATATTATAAAGAAACGCCAAAAAACATGGCTGTATTTATTTTTATTGGTAGGGCTTATTGTTGTTGCTGTGGTTATAAAATTAGGGATTGCAGTAATGTATCCTGAAATTATTTTGGAACACATGGGGCCAAATAAGAAGAAGTCAATGCAATCTTATGATGGTTATCTTATTCAAGCACTTTTCATAACAGGGTTTTTTGTAGTTATAAGTTCTCTATTAAAGTTTGCTACAGATTGGTTTTCTAATGAACGCATACAACGCAATTTAGAAAGTGAGAAAAAAGACATGGAATTGCAGTTCTTAAAATCTCAACTTAATCCACACTTTTTATTTAACTCCTTAAATAATATTTATTCACTAGCGTATCAAAAATCAGAAAAAACAGCAGATGCTATTTTAAAACTATCTGAAATTATGCGCTACATGATTTATGAAAGTAACGATAGCTGGGTAGATTTAAATAAAGAAGTTGAATACGTTAAAAGCTTTGTAGAATTACAAAAATTGCGATTTAAGGATGGCGCTGCGGTAGAAATTACCATCAACGGTGAAATAGATGGGCAGCATATTGTACCCTTAATTTTAATTTCTTTTGTAGAAAATGCATTTAAACATGGTGTTGCAAATGACCATGAAGATCCCATTAAAATAAATATTATTGCAAACCAAAAGATACTTCATTTTAGTGTAAGCAATAAAAAAAGTAAAACCAATAAAGACGCCATGGGTGGTGTTGGATTAAATAATGTAGAACGAAGATTACAATTACTTTATCCCGATAGGTATAAATTAAATATTGTAAATTCGGCTACACATTACACCACAGAATTGATGCTAGACTTATGATATTAAAATGTATTGCTGTTGATGATGAGCCATTAGCGCTCGATATTATTGAAGATTATATATCTAAAGTGCCTTTTTTAGAACTCGTAAAACGCACTGAAAATGCTATTGAAGCATTACAGTTAGTACAGGCAGGAGGTATAGATTTGGTGTTTTTAGACATCCAAATGCCAGATTTAACTGGAATACAGTTTTTGAAAATTGCCAGTGGTAAAGCAAATTATATTTTAACAACTGCGTATTCGCAATATGCTTTAGAAAGTTATGATTTAAATGTGTCAGACTATTTATTAAAGCCAATTGCTTTTGATCGTTTTTATAAAGCTGTAGAAAAAGTTCACAATCAATTATTGAAATCTGAACCTGTTGCAGTTGCTGCTCCAGAACCTGTTGCTCCTCAAAATAACAATCATAATAATGCTCCAATTCAAGATTTTATCTTCGTAAAAACAGAGCATAAAATTCAAAAAATTCAATTGGATGATATTTTGTACATCGAGGGACTAAAAGACTACATTTCTATTTTCACCAAAACTGAACGAATAATTACGCTTCAGAACATGAAAAAAATGGAAGAAACGTTACCTAAAGGAGAATTTATCCGAGTACATAAATCGTACATTATTGCATTAGATAAAATTGAAAGTATTGAACGTAGTCGAATTTTAATTGCAGGTAAAATCATCCCGATAGGAGATACGTACAGAGATGAATTCTTTAAATTAATTGACGGTAAGAATATTTAAATTAATTGGTTGCAATTGGTTTAACCGTATATCCCAAATTTAATAAACCTTTAATTAAGCCATCGTCGCCAACTAAATGCCCTGCGCCCACAGCAATAAATAGAGATTGTTGTTTCATTAATGCTGGTAGTTGGCTAAGCCATCTGTTGTTCCTGTTTTTTAGCAATAGATCCATTTCTTCTGGAGTGAAATCTTTTGAATCTGTAAACATTTTTTCTAATTCCTTTAGGTTTTGAGTAATATAAGAATGATATAGTTTTAAAGTCGCTTTCTTTGTCTTTTCTGCTTCTTTAACACTTTTAACCAACATTTCTTTTTGTCTAACTAAACTACTTCCAAAAAGCACTTTAGCCTGGTCTTCAACTGTTTCTAAACCAAATACTTTCTTTTGGTTTGCTTTTCCATAATCTTGAATATACTGATCAATTGCTGGATTAGTTGCAGTAAAAGTTTTAGGAGCCGTAGTTTGAAGAATTAGGGTTTGTATAACCAATGGCTTTAACTTATTCATTTTGGTAAGGTCATACTTGCCTAATGTTTTCAAATAGCCATCCACTAATTTAAACTCTTTTGGAGTTAACAAACCATCTAAAGTATTGTCCTTCATCATCATGTAAGGCATTAGCTTTATAGCCACATCTTTATCCATTACCAATTCCCCCACAACTGCTTCAGCCAGACTTAATTTCTCATTTAGCACTTTCATTGTATCTATAAAACCTTTGTCTGCAAAATGGTAGGTGCCGAATAAATAAGATGATTTTTTCAAATCTTTACCTGAAATTTCCCATAATAAGGTGTTCTCTGCTTTTTTGGTTTGCGCATTTACGGTAAAACCGATGCTTAAAAAACAGATTAAAAAGTAGTTGATTAATCTCATCAATTTATAGGTTGATTTAACTTTTCTCGTATAGAATTTTCTGCAGCGAAAGTTATTTCTTCTGCATTTTTATCAGTTTGATCTATTGGTTTTAAAACCGTCCATTTAATCGGATTTGCAATACTTAAGGGAAACTTACCAAACCGAACAATTTTCCATGAATTTTCAATAGCAACGGGAACTACTATAGCATTTGACGCTACTTTTAAAAGTGTAGCAATACCGCCAACTTGAAATGTTTTTAACTTCCCATCTTTCGCTCTTGTTCCTTCTGCAAATATTACTGTCGACCAATTATTTTCTTTCATCCTGCGGCCTAATTTTATAATTTCAGAGATAGCTTGTTTGCTGTCTTTTCGATCGATATTTGCGCCACCCCCATATTTTAAATTAAACGAAATAGAAGGAATCCCTTTCGTCAATTCGATTTTCGAAATAAATTTAGGTTGATACTTGCGTAGATACCAGATTAAACCTGGGATATCGTACATGCTTTGATGATTTGCCACAAAAATAATTGGTCTATCTGTAGGCAAATTTTGATGATTAGTAAATTTAACGGAGTTTAATAAAAACCAGTTGCAGTAGGTTAAGAAGAAGTTCATAATATCTACAGAAACTTTATGCGCTTTATACCCAAAAAAACGATAGCAAATCCATTGTACAGGATGGAAAATACAGAGCATAAAAAAAAAGAAAAAGTAAAATATGGGTGTAAAAATATATCCTAGTAATTTTTTCATATCGACTTAAATTTTACCTTCCTGTATTAATATTTTGGTTTTTAAGATAGCTGCTACACTTATGCTATCCGTAATTTTGCCGTTCATCACCATAGTATAGGCTTCTTCAAAAGGCATTTTGCGAATAATTAATTCTTCAGTTTCTTCTGGAGATGAATCTCCTAACTGTAAATCTTGTGCCAAATAAATGATGGCTAGTTCGTCGCTTACAGAATTTGATAAATGCATGCGCTGTATTTCGGTATAGCGTTTTGCAATTAGGCCAGTTTCTTCAGCGAGTTCTCTTTTAGCACTTTCTATAGGATCTGCATGTAATGCTCCGCCGCCTTCTACAATTTCCCAACTATACTCTTTTATCGGAAAACGATATTGTCCGACTAACCATGTGTTTAAATCAGCATCTAAAGGTAAAATGCCAATGGCGATGTTTTTGAAATTCACTTCACCATAAATTCCTGCACCACCAGATGGGTTTAATACTTGATGTTCTGTTAAAGAAATCCAGTTATTATCGTAAATTTTTTGACTTTCTAAAACTTTCCAAGGGTTGCCGGTACTCATAGGCGCAAGATACGGAGCTTTTAATAGGAATGCAAAGTCCAACTATTGTTTAGCAGGTGGCGGTGGTGGAACTACAACTTTATTCACCTTTACTTTAGTAAAACGATAATTTAAACTGAAGGTAACGTTGCTCGAATTGTTGGTAGAATAACTTTGAGCTGTAAAATTTGTACCCTGATTAAATGAATTGTTGTTTTTTCTTCCAAAAGGATCGTTGGTGCTTATTCGAGCACTCAATGTATTTTTAAAAAATGATTTTCGAGCACCAAAACTACTATTAATAGACCCTTTGTTTCGCCCTTGAGCATTAATATTATTGGCATAATTCAAATTAGATTCGAATGCAGTTTTATAAGGTAATTGCATCGAAAAACCTAACGACGCTCTTAAACTTAATCCATCTCTATTTAAAGCAGTGTTTAATTTTGAACTGTATTTGCTTTGGATCACACTAAAGTTTCCATTTGCAGAAATTTTGTTAGTTGGTCGAAAATTTCCAATTAACATCAATGCAAAAGAGTTATTTGTTCCAACATTATCGAACGTGCTTTCTGAAACACCATTCTTTTTAACGGTACGATATCTTTCAATAACACCACGACTAGTAGAGTAAGAGATGCGTGGTGTAAATGACCACTTTTGTCCAAATGCACCGAAGCTAAAATCCATTTGATGTGTATACGCTGGCGATAAATCTGGATTACCGAAAGAAATATTCAACGTATCTGAATTATTTACTTGTGGATTTAGTGCATTTTCTCTTGGCCTATTGATACGCACACTATACGTTGCTCCAAAATTATATCGCTTTTTGAAAAAATGATTTAAAGATATGTTTGGAAATAAACTTAAATAAGGATTAACATGGTAGCTTGTTCCAGTAGATAAATCGAAATTTACGTCCGTATATTCTGCTCTTAAACCTCCTTTTAAGCCCCATCCATTTTTACGGTAATTATAAGAACCATAACCAGAAAGTATGTTTTCATTATAAAAGAACTTGTTCGTCAGGTTTTTATTGGTGATAAATTGTTCTGTTTGATAATTGAAATTCTGCACTAATAAATCATTGTCATTTTTACGATAATTGTAAGCAATACCAAATTCTAACTGATCTCTTTTATTAAAAACCGGCTTATCATAATCTAAGTTAAAATTCAATCCACGATTACTAATTTCATTATCGTTTTGCTGTAAACTAGGATTTAAATTAACTGGAAATGCATAGGTTCGATTATACGAACGTAAATCGTTGTTAGCATTCGTGTTTAATGTAACGCCCATGGTAAGTTTACCACCAGTGGTATCTGTTTGTAAATTATAGTCCGCATTAAACACAAAGTTATTGCTGTTTCCATCTCCAAGGTTAACTTGATTGCGCAAACGCGTTGGTACTAAAGCTTCATCTATATAATAAAAGTTGTTGCCCGAATTACTATTGCTGTTATTGATGTTGTAATTGGTAGAAAGACGTAAATTTTGTTTTGGTGTAATGTCCCAAGTTAAACCTAATCGAAAATTACCACCATTGTTTTCATTACGGTACTTGTTAAACTGATTGTAATAAAATGTAGTATCTGGGAAAAAGTTGGTACGATAACTTTCGCTTGTCCCTGTGCCAATATTTTGTCGGTAGGCGACGCTACCATTTAAGTTGTAATTTTTACCGCGATAAGATGCGTTTGCATTAGTGTTTTTGTTGCCTTGTATACCTGCGGTTACACCAATATTGCCATTAAAGCCAACCTTAAATCCTTTTTTCATCACGATATTAAGAATACCCTCTCCATCGCCTGAATATTTAGATGGTGGATTAGTCATTACTTCGATTTTTTCAATCGCGTCAGAAGGTAATACATTTAGCAAATCTGCAATGTTTGATGTCATGTAATCAGAAGGTTTTCCATCTATAAAAACTCGTGTACTTCTTTTGCCAGATATTGTTGCATTTCCATCGATATCAACTTGTACCATTGGTACGTTTTTAAGTACATCGGTAGCAGTACTTCCTTCTGCCAAAACAGATGAACCAACATTGTAAGTAATTACATCTGCGCCAAATTCTACCAAAGGTTTTTGAGCTGATATTACAACTTCATTCAGATTACTTTGCTCGCTACTTAATTTTAGATTGCCTAAATTTTTATCAAAATCTTTATCTGTAATACTAATTTCGTTTACAAAAAGACTAGCAAAACCAACATAGCTAACTTTTACTTTGTACGTGCCAGTTTTAAGATTGTTAAACCTAAAATAACCATTTTCATCAGTTTGTATAGTTAATAAAGGTTGTTCCGCGGTTATCTCAAAAATAGAAACTACTGCATAAGGAATTGGTAATGCACCAACTTCTTCAATAACCTTGCCTCTAATAACACCATTTTCAGCAGCTTTAGCGTCGAAAAAAAATAAACTCAGGAATGTAACAGCAAAAAAATAGGGGAACAGTCTTTTCAAGATTGAGTTATAATAAAATAGTTAAATAAAATTAGTTTAGTAAAGCGACAATATTTACAGTTAAAATACAAATAACAACTATTAATAATAGAACTTTAAGTTATTATTATCCTCTTAATCTTTAGTAAATTCGTTTTCCTTATTAGGAAGACAAAGGTCGGGGTTGAAGGTTTAAAAAACGAGGAGTAACTATTTTATTACAGCTATATTATGCTCAATTACAACGCTATTTTTAATGACGGTATGACTTATTCTAATTACCGTGAAGTGGTTTATTTGCGAATGCAAGATGGTAAAACTACAGGCGATAATCATTCGCCAGAGATGCTGCATTATACAAAAATGAACAATCACAGAATGAATAGGATTGAAAAGGAAATGGTCTTAAGTAAAGATTTATCACAAGTAATTTCAACTATAAAGGGAAAGTATAATTTTTTAGTGATTAGTGAAGGATGGTGTGGAGATGCAGCTCAAATTTTACCGGTATTTGATAGAATAGTTGAGGAATCAAGGCGAAAATTTGAGATGAAAATTGTTTTGAGAGATGAAAATCTAGAATTAATGGATAATTATCTCACTAATGGTGGAAGAGCAATTCCTGTTGTATTAATATTGGATGAAAATAAAAATCCAGTTTTACCAAAATGGGGACCTAGACCACAAGTAGTGCAAAAATTACTTAAGCAATGGAAAGAAGAAAGCGATGATATGGGTTTAATTGCAGAGCAATTACATGGCTGGTATGCGAAAGATAAAACGCAAACTACTCAAGCAGAATTAGTAGAATTATTAAAGCAGTTAGAATAAATTTAGTCTACAGTAACAGTCAATCCTTCTTGTTGTAAAATTTTACGGTAAACTTCCATTTCGGTAAAGGAACCTTCTAATACCGCACATTTACCTTTATTATGCACTTCCCAAGCAATTTTCTCGCCTTGCGCTTCGGTGTAATCTAAATATTTCATCATACACCAAATTACATGCTCAAAGGTATTTACATCATCGTTCCATAAAATTAGGCGATGAACGGTTTTTAAAGAAGTAAGGATCTCCTCTAATGTAAATGTTTCTTCCTTTGTTTCTGTTGACATGATGCAAAAATAAGGAATTTTTAGTAGTTTATGATGAATAGCCTATAGGTTATTGGTCATCGACTATTCATCAATTTAATTACATTTGTTCTTCAAACCAGATTTTATGCAAAGTTCGAAAATCGCCGGCATCGGTTATTATGTGCCTAAAAATATATATACCAATACCGATTTATCCCGTTTTATGGATACCAATGATGAATGGATACAAGAACGTACGGGAATAAAAGAACGTCGCTTTGCGGATAGATTAGAAGAAACTACGACAACGATGGGCGTTGAAGCAGCAAAAATTGCAATAGAACGAGCTGGTATTACCGCTCAAGATGTCGACTTTATTATTTTCGCTACGCTTAGTCCAGATTATTATTTTCCAGGTTGTGGAGTTTTATTACAACGTGAAATGAAAATGAAAGAAGTTGGTGCACTCGATGTTCGTAATCAATGCTCTGGTTTTTTATATGCATTATCTATTGCCGATCAGTATATTAAAACAGGCATGTACAAAAACATTTTAGTTGTTGGTAGCGAAAAACATTCTTTTGCAATGGATTTTGAAACCCGTAGTCGCAATGTTTCGGTAATCTTTGGTGATGGTGCAGGAGCTGTAGTTTTACAACCAGCAACAAAAGAAGGGCAAGGCATTTTAAGCACACACTTGCACAGCGATGGGGCAGATGCAGAAATTTTAGCCATGTTTTATCCGGGTTCGCATGCTAATAAATGGATGAAAGATAAACCAGGTTATCCTGAGCAAGAGCTGGGCGGTTTATTTATGACAACCGAACAATTAGAAAGTGGTGCAGCATTACCGTATATGGATGGCCCTGCGGTGTTTAAAAAAGCAGTCGTAAAATTTCCAGAGGTGATTAGAGAAGCACTTAAAGCAAATAATTTAACTGAAAAGGATATTGATTTATTGGTGCCACATCAAGCGAATTTGCGCATTAGCCAGTATGTACAGCAATTGTTAGGCTTAAGCGACGATAAAGTATTTAATAATATCCAAAAATACGGTAATACTACAGCTGCATCAGTACCAATTGCATTGTGTGAAGCTTGGGAAGCTGGAAAAATTAAAGATGGCGATTTAGTTTGTTTAGCTGCTTTTGGATCTGGTTTTACATGGGCAAGTGCTTTAATTAGATGGTAAATCAGTTGCAAGTTACAAGTGGTGAGTTGCAGGTCGGGGAAACTAGACTAAACATCCAATCCCGCAACTCATAACATATAACCCACAACAACAATAAAACAATTTATGTTCAAACTAGGTGATTTTGTTCGTTTTGTAGACGAAAAGAGAGAAGGATATGTAACGCGAGTTATCGATGCGCAAACATTAGGCGTAACAGATACAGATGGATTTGAAATACCTGTTGCGATTAGTAATTTAACGCATGTTCATGGACATAGTGCCAATACAATAGCGCAAAGCGATGACAAAAAAGTAATAGTTGTTGACGAAGAATTTAAAGAGACTGGGGTTTTTCTAGCAGTTGCTGAAGATTCTAAAGCTAGTGCTGTCGCACATTTCACCTTGATCAATAATACTTCTTATCAACTCTTGTTAAGTTTAAAAACCGATAAAAAAGCAATTTATAAAGGTGAATTTGCAAGTGTGGTACAAGCTAAAACAAGTACACAAATTTATAGTGCAAATTTGGGCGATTTAGAAATTTGGCCAGAATTTATTTTTCAAGTATTGTACTTTACTACGGCAAATGTTAAACCTGTTGCACCCTTAAATTTAACAAAGAAGTTTAAGGCTAAAGATTTCAGCGGAGCGAAAAAACAAGTTCCAGAAATCAATAAATACGCATGGCTGATCCAATTAGATGAACCAGTGCAATTAATTGATGCACAAAAGTTAAAGGAAAGTTTTTTTAGGGCAGAAACTGAGAAGCCAAAAGTTCTAAAACCTGCTACCGAAATAGATTTACATATCGAAAAGTTGAGAGACGATTATCAGTTTTTAAATCAATCTGAAATTATCGATATTCAATTAGCTTATTTTCAGCAAATGCTGGATGCAGCCATTGTTCATCAACTCCCATCAATTGTATTTATTCATGGTGTGGGCAATGGAACATTAAGACATCATATTCATAAAACAATCAGCAAACATCCGCAGGTGCGTACTTTTATGGATGCTCGTAAAGAAAAATTTGGTTTTGGTGCTACGGAAGTAATATTTAAAGTTTAAGCTCCAAATTGTCGTAAGTGATGATCGGTATGTTTCCACAGTAAGACATCCCACTGTTGTGTACTCATTTTACCAAAAATTGGATGTTTTATGGCAAGGTTATCTTTTTGAGCATTGAACTTATTAATCAAATTAATAAGATTTTGTTTTTCTGCTTCCAAATTCGGGTCAAAGTTCACAACAAAACTTTTGTGAGTTGGTAGGTTTTTCTCGAAGGGTTCTTCTTTCATCAACTTCTTTTTGATGATTGGGCCTAAGATCATAAAAATTAAGTTCCTGTGTAATTTCAATTCGCCAATGCTAACTTTAATTGGCGCTTGTGCATGCAATAACATTTGCGATGGTAACATTTTGCCCCATTGTCTTTCACTATTTTCATTAATGGATTGAATGCGTTTGATAATCTCCTCTCGTTCTTGAGTGTTAAATAAGGATTTCATTTGAGTAGCACTATTTAAAATTAACTCCCTTTTGCAGATCTTGTCATTTGCTCTAACATATCCCACATTTCCGATGGGATAGCTTCTAATCCGTTCATCTGTCCGGCACCTTGTAGCCATTCCCCACCATCAATTGTAATTACTTCACCGTTAATATAACCTGCAAAATCGCTGATTAGGAATGCCGCTAAATTGGCTAGTTCTTGGTTTTCGCCAACACGCTTTAAAGGCACACGTTTTTTGAAATCGAATTTTTCTGCTAAATCTCCTGGTAATAATCTATCCCATGCGCCTTTTGTAGGGAAAGGGCCAGGGGCGATAGCATTAGTACGAATACCATATTTGCCCCATTCTACCGCTAATGATCTGGTCATGGCGAGTACACCACCTTTTGCACAAGCCGAAGGGACAACATAAGCCGAGCCGGTAAAAGCATAGGTGGTAACAATGTTTAAAATGCTAGCAGGTTGTTTTGCTGCAATCCAATGTTTGCCAAAGGCTAGGGTGCAGTTTACGGTTCCTTTTAAAACAATATCAATAATGCTGGAGAAAGCATTGGCTGATAAGCGTTCTGTTGGTGAGATAAAATTACCTGCTGCATTGTTTAATAAACCATCTACCTTGCCAAATTTTTCGAGGGTTTTAGCTAATACCGCTTCAACTTGTTCGTAATCTCTTACATCGCATTGCACCGCTAAAACTTGCCCGCCTGTTTCTGCAGCCATTTCATCAGCAGCTTTTTGCAATACTTCTAACTTGCGGCTAGTAATTACCAAATTGGCTCCCAATTTCAAGAAATAGGTTCCCATAGCACGACCTAATCCTGTGCCACCACCTGTTACTACTATAGTTTTGCCTTTTAAAGCATCGTCTTTTAACATTGGTTGATTATACATTTTGTTAGTTGGTTTTTGGATTATTGGTTGGTTAGTTTTTTGGTCGATAGTCCATAAGCTGAATTGTATAGGTATAATGTACAACCCATTTAGGCTATTAACTATGGTCTATCAACTTTCTTTTGTAGGCTATCGATAATTGTTTTTAAGATTGCTCTGGTACTTGGCGACCACCATTGTTTTAGCATAACTTCTAAGTCTGCACTTTGATCGGCGCTTGTGCTTTCTATTAATTCTTTTCGGATATTCAATTTGCTTTGCGACCACGTATTTCTTTCGTAAGCCATGTATTTTCTTGCTCTACGTTCTGCCGCAGTTAAAATACTTTCTGGTTTTACCAATTCATCTACTAAACCGATGGCTAAGGCTTCCTCTGGATTAAAAAGTTTCCCTTCTAATAAGCTTCGTGTTGCATCAGCTTTGCCTAACCAAAATGAGTATAAACTAAAAATGCTATTTGGTACAATAATCCCAACAGGAACCTCATTTAAACCTATAATATATTTTCCTTCAGCCATTACACGTGCATCACAAGCTAGGGCAATTACACACCCTCCAGCTGGACTATGCCCATTTATTGCCGCTATTAAGGGTTTCTTAAAGGAAGTAATTTTGGCAACGAAGTTTAAAAATAGGTGCCAAAAACTTTTAGCTTCTTCTTCGTTATAATTGTACAGTTCTATTAAATCTAAACCTGCAGAAAAGAAGTGTTCTTTACCGGTGATTATTGCGCCACCAATATTTGAATCTGATTCTATGTTGTTTAGCATGTCCGTTAATTCAATAACCATTTCCCGGTTTAACGAATTTGATTTTGGCCTGTGCAGGCTAATAATTGCTAAACGATCTTTTATGGTAACTTCTATTGTTTTCATGGGGTTAGTTATTTTACTTCGTAAGTATAGACCTTTCTAGCCAAATTGCCGTCGGCGTCTATACCTTCTATTACAATTCTATAATTTCCTAGTTGATCTGTATTAAAATAGTTTAGCTTCGCTTTACCATTTGCATCTGATACTAAATTAGGGTTCCAATAAACGGTTGGTCTAAAATCTGGTTTGTCATCTTGTTTTACGTCGTATTTAGGCGAATAGAATTGTCGAACTGAATAGAAACCTTTTGGCGTATAAGTAAGCATGCCTGGCGCCCGAGTATTGAAGGTGGTTCTTCCTTTTCCTGTTTTAGTAGTAATAACAATTACTCCATTTTGGCCAGCATGTCCATATATTGTTGTGTTGGCAACGTTTTTTAATATTTCAATGCTTTCAATATCTAAAATGTTTAGGTCATCTAGTGAAACAGGGGTTGCGGCGAGTGCATCGCCTCCTTGCCCATCAATATACGTTACACCATCAACAATTACAGTTGTTACGCCATCGGTTCTAGTAGATCTAACATAACCATTTTCGACCCTCATCCCTACTAATCTACCTGAGAGAAAATGGGATAATGAAGTAGAGTTTTTCAATTCATCTGCGCTAAATACCGCATCTGCCATGCCTGGGCCATTTAGGTTTGATGAAGATGGCGCTGCCTTATTGGCTTTTGCTACAATTTCTACTGCTTTAAGTTGGTTTACTCGAGTTAAAAATCCTTTGCTTTCTTGTTCGTTAAAGTAAGCTGCACTTTGCTTTAAATAATCTTTTATGGCGTTGTTTACATTGATTTCTACGTCTGCAGTATTTTTGTTTATGGTAATAAGTTGAGCTGGAATATCGTCCATTATAATTTTTACGCCTTTGTGATCGGTATTTGTAACTGCTTTTATAGCGAATTTTGTACTGTCGTTAAATGCGATTTGATCAAAAATGAATCGACCGTTGGCATCTGTTTCTGTATCTGTCGCAAAAATTCCTTTTGATGAGGAAAGTAAAGAAACTTTTCCCTTAACAACTGGTTTGCCATTATTGGTAACAAGACCACTAATTTTCATGTTTTTTTCTGCTGGATAATTAATTGTAGGGAGTTGCGAACTACTAATAGTATCCCAATTAATTTTTCTCCAACCTTGAGTGAGCAATAACTGATCTAATTCTATTTTTGTTGTAATATCATTTTTTAGGAAGTAATGATTTGGCTTTTCTACATAACCGACTAGATCTGAGGTAAGTAGCAAACTTGTTAGGATATTACTCTCGTTTTCTGGATCGGGGTCTACCACATTTGTATTGGTTATGGCAACTGAAAAGCTTCCTTGTACAGGTTTTTCGTTATTTGTGGCAGTAATTGATAAATCCACTACAGCTTTTTTGCTATAAGTTGGTTTTAGATTTTCAAAATCTAAATTAATTTTGTCGTTTACATTGTTTACGAATGTTAAACGCTCACTAACAGGCATATTCTGAGGATTAAAAAGTGTAATTTGTACAATGCCTGAAGGGAAATTGATTTTTGGTACTACTACAGATGCGATTTGTTTTGCAGTTGGTACTTTGCCTGAAAAAAGTACATTTCCATTGTGTTGAGCTACAAGATTGAGTTCGCCTTTATTGAGTAGATCTGGGGTTAGCATTACCTTAATACTCATTTTAGCAGAATCTAAGTTGTTAACTGAAAGTACATATCCACTGGTTTCTGCTTTAGGTAATGTGAAATTATTTTCTTTACCGTTGACAAATTTTATTTTTGCTGTATAAGTTTTTCCTGACATAGGGTTTAAAGAAAAGGAACTCATTCCTAAATAGTTGGTTTCGAAAGTGAGTACTTCTACACCTTCATTATCGATAACTGCTCCACTTACGTTTTCGCCTAAGCCATTGGAGTTGGTTGCTTTAATTGCAACTTTGCAAGGTAACCCTTCAATTAGATTTCCTCCCTCTGGAAAAAATTGTACATCAACAGAACTAGAGGTCGATTTAATTGGAATACTTTTAACCACTTTACTGCCATCTGGTAATGTAATGGTGGCAATTATTTTGCCTGATTTGAAAGAATTTGCTGCAGTGTTAATTATATTGATATTTATTTCTCCATTTGCATTGGTTACCGTTTTAGCTATTGAAGTTTTTTTTGAACCTAGTACAATCTGATAGATTACTTCTGCATTGCTAAAAGGTGTAGCTGAAGCGCTTACAAATTGAATGGTAGTTTTAAGTCGTTCTTCATTATTTTCTGTACTATATTGATAATCTGTTTTGGTAAAAACCTTGTTTGTCCAGCCGTTACCAATTTTTATTGTTTTATCGAAAAAGAATGCTGGTCCAGCATTTCGCATCCACTGCGTGTAAGCTCTAATGCGATAGTTGCCCTCTCTTAAGGAATCAGAAAGTTTAAAATCGCCCCAAGTAATGCCACTTTGCATTGGTAGTTTGATTTGTTTGGTAATAGAATCTCTATCGTTAATTAATTCTACATAGAGTATGTTACTAATTGTTGTGGGTTGTGATGTTTTACTATCTATTACATAAGCTTTAAACCAAATGTCATCGCCAATGGCGTAATAAGGTTTATCCAAATGGAGATAAATTTTTTCTTGTGGAAGTTTCTTTGTGAACTCTTCTAGTTTTTTTAGCAACTCTGCAAATGGATCTTCATCTACAATAAATGCAGAGAAACTAAAGAGAGATAGTAGGCCAATAAAACAAACAATTAGTCTTTTTTTCATAATTAATTTACTTGGTAAGTAACGACTTTTCTGGCAAGGTTGCCATCTACATCTATGCCTTCTATTACAATTCTGTAGGTTCCGGCTTGGTCTGTATTAAAATAATTGAGCACTGCTTTTCCTGTTGGATCAGATACTAAATGTGGGTTCCAATACACAGTTGTCCTTAAATCTGGTTTAGGATCTGGAGTTGCATCGTATTTTGGTGAATAGAATTGTCTGATTTGAAAATATCCTTTTGGCGCATAGGTAACTATTCCTGGGGCGTATCTATTGTAATTACTTTCTGTACCTGCACCCCTTTTTGTGGTAATTATGATAACACCACTAGAACCACCGCTACCATAAATTGCAGTATTAGCTATGCTTTTTAACACTTCAACACTTTCTATATCTTGCACAACAATTTCATCCAAATGGAATTCGCTGCCCATGTTCATTCCATCTAAAACTATGCTCATTGCGCCTCCATTCGCACGCATGGAATAAGCTTTGCCATCACGAATGGTTATGCCTGCAACTCGACCTTGTAAATACATGGAGAGTGAGAAAGCAGTTTCTAAATCTTTGGCTGTGGCCACAAAATCTGCTCGGCCAGCGCCATTTAAATTCGATGAATTAGGAGTGGGGTTTTTCTTTTCTACAATGTTAACTGTTTTTAGCGTAATCGTTCTATCGAGTAACCCTCTTTTAGTTTGTTCATCAAAATACTTAGTGCTTTGGGTTAAATAAGGCATTAAGGTTTCGTTCACATTCACTTCAACATCGCCTGTGTTTTTATTTGCAGTAACTATTTGCCCAGGCACCATATCTAAGTCTATTTGTACGTTTTTATTGTTTTTGTCTGTGCGTGCTTGCACCACAAATTTGATATTCTCAGTAAAATCAATTTGATCAAAGTTGAAATGCCCATTGGCATCACTTAAGGTATCAACAGCAAAAAAGCCATTAGAATTAGAGAACAACGAAACTTTTCCTTTAGCTACCGGTTTGCCACCTTTGGTAATTGTGCCACTTATTTTTAGATTTTTTTCTGGCTGATAGGTAATAGCTGGGAACTGGTTGTTGATGATGTTTTTCCAGTTTATTTTTCTCCACCCCTGTGTAAGTAGTAGATTGTCTAATTCGATGCGGGTTTTTAAATCATTATTTAAGAAATAGTGATTTGGTTTTTCTACATAACCAGTTAAATCTGATGTCAACAAAAGACTTGTTAAAATGTTGCTCTCGTTTTCTAGATCTGGCGCAACTGCGGCTGTATTTGTGATGGCTACGGAAAAACTTCCCTGTATTGGTTTTGCATTATTGGTTGTGGTCAGTGTTAAATCTACATTGCCTCTTTTGGCATAATTTGGTTTTAAATTCTGAACGTTTATGTCGATTTTATCGTTACTATTATTTATAAAGGCTAAACGTTCTGCAATTGGCAAATTATCAGCAGAAAAAAGAGTGAGTTGAATAATGCCTGATGGAAATTCGGATTTAGGAACACCAATTGAAATTAACTGTTTTTCTGTTGAGAGTTTAGTTACAAAATACACATTGCCATTATGTTGCCCAACTAATTTAAGCTCTCCTTTATTCATTATATCGGCAGTTAATAACACCTTGATGCTCATTTTGGCACTGTCCGCATTATTCACAGAAAGTACATAACCACTGGCTTGTGGCTTAGGTAAGGTAATAGTTTTTTCAGAGCCATTGGTAAGTTTAACTTTTGCAGTATAGGTTTTTCCTTGCAGCGGATTTAAAATAAAAGTTCCCATACCTAAATAAGCAGTCTCAAACTTTAATACTTCGCTACCTTCATTATCTAAAATTCTGCCGCTTATATTTTCTCCTAAACCATTTGCATTAATTGCTTTGATGGCAACTTTGCTTGGTAACCCTTCTACTAAATTTCCACCTTCTGGGAAAAACTGAACATCAACTTCGGCAGATGTAGTTTTTACGGGTATAACTTTAACAACGGTTTGTTTATCAGTCATTGTAATTGTTGCAGTAATTTTACCCGATTTGTATACATTAGGTTGATTATTAAGGATTTCAACATTAATTTCACCATTTTCATTCGTAGTTGCTTTGCCTTTAGTAATGTTTCTCGAATTTAATTGCACCTCATAACTGACTAAGTTATTTGAATATGGCTTGCCATTTTTATCTGTAAATTGAATAGTACTATTTACTTTTTCTGCATTATTTTCGGTACTATATTGATTGTTAGTTTTGGTGAAAACTTTATTCGCCCAAGAATTCCCAATTTTTATTGTTTTATCAAAAAAGAATTCTGGTCCAGCATTTCTCATCCACTGTGTGTACGCTCTAATTCTGTAATTTCCTTCGTTTAAAGAATCGGTCAGCTTAAAATCTCCCCACGTAATTCCGCTTTGCATTGGCAATTTGATTTGTCTTTTAACGGAATCCTTTTCATTAATTAATTCTACATATAAGATTTTGCTTAGTGTTGAGGGTTCGGAAGTTCGGCTATCGACCACATACGCTTTAAACCAAATGTTATCGCCTACGGCATAATAAGGTTTATCCAAATGGAGATAAACTTTTTCTTGTGGATACTTCTTAGTAAATTCTTCAAGCTTTTTGAGTAATTCGGTAAATGGATCATCATCAGTTATAAAGGCAGAAAAACTGAACACAGAGAGGAGCGCAATGGATAGGATTAGAAGTTTTCGTTTCATTGTGTGAAAATAATAAAGCCTTAAGTTACAAAAACCTAAGGCTTAATTGAAATATTGTAATTAAAAAGTTAGTTGATTAACTAAAATGTGTTTTTCCACATCATGCTTTCTACAGGTTTGGTGGTTTTATTATTGTATTTAGCATCGTTTTTAGTGTTATACATATTTTCTATACTACCATCAACCAAAAAATAAATAAGTTGACCAATTGGCATGCCTGCGTAAATACGAACAGGTTGTGCGCAAGAAATTTCTAAGGTCCAAGTGTTACAAAAACCAACATCACCCTTGCCGGCTGTAGCATGTATGTCTATACCCAAACGACCTGTACTACTTTTACCTTCTAAAAATGGAACATGTGCATGAGTTTCTGTATATTCTAAAGTTACACCTAAGTATAAAGTGCCAGGTTGTAATACAAAACCTTCTTTTGGTATTTCGAAATGATCTATTTTATTGTGTGCTTTGGCATCTAAAACACGATCTTTATAGGTGGCAAGATATTTACCCAAATGCACATCGTAAGAATTGGTGCCGAGACAATTTAAATTAAAAGGTTCTATGATGATGGTACCTTTATCTATTTCTTCGAGTATGCGTTTATCTGAGAGTATCATTTTATGAAGTATTTTGGACTAAATTATGATTAATTTAAGATACTTTTGCATTGATTTTCTAAATAAGAGATGCCAATAGTTTTTAATAAAAAAATTGATGATCAAACCATACTTGCCGTATGGAAAATTGAGGAAACGGAAGAACAGTTACTCTCTGGTTTACAACTTAAACAACATGAGCTAGATGTTATCGCTTCTTTAAGTAATGGGAAAAGAGCGTTGCATTGGCTAAGTACCCGTTTATTGCTGCGAACTATGTTAAACACCGCAGATTATATAGATTGCCGAATGGATGATCATGGCAAACCTTACCTAGTTAATTCTGAAGCTTATATTTCTTTAAGTCATTCGTATGATTATGCTGCGGTTATCATTAGTAAAGAAAAACAAGTTGGTGTTGATATCGAATTGATTAAAATGAAAATCAAAAGCATAAAGCATAAATTTTTATCCGATGTTGAGCTTGCTCAAAAACAAATTGGGGATAATACTAACGGCTTATATGTGGCTTGGTGTGCTAAGGAAGCAATTTATAAATGGCATGGCAAAAAAGGGTTAGAGTTTAAACAACACATACACATTAAACCATTTAAACTGAAAGACGAAGGTTCTTTACAAGCTCTTGTAGAATTGCCGACAGGAACAACGGAACTAACTGTAAACTACTTTAAAACTAAAGATGGCTATATGTTAGGCTATGTTGTTGCTTAATTTTAAACTAAAATGAACAAGAAAGTTAAGTTTATAGATTGGGGTTTAACTGATTATCAAAATGCTTGGACAAAGCAGGAAGAAATATTTGATGAAACTGTTGCTTTAAAAGGGAAAAACAGAGAACTGTGCCAAGGGCATCCCCTTGGGAAAAATCTTACACTTGAAACACCGAATCATCTTGTTTTTTGCGAACACCCACATGTATACACTTTAGGTAAAAGCGGGCATCCAGAAAATTTATTATTGGATGAAGATGGCTTGAAGAATAAACAAGCTACTTATTATAAAATTAATCGCGGGGGCGATATTACTTATCACGGTCCTGGTCAAATTGTGGGTTATCCAATTTTAGATTTAGATAATTTTTTTACGGATATCCATTTATACCTCAGAACACTCGAAGAAGCAGTGATTTTAACGCTTGCAGATTACGGAATTACCGCTGGTCGTTATCCAGGTTATACAGGTGTTTGGCTAGATGCAGATAACGAAAAGGCCCGAAAAATTTGCGCTTTAGGAGTGCGTTGTAGTAGATGGGTAACCATGCATGGCTTCGCATTTAATGTAAATACCGATTTAGATTATTTTAAAAACATTGTTCCGTGTGGGATAGATGATAAAGATGTGACCTCTTTAGAAAGAGAACTGGGCAGAAAATTAAATATAGAAGACGTAAAGGAAAAACTAAAAAACCATATTGCTCAATTATTTAAAATGGAGTTAATTTAACTAATTTAAATCTTCAGCCTAAAAAATTACGTAAATTAAAAGATGAAATTTAGCCTTGGTTTTCTGTCTTTATGTTTATTATTGGCCTGTAATAAAAATGTAGAAAAGGCAATGATACAAACTCCAATTACCACAAATAAATCATCCTTAACTTATCTCGCTCTAGGCGATTCTTATACCATTGGGGAGGCTGTTCCTCAAAAAGAAAGCTTCCCATATCAGGTAAGCTCGATGTTAAATGATCAAGGATTGAAGTTTTCTGCCCCAAAAATTATAGCGAAAACTGGTTGGACAACGGATGAACTGCAAGCTGCTATCAAAGCGGAAAAAATTACTGAAACTTATGATGTGGTTACCTTGCTTATAGGAGTGAACAACCAGTACCGAGGAAATTCTCAAGCTACTTATCGTAAAGAATTTAAGGAATTGCTGCAAACTGCTATCGGCTTTGCTGGCGGAGATAAAAAACATGTTTTTGTAGTTTCAATTCCTGATTGGGGCGTAACTCCTTTTGGAAAAGGAAGTGGTAGAAATACCACTACTATTGCGGAAGAAATTGATGCGTTTAATGCCATTTGTAAAGAAGAAACTTTAGCAATAGCTGTAAGTTATATTGATATTACACCGGGTTCTAGAAATGCAGCAACAGATGCTTCTTTAATAGCTAGTGATGGTTTACATCCTTCTGGTAAAATGTACAGCGAATGGGCGGTAAAAGTTTCGAATTCAGTTGCAGCTACGTTTAAATAACTAAACTGCTCTAGAAGTAAGCTGATTATAATCCATTATTAACGTTTTTAAAAACTCAAGTTCATTCATCCCACTAGGTACTACAATACCCAAATGATTAGAAACTCTAGCTGCCATGTGATAAATTAAATCGTGATTTCGGGTTTTGTAATAAGTATTTAAAACTTCGTGAATGAGTTCTATATCTCGATCGGTCATCTGATTTGCACTAGCAAAAACTGGATTATATTCTTCGGCAACGGGATGAAAAGCAATGTGTTGAAATTGTGTACGCGGAACTGTTTTAATTAACGTAGTGCCTGCAACAATATCACCAATGCGCTGCTTGTTATCTGTAACGGCTACACAAATTAATCCGCCTACCCAAGCTGTTAAAGGGAAATCGACAATTCTAAAAACCCATCGTATAAAATATTGACCAAGACTTGCTTGTGCACCATTCAAGCTGATGACTTTAATTTTTAATATTCTTTTTCCTATGCTCTGTCCATTCATAAAAACCTCACAAAGCAAATCATAAAATACGTAACCAGCACCATAAATAATAAGCATTATGGTGTCAAATAAGCCAGAACCTGAAAGGCCTGTCATGGAAAACACAATCAGAAAAACAAAAAAGACAGCGATAAATAAACCGATATCAATTAACCAACCAGCAACCCGTTCGCCTAAACCCGCAACGGGATAATCAATATCAATATGTTGACTAGTATTTACTTTAACGGTTTCCATGGTCTCAAATATAATAGGGATTTTTATTTTTTATTGACTAATTGAAATTTTGTTTTATTTTAACAGAAATTTAACCGGGGAAATTAATTTTATGAGAGAGGCGCTGTTTGTGAAGCAGAATTCTGATAAATGGAAGAGCTACGAAGTTTTACAAACAGATAACCCCGATGAATTAGCCCATCGTTTCATAGATATTACAAACGATTTAGCTTACTCAAAAACTTTCTACCCAAAATCTCAAACTACCGCATATTTGAATGGCATTGCATCCGTTTTACACCAAGCTATTTATAAAAATAAAAAAGAAGAAAAAGGTCGTTTTGTTCGCTACTGGAAATACGAATTGCCTCTATTGTTTTATCAATATCGTAAGCAAATAATTTACTCGTTTATTTTTTTCATTATCGCCGCTAGTATTGGGGCATTATCTGCAAAGTACGATGATCGTTTTGTTCGTTTAATTATGGGCGAAAGTTATGTGAACATGACAAATGAAAACATTGCAAAGGGAGATCCGTTTGGCGTTTATAAGAAAACAGGAGAACTTCAAATGTTCTTTCAAATTGCTGCAAATAACGTTTGGGTTTCGTTAGTGATGTTTGTAAGCGGCGTACTTTTTTCTATTGGGCCAGTATTTTTTCTATTAAAAAATGGAATAATGCTTGGTGCATTTGAATATTATTTTTTTAGCAAAGGCCTAGGTATACAATCTATTTTAGTGATTTGGATTCATGGAACTTTAGAAATATTAGCAATTATTATTGCTGGCGGCGCTGGATTAGTTCTAGGTCATGGCCTACTTTTTCCAAAAACACATACACGTTTAGTTGCTTTTAAAAACAGTGCTAAAGATGCCACAAAAATAGCTTTAGGCATTATCCCCATCATTTTAATGGCGGCATTTTTCGAAAGCTTTATTACTCGCCACACCGAAATGCCAATTTGGCTAAGCATTAGTATTTTAGCAGGTTCCTTAATTTTTATGATTTGGTATGTAATCATTTATCCAATACAATTATATAAACGCACTCAAACTAATAATGATGAAAGATAAAATAGAATTTAAAAAAATAAGAGAATTTGGAGATATTATAGGAGATACTTTTGTCTTTATTAAACAAAATTTTAAGCCGTTAATGGCAGCGTTCTTCTCGCTAACAGGTATTTTTATTTTAGGAGGGATGTTAAGTTCAATAATGGCTCAATTACAAGTAGTAGATCTAACCGAAAGTGGGGGTTATACTGGTAGTGGTCCTTTCGCAAAAATATATAGCATGGGATTTAGTTATGTGTTGATGATTATTTTCTTGATTTTAAGTTACACCTCCATGTATGTATCCGTTTTAAGTTTCATCGCACTCTATGTAGAAAAAGGAAATTTACCACCAACCGTTGCAGAAGTATGGGCTTATTTTAAATATTACTATTTTAGAATGTTGGGTAGTGGTCTCTTAATGACAATCTTTTTAATGCTTTGTTTTGCATGTTGTCTACTTCCTGGTATTTACGTTTTTCCTGCGGTAACATTATTTTATGCAGTTATGATTTTAGAGAACGGAAACTTCTCCCACGCTTTTGAGCGCTCATTCAAATTATTAAAAGACGAATGGTGGATTACTGCGGCAACTTTATTGGTTATCTATGTTATATTTTACGCTTGCAGTATGATTGTTCAATTACCTGCCATAATTGTTGCAATGGTAGGTGCATTTACACATGCGGAGCAACCGATTACAAGAACTTATGTTTTTATTTCTTCAATATCGCAACAGATAGCCTATATATTTATGGTTATTCCAATCGTTTGTTCAACCCTAATTTATTATAATTTGGTAGAAAGAAAAGAAAGCCTCGGTTTATTAAATAGAATTGATGGATTGGGTCAAAATTCAAATCAAGCCGAAACTCCAGAAGAATATTAAATGCGCTTACTGCTGGTTTTCTTTATCTTTTTTATCTGGACAGGTACTGGACAAGCAACAGCTGTACAAACACCAGTTGCTAAGCCTGTAGTTAAAAAAGGTATTGTTTTAAAATCAGATAGTAGTGCAATAGATCTCCGAAAATTTGATGAAATAGCTATTAAAAAATATAGTCAACAAAAAGAATTTATTTACGATGATGTTGCGCCACAAAGTTTAAGCTTATGGGATCGTTTTTGGAGATGGGTTTGGCGCTTAATTAATAAAGTTTTTAGTGGAGGGATTACTGGTAGCATTATAAAATACATTTTAATAGCCGTTGTAATTGCTATTGTTGTGTTTGTGGTTATTAAATTAATAGGCATAGATTATAAATTCCTAGCGGGAAAATCTAAAACAGTTGCTGTGCCATTTGAAGAAAGTTTAGAAAATATCCATGAAATTGATTTTGATGAGCAAATTGATTTTGCATTACAAAATGGAAATTATCGCCTTGCGGTACGACTTTTATATTTAAAAACATTAAAACAATTGAGCGATAAACAACTCATCAATTGGCAGCCGGAAAAAACAAATCAGGCTTATGTTTTAGAGCTTGAAAATGAAAACTACAAGCAAGAATTTAATACACTCACTAACCAATTCGAATACATCTGGTACGGCGAATTTTTTATAGATAAACACAGTTTCGAGCCAATTAATCAATCCTTTTTACAGTTTGATCAAAAAATGATATGAACAGCGGATTGAGAAGATATTTGATAATTGGTAGCATTTTAATAGTGGGTTATTTGGTAGCACAATATTTTAAGCCAAAACCAACTAATTGGGCACCCACTTATCTTTCTGAGGATAAAATTCCATTTGGAACTTACATTTTACGCCAAAGAATTAACGATATTTTACCAAATACTACCATAAAAACAGTTCAATCTGCCGTTTATAATAACCTAAAGGAAAGTCCAAAAGGAAAATCAAATTATTTTATTATAGCTTCAAACTTAAAAGTAGATAAACTCGATTACCGAGAAATGGTAAAGTATATGCAAAATGGAAACAATATTTTTATTGCTGCTTTCCAAATTCAAGGTATTTTATTAGACAGCTTAAAACTGCAAATTACATCCGATTTCAACTTTCAAAACAAACGTAAATATCCTATCAACTTTGTTAATTCCTCCTTAAAAAGAGATTTGGATTATTATTTTGATAAAGGAATAAGCGGCCAATATTTTTCAAAAGCAGATACAGTAAAAGCTATTGTTTTAGGCAAAAAGCAAGATGAATTTGCAAATTTCATTCAATATAAATTTGGTAAAGGCTCTTTATTTATTCTGCCAAATCCACAATTATTAACCAATTATAGTTTGCTAAGAGAAGATGGTTTGGATTATGCAGCTAAAGCACTTTCTTATTTGCCGAAGGCCGAAACTTTAATTTGGGATGAGCATTTTACCCGACCTGATAAACAGGATGGATCTGTTTTAAGAGTACTTTTTAAATACGATGAATTAAGATGGGCTTATTACATTGCGCTGCTTAGTTTAGTGGTGTTCATTTTATTTGAAATTAAACGAAGACAGCGAATAATTCCAGTAATAGAAAGATTAAAAAATACATCTGTAGAATTTGCTGAAGTAGTTGGGCGAGTGTATTATCAGCAGCGTAATAATAGAGATATTGCAGAGAAAAAAGTAAGCTATTTGTTAGAATACATCCGCACTAAATACCGTCTAAAGACTTTGGATTTAGATCAAGAATTTAAAGCGTCGCTGATTAAAATTTCCAGTGTATCGGCAGATATAATCGATGAGCTTTTAGAAGAAATAACATATCTTAAAGCGGGGCAAATGGTGAAAGACCAACAGCTAATCCATCTAAATAAATTAATTGAACAATTTTATAAACAAGACCAATAAATATGGAACAGGAAATGTTTAATCAACGAACCGATTTAAGCCAATTAAGTGCTGCAGTAGATCAAATTAGGCAATCTTTAGGCCAGGTAATTATTGGTCAAAAAGATACGATAGATCTTTTAATTGCGGGTTTATTGGCAGATGGGCATCTTTTATTGGAGGGTGTGCCTGGTGTAGCAAAAACCTTAAGCGCTAAATTGGTAGCCAAGTGTATTTCGGCAACATTTTCTAGAATACAATTCACACCAGATTTAATGCCATCTGATGTACTAGGAACAGCAGTATTTAGTCCAAAAACAGCAGAATTTCAATTTAGACAAGGGCCTATTTTCGGCAATATCATTTTGGTAGATGAAATTAATCGTGCGCCTGCAAAAACCCAATCTGCGTTATTCGAAGCGATGGAAGAACGCCAAATCACAGTGGACGGAAACACTTATAAATTGGAGGAACCTTTTATGGTTTTGGCAACTCAAAATCCAATAGAACAAGAAGGAACATATCGCTTGCCAGAAGCACAATTAGACCGTTTCTTATTTAAGATCGAAGTTAAATATCCTTCGTTAGCAGAAGAAATAGAAATATTAACTAGCCAACATCAACAAAGAACAGAAGATCAATTAAAAGAAATTAAATCTGTTTTATCTGTTGAACAAATTATAGCGTTAAGAGCAACTATCAAATCGTTGTTTGTTGAACCTAAGTTATTAGCCTACGTTGCGCAAATTACGCATGAAACCCGCCATAGTAAATCAGTGTATTTAGGCGCATCACCAAGAGCATCTTTAGCTATGGTAAATGGAGCAAAAGCTATTGCTGCAATGGCTGGTCGTGATTTTGTAACGCCAGATGATATTGTAAAAGTAGCTGCACCAGTGTTAGCACATCGCATTATGCTCAGCCCAGAAAAGGAAATGGAAGGGTTAACTACTGCTGATGTGGTTGCGCAAATTATTAAAAAGATAGAAGTGCCGAGATAGTAAATGAAGAACCTGTTCAGAAAATATTACACAGACCTATTTTTAAGTAAACGATTATTCATCGCTCTTGGCGTATGCGTAACTCTGTTTTTATTTTCCTTCTTCATCCCATTTTTGGGAGATTTACCTTACATCCTTTTTGGTGTATTAATGATTCTAGTTGTACTGGATATTTTTTTATTGTTCAGAAATGAAAGAGGTGTTTTCCTTCGAAGAGATGTGCCTGAACGATTAAGTAATGGAGATGATAACGAACTTAAAATTTACCTCGAAAACTTTTATCCTTTTCAAATTAGTGTAGGAATTATCGATGAAATTCCATTTCAATTCCAAAAACGTGATTTATGGTTTACGGCTAATTTATCATCGCGAGAGCAAAAAATAATCACCTATACTTTGCGACCCACTAAACGTGGTGAATATCATTTTGGATTGACACGATTATATGTGCAATCGCCTTTGGCATTAATAAGCCGCCGATTTAATATTGGAGCTGATAAGATTGTGCCTGTTTATCCCTCGTTTTTAAAGTTGAGGCAATACGAATTAATGGCTGTTTCAAATCGTTTAACTGATATCGGCATAAAGAAGATGAGGCGAATTGGTCATAGTATGGAATTTGATCAGGTTAAAAGTTATGTTGCTGGCGATGATTATAGAACAGTAAACTGGAAGGCAACAGCCCGTAAAGGCGATTTAATGGTCAACTCTTTTACCGATGAAAAAGCACAACATATTTATTGTGTAATTGATAAATCAAGAGCAATGAAAATGCCTTTCGAAGGTTTAAGTTTACTCGATTATGCCATTAACGCCAGCTTGATTTTAAGTAGCGTAGCTTTAGTAAAACAAGATAAAGCAGGACTGATTACCATTGCTGAAAAAACAGGAAGTTTAGTGCCAGCCGATCGTCGACCAACGCAGCTCAACAAAATTATGGAGGTGCTGTATAAAGAGAAAACTCGTTATCTAGAAACGGATATGGAAGCTTTATATATCAGTGTTAGAGCAGTTTTGAAACAGCGAAGTTTGGTGGTGTTCTTTACCAATTTCGAAAGCATGTCGGCATTAGAAAGGCAATTGCCCTTTTTAAAGCGCATTGCTAAATTTCATTTGTTATTGGTGGTGTTTTTTGAGAATACCACATTAAAATCTTTAAGTGAAGAACCTGCACAAGATATAGAAGGTATTTACATTAAAACTATTGCAGAGAAATTTGCTTTCGAAAAGAAATTAATGGTTAAGGAATTAGCCAAACATGGTATTTTAAGTTTGCTAACTCCACCTCAAAAATTAACTGTTAATGTGGTAAATAGATATTTAGCAATCAAGGCAAAACAACAAATCTAGTTTTATTCGTAAAGTAAGTAAGGCTTAATTTTTTCTCGAAATTCATATACAGTACACAAATTATTTATAGTACTTTCAAAAGTTGATAAGTGTAGCTCAAATAAATCTTCACTATTTGCAATGCCCAAAAGTTTATCAAGGTGTTTGGTTCCATCAGGATTAACATTAGTTAAGTAGGGTTGCCATTTAAAATGTAAAGGATAGCTATCTTTAATGAGCTTAATTAGTAATAGACCGGTTTTAACAGCATTAAATTCACTATAATTTTTTGGAGAAATATAGAGTCCATTACAGGTTTCACCAGCATATTTTGCTTCTTTAGGAATGGTGCTAATGGCTTCTATCTGTAAAATTGTTTGTAGCTTTTTTTGTATATGGCAGGTATGTATTAACCAGGGTGCAGCAACCATTTGAAATGACAGATTTGTTCCTCTTCCTTCGGTTAGATTTGTAGCTTCGAGCATTCCTAGTCCGGGATATAAAATTGCGGCATTAAAGCTGTTAATGGCTGGAGATGTAGGTGTAAAATTTATCCCCCAGTTGGGGAAAAAGTCACTTCTGCTTAATTGCTCACACTTAACAACTGTAACTGCAGCATTAATATTTTTTATATCATTAAAGTACAACGCTAATTCACCCAAAGTACAACTGTGGCGTAAAGGGATGTTCCACCGGCCAATAAATGATGAACAATTTAGTTCATCTAACATTGGGCCTTCAATTTTAGCTAAATCTAAGCTAATAGGATTGGGTCTGTCTAAAATGACAAGTGGCTTATTGTATTCTTTGCAAGCTTCAACTAAGTAGGTTAAAGTCCACAAATAAGTATAAAATCTGGCGCCAATATCTGGAATATCAAATAGAACAAGGTCTACATCTTCAAGATCAGTAGCATTTGGTTTTAATTTTTCGCTGTATAAACTGATAATAGGTAATTTAGTTGAATCATCAAAACCATTGGGCATTTTCTCTCCATCGGCACCTCTAGTGGTAAAACCATGCTCCGGAGAGAATAGTTTAACAATATTAAAACCCGCATTTATCAAAGCTAAATGCGATGAAATACCATTTTCAGTTGTAGCAGCATTATTGGTAACAAGTGCAATTTTTTGTTTCCGCCAATTGGGACGTTGAGCAAGTAAAACGCTTATTCCGAATTTAATCATTGCTTTTGGTTAACATTCTGGCAAACTCAATGGAATATTCGTTGCTAAACCGCCATCAGAAGTTTCTTTGTACTTAGAATTCATATCTAAGGCAGTTTCCCACATGGTATTCACTACCGCATCTAAACTTACTTTTGCCTTATCAGGATTACTTTGTAACGCCAACTGACTTGCAGTTATCGCCTTGATGGCACCCATTGTATTACGTTCTATACACGGAATTTGCACTAAACCACCAATCGGATCGCAGGTTAAACCTAAATGATGTTCCATTGCTATTTCAGCAGCCATTAAAACTTGTCGTTGCGAACCACCCAAGCATTCTGTTAATGCAGCAGCAGCCATAGCAGATGATACTCCAATTTCTGCCTGACAACCGCCCATAGCTGCAGAGATTGTTGCTCCCTTTTTAAAAATACTTCCAATCTCAGATGCACAAGCAATAAAATGAATTATTTTCTCCTCATCATATCCATCGCAAAAAGCAATAAAATATTGTAAAACAGCAGGTATAACGCCAGCTGCACCATTTGTTGGCGCTGTAACCACTCTGCCAAAAGCAGCATTTTCTTCGTTAACAGCTAAAGCAAAACAACTTACCCAGTCTAAAATATAGTTAAAACCATTGCCGCCATTTCTAATTGCCGCTAGCCAACTATCGTAATCTGTGTAGGTTTGCCCGTTAATTAATCGTTTATTTAAGGCCGAAGCTCTACGAGCAACATTTAATCCGCCAGGTAAAAAACCACCAGTGTGACAACCGCGATAAATACATTCCTTAATGACTTGGAAGTGTTGTAAAATACCTTTTTTGGTTTCAGATTCTGGTCGCCAAGCTGCTTCGTTTTCTAGTACCACTTCGCTTACTTTTAAACCTGTAGACAAACACCAATGCAAAAGTTCACTTGCTTTTTCTACTGGAAAAGGAAGATCAACCTGTTCTTTTTCGCTACCGTTTTCTCCATCCTTAACTACAAAACCCCCACCAATAGAATAGTATGTTTCAGAAAGAGCTTTGCCTGTATTTAGGAATGCCTGGAAAGTAACTGCATTGGGATGGAAGGGTAGACTTTCTGTAAATAGGAAGATCAAGTCATCGGTATAAGAGAAATCGATGTTTTTTTCTCCTCCTAAAAGTAACTGCTGACTAGTTTTAATTTCTTCAACAGTGCTATCAATTGCGTTTACATCAAAAGTTACAGGGTCACCACCAGCTAAACCCAATAAAATAGCGATATCAGTTCCGTGCCCTTTGCCTGTTTTGGCCAAAGATCCATATAAAAGTATTTTTACTTGCTCAACATCGTTCAATAAACCTTGTTTTTTTAAGGAAGTTGTAAATTGTTGAGCAGCTCGCCAAGGACCTAACGTGTGTGAACTAGAGGGGCCAATACCTATTTTAAATATGTCGAAAACTGAAATTTGTTCGTTTTGCATTGCTAACAAAGCTATGTACTTTTACTGATATTTGTGTATTTTGTGGTACGAAGTTTAAAATCATTTTATGAAAAAAATAGCAACTGTAATTTATTTCCTTTTCATTAGTTTTTTAACTTTTGCTCAAACTTACCAAACCCCAACAGATACAAAAGTTGCCGCTAAATTATTCCAATGGGGAGATAAGAAATTCGGGCTCTTTATGCATTGGGGAATTTATAGTATTCCTGGAATTGTAGAATCGTGGAGTATTAATTCTGAAGATGCATCTTGGATACCTCGCGATAGTACCCGTAATTACGAAGAATATAAAAAGTGGTATTTCGATCTCAATAAACAATTTAATCCTATAAAATTTGATCCAACTATTTGGGCTAACTATGCTAAGAAAGCTGGAATGCAGTATGTAGTTTTTACTACTAAACACCACGATGGCTTTGCTATGTTCGATACTAAACAAAGTGAATATAAAGTAACTAATACGGCTGTTCCTTTTTCTTCTAATCCAAAAGCAAATATTGTTAAAGAAGTTTTCTCTGCTTTTAGGAATGAAGGATTTATGATTGGCGCCTATTTTTCTAAACCAGATTGGCATAGTGAATATTATTGGTGGCCGCGTTATGCTACTCCAGATCGTAACAACAATTATGATATTCGTTTACATCCTCAGCGTTGGCAAAACTTTAAACAGTATACGTACAATCAAATTGAAGAGTTGATGAGCGATTATGGTACAGTAGATATTTTATGGTTGGATGGAGGCTGGGTTAGACCAAAAGCAACAGTTAATGAAGAGGTTTTGTCTTGGGGCGCACCTATTCCAGCTTGGGACCAGGATATTGATATGCCAAAAATCGCTAAGATGGCGAGAGCTAAACAACCGGGTTTAATTATGGTAGATAGAACGGTACATGGCGAATATGAAAACTACCAAACACCTGAGCAAAAAATTCCTGAAAAACCATTAAACTACCCTTGGGAAACGTGTATGACCATGGGCGACGCTTGGGGTTATGTGCCAAATGATAACTATAAAAGCACCAATACACTTGTACATTTATTAGTAGATATTGTTGCCAAAGGCGGAAACTTTTTATTAGATGTTGGCCCGAAACCTGATGGAACTTTTCCAGATATTGTGTTGCAACGCTTAACTGAGATTGGGCAATGGATGGATATTAATAAGGAAGCTATTTATGCAACGGAACCAATTGCACCTTATAAAACGGCGAATGTTTGCTTTACTAAAAGTAAAAATGGAAGTATTTATGCACTCTATTTGGTTGATGAAAAGAGTGTAGTTCCTGCAAAAATTACGATTAAATCCCCACCAAAAATGCCAAAGAAAATTTCTTTATTGGGTGTTAAAAGTGCAGTAAAATGGAAACAGAATGGCAATGATTTGGAGATTGTTTTGCCGAAGGATGCAAAGGGTTTGAGGAATGCTTTGGTTTTTAAATTTAATTAACATGAAATAATCAGTAGCTTAAAGGCGATATTTTAACTTAGTAACGAATCTCAAATGGAATTTCAAAGTAGTAATATTAATCTAGAATATTGTAGAGCAAATTCTGGGAAGCGATTGGCAAACTATCTTATTGATGGGACTGTTTATTACATCATTATTGTTTTTATAGGTTTTATTATAGAGATGTTAATTCCGGATAGTGTTTCTGAGATGAATATCAATAAGCTAGAAGAGAGATTGATTGGGATGGTTCTTTATGGTTTGGTTATGTTTTTAATTGAAGCTGCTTTTCAAGGGAAATCGTTAGGTAAATTAATTACTGGAACCAAAGCAGTTAAGAAAGATGGTAGTACGTTAAATATGAAAGATGCATTTATTAGAAACTTTATTAGAGCAATACCTTTTAATGCACTGAGTGCTTTGGGTACACCCTGCAGACCATGGCATGATACTTTATCAAATACGATAGTTGTAGATGAAAAAGTGTTAAATCTTCAACTAAGGAAAGAAGAGTTTTTTGATAACCTAAAAAATCAAAAGCCATAATTGAAGCTGGGTTATTATTTATCCTTAGCATTAATTAGTTTGTTCATTACCTCTATGGTTTTGGCTTGTGCTGCAATTGTTCCTTCTTGTAGGGTAATGATTTGATGTAACCTTTCTATTTCGGTAATTTGATTGTATTCGGTTGGATTTTTTACAGCATCGTCTTTAATAATTGAGGAAGCTCCATCTTCTGGATTGCTATATCCTTTTGTAGCCCTGCCTTCTCCTGTTATAATCCAATTGGGATTTAGCTCTTCGCATTTTGTGAATATTAAATCATAGTTAATGGTGTTTCTCGTGTACCAATTGGCGAGCGTGTTTGTTCCAAGCCCTAAAAATCTAGCTAATTGCGCATCAGATTTGAATTTATAATAAAATTTTATTCTACTTAAAATCAGTGATTTATCTATTTTATCTTTCATTTTGTGAATTTACAACTCTTTTGTTGTTGTATTGCTCGTTTATTGTGAGTACACTTGTATTATTGTTATAAATGTAGCAGAAAAAATCAAATTGATAAATAGAATTTAAACAAACTAGGATATGGATGAGAAAATTAAACCACGATTAAATGCGTCGATAGACACTGAAATCTCTGAAAATATCTTAAACGAGTTTAAAGTTTTTATTAAAACAGTACCTGCAAATAGGTTAAATAGAAATTTGAGGAAGATGCTATCTGATTATCTTTTTTACAATATGGATGCTTTGCCCATTGATTTTAAAGATTTGCTAAAGGATTTGTATTGGCTGCATGAGTTGCTTGATGAAATTGAGGGTAGTAATGTGGTTTCTTAAAAATCGAATGCAATGATTTTATCGTCTATTAGCATTTTATCTACAAATTTTTTATGGCTCTTAGGGCTGCCTACTGCTATCCATGTACCACTAATAATGCCATTTGCTAGTTCTTGTTTGCCTCTGTGGAGTTTAAGTTTTGAGGTTCTAATGTATTCTTCGTAAGCATCTAGGCTTTCGTTTTCATATCTTTTAACTATACGATATGTCCTTTTTGTAAAGCGTCTTTCTACAAAATTTTCTACGTAAGGAAAAATGAGTAAGGCGAGTAATACGACTAAGGTTACACCTATTGCTTGTTCGTGATAACCAGATCCCACGGCCATGCCTATTGCTGCAACAATCCAAATTACACAGGCAGTTGTTAATCCTTTTACCTGATTATCTTCTTTGAATATTACGCCTGCACCTAAAAAACCAATCCCAGTTACAATGTTAGATGCTATACGATCTTGGCTGTTTAGGCCTATTTTAATTGATAAAATGGTAAATAAGGTAGAACCTAAACCAATCATAATCATGGTTTTTAGCCCTGCCTGTTTGCTTCTGAACTCACGTTCTACGCCAATTAGTCCACAAAGTAATGTTGCTAATAAAAATTTATTGACTTCACTTTGTGTTAGGAAATGACTGCTATCAAAAAAGCTTTGCATATAGACTGGGTTTCGAAATTAATATTTAAATAACGTTGATTAGGAATGTAAAGTTTTGCGAACGTTAGTAAAAGTTAGAACAACGTAAGCCATTGTATTTTTTTGTACGCGTACTATTTGGCCAATATTTCTCGTAGCCAATACTTGCCTCTGTTGTGCCGCTTGTGTTGGTGTAATTTAATTTAGAGGTGGTTGCATCGTGACTTAAACCTACCCTTACTTTTTCGCTATCACTACGTTTTATAAAGACATCTATAATTAAAGAAAATACTAGTGCATCTGAACCACCTTCTTGATTGGTGCGGTACCAAACGCCAGTGTTGAAGCCTTTATATTTAAATTGAGCGCCTGCACTTATGGAGCTTACATTGCCTTGTTTGTAGTATACAACTGATGGGATTAGAAAAGCACCTTCATCTTCGGTATAATCGTAATTATAACTTAGCGGCATTTTAAAGCTGGCATTTATAGTCATACGCATGGGTAGTTTGGCTTGTGTACCACTAAAGGATTCGTCGGGTTTATTAATATGATATACTGCTGCTCCTAACATCGCATTGCGATAGACAAAGTTTACTCCAGCTGCTGGATCGAAGAAAAAGCGGTTAGAAACATCTGGTAATTGTGCGGATGATATACTGCCAGGGATGTAGCCTAATCTTCTATCAATCTGATCTCCAAAAACTAATTTACTCCAATCAATTGAACGGTTGGTAAAGCCAGCTTGTATACCAAAGGATGCTAGGAAATCATCACCACCCACACTATATGAATAGGTTGCAGCAATATTGTTTTTAGTTAAATAGGCTGTGCCTTCGCTGCTTCTGTTAAAGGATAAGCCAACACCGCCAGCTAATTTTGGAACGGCTACATCTACAGAAGCATTGATGTAAGATAAATCTCCGCCAAGTGAACTCCATTGATTTCTGTAAATCATATTTAATCTAAAATCTCCATCAAACTGACCTGTTAACGATGGGTTTAGATAAATGGGTGCGTTAAAAAACTGAGAAAATAGATGATCTTGAGCCTTAGTTTTTAATACACTACAGCTTGTTATAAGTAAAATCCCTATGGCAATCCTTTTCATCATCTTATTAAATATATTGAGCCAGTTCGTTTTGGTGGCGAGCTATCGTATGTCATTCCTTTCCACTCTGTGCCGTTTATAAATTCTATATCTATTTTCCAGAAATAAATTCCTTGTGGCTGCGGTGTGTTTTTGTAGGTTCCATCCCAACCTTCTACTGGTTTACCATCATTTAACTGCGTAGTTTCCCATAGCACTTGTCCCCATTTATTAAATACCGACATGTGCCATGATTTAATGCCAGAACCTATTGCTGTGAACTTTTGCAATTGTGTACTTGTACCTCCTGGGATAAATGAATTTGGTACATACATATATCCTGGTACACCAATAATTTGCACCTGTTTCTGAATGCTATCTACACACCCATATTCATTGTATGTTCTCATGGTTACTATGTATTTTCCAGTGTCTGCGTAGGTATGCGTTGGGTCTCTTTGTAAGGAAGCGTCTCCATCACCAAAAGTCCATTTATAGGTTTTAGGCGAATTTGTACTTTCATCTGTAAACTTAAATGTATAGGTTGGAATGCTAATTACTGGAGCAGGTGATATTGAGAAATCTGCACGAGGTGGTCCAACAATTCTGATATAATCTGTAAGCGTTGCTGTGTTTGGACAACCTAAGTTATTATAGGTAGTTAGCCTTACAGTATATGAACCAGCTGGGCCACTGTATATATGACTTGGTTCCACATCTCGAGAAGTTGCTCCATCACCAAATTCCCAAAGGTAACTTACGCCATCTGTACTAGTATTTGTGAATTTAACATTTAGTCCAGCACATCCCACCAGTGTATCTCCATGAAATTCTGCTTTTGGCTGTGGAAGCACTGTAATCGTTTCTGTAGTGCTAGCGTTAGAACAACCATTAGTAGCATCGAGCCTAACGGTATAAGTTCCAGGTTGTGTAAAGATATGGGTAACGGTTTCTGGCGCTGATAGTGTCGTTGCAGTTGCTCCATCACCAAAGGTGTAGGTAAAGGAATTTGCTCCAGAAGTATTGTTAAAGAAATGGACTGTTAAAGGAGCGCAACCACGTAATTCGTTACTATTTACCACTAACTCAGGTGTAATTGTATTTGGAGAAACCTGTATCGAATACTGAGATTGATTGGTGCCACAATCGTTTTCGGCAGTCATAGTTACGATATAAGTTCTAATGGTATTGCCTGTAGTATAGGTGTGTGAAACAGAGTTTTTATTTGTGGTGGTAAAGGTTGGGCTACCATCGCCAAAATCATACGTGTAGGTATTTGTGCCACCGGGCGAGGTGTTGCTAAAGTTTACTGTAAATGGAGAGCAGCCTACAGTTTTATCTGGAGAAAAGACTGAAATTGGATTTGCTTTTATAAACACAGTTGAAGTTGCCGTACTAGAACCGCAAGGTGTTGTAGCGGTTAATGTAACGGTGTAAGTAATATCTTTTCCTGTTGGGTCTGTTAAAAATGTTATTGGTGGTGGGCTTGCTAAGTTAGATGTTGTACCATTGCCAAAATCCCATAAAAATGTTACCCCTGTTAACGAAGTTGAAGTATTGGTAAAAGTAACATCTAATGGTCCGCAACCTTCTGTAGCCGTTTGTGTGTAAGAAGCTGCGATGGTTTGGCGAGTACTAAAGGTATGACTCATTTCGTCTTGTAAACAACCTAGGCTACTTGTAACTACTAATTTTATAACTACATCTGTGTTATCTGTATTGATGGTATATCCTGGAAAATTAATGCCTGTACCGATTTGTGTTCCGTTTGCAAACCAGGTATAGGTTGCATTTCTAGTTGGGTATTGTACGGCTTTAATGTTATTTCCATCTAGTTGGAAAGGAACGCAGCCTATATCATTTGTATAGGTAAATTCTGCTTTAGCATTAAGGTTAACCGTAATTTTCACCACATTGCTTATGCTTTGCTGACTTCCTGTGCAAGCACCACTACTTACTAAACGGCGGTATAGTGTGGTTTGTGTAATTGCTGGTGGAGCATAATTACGAGCATTAGCAGATGCTATTAAACTCCATGTTGCTCCATTGTCTATACTTTGTTCCCATTGGTAGGTATAATTTGTACCATCTCCACCGGTTGGTTGTGAACCTGTAAGTTGATTCGGGGTTGTTGTTATACAAATGGTTTGATCTGTAGCAATTGTATTTGTTGCAATTGGAGGTAGAACTGTTACGGCGATTGGAGCACTTGTTGATGAGCATGTACCGCTATTTACGATACGACGATACGATAAACTTGTGGAAACAGTTAGGGTAAGATCGCGATTAGTTTGGCCATTGATGGGATTCCAAGTTGTTCCTCCATCAGAGCTACTTTGCCAAGTGTAGGTGTAAACATTATTTCCACCAGTTGGTGTACTGCCAACTAACGTTATGGTTTGCCCAGTACAAACAGTAGTTGGTGTTGTAGTAATGCTGTTATTTTGTAGGGCTGGTAAATTAGTAATAACAATATCGTCACTCGTTGCAGGGCATGGAGCTAAACCAGAAACAGTCCAACGGAAAATGTAGGTTTGTCCGCCAACTAAACCACTAACAGATGTATTAAATTGGTTTGCCGTAAATGTTACTCCAGTCTGCCCAGAGATTAAAGTCCATAATCCGGTATTTGGAGCAGGATCATTTCCCGCAAGAATAGTAGTAGATTCATTACAAAGATTTTGATCTTGACCAGCATTTGCTGCCACTGCTCCCTGATTTACAGTTATTGTGGAAATGCTAGAGTTAGCAGGTGCGCAAACACCACTTTGTACCACTGCTCTATATTGTGTGGTGGTAGTTAAGTTGGTATAGGTTAATGTTGTGGTGGTATTTGTTATGGGTAACCAAGTAGTGCCGCCATCTGTAGAACTTTCCCATCGTATCACATTTCCAATATGACCGCTTAACGTAATTGTGCCTGTATTGTTTCCTGCGCAAACAGGTGCATCTCCAGCAGTTGTGCCACCAACAGATACAGGATTTACAGTTATGGAAACATCATCAGTTTTTGGTGTGCAACTTGCTGCTCCAGTAATTGTCCACCTAAAAGTATAGACATTGCTAGGTTGCAACCCACGAACAGTTGTATTGTATACAGTTTCGTCATCAAAAGTAACACCACTAATCCCAGAAATCTCTGTCCATTTACCAGTTCCAACAACTGGCTGATTTCCTTTTAGGGTATAATTTGTAGTATTACAAATACTTTCATCTGGCCCTGCATTTGGTTGCGTAGGTTGTGGTTCAACTGTTATTGTAATTGGTACTGGCGTTCCAGGACACCCATTAGCAGAAATAGGAGTAATGGTAAAGGTTACTGTGCCTGCTGAAGTACCAGAGTTTAACAAAACATCATTAATTGTTAACGTTGCCGTAGGTGCTGGTTGGTTAGTATTTCCAGTTACACCTCCCGTTGCAACACTTGTCCATGTATATTTTGTAGTAGGACCTAAATTAGAAGTTAAAGTAATTCCAGTGCTTTGCCCACTACAAATAGTTGTATTTGCGGCGGTTGGTGTAACGATTGGATTTGGAGTTACAGTAACTGTAAATGTAAAAGGGTTGCCCGTACATCCGTTTGCGGAAGGGGTAATGGTGTAAACAACTACAGCATTAGCAGTTGGATTTGTATTAATAATATCATCACTAATGATGCCGGTGCCAGAAGCACTAAAACTCGTCGCATTTCCATCTGCATTTGTTGCAGTCCAAATAAAAGTGCTCCCTGTTACGCTAGATGTTGGTGTATATGTAGCAGTTCCGCCAGTACAAATAGTTTGTGTAGCATTTGTACCTGTATTATTAGGTAATATATTTAATGTAATATTATCCGTAACTGTAGCACAAGTTCCTGTTAAACCAGTAATTACTCTCAATGTAATTATAGCAGAACCAGCATTTCGTTCCGCTGTAGTTGGAGTGTACGTTGTAATTAAATTTGTTGGATCAGAGAAGCCTACACTTGTTCCGGCGCTATTTACCCATTGAATGGAATTGTATGTTCCTGTTACATTTCCTGTTAAATTTGCAATTTCATTATAGCAAATAGGATTTTTTGTTAAAGTGATATCAGGAACTGGAGATTGCGTAAAAGTTATTACTTGCGTATCGCTTGTGGTACCACATACATTAGTAACGGTTGATGTTATTGTATATACATCAAAATTATTAAATCTAATGGTTGGATATTTAGATGTTGCTGGAGTTAAAAATGTATAAGTACCTCCATTGTTACTTGTGACAGTCCATGAATAAACATCGTCTAAAACAGTTTCATTACCGCTATATACTGTTCTTGTTGGTCCTGCAGCTGTAGAAAAATTGAACGTTGTTGGATTGCAAAGTGTAGTTGAAGGAGATAAATCAACAGTTCTAAGATTGTTTACTGTTACCGTTCGCGTAAAGGCAGTTGTTGTACCACAATTTGGCGTGGTTATAATTAAACTAATAGTATATATGCCAGGTTGAGAAAAATTAAATGCTGGTGGTGTTGGAGAGTTTGAAGAAAAAGAAGTAGGGATTACTCCAGTTGTTGGTGACACAGACCAAACATAGGTTATATTATTATTGCATGAAATATCAACAACAGAAGTGTTGGTAGGTGTAATATTAAATGGAGCACAGCCTGTAGTAGAAGGAAGTGTAAAAGAAGGTATGGGTGGGTTTTGGATGCAAACAAAAAAATCTACTGGAGGTCCTTGACAATTTGTTTCGCTAGTTGATTCAAGCGTAATCCTATAGTTTCCAGGGGTATTAAATACTCGAGAATAAGCAGTAGAATAAGGTACGTCAGCCAGTACTATTTGCCCATTGACATACCAGTTAAACCGTACATTGTTGTCTGTGCAATTAGGGCTATTACTTGATGGATTTTGTCCTAAGATAGACGTATTTGTAAAAGTAACATTTGAATTTGTACAACCATTTAACGGACCATTTATTCGATTTTCTGTAATGGTTACTACTTTAGCAATAGTTGAAACTGGAGTTCCCACAGTACCACAAAAAACATTAGATGCTTGTATGTTTACACTAAAAGCATTATTAATTTGCCCACATGAAGATTGAGTATAACTATGACTTACAGTGCCACCTTGTAAATCGCAAAAGGTATATGTATTGGATGGGCTTCCATCTCCCCAGTTGATAGTATAAATATTGCCTGGAAAATTATTTTGAATTCCAGTCGGAGAGCTTACATCTATAAAATATTGTAACGCTCCGCCTGGTAAACATACAATAGGCTGATTACTAGTGGTAAAAGATGTGTTGACATTGTTGTTTATAATAAAATAGGTTCTAGTAGAAACTGTGCCATCTGGCATCACAGCCTTTACAAAAGCAGTATAATGTGCTAATTGAGGGGTAAATTGTTTAATGGATGTATCAAATGGGATTATTGTCGGGGCACCTCCATTAAGTTTGTTCTCAATAGTTACCGTTACATTACTAGTTGGAGTTGATTGATTGGTAAGATTAATAGTGTTATTAGTTGTTCTACCAGAGCAAAATCCAAAAGCTTCGGGTGAAAGCGCTGCCCCCGAAGATAATGCAGCACTACTTGCTACTCCAGCTTTAATTTCGAATGTAGAGGATTCTAATGATACAATTGCTGGAGGAATAGTAGACTTAATCCTAAGCTTATATCCTGTGCCTGGTACAGTGCCATTTGGTATTGTGCCATTTACAAAAGCGCTGTAAAAACCATTGTATGTGCCAATTAGTACCTCACTTCCAAAATTGCCCGAAGCATCTGATAAATAAAGTTGAAAAACATTCCCTGGCCTCACACAAGTTGCCGGATCAAGAGTAAAAGTAGCAGAAATTGTTGATCCCGGCACATAAGGACCAGGGTCTACTGTAGCTATATTTAACTGTGCAAACGTAGGAAACGTAAGCGCACAAAAAAAGCTTAAGAACAGTATACGGGCTAATTTCACAATAAAACAAATAGGTATCGTAAATATATAGAATTAACTATAATTTTTGGACACAAAAAAATCCCTCAAAACTTATAGCTCTGAGGGATTTAAATTATAATAAATCGTTTTGTGAATAGGGGAATTACATCATTCCACCCATACCGCCACCACCCATTGGTGGATGACCGCCAGCTGCACCAGCTTCTTCTGGTTCATCAGCTAAAACAACTTCTGTTGTTAATAACATTGCCGCAATAGATGCTGCGTTTTCTAACGCTACACGTCCAACTTTAGTAGGATCGATTACACCAGCGCCAATTAAGTTTTCGTAAACATCAGTACGAGCATTGTAACCGAAATCGGCTTTGCCTTCTTTTACTTTTTGTACTACGATAGAACCTTCAATACCTGCGTTTTCGCAAATTTGACGTAATGGTTCTTCAATAGCACGACGAATGATTTGGATACCTGTGTTTTCATCATCGTTAACACCTTTTAAGCCAGCTAATGCTTCTACCGCACGAATGAATGCTACACCACCACCAGCAACGATACCTTCTTCTACAGCTGCACGAGTTGCATGTAAAGCATCATCAACACGGTCTTTTTTCTCTTTCATTTCTACTTCACTAGCAGCACCAACATAAAGTACAGCAACACCACCAGAAAGTTTAGCTAAACGCTCTTGTAATTTTTCTTTATCGTAATCTGAAGTAGTAGTTTCTACTTGCGCTTTGATTTGACCAACACGAGCTTTAATATCTTCAGATTTACCAGCCCCGTTAATTACAGTTGTATTGTCTTTATCAACAACAACTTTTTCTGCAGAACCTAAATAAGTTAAATCAGCATTTTCTAGTTTATAACCTCTTTCTTCAGAAATTACGATACCGCCAGTTAAAATTGCAATATCTTCTAACATTGCTTTTCTTCTATCACCAAAACCTGGAGCTTTAACAGCAACTACTTTCAGAGAACCACGAATTTTATTTACTACCAATGTAGCTAAAGCTTCGCCATCTAAATCTTCAGCAATAATTACTAAAGGTTTACCAGTTTGAACAGTTTTTTCTAAAACAGGCAACAATTCTTTCATGTTGCTGATTTTTTTGTCGTAGATTAAAATGTAAGGGCTTTCTAATTCCGCTTCCATTTTATCCGCGTTAGTTACAAAGTATGGAGATAAATAACCTCTATCAAATTGCATACCTTCTACTGTTTTTACTTCAGTTTCAGTACCTTTTGCTTCTTCAACAGTAATTACACCATCTTTACCTACTTTTTTCATTGCCTCAGCAATTAAAGCACCAATAACTTCGTCGTTATTTGCAGAGATAGATGCAACTTGTTTAATTTTATTGTTATCATCGCCTACAGCTTGAGATTGTTTTTTCAAGTTCTCAACTACAGCAGTAACCGCTTTATCAATACCACGTTTTAAATCCATTGGATTTGCACCAGCAGCTACGTTTTTAATACCTGCAGTTACAATTGCTTGCGCTAAAACAGTAGCAGTTGTAGTTCCATCACCCGCAATATCTGCAGTTTTAGAAGCTACTTCTTTCACCATTTGAGCACCCATGTTTTCGATTGGGTCTTTTAATTCGATTTCTTTAGCAACAGTTACACCATCTTTAGTAATTGCTGGTGAACCAAATTTCTTATCGATAATTACATTACGACCTTTAGGGCCTAAAGTTACTTTTACTGCATTCGCTAAAATGTCAACACCTCTTTTCAGAGCGTCTCTTGCTTCAACGTTATATTTTACTTGCTTTGCCATTTTAATTATTGTTTTAATGTTTTGATGTTGGAAAGTTGAAATGTTGACTTTCTAACGTTTAATCTAAATCCAGAACTTTACAACTTCCGATAGCGATCGGGAACGATGCAATGTTTAAACTCTTATAGTGTTCCTAAAATATCAGAATCTCTCATGATTAAATACTCGGTACCTTCGATAGTAACTTCTGTACCACCATATTTACTGTACAAAACTTGATCACCAACTTTAACACTTAAAGGGATTAAATTTCCAGTTTGATCAGCATATTTGCCTGGTCCAACAGCAACAACAATACCTTGCTGAGGTTTTTCTTTAGCAGTATCAGGGATATAGATACCAGAAGCTGTTTTTTCTTCTGCAGCAGCAGCTTCAACAACTACTCTGTCTGCATTAGGTTTAAAGTTTAAAGCCATAAATACTTTTATTTTTTAGTTTTCTGTAATTGAATTAATTCGTAAATGTAATACGATGAAATGGAATAAACAGTTTTTATGCCAAGACTGTTTTACTTGTCAAATTTACATTTGATGGCAGTTAATAAATTTTGAGGTATAATTTCAGGTGTCAGACTGGCAGAAAAACAAAAGACTCTTTAGCGAAAGCTTAAGAGTCTTTTGTTTTTCTGCTCGGAATCGAAGAATTTGATTTTTCGGATTTAAACTCTAATTAATAGTTGATTAGAATAGTATTGTCTATCAAGGAATATCCAATAGTGAAAAAGTATTATTGTTCTTTTTAATATAAAATTGTTCACACCCAATTTTCCTTGATATTTTTGTGATTGGCTCATCCAGCTTTTTAATATTGTTAAAATCTATTGGTACTCGTGGTACATAACTGTATTTTATAACAGTATTGTTCTCAATAAACAACAAAACACATTTTCCTTCATCTAAAGTTAATTCAGGCAACATTTCTTCAATTGCTTTAGAATTAACTAAGCCTTGCTTTCTGACAACTTTAGCATTGCTGTAAGGTGGTAATATTAAAATGCTATCCCAGTTAAATGTAATTTCATCGCAAAGATTAAGTTTAATTGGCTGAGATGATTTACCCGCCAACATAATTTTCGCTTTTAAGATTGTATTAAAATCATATTCTTTGATCTTATGTTTTGTAGTGCAACTAAGGTGGAATGTACATAATAACAACACCCCCCAAAAAAACCTTTTAGTTTCCATACCTTTTATTGATTTGTTGGTTTTAATTGACCATTATTTATATAGACCAAGTTACCATTAGTAACCAAATTATAAACAGTATTACTATAAATAGACCAATAAGCTGCTTCAGCAGGCAAATTACTATATGCATTCCTACCGACATTATTATTAAAAAGATCCATCTGCTTTGCTAATGCAGATTGATCAGGCTTTTCTTCATGTGCATTACCTAATCTAGTTGCTAATGTTAGACCTAGTTCTTTAACATTAAGTAAACTGAAATAAGCATGTCTAAATGCGTCAGCCTTTGTATCTGTTTGATCCATATCAGGAAATCTAGTAAAAGCCAAATCTAACGCTGTTTTAGCATTAATTAAATAAGAAAGCTGATTAACTCTATTCATATTATTATAGATAGCTAATTCAGTAGTAGACATATGAGTTTTGTAATCTATTTCAAATTCCCTAATTTCATCAGTATCTGCTGCTGTAGTAGTATCCCCACCACTTCCGCCCCCACCATATGTTATTCCTCCTGAGCATGTGCTATAAAGATAAACTTCAGAGACAACCTCACCAGTATTTCCATTCCATGTTGTCCAGTACCAATCTGTACATTGGTTTTCTATTGGTACAGTTGGTGCTCCTTGTAATGTCATTACTTTTCCCTTAGGGGTTATAGTGATGGAAGCTGCTTTATGTAGCACATTTGCTTTAATTACTCCATCATGTATCTTTTTAACTTCAGCGGCATCTATATTGCCGTTAAAGTAGTTTTGATCTTTGTTAAAGACAATAAGTTGTTCGTATGCTTCGGTTGTTTTTGTAATTATTAATAAGTAGCTGCCTTTAGCTAGGGTACCAGTAGCAAGTTTAACATTAACTGGTATACCAATCATTTCGCTACCATCGTCTTGTCTATAAAATTTGGCATTGTTCCATATTATTTCGGGAATAACAATTTGTGCACTACTGGCAGTGCCAAGTGTACTCTTACTGTTTGCCATAGTTTCTTGGTACCAGTTTTTTGCATTGATAATGCGTTGTGCATCGGTTAGGCTTTTATCAGTGCCATCCTTTTTACAAGAATTAATGATTGTCAAAATCGTTAAAGAAAATAAAATTAATCTAAAATTAACTTTATTAAGCGAAAGTTTAAATAGTTTTTTCATAGTTAATATTCTGATTTACAGAACACTAATGATACGTAAAATCTCAATCGGAACAATAAATTCCGTCTAGTCTTTTAGGGGGGTAGTGATAAAAAGTACATAAAAAAACTCCTTAGCGATTAACTAAGGAGTTTACTATTTCGGTTAAGAAAATTATTTTTTAGTGCTATCTCCAGTTTTAGGAGTTGCAGCTGGTGTAGTAGTTGAAGGTGCAGGTGCGCCGCCACCTAATATAGTTGGAGTTGCTGCTTTGTTAATTTGCTCATCTATTTTAGAACCAGTTCCAGTAGAACCGTTACCAGATTTACCTACAGTTGTAATAGCTAATGACACAACTACAATTAAAGTTAATAATACCCAAGTTCCTTTTTCTAAAACATCGCCTGTGCGTTGTACGCCAAACATGTTACTGCCAGATCCGCCAGTAGCTAAACCACCACCTTTTGGGTTTTGTATTAAAACGAAAAAGCCTATTGCGATGCAAAAAATAATTAATAAAATGATTAATAAGGTTACCATACTATGTTATGTTGTTAAATTTTCTTTTCTAAAGACTGAATAAGGTCGGCAAAGTAACGGCTTTTTTCTGGAAACTTCAAACTTAATTTTTCATAAGTGTCTATCGCCTTGTGATAAAGCATTTGCTCAATATAAATAGCGGCCAAAGTTTCAGAAACTAAATCGTAATTATCTTCAGCGCTTTTCTTCGCTTTATTTTCATTATTGATTTGCTCTGGTTTTGGTGCTCTAATTTGTGGTTCGTTTTTAATAAATGAATCAATAATTTCTATCCCTTTATGTGCGACTTGTCGGTTTTGTGAACCTTTGTTTGTTTCTTCCGCTACGTTAAACGGAGTTTGAATATGGAAAATATGCTCTACATATTGTTGTTGTAATTCACCAGAAGCAGTGGGAGTTGGATTATCGTTCTTTTTAGGCGTAACATAAGGTTGAAATATTTGCTCATGTTCTTTACGTGTTTTTGCCAACCACCATAAAAAAGTATATGGAAGCTTATCATCATCATATTTACTCACCGTTTGCGCTTCTGCTTCTTGATTATATTCTTCAGGTAGTGTAAACGCTATAGGCTCTGCTTTTTGATTTTCTACAGCTTGCTCTGTGCTAAAACTTTTTTCAAATGCGAAGAAATCTGTGGCAACAATACTTTCAATTGCTAATTCATCAGGTACTGTTTCTTCAATAGGTTCTTCGTTTTCAATTTCCTTTTCTGGGGAAGGAGCGACAAATGCCGAAGAATCTACCTCGACAATTTCATCAAAAACTTCTTGATCATCAGTTTTGTTTTCTGCTGTAGGAGTTGACTTGATCTCGGCAATTTCTTCAAAAGTTTCCTGCTCATCAGTTAAATTATCTTCAAATGGTGCAGGTTCTATAAACTCAATATCTTCTGCAGGTTCAATCTGCTCGGTGTCAAAATCTTCATCTGCCTTGATAGCTGGAGATGAAAAAATAGTGGCTAATGTTTCAGGTTGATAAATTACGCGATGCACTAAACCACCACCATTGTATAATGCTGCAGTAGCTACACTATTGGTATGATTAGATTCGTTTACGGTGGCTTTTGCAAGCAATAAATGTAATGGCTGGTAATATGGATATTTTTTAACAAACGCAGTCAACATACCAGCATGATCTTCCATTACCATTGCTGGTTTTGCAAGTAAATCTGCTAGTCGCTCTTTCGTGTTTAAATCGATCTCCATGCCGCTAAGTTAATAATTGAAAGTTCAATTTCTTTACCATTGTGCAAAAGCACGATTAAAAATATTGTCTGTCAGTTTTGCATTTACTTTTTTAATGAGTGCCTGCTCTTGTGATTGTAAGGATTGACCAGCTAAAGAAAAATCTTCAAAAGCAGTAAAACTCTCCTCAAAACTTTTGCTTAAAGTACCTTCTGTTTTAGTATTGTTAGTGTATTTTACCGCAACAGTGATGGTTAAACGATTTGCTCCAGCAATTGGCCGAGCATTATCTTGTATAGCGATAGGTTTAATATCGTAACCAGTAATTCTGCCTTCAAAAGTAGCATCTGCTTCATTTTGTGTAATGCTCAACTTACTTTGCGTACGAATTCTTTCTTTTAAATCCTCTGTAAACGTTTGACTTAAATTTGGAACGACTAATGGTGCATTGTTTTCGAAAAATTCAACTCTAACTGTTTTTAATCCTTCAGTAGAAGCTCCGCTAAATTTATAACCACAACCGCTGAGAGCGATAACTACTAAAATAAATAGTGCTTTTTTCATCTATATATAATTTGTTTTTAATGCATGATGAAGCTATCATATTTTTTTCATGCCACAGTGTGCTTTTAAAAAATTATGATGGTTTCATAGGTTATAGATTTAATTCTTTGATTTTACGGTACAGTGTACGTTCAGAAATTCCTAATTCTTGTGCAGCAAATTTGCGCTTACCTTTGTGTTTTTTGAGTGCTTTTTTAATTAAATCAGACTCTTTATCAATTAAGGATAATGATTCTTCTACTTCTTCCGCATCATGCGCATAATTGTATTCTGTTGGTACATTTTGTGTCGGATGTTTAATCGTCAGCGTAGCATCGTTATGACTTGGTAAATCTACTTCTTGATATAATTGATTGATATATTGAGGATTATCTGCCATAATATGCGAAGTATTGCCGCCATTTTGAATAATCTCCGCAACCAATTTCTTCAATTCCATCATGTCCTTTTTCATGTCAAAAAGAACTTTGTACAAAATATCTCTTTCCGAAAAATCTTCTTTACTACTTCCATTTATGGTCATTGGCAAGTTATTAGCCTGCTCATTGGGAATATAGTTCAACAAAGCTTGTGCACTTACATTTCTATCTTTCTCTAAAACGCAAATCTGCTCTGCAATATTTTTTAATTGGCGAACATTTCCAGGCCAACTGTAGTTGCTTAATATTTGAATAGCTTCGGGTTCTAATTGAATACCTGGGCTTCTGTACTTGTCACTAAAATCTGCTGCAAACTTGCGGAAAAGTAAATAGATATCTTCTTTACGCTCATGCAAAGCAGGAATACGTAATGGAACGGTATTTAAACGATAATATAAATCTTCACGGAATTTGCCCGATTTTACACGATTGTAAACATCCACATTCGTGGCTGCAATAATACGCACATCTGTTTTTTGAACTTTAGACGAACCCACACGCAAATACTCACCACTTTCTAAAATACGCAATAAACGAGCTTGAGTTCCTAATGGTAATTCGGCAACTTCATCTAAAAATATAGTGCCACCATTGGCAACTTCAAAATAACCTTTACGAGCTTCATGAGCACCTGTAAACGAACCTTTTTCGTGTCCAAACAACTCTGAATCGATAGTTCCTTCTGGAATAGCACCACAGTTAACTGCAATAAAAGCACCGTGCTTACGCGTACTCATTTGGTGGATAATGTGAGAGAAAACTTCTTTACCACTACCACTTTCACCCGTAATTAATACCGACATATCAGTTGGTGCAACTTGTCTGGCTGTATCTATAGCACGGTTTAACAGTGGTGAACCACCAATTATTCCGAACCTATTTTTAATATCTTGTATATCCATTTTATCGTGTTATGGGTTATGTGTTGTGTGTTGCAGGTTTAGGCGTACAACTTTATGCACCCAAGCTCATAACCCGCAACAGGTAACTTGCAACTAATTTTTTATCCTGCCAAGTAAAGTAGCTGATGTGCAACGTTCTATATAAACATTTGCATAATCACCAGGCTTAACAGAATCTGTAACTGGGAAAACCACCATTGCATTTTCGTCATTACGACCTCTATATTCTTTATCTGATTTTTTAGAAAAACCTTCGATTAAAACTTTAACCGTTTTACCTACAAAATCTTCTAAACACGCTAATGAATCTTCTTGTTGTTTTTTAAATATCTCTGCCAAACGACGAGCTTTCACCTCTTCAGGAACGTCATCCTCATATTTACGAGCGGCTAAAGTTCCAGGTCGTTCTGAATAAGAGAACGTGTACGCGAAATTGTATCTCGCATAATCCATAATGCTCAATGTATCTTGGTGTTCTTCTTCCGTTTCTGTGCAGAAACCTGCGATAATATCTGCCGAGATGGCGCATCCAGGAATAATACGACGAATAGCATCAATTCTATTCATGTACCATTCGCGAGTATAGGTACGGTTCATTAATGCCAAAATTCTCGAATTTCCTGACTGAACTGGCAAGTGAATGTAATTGCAAATGTTATCGTATTTAGCGATGGTGTATAAAACTTCATCGGTAATATCTTTTGGATGAGATGTAGAAAAACGCACCCTTAATTCTGGACTAATTTCTGCAACTAAAGCTAATAATTGCGCAAAATTCATTGATCCTTCTTCGGTTAGTTCATTTTCGTTTCTACGTGTTGCAGGTAAATCAGTTTTATTCGTTAAAGCCTCTAATAATGCATCGCCAGTTAAGGTGTTCATTTCATCCGTTAAATCATCAATGGCAATTTTTTCAGCTTTAGGCTTATTCCAATGGTATGAATCTACGTTTTGGCCTAATAAAGTAACTTCGCGATAGCCGTTTTCAAATAATTCTCTTGCTTCTTTGATGATAGAAAAAGGATCTCTACTCCGCTCACGGCCTCGAGTAAATGGCACAACGCAGAACGAACACATGTTATCGCAACCACGCATAATGGTAACAAAAGCAGTAATTCCGTTGCTGTTTAAACGAACTGGACTTACATCTGCATAAGTCTCCTCACGAGATAAAATTACGTTTACAGCTTTGTGCCCATCTTCCACCTGACTAATTAAGCCTGGCAAATCTCGGTACGCATCTGGACCAACTACAACGTCAACTAACTTTTCTTCTTCTAAAAATTTAGCCTTTAAACGTTCAGCCATACAGCCTAAAACACCTACAATTAATTTCGGATTTCTTCTTTTTTCTACACCAAATTGCGATAAACGATTACGCACACGATGTTCTGCATTTTCGCGAATAGAGCAGGTGTTTATAAAAATTACATCGGCTTGGTGATAATCTCCAGTCGTTTCAAAACCATTATCAGCTAAAATAGAAGCCACAATTTCGCTATCTGCAAAATTCATTTGGCAACCATAACTTTCAATGTACAGTTTTCTTCCATCACCTTTTTTTGGAGCGCCTAGTACTAAAGCCTCTCCTTGGCGTTCTTCATCATGTTTCTTATCCGTAAGCTGTAAATCAATCATCAAATATTCAAATTTTATGGGTTTCAAAAATACTAAATTTAATTTGTAAATGACAAATTGTCAGCATCAAAAATATCTCTCCTTACAAATTTCAAACAAAACAACCACATTGTAGGTTATTACGTAAATCTTTTTATGCCAGCTAAAAAACGCAATACAAAAAAAATATTAGGATGGACTGGAGGCATTTTGCTAACGCTCATTCTTTTAATTGGAGGAGTGGCTATTTATTTGAGTGCCAAGTGGAAACCTTTGTTAACGGAAAAAATTAAGGAAGGAGTATATAGTGGCTCGAATCATTTATACCAAGTAAATTTTAAAGACATTCATTTAAACTTGATTACAGGCAATCTGGTGCTAGATAGTGTTTTTCTAACGCCAGATACAAATGTCTTTAATCAACTTAAAGCCATAAAGAAGGCCCCTACACATTTATTTAGAATTAAGTTGGCGCACTTGAAGTTGAGTAGAATTGGAATTTTAACTGCTTATTTTGATAAAAAGATAAAAATAAATTCTATCCAATTGGACCATCCATCAATTGATATGATTTACCATAAAGTGCCTAAGAAAATAGATACAACCGAAGTAGAACAAACGCTTTATCAACAGATTTCAAAATCCATTAAATCGATTAGAATTGGAGGCATTAATGTTGTAGATGCTGATTTCGATTATTATAGTGGATTGAAAAAATTAAATGGAGTAAAACATTTAACCCTTAATGCAAAAGATATTTTAGTTGATTCACTTTCTCAGTATGACACTACACGTGTTTTTCACGCCAAAAACATTGGATTCGAATTAAGCGGCTACAAGAGTACTACAAAAGATAAAATGTACACCATTACCGTAGATACAGTTCGTGGTTCGTTTAGTAAAAAAACACTGCATGTAAGAGGCGTAAAGCTTACTCCATTATATCCTGATTTAACGTTTAGCCGTAAATATAATGCACAAAAGGACCGTTATGATTTAAGCTTTAAAGAAATTAATTTGACAGGGGTAGATTTTATATCCTTAAATAATGATGGAAATTTACATGCTAAACGATTAGAGATTGGGCCGGCAAAAGTTGCTGTGTTTTTGAACAGAGAATTACCACCGCCAAATTTTGACAAAGGAAAAAATTACCCTCACAATGCTTTAAAAAGATTGCCAATTGAAACCTTAATTGATACGTTAAGTATAAACAAAATTGATATTGATTATACAGAGTATAATGTTAAAACCAAAGAAAGAGGAACCTTACACTTAACAAATTTAGGTGGAAAAATTTTAAATATTACCAATGATTCCTTAAGGTTAGTGAAGAAGAATCATGCTTATGCGGATTTAACTACTCATGTTATGGGAACTGGGAAATTGAATGTTAAAATCGATTTTAATTTAACAGACAAAGCTGCATCATTTAGTTATGTTGGTCATGTAAGTCCATTTAATTTAAAAGTATTAAATCCACTTTCTAAGTCGTTGGGATTAGTAACTATTGATGATGGCAATGTAAAAAGTGTAGATTTTAACATCTCTGCCAATGAAAGAGGGAGTTCTGGAACGGTTAAGTTTGCTTATAATGATTTGAAAATTAATTTGCTGAAAGAAGATGAAAATGGGGTAAAAGAGAAGAAAGGATTATTATCTTTTTTAGCAAATACCATTTTAATTAAAAATGATAATCCAACTAAAGGCGAAGCCCTAAGAGTAAGCAATATTACTTTTGTCCGCGTGCCACAAGCCTCGTTTTTTAATTTAATGTGGAAGAGTGTTTTTATAGGAATTAGAGAAACTGTTGGTATTGGAGTTGTTCCTGTAAAACCTATGAAAGAACCTATCTCAAGTAAAAAAGCAGAGCGGATTAAAAAGCGAGCGGAACGAAAAGCAGAACGGGAAAAAAATTAATAAAGTTTTGAAATTTAGCAGAAAGGAAGCACTACTTAGTACATTTTCTTTAAAGTATAATTTTCATGCGCAGTATTTGTTTAATTATTTGAATATAATAGGGAAATAACAAGAACTATACATAGTCAATAACACTATTTTCACCCTGTTACCACCCTGTTATCACCCTGTTAATACCCTGTAATTTAGGATGCGGTAGCAAGGCTTCAATAAGTTGTTATGCTAAGACCTGAATATTAACTACAACGATAATCCTGATGCATTTTTCATAAGCTTAGGCGGCACCATTTCTTAAATGGCTATATTTTACTATATTGGATCACAAAAAATTGAACTCCAATATGGCTGAAAAAGCACCACGAAAATTTAAAATTTTAAAATGGATAATAAGCATTGTGCTATTCATTTCATTAGTTTTAGTTGGTGCATCTTGGTATATCAGTGTAAAGTTTAAACCCTTAATTAGGAAAGAAATTACTGAACTGGTACAGAGATCAACACATGGTTTGTACCATATAGAATTTTCGCAAATACACACCAACTTTATTACAGGTTCTGCCACAATTAATGATGTAAATATTATACCAGACACAAACGTGTTTAAATTGCTCATTGCAGCTAAAAAGGCACCAAACAATCTGTATTACATTCGTCTTAAAAAACTTTCTATTAAAAAATTCCATCCCTATGATATCTATTTCAATAAAAAGGTAGATATCAGTTTGCTTTTGTTCGATAATCCGGATATCACAATGGTGAACAAGCATTTTGATTTTAATGATAATCGACCTCCTAGACCACGTAAATCGCCTTATGATTACATCAAAAACTTATTTAAATCTTTAAGAATTCAGGTAGTAGATTTTAAAAATGTGCGATTTAAATACGTCAATAATAATGAACTCTTACCCGATATAGATTCTGTTGCTAATCTTAACGTGACCTTAAATGATTGGTTAATTGATTCGCTTTCTGCACAAGATACGACTAGGCTATATTTGCTAAAAGATGTGAATATAAATTTAAGTAATTATAGTTATGCTACGCCTGATAGCATGTATCACATCAACATAAATCAATTGGATTTTAACGCATCTAGCGGAAAAGTAAACATTAAACAATTCGGATTAATACCTCGTTACAGTGAAGCTAATTTTGCTAAAATTGCAGGCTATGCCAGAGATCGTTTTACCATTCAACTTAATAATATCAGCCTTGATGGCATTGATTTACCCGCTTATATCCAGAAAAGAGAATTAATTGCTAAGCAGATGAGTATAGCTGATGGCGGAGTTGCGGTTTTCAATAATAACACTTTTCCAAAATTGGAGAAAATTAAAACAGGAAGATTTCCCCATCAACTTTTGCAACAATTAAAGGCGCAATTGACCATAAAAAAAATAAAACTGAGCAATATTGATGTCAGTTATACAGAATTTGATAAAACAAGCCAGCAACGAGGTAAAATAAGTTTTGAAAATACCTCTGGAGCTATAACGAATGTGACCAATGCTATAAAAGTGAAAACTGTAAATCCGATTATGCAAGCCGATTTGTTGAGTTATGTAATGGGGCAGGGGAAATTAGCCATCAATTTTAAATTTAATCTCAACTCGCCAACTGGAGAATTTGCATATAAAGGCGCAATTACTAATTTGGATGGACGCAAATTAAATCAGATTACTAAACCTTTGGGCATGGTTCAAGTAAATAAAGGGATGATTAAAAGTTTAGCGTTTGATATTAAGGCTAATCAAAATGTGGCTAAAGGGAAAGTTGATTTTGCTTTTAATGATTTATCGGTGGCCTTGTTAAAAAAAGAAGAAGGAAAGGCTAGATTAGTTAAAAAAGGACTGTTATCTATTTTGGCAAATGCATTGGTTATTTACTCAGATAACCCCAGTAAAGATGGGAAATTCACCTCAGCTCCAATTAGTTTTACGAGACAACCTACTGGGTCTTTCTTCAGTTTTATTTGGAAAACACTTTACCAAGGCGTAAAATATAGCGTGGGTGTTACACCCCAAAAAGAAGCGGAAATTAAAGCGCAGGTTGCCAAATTTGAAAAGATGAAAGATGATAGAGATGACCGGAGAAGACGTAGGCAAATACGCATAGAGAAAAAGGAGAGAGAGCAGCGTTAAATAAAAAATCCCTTACATGTTTTAAGATGTAAGGGATTTTTATTTATAGATCCTTCACTTCTGCTACGCTCAGTGCAAGATAGCTCAGGATGACAAAATTATACGATCCAGTTCCAGCCAAATCTATCTTCAGCTAAACCATTTCTAATATCATTTAATTCTTTTGCAAGGCTAATAGAAACAGTACGAGTGCTTGCATCACTTAATTTATAAAGCTCGCCTTCGTAACCAATTTCGCCAATTTGAGTAACTGTAGCTGCGGTACCAACAGCAAATGCCTCGGTTAATTTTCCGTTTTTAGCACCTTCAATAATTTCAGCAATGGTTACTTTTCTTTCTTCAACTGTAATTCCTTTATCTTTTGCTAAAGTGATAATCGTATCACGAGTTACGCCATTTAAAATGGTTTCACTTACTGCAGCAGTAATTAATTTACCATCTAAAACAAACATTACGTTAGCTGCACCAGACTCTTCTACTAAAGTATGTGTAGCAGAATCTGTCCAGATCAATTGGTCGAAACCTTCTTTTTGTGCTTCTGCAAATGGGTATAATGAACGAGCATAATTTCCAGCGGTTTTGGCGTAACCAACACCACCTTCATTTGCACGAGTATATTTTGTTTCGATTTTAACTTTTAACGCTTTGGTGTAATAAGGGCCAGTCGGAGTTGCCAATAAAACGAATTTATAGGTATCACTTGCTTTTACACCTAAGGAAGAATCGGTGGCAAACATTACTGGTCTTAAATACAACGAGTAATTTTCTTGTGTTGGCACCCAACCTTTATCAATGTTAATTAAAGCAGAAATAGCTTGCATAAAAATCTCTTCCGGAATAGTAGGCATCGCAATACGATCTGCAGAAATATTAAAACGTTCAAAGTTTTTGTTCGCTCTAAATACACTGATTTCGCCATTTGGTAAGCGATACGCTTTCATTCCTTCAAAAATTGCTTGTCCGTAATGTAAAGCAGAAATTGCAGGGCTCATTGGAATTGGTCCATAGGGTAAAATCTGCAAATTCTTCCATTCTCCACCTTCAAAATCTGCCATAAACATATGGTCTGTGAAAATTTTTCCGAATGGGATGTCTTTAAATTCTGTACTAGCTAATCTCGGATTGCTAGTTTCGGTAACCTTAATTTGTAAAGTATCTATCACTGCCTTAGGTATTAATTTGATGCAAAAGTACGAAAAAACACGTTTGAACGCAATTTATTTTTCTTTTCGAAGTGTTTGCAATACACTAAGCACCCATCCTTTTCCCCATTCTTCTAGTTGTTCGGAGGTCCATAAAAACGGATAAAAAATGCGCTTTTGAAAACGCGGAGGCAAATATTTTTGCCAGTTTGTTCCACCAGTTGCAGCAATATCAACAGGATCTTTCTCTAAATAGCGTACAGCAGATTTATAATGCGATAATGGCCATTCTACGTTAACATACAAATCTAATTTTCGCAATTCTTCCCCCAGCTCATTTACATCTTCTCCCTTTTCTTTTAGTTGATGATATAAAGCGGAGAAATTGCTGTGCTCACGCTCTTTTGCTAAAGCTAAAAACTGATCTGCATATTTTTTTATGAACTGTTTTAAGGTTAAAGTTTGTTTCCCACTAGATAATTCAGTTGCTCCAAATTTCCAATAAATGTGTTCGAATTTTTGTTCGATTGTGCAATTTCTTAAAGCCTCACGCTGACTTTTATCTACTAATTGGGTAAAATCTGTAGCACTAATTTCAATCATTCGGTATTGCCCTGATTGAAATCCGCTAGCGGGCAGCAATGACATACGGAATTTTAAGAACTGTTCTTTTTCCATGCCATTTACCATTACCTCGAAAGATGAGGTTAACGCATTAAAGTAAGCATTTATCCGTTTTACACGTTCCGTGAAAAATTTAGCAGTTAACTGTTGGTGTGTCGAAATTTGCTGGCATTCGTGTAAACAAAGTTTAAAGTACAATTCCGTAATTTGATGGTACATGATGAAAATTTCCTCATCAGGGAATGGCGTTTTTGGGCTTTGTAAACTTAATAAAGTGTCTAAGTGGATATAATCCCAATAGGTTAAAAAATCGGCGTACAATAAACCATCAAGATAGGAGGCCATATCTTGCCCCATCGCTTCGTATTTTTCTTGAAGCTTGTTTATTTTGTCTTTTATTTCTGGTGTAAAATCCATGAATTGTTGTAATTAGTGTGCATAAAAATATAGGCTGCAATTTGTTTGCAGCAATAAATTATTGACTAATTAATTAACTCGGTCTCGCAATAATTAAACTAATGAAAGAAGTCCATTTCCAAGTTTTAAAACCCATGAGTATGTTTGTTGCTTTGTCAATCTACAAAAGATTGACAAAGTTCTAATTAAAAATCGTCAATTATGAAATTATCATTTAATAAATATTTTCCGCTATGATGAAAGTTTAAATATTCTTGTTCACCTCCAAACCACTTAATTACTTCATCTTTCATTAGCTTGCTAGGTTTAATGCTAATTATTCATTTATACGAGCTCCATTTCCAATTTCTAAAATCACCAATAAGATTATGTTTTTGAGGATTAGAGTGGATATAATAAATTAAATGCGTGAAGTAGTCATCATCATTCACTAACGCTCTTTTAAAAGGAGTTTGAAAAAGTGTACCAAATCTATTTTGCTGTTTATTAAATGCTAAGGCATAACTCTGAAAAAATATTCGAAACTGTTTACTTATAATTATATGAGTGTCAATGGTATCTTCAATTTGATTTGCCAATCTATAATTGCTCATATTTTCATTTACCCGAATTAAAATATGGAAAATGATTATCTAGTAAACAGTAAGCGTAAACATCGGCAACGCCTAAAAGATAAATTCGCAGTTTTTGCAGAAAAAATTCATTATTTCCATCATTAGCAAACATGTTTTTTTTATCAACTGTACGATTGTAAATATGATAAAATTTTCCATCTTCAAACTTGGTGTAATAATGTTCCTCCTTTGCCATATCGGAATGTTTGGTTTTGTTTTACTTTGTCAATCTTTTATAGATTGACAAAGTTTATTAGTGCAGTTTGCTTAGTTTTTCAAACTTTGACAATCTAGGAAGAAAGATTGTCAAAGTAGAGTTAATACAACACCCTAAACTTAATCGTATTTTCAATCTTTTTTAAAGATTTGAATAATTGCTTATCGTACTCTGCATTAATATCAGTTATGGCATAGCCCAAAGTTGGGTTTGTCATTAAAAATTGTCCAACAATGTTGATGTTGTGCTTAGCAAAAATAGTATTAATCTGCGCCATAATTCCAGGAACATTTTTGTGAATGTGAATTAAACGATGCGATTTATCAATAGCTGGCAATTGCAAATTCGGGAAATTAGTGCTCATATATGTCGTTCCCTTATTCATAAAATCGATTACTCGTTTTGGAATAAACGAAGCACTTCTCGGATTACTTTTTGGATCATCAAAAACTACAATTCCCATATTGGTACAGGTTTGAAAGGAGAATTTGTTTTTAGCATTTCCTAAATAACCAATTGTTTTTAGCTTAACCGCACGCTCCAGTTTTTCATTCTCTATCTTTTCGCCATCAGCTAATAAAATCATGCCCACATCGGCCACATATTTTTCTTCAAAAGAAGTTTTATGACGAATAGAAAAGCCATCCTTTTTAAGCAGAGCAATGCTTTCTGGAGAAACATCGCCAATTACCAAGCACAGAATTCTGTTTTTAGGATATGAAATCGCCCTTGGCAAGTTATTTACATATAGAAATTCATCAAAACTTGGGGTAACATGGTCGGCTTTTGAGACAATACTTTCGCGAGCAATATTTTCAGTAAAGGCAAAAAACTTCTTAATTAATCCACTTTCACGAAGTTGAAAATCTGAATAACCATCACCAATTCCATACAGATCTCCTTTTAAGTCCATTTGGCGCATCAGTTTTACTTTCCCGCCTTCTTCACTTAATGGATTTGCATGGTCGTAATCTATAATCTTTCCATCACCTGTGGTTACAAAAGTGTTGGCGTAAATATTTTCTTTTTTAATGTGATACTGACTTACAACGGGCGTAATAAACTCTTTAAATCCACCAGAAACAATTAAAACTTCATCCGCATGTTTCTTAAAAAACGCTGCGTTGCGAGAAAATGAGGCAGAAACTTTCTTCTTTAAACGCGTAATTAATTGCTTTAAATGATCTTCATTGGCTTCTAATAATTGTACACGTTTTGCTAAACTTTCAGAAAAAGAAAGTTTTCCTTCCATGGCTAAATTGGTGTAATCTTCAATTTTCTTAAAAATTGCTTCCTTATCTGGATGTTTGTTTAATGAGATACGGGCCAGCTCGTCTAATGCTTCTACTTGCGTAAAAGTGCTGTCAAAATCGATAATGTAATAGTTTTGTGCTTTCATTTAAGTTATTTCAAAGCTTGGCAAACTTCCAGAATGCTCTCTTTTAAAGGTTTAAAATTAATATTAATCGCGTTTTTAACTTTTGCATTGTTATAATAACTTAAGTTAAAACTACTTCTAGCGGCATCTCGGGTTAAAGCTGGTGCTTTTTGAGTAAATAAGGAAGCTAGTTTTGCTGCTCTCCAAGCAATGCCCAACATCCAAGGTTTTGCTTCCATTTTTGGAGCTCTAATTCCAAATCCTGTTGCAATTTCAGTAAAAAAATCCTTGTAATTTAAATTATCTGCGGACAGTGTATATCGTTCTGCGGTAATATCACTGTTCATTAAAAGTATCATTGCTTTTGCAACATCTTCTACATCAACAATTCCTGTTGCACCATCTGTGTAAAATTTCAAACCATCTTTAACGAGTTTAAAAATTGCTCCACTACCTTCAAAACCAGCGTTTTTTCCAATAATTACTGCCGGATTAACAATTACCGCATCTAATCCTTCTGCTACTCCACGCCAAACTTCCATTTCACCTTCGTATTTAGAAATAGCATATGCGTGAACTTTAGAATCGTATTCCCAAAAATCTTTCTCGGTAATTTGTTCTCCTTTTTTTGCATTTCCTAAAGCAGCAATAGAACTTACATGAACTAATCTAGCTTGATGCTCAGCGCAAAGATTTACAATATTTGAAGTTCCTTCGATGTTTATTTTTAGCAATTTAGCCTTGTCTTTGGGGTCGAAAGAAATAAAAGCAGCACAATGATAAACTTGAGTAACGTTTTCAAACGCATCTGCTAAACTTTCTGGCTCATTAATATCAGCAACAAACCACTCCACCAGTTTATTTTCTTTCAGTAAATCTGGAATAATTGAAGTTGTTCTTTTTAAAGCCCGAACCTTTAAATTTTGAGCCGTTAACTGTGTAATTAATTCTGCTCCTAAAAACCCTGTAGCGCCAGTTACCAGTATCATATCATTTTTTTTAGATAGCTCATTAATATATGCGCTCAAAAATAGATATTTGATGCCAAACATTTATATCGCTTTTATGTCTTTATCAGATTTTTTTTCGCCTATTAACCCCGATAAATTTAGCCCCAAGCAAGGATTTTTAACCAGTCAACTGGGATTAAAGGCTAGTTTTTACACCGATCGTTTTCCCGATTTGGAAGAAAATACCTATGATATTGCCATTTTTGGAGTAAAAGATGACAGAGGAGCGGTAAATAATAACGGTTGTGCTTTAGGGGCAGATCATTTTAGATCGCAATTTTATGCACTGAACGAAGGTGCTTTTACAAGTAGAATAATCGATTTAGGAAATATCATTGCAGGTAAAGAAATTTCAGACACCTATTTTGCGGTAAAAACTGTGGTAGCAGAGCTGATAAAATTAAATGTTTTGCCTGTAATTATTGGGGGTGGTCAGGATATTACCTATGCTCAATACATGGCGTATGAGAGCTTAGAGCAAAAGGTAGATTTAGTAGTCATCGATTCTAAATTTGATTTAGATGAAGACAATAATGATGGAATTGCAACTGATTCTAACTCGTATTTGAGCAAAATATTTTTACACCAACCTAATTATTTATTCAACTTTAGTAATGTGGGTTATCAAACCTATTTTGTAAATCAGGATAGCTTAAAAGTAATGGATAAGTTGTATTTTGATGTACATCGTTTAGGTGAGTTTTTGCAAGATATTTCATTAACAGAACCAATTATCCGCAATGCGAATATGATGAGCTTTGATATTGGTGCTGTTCGTTCTGCAGATGCTGGAGCAAATATAAATGCTGGGCCAAATGGTTTTTATGGTGAAGATATTTGTAGAATTACCAGGTATGCGGGGATGAATGATAAGCTGACTTCGATTGGTTTTTATGAGTTTAATCCGGCGTATGATCGTAATGGACAAACCGCAATGCTTCTTGCTCAAATGGTATGGTATTTTATCGATGGATTTTATAATCGAAAAAAAGACTTCCCATTAACACCAAAATCTCAATACATTATCTACAGAACAAGTTTAAAAGATGGTTCTGGCGAAATGAATTTCGTTAAAAGTAAACGCTCAGATCGTTGGTGGATGCAAGTTCCGTATCCTACTGGAATTTCTAAAAATGAAAGATATCATCTTGTTCCTTGCCGATATGAAGACTATAATACTGCAGTTAATGGAGAAATGCCAGATTTATGGTGGAGAACCTACCAAAAGCTAGGATAATTTTACAATAGAATTTCGCTAAAAAAAATTACGTTTACTATTTTTGATAAATCACTCCCCCTAAAACCCTATTGACAATGAAAAAAATAATTTTATCTGCTCTTTGCCTATTGCCACTAGGCTTAATGGCGCAAGACTTTACTGTAAAAGGTAAAGTTGGTAATTTAAACGAACCAGCTAAAGCATTTTTGGTGTATCGTGTTGGCTCAAATAGCATTACAGATTCTGCAACTTTAGTAAATGGAACGTTCGAATTTAAAGGTGCTATAGATGGTCCTACATCAGCATCTATCCGAGTTAAGCATGATGCAGCACCGGTTGACCCTAAAAAAAGAGTTCCTTCTGATGTGATTTCTCTTTATTTAGAAAAAGCAACGATTAATGTTGATGCAACTGATTCGATTAAATATGCTAAAATAACTGGATCAAAAGTAAACGATGACAATGCAAGGTTTAAGTCTTTATTTAAAAAGATGGATGCTGATGTAGCTGTTTTAATGAAAGAATACAACGGTTATACAACCGAGCAGAAGAAAGATACCGTGTTTATGAAACCTTTTATGGCTAAGTATAATGCTGCAAATAAAGAAAGAGATCCATTGACAAAGAAATTCGCATCAGAAAATTTAGATTCATATATAGGTTTAGTTGCGTTTAGAAGTTCAATGGGATATGATATTGATCCAAAGGTTGTTGAGCCAGAATTTTTAAAATATTCTGCAGCGGTAAGAGCAACTCAATATGGTAAAGACATTCAAACTGCTATTGATGGAGCTAAGAAAACTCAAATTGGAATTACTGCAGTTAATTTTACTCAAAACGACAGACACGGTATGCCAGTTCATCTATCCGATTTTAAAGGAAGTTATGTATTGGTAGATTTCTGGGCATCTTGGTGTGGCCCATGTAGGGGAGAAAACCCGAATGTGGTTGCTGCTTATAATAAATATAGACATAATGGATTTACCGTTTTAGGTGTTTCTTTAGATGGCGGGAATACTCGTACTACAAAAGAAGCTTGGTTAAAAGCAGTTAAAGATGATGGCTTAGCGTGGACACATGTTACTGATTTAAAAGGATGGGATAATACTGTATCAAAAAGCTTTGGTGTACAAGCAATTCCATTTAACTTTTTAGTAGATCCGAACGGAAAAATTATTGCTCGTAACATTAGAGGCGAAGAATTACAAACTAAATTAGCCGAAATTCTTGGCAAGAAAGAAGGAAAAACATTATCTAAATAAAACAATTGATATTAAACAGAAAAGGCTTGATAATTTATCGAGCCTTTTCTGTTATTGGTATTTTAACTCGCTCCGTCATTCCCATGAAAATGGGAATCGTAAAGCAATAAAAAAGAGTTTATATCAATGCATCATATACTATCGCATTACGATGCCCAGTCAAGCTGAGCATGATGATTTACAGATTAATTACATCAAATCGAAACCTATATCTTCTCTAAAGTATTTGCCATCAAAGTAAATGCGACCAGCATCTGCAGTAGCTCTTTGTAAGGCATTAAACTGGTCATCTTGTAAACTGGTAATGGCAATAACTCTACCGCCATTTGTTTTAACAATACCGCCTTCTAAACTAGTTCCAGCATGGAAAGCCAAAGAATCACGTAGGTTTTCAATTCCAGAAATTGCTTTCCCTTTTTCATAGTCACCTGGATAACCACCTGCAACAATCATTATAGTTGCTGCATTTTTCTTACTGATTTTTAATTGGTAATCAGCTAATTTTTTATCGGCACACGCAATGAATAATTCGACTAAGTCACTTTCTATTCGAGGAATAACACTTTCCGTTTCTGGATCGCCCATGCGGCAATTGTATTCAATTACATAAGGTTTATCGCCAACTTTAATTAATCCAAAGAAAATAAAACCTGTATACTCAATGTTATCTTTTATTAAACCATCAATTGTTGGTTGAATAATCTCTTGTTTTACTTGAGCCATAAATGCTTCATCAGCAAATGGAACTGGAGAAACAGAACCCATTCCGCCAGTATTTAAACCCGTATCGCCCTGACCAATTCTTTTGTAATCTTTCGCCTCTGGTAAAATCACATAGTTTTTCCCATCGCTCAATACAAAAACTGAAAGTTCAATTCCTGTTAAAAATTCTTCAATTACAACGGTACTTCCGGCATTGCCGAACTTTCCACCTAGCATTAATTTTAATTCTTCTTGCGCTTCTGCAACGTTGTCTAAAATTAAAACTCCCTTTCCAGCTGCTAAACCATCAGCTTTTAATACAATTGGCGTAGCATGATTTTGCAGATACGCTAATCCATCAGCTAAGTTTTCATTCGTAAAAGATTTAGATGCAGCAGTAGGAATGCCATGGCGTTCCATAAATTGCTTAGAAAAATCTTTACTTCCTTCTAAAATTGCGCCTTCTTTTTTTGGCCCGATAACGGGGATGTGAGTTAATTCCTCGTCGTTAGCAAAAAAATCATGAATACCATTTACTAAAGGTTCTTCTGGTCCAACTACTAAAAGATTAATATTTTCTTTTAGAGCAAAGGTTTTTACAGCTTCAAAATCATTTGGATTTAGAGTTACATTTTTGCCGTAAGCGCCAGTGCCGGCATTACCAGGGGCGATAAATAATTTTGAGCAGTGAGTAGATTGGCTCATTTTCCAAGCAAAAGCACATTCTCTTCCGCCAGAACCTAACAATAAAATATTCATGCAAGCAAAGATATTGCTTTCAGTTAAAAAGAGCGGTAAATAAATTAGCTAATTCCTAAATACTTATAATTAACTAATTAGATTTCTGTATGTAAAAGATTAAAATTAGATTTGCCGCACGAATGAAACACGTTGTTGCCATATCACTTGTATTTTTTAGCCTTACTCATCTCGCAAAAGCGGAAGATGTAGGGAGGTTAAAACTATTAACAGAGCGGTATTGTAATAAAACTCAAAACGATTCTCAAGTTGTTAATACAGCTATTAATCAGCCTAACGACCAAAGAAATCCATTCTTACTATCTTATAGTGAATTAACTTTAATTGGTTTATTGCCAGAAGTTAAGGTTGCAAAACACGTTACATATAATCACATCGTTGCTGATTTAACGATACGGAAAAAACCAAAAAATAATAGCCCCTAGTTATTTTCCTCTTTAATATATAAATCCCAGTCTAATCAGATTAGGGAAGGAATTTATTATGCCGCAACTGCCAAGTTGACTTAGTTTAAGCAATGGCTTGGTTGTTGCAAATTGAACATTTTAAGAATAATATAAAACACAATCATAAAACATGTTAGGATTTTTAGCCAAGATATTTGGGAGCAAATCAGAAAGAGATATTAAAGCATTACAGCCTTTAGTAGACCAAATTAACGAAGAATACGCAAAACTTTCGTCATTAAGCAACGACGAATTACGCCATAAAACTGTTGAGTTTAAAGCAACTATTGCTGCGGCATTGGCCGATATTGATGCGAAAATTGCAGAGACTAAACTTAAAGCAGAAGCACAAGATTTAGCATTACATGAAAAAACCGCTTTATACGATGAGGTTGATGCGCTTATTAAAGAACGCGATGTAGAATTAGAAAAGGTGCTATTGCAAATTTTACCATCTGCCTTTGCAGTTGTAAAAGATACTTCACGCCGTTTAAGTGAAAATGAACAGTTAGAAGTTACCGCTACACAATTTGATAGAGATTATGCAGCTCGCAAAAGCAATGTGAAAATTGTTGGGGATAAAGCATATTGGGCTAACAGATGGGATGCATCGGGTACGGAGGTAGTTTGGAACATGGTTCACTACGATGTACAGTTGATAGGTGGTATGGTTTTAAATAGCGGTAAAATCGCCGAGATGGCTACTGGTGAGGGTAAAACCTTAGTAAGTACATTGCCAGCGTATTTAAATGCATTGGCTGGTCAAGGTGTGCACATTGTAACGGTGAATGATTATTTAGCTCGTCGTGATAGTGAGTGGAATGGTCCGTTATTCGAGTTTCATGGCTTGAGTGTAGATTGTATTGATAAGCACGAACCGAACTCACAAGAACGTAGAAACGCTTATTTAGCAGATATTACTTACGGAACAAATAACGAATTTGGTTTCGATTATTTGCGTGACAATATGTCTCAAACACCAGATCAATTGGTACAACGTAAATTGCACTTTGCAATGGTAGATGAGGTCGATTCAGTGTTAATTGATGATGCTCGTACACCATTGATTATTTCTGGTCCTGTTCCTTTTGGAGATCAACATGAATTTCATGAGTTAAAACCACGTATCGAACGTTTGGTAAATGCACAAAAAACGTATGTTTCATCAGCATTAAACGAAGCGAAAAAATTAATTAATGATGGTAAAACTGGAACTGAAGAAGGTGAAGGTGGTTTAGCGTTATTACGTGCTCATCGTGGTTTGCCAAAAAGTAAAGCCTTAATCAAGTTTTTAAGTGAAGGAAGTGTTAGACAGACCTTATTGAAAACTGAAAATCATTACATGGCAGATCAATCTAAGAATATGCCTAAGGTAGATTCAGAATTGTTCTTCTACATTGATGAGAAAAATAATCAAGTTGAATTAACAGAAAAGGGGATTGAGTTAATTACGCAACAAGGTGAAGACCCTAACTTTTTTGTTTTACCGGATGTAGGTACTGCAATTGCTGAAATTGAAAAATCTGATTTAAGCAGCGAACAGAAGATAGCTCAAAAGGATGCTTTAATGCGTGATTATTCTGTGAAAGCAGAACGTATTCACTCTGTTAACCAGTTGTTAAAAGCCTATACTTTATTTGAAATTGATGTAGAATATATCATCGATGAAGGTAAAATTAAAATTGTAGATGAGCAGACTGGCCGTATTATGGATGGTCGTCGTTACTCTGATGGTTTGCACCAAGCAATTGAGGCGAAAGAGAATGTTAAAGTAGAAGACGCATCACAAACGTACGCAACGGTTACTTTGCAAAACTTCTTCCGTATGTACCACAAATTGTGCGGTATGACGGGTACAGCAACAACGGAAGCTGGCGAGTTTTGGTCAATCTATAAATTAGATGTGGTAGAAATTCCTACCAATCGTGTAATGGCTCGTAAAGATGAGCAAGATTATGTATACCGTACCATTCGTGAAAAATACAATGCAGTTGCGGAAGAAATCGTAAAATTAACTGAAGCTGGTCGACCAGTATTGGTAGGTACCACATCGGTTGAGATTTCTGAATTATTAAGTCGTATGCTTAAACTTCGTGGAATTAAACACAATGTGTTAAATGCGAAAATGCACCAAAAAGAGGCAGATATTGTTGCAGAAGCTGGTCAAGCTGGAACAGTAACCATTGCAACCAACATGGCTGGTCGTGGTACCGATATTAAGTTAGGCCCAGGCGTTAAAGAAGCTGGCGGTTTGGCAATTGTGGGTACAGAACGCCACGAATCTCGTCGTGTAGATAGACAGTTACGTGGTCGTGCTGGTCGTCAAGGAGATCCAGGAACTTCACAGTTCTTCGTGTCTTTAGAAGATAACTTGATGCGTTTATTTGGTTCAGAACGTATTTCTAACATCATGGTTAAAATGGGAATTGAAGATGGAGAAGTAATTCAACATTCAATGATTACCAACTCTATCGAGCGAGCTCAGAAAAAAGTAGAGGAAAACAACTTTGGTGTTCGTAAGCGTTTGTTAGAGTATGATGATGTAATGAACTCTCAACGTACGGTTATTTATGCTAAACGTCGTAACGCTTTATTTGGCGATCGTTTGGACGTAGATATGAACAATATGGTGTTTGATGTTGCAGAAGATATTGTAACTGAATACAAAGAAGAAGGTAATTACGAAGGTTTTAGATTAGAAGTAATTAAAAATTTCTCGGCAGATACTGCAATTTCAGAACAAGATTTTAACTCGAAAAACATTCATGCTTTAACAGATACCTTGTTTGAAGAAGTTACTGCTTTTTATGCTCGTAAATCTGAAGGCATTATCAATCAGTCTATGCAAGTGCTAAAACAAGTTTATGCAGAGCGAGGACAACAAATTGAGCAAGTTGTAGTGCCATTTACGGATGGGATTAGGCATATTCAAGTCCCTGTTAACTTGCAAAAAGCAATTGATAATAATGGTCGTGAGGTAACCAAAGCGTTCGAAAAAACTATTATTCTTGCCTTAATTGACGATAGTTGGAAAGAGCATTTGCGTGAAATGGATGAGTTAAAACAATCTGTACAAAACGCAGTGTATGAGCAAAAAGATCCATTAATTATTTATAAAATGGAAGCATTCAACTTGTTTAAAAGCATGTTAAATGTAGTAAATAAAGAAGTTGTAAGTTTCTTATATAAAGGTGGTATTCCTGTTCAGCAAGATGCAGATGAGGTAAGAGAAGCACCTGTGGCTACAAAACAACCAAAATTAAAAACCACTAAACAAGAATTCGGTTCAGAGCAACCAGGTGTTGAGTTTGGCGATACACGTGAGGCTGTTCCACAACAACCCATCCGTAAAGAAGCTACGGTTGGTAGAAATGAACCTTGTCCTTGTGGTAGTGGCAAAAAATATAAAAATTGCCACGGTATAAACGGATAATTTGTAATACCAGATAAGAATGCCGAATTTTGTGAAAAGTTCGGCATTCTTTTTTAACTCCCTAGTCATCGGAGTAAAAACGACGGCAATCTATCTTAATAACTATGAAGAAAATCTATCTGTCTATTATTTTTTTACTGTGCATTCAGTTTTCTTTTGCTCAAACCAAGGGTGAAGTTACGGTTGTTAAAGATCCGTTAATAGATAGCCTAATTGCAAAGCGCATAGAGTTAAATAGAATAAAACCAACAACTACGAACCCAGCAAGTAAGGCAATAGTCTCTGATATGGGTTATAGGGTGCAAGTTTTTTATGGTTCTGATAGACGAGAAGCGTTTAATGAGCAAAGCAGATTTAAAGCACTTTATCCACAATTTCGAACGTATATTACCTATAAAGAACCTAATTATTATTTACGCGTAGGTGATTTTAGAACCAGATTGGACGCTCAACGCTTATTAAATGAATTGAAAGCAAATTTCCCAACACTATTTATTTTCAGAGAAAAGATAAATGCGCCAGATTTAGATGATGTAAATAAGTAGAGCTCCTAACAAATAGATTTATGAAACAGAAGATACAAGAATTATCTGCTAAAATATATAACGACGTTGTTGGCTATCGCCATCATATTCATGCTAATCCTGAACTTTCTTTTAAAGAATTTCAAACCTCTTTGTTTATCAAGGATAAGTTGAAAAAATGGGGAATTGAATTTACGGACATGGCAAATACGGGTATTGTAGGCTTGATTAAAGGCAAAATTCCATCAGAAAATATCATCGCTTTGCGTGCCGATATGGACGCTTTGCCTATTCATGAAGCAAACGACAAACCCTATCGTTCAAAAAATCAAGGGGTAATGCATGCGTGTGGACATGATGTACACAGTTCATCACTTTTGGGAACTGCTTACATTTTAAATCAATTAAAAGATGAATTTGCAGGGACGATTAAACTAGTTTTTCAGCCTGCAGAAGAGGTTTTGCCAGGTGGTGCAAGCATTATGATTAAAGAAGGAGTGCTCGAAAATCCAAAACCACAAGCTATAGTTGGTCAACATGTAATGCCCTTAATTGAAACTGGCAAGGTAGGTTTTCGCTCAGGTATTTATATGGCATCAACCGATGAATTATACGTAACTGTTCATGGAAAAGGTGGTCATGGTGCACAACCGCACCAAAATATAGATCCAGTTTTAATTACTGCACACATCATCGTAGCATTACAGCAAATCGTTAGTCGCAATGCAGACCCGCGTTTGCCTTCAGTTCTTTCTTTTGGTAAAGTGAATGCGAATGGCGCAACTAATATTATTCCTAACGAAGTAAAACTAGAAGGAACGTTTAGAACACTGAACGAAGATTGGAGAAATGAAGCACATAAGCTGATGAAGAAAATGGCGGAAGGCATTGCAGAAAGCATGGGTGGAAGTTGCGAATTTACAATTATGCGTGGGTACCCATTTTTAATAAACGAAGAAAAATTAACAGATAGCGCCCGCACATTTGCCGAAGATTACTTAGGAAAAGAAAACGTTGTCGATTTAGATATTTGGATGGCGGCAGAAGATTTTGCATATTATTCGCAAGTAACAGATGCTTGTTTTTACCGTTTAGGAACTGGGAATGCCGAAAAAGGAACAACGTATTCTGTTCATACACCAAATTTCGATATTGATGAAGACGCTTTAAAAACTTCAACAGGATTGATGGCCTATATCGCTTTAAAACAGCTGGGGAATTAATTAAGAACTTCCAATATTAACAATCATTTTAAAAGGGCAAGATTTTTGCATTTAACAAAACATGAAAAAAATAGTTCTATTATTAGCATTGTCTATTTTCTTTTTAAAAGCTAATAGTCAAGAAATTCCGCGTTTTAATCCAGATACGATCAAAACTATCCAACTAGATTCTGTAGTAGTTATCAAAGCGCAGCGTTTAAATGTAGAACGATTTATCAATGCCATTATTAACGATACTAGTTTTTATCAGGCATTTCGCAACATGAAAAAATACTCTTTCATAGCCGAAAACCGAATTTATACCTACGATAAAAATAACAAAGTTGATGGAAAAGTGTATCGAAAAATCAGGCATAATAACGATGGCCCTTATAAAATGGAATATTTGGTGAAGGAAGATAACGGTAAAATTTACAAGAAGAATGGTAAATACCAGTTGTACACTGTAGAAATGTTCGATTACATTTTCATGAATGCCTATAACACAGATTTTGTTCCAAATGCACCTTCAAGTGATGGTAAAGGAGGCACGAATGAAAGTTATAAGGATAAATTGAAAACCTTAATTTTTAATCCTGGTAGACCAATTAAAGGATTGCCATTTATTGGTAGTAAAACGCAAATATTTACCGCAAATATGCGCCAGTATTACGATTATACTTTTTATAGCGGTACCTATTTAGATTCAATTCCTGTATATCGATTTAAAATTTCTGTAAAACCAGATTTAAGTAGTTGGACAAAAGATGGTTTAATGATTAAAGAATTAGTTACGATTTTTGACAAGAGAAATTTCGAAATTCTTGGTCGTTATGTCGATATGAAATACAGCAATATATTGTTTGATTTTGATGTACAAATGAATATAGAAATGAGTTATTTTGATGAAGTTAAGCTACCTACTAAAATCACTTATCAAGGTAATTGGGATTATCCTTTTAAGAAAGAAGAAAGAGCAAGTTTCTTGGTAGTGCATAAAGATTATAAGTTGGCTAGAGGAAAATAAGTCTTCATCAACACCCACAAAACGCTCTGTAACGACCTAGCTATTAGCCTCGCAAAAACGTAAAAGATTATTATCTTTAAACGTTTAAACAAAATTCCATTATGCAATCACTTTATCGTACTAAAACAAAGTTGTTATTGGCAATTGTGCTGTTTTCAACTGGTAGCTTGCAGGCTCAAATCTTAACTTCTAAACAAATAGATAGCGTAGCAGAAAAAACGTTAAGCACGTTTAATGTGCCTGGTATTGCCGTGGCTGTTATTAAAGATGGCAAGGTTATACATGCTAAAGGCTATGGCGTTCGTTCCATTAAAACAAATTTAAAAGTTGATGAAAATACACTTTTTGGAGTAGCATCAAATACAAAAGCATTTACAGCTGCGGCTTTAGGTATGTTGGTTGATGAGAAAAAATTAACATGGGATACCAAAGTAATAGATGTAATTCCAGAATTTAAAATGTACGATCCGTATGTAACGAGCGAATTTACAGTAAGGGATTTGTTAACGCACCGTAGTGGTTTGGGTTTAGGCGCTGGTGATTTAATGATATGGCCAGATTCATCAACTGTAGATAAAAAACAACTCATTCACAACCTAAGATATTTAAAACCGGTTTCTTCTTTCCGTACAAAATACGACTACGATAATTTAATGTATATCGTAGCTGGAGATATAGTAGCGAGAGTTTCTGGAATGACTTATGAAGATTTTATAGAAAGCAGAATTATAAAACCTTTGGGCATGTCGAAAACTGCGGCATCGTGGTATCGTTTAAAAGATAAATCTAATGTAATTGATGGACATGCACCTTATGAAGACAAATTATTGCCTGTTGGTTTAAGTTTTGGCGAAATTGCAAATTCTGCTGGCGGAATTTACTCTAGCGTAACTGACATGAGCAAATGGGTTATCGCAATGATTAATGGAGGAAAATACGGAGATAATTTAGATAAAAAATTATTCAGCCCTGCTGTAGCTAGAGAACTTTGGACTCCACAAACCATTATTGCAGGTGGTAATCCAAGTAGTTTTAGTAGTTACGGATTGGGGTGGTTTTTAAGCTCTGTAAATGGAAAATTCCAAGCAACACATACGGGTGGTTTATCTGGAATCGTAACGCAGGTTACTATATTGCCAGAACTAAAACTAGGTATTATCGTTTTGACCAATCAACAATCTGGCGCTGCATTTAATTCCATAACTAATTCTATTAAAGATGGTTATTTAGATATTAAAGGCATGGATAGAATTAAAACGTATAACGATAATAGACTAAGAAACGAGAAACAAGCAAAAGAAATTGTTGATAAAATATGGGCAGATATCGCGGCAGCACAGAAATCTAGCAACGTAAAACCTGATATCAAAAATTACTTGGGAATATTTAAAGATGCTTGGTTTGGAGACGTTACCATTAGTGAGTTAAATGGTAAAATGCATTTTCAAGCAAAAAATTCACCAAAATTAAGAGGCGATATGACTTATTATAAAGGCAATACTTTTATAGTAAAATGGTACGATAGAAGTTTGGATGCAGATGCTTTTGTGAATTTTAGTTTAAACAATAATGCATCAGCAGATGGGTTTAAATTGGAGGCAATTTCTCCATTAACAGATTTTAGTTTCGATTTTCAGGATTTGGACTTTAAGATAACCAACAAAAAATAGCAATGATGAAAAATTATATCAAATTAGGCAGACTAGTAGCGTTTTTTGCTATTTTGTCTTTATGCATGGCAATGAAAGCAAAACCTAAAAAAGTCATTTTCTTTGGCGATTCAATAACACAAGCCGGTGTTCAAGGTAATGGTTACATCAATCTTTTAAAAAAGACATTAGATCCAGCTCAATATGAGTTAATTGGAGCAGGTGTCGGTGGGAATAAAGTATATGATCTTTATTTAAGATTAGAAGAAGATGTGTTAAACAAAAAACCAGATTTAGTAATCATATATGTAGGGATAAACGATGTTTGGCATAAATTAGGTGCACATACAGGAACTGATTACGATAAATATTTAAAGTTTTATCAAGCATTGATTAATAAAATTCAGGCTAACGGAAGTAAGGTTGTAATGTGTACACCTTCAGTTATTGGCGAAAAGAAAAATAATGCAAATGAGGTGGATGCAGATTTAAATAAATATGCTGCTGGTATTAGAGAATTGGCTGCAAAGAATAATCTTCCGCTTTGCGATTTAAGAAATGCTTTTACAGCGTACGAGGAAAAAAACAATACTGCAGATATCGAGAAAGGTGTTTTAACAGTTGATAAAGTGCATTTAAACGATGTAGGTAATCAATTGGTTGCCGATACCATGTTACCTTTTATTAAGTAAAGGTAACTTACCTCATTGCAGTATCTCTGAGATCACCAACACTAATTATGATAAATCGCGAAACAATAGACAAAATAATGGATACTGCCCGAATAGAAGAGGTAGTAGGAGATTTTGTACATTTAAAAAAACGCGGTACCAGTTTAATTGGTAATTGTCCTTTTCACGGAGAAAAAACTCCATCATTTCATGTTTCGGTAACTAAGGGGATTTATAAGTGCTTTGGTTGTGGTAAAGGTGGGGATTCGGTTCGCTTTATTATGGAGCATGAGAAATATTCTTATCCAGAAGCGCTTAAATTTTTAGCCCAAAAATATAATATCGAGGTTGAAGAAACAGTTGAAACCGTACAAGACCTAGAAGCACAAAACGCCAAAGAAAGTTTATACATCGTTTCGCAATTCGCGGCTACTTTTTTTGAAGATCAATTATGGAATAATTCAGAAGGCAAAGCAATTGGTTTAAGTTATTTTAAAGAACGTGGCTTTAGAGAAGATATCATCAAAAAATTTAACCTTGGTTATTCGCCAGATGTTTGGGATGCGCTAACTCAAGATGCAGTTAAAAATAAACATGCAGAAGAATACTTAGAAAAAACAGGTTTATCTATCAGAAATGATAAGGGTAAATTGTACGATAGGTTTAGAGGAAGAGTGATGTTCCCGATTCATAATTTTACGGGTAGGGTAATCGGTTTTGGTGGACGAACGCTAAAAACGGACAAAAACGTTCCAAAATATGTGAACTCTCCTGAAAGTGAGATCTATCATAAATCTAGTGTACTTTATGGTCTTTTTCATGCTAAAAAAGCAATTAGAGATTTAGATAATTGTTATTTGGTAGAAGGCTATGCAGATGTACTTTCAGTTCACCAAGCCTATATAGAAAATGTAGTTGCATCTTCAGGTACATCTTTAACCATAGAGCAAATACGTTTAATTGGTCGTTTTACACAAAATGTAACCATACTTTACGATGGAGATGCAGCAGGTATAAAGGCATCTTTACGTGGATTGGATATGATTTTGGAGGAAGGGTTAAACGTAAAAGTGGTTTCTTTCCCGGCAGGAGATGACCCCGATTCGTATATGCATAAAGTTGGTGCGGGAGAATTTAAAACTTATATTGAAGATAATCGTCAGGATTTTATTCTCTATAAAGCAAACATCCTTCTAGCGGAAGCTGGAACAGATCCAATAAAAAGAGCTGGAATTATTAGGGATATCGTAGAAAGTATCGCCAAAATCCCAGACAATATTAAAGCATCAGTTTTTATCCGCGAATGTAGTAGCTTGCTTCAAATTGAAGAGAGAGTTTTGCTGAGTGAGTTAAACACGATGCGAGCTTCGAAATTTAAAAAAGCATCTGCTCCACAAGCAAGAGCATCACAATATCAAGATATGCCACCAGCCGATTTGTTGGCTGATGATGAACCCAAAGTAGCAACTGCTATAGCTTCGAATGATGAGTTGCAAGAACAAGAAATTGTACGGTTATTATTGGCTTTCGGACATGAATTGGTGAGTTGGGATAAGATTGATAACATGTACATCGGTTCTTTTATCATGCAAAATTTAACCGATGTTACGTTTGAGAATGCACTTTGTAAAAGAATTATCGATCACTATAGAACTGAAATAGAAAACGGGCAGTTACCAACAGCGAATCAATTTATAAAAAGCGAGGATAGAGAAATTGCAGATTTAGCCATCACACTTTCTACCTCGCCGTATACGCTAAGTGAAAACTGGTATAATAAGCATAATATTTATGTTCGTGATGAAACCATAAACTTAAAGGCAACTATTTTAGGCGGATTATATCATCTTAAGAAGAGAAAAGTAGATCGGATTTTATTGGATTTACTAAAAGAAATTAAAACGGAAAACGACGCTACTAATCAAGAAATTTTGATGCAACGTTATGCTTTTATAAAAAATGTAGAGAAAGAAATTTCTAGATTTCTAGGTTCTGTAATCGTTAAATAATGGCAATTCATAACGATTTAGGTGTAAAGGGAGAAACTATCGCAAAAGAACATTTAGAAAAAAATGGCTATGAAATATTAGACGAGAATTGGGTGCATGGCAAAGCAGAAGTTGATTTAATAGCATATTTGAATAGACAAATCATTTTTGTTGAAGTAAAAACTCGCAGTTCCATAACTTTTGGTTTGCCCGAAGATTTTGTAAGTGATGCCAAACAAAAACAAATGGAGTTAGCTGCAACTGAATATATAGAATTGATGAATCATCAAGGTGAAATCCGCTTTGATATTATTTCTGTTCTTTTTGATAAACAAAATAATCACACTTTAAAACACATTGAAGATGCGTTCTGGCCTGAAGATTAATCAAATCAAAACCTTATTATTTATTGGAATTCTTGTGGCTTTTTTAGACGCTTGTAAAAACTCATCTATTACCTATCGAAGTTTTCTTTCTCCAGAAGTTGGACAAAATGTTTCTTCTGGAAGTGAATTTGTAGTTAAAATCCTATTTGGAAATGAGAAAAAAGTAGACTCTGTAGTTTATTTACTGGATACTATTAAAGTTGTCTCAAAAACAGATACAACAGCAATTAAATTAAAAACAGAAGGATTAAAGTTAGGTAGTCATTTGCTAACTGCAAAAATCTATGGCGAAGGGGATCCTGAAGAGCTGACTGCAAATATTAATGTTTTAGCTGCAAAAGCCCCAGTAGAATATACCTACAAAGTAATTAAAACCTTACCACACGATACTTCATCTTATGTAGAAGGCTTAGAATATCACAACGATTTTTTTTACGAAAGTGCTGGAGATTATGGACATTCTAGTTTGCGTAAAGTAGAACCATCAACTGGGAAAATAATGCAATCTACACCAGTAGATAAAAAATATTTTGCGGAAGGAATAACTGTTATAGGCGATAAAATTATCCAACTTACGTATCAAGAAAAAATGGGCTTTGTTTACGATAAAGCAACATTAAAAAAGCTTTCAGAGTTCTCGTATACTACGGGAAAAGAAGGTTGGGGTTTAGCTTTTGACGGGCAAAGGATATTAAATACAGATGGTACAGATACCATTTTCTTTTTAGATAAGAATAATTACAGAAGAATTGGATCAATCACTGTCTACGATAATAAAGGGCCAATCGAAAATCTAAATGAACTTGAATTTATTGATGGTAAGATTTATGCGAACGTTTATACTACCGACACTATATTAATCATTAATCCTGAAAATGGTGCTGTTGAAGGTCGAGTAAATCTCAAAGGTATTTTTCCAGTACATGATTACTTTAAAACTGATGTTGAACGAGGAAATAATGTATTAAATGGGATTGCTTGGGATGCTAAAGGGAAACGCCTTTTCGTTACAGGTAAAAAATGGCCAAAAATATTTGAGATAAAATTAATCGAAAGCCCTGTAAATAAACAGCATTAGTCTTTCTTTTTGTTCTCGCTTAAATAACCATTATACATGATCGACTGCTTATTATTGCTAATTATAGTTAGAGTTGCATAACCGGTAGCACTTATACTAAAGCTCATCCTTGCATTGTCTCTTACATCCTTTGTACTAATATTTACATTCCAACCACCTTTTTTGGTTTTTTCAGCATTATAAGTGAAATTTTTGGTTTTAAACTTATATCCATTATCATCTGGATTCATTGAAGCAGAATATGATCTGCCATAGTAAGGCAAATAAGCAACTACACTATCTTTAGTAATACGTACATCATAAGAACTACCGCTAAGATTAATATTTCCACCACCAACATTGCCTGGCATTTTTCGTAACACATCATTAATATCTGTGCTATTGCACTAGTTGCAACAAAAACATAATTTTTTTCTTCAACAATTCTTAAAGTTGTTGCTTTATCAGTTTGCGCATTAGCATTAAGGCCAATAACTGCTAAAATTAGAAGAGCTAGTGTTTTAAGCGTTTTCATAAGAATAAATCTATATATCAATTAAACAAAATAATTGATCCAAAGTTTAATTGAAAACGACAAGCAAATGGGATTAGTATAAATTTATAAGGAATAAGATTGATCAAGGAGAGAAAAATAGCTCCCTCCCTGACCAACCTTAAAACTATGATATAGTAGCAGTTAGTACAGTTCCTGTAATAGAAGTGGCATAAATTTTTAATGCAGTTGTTGCGCCTCCGTCGTTAGGTTGCGCAAGTACAGCTCCTGATGAATTGTATTGAGAACTATGTAAACTACATTGAATAAGATTGCTCGCTTGCACCCAATTTAATGTGCCTCCTTGATGAGGACAAACAGCCTGTGTAGCTACAAAAGATGAAGTTGAGTTTCCTGCAGCTAGGCGAACAAATAATACACCTCCTGTAGAAACAAAAGAACCCACATATGTTAATTGTGAGTTTAAATCCACATTAACTTTAGTTCCAACAGTGCCGCCACCTCCACCTCCACCACCTGGCGTTGGACTTGGGTCATCTGATTTACTTCCGCCGCAGCCAGAAAGGCAACTTCCTGTGCATATCAGAGCCACACCAAGCCCTAAGGATTTGATAAATTCATTACGTTCCATAATTTTCTTTTTTTAGTAAATGGTTGATTTAGTATCTGGGTTTTTGTTTTTGAATAAACTAAAATTTCGAGAGATGGTAAACCCAAAACGTACACCGCCCTCGGTCCATGATTTTTTGGTATTTCCGATATAATTATTTTCTACTATGTATTCTGAATTCATAAAATTGAGTGAGAAAATATGCCCACCAGTTTCAATTTCTAATCCTACACCAAGTGGATTATAAAATACAATAGGTAAATCTTTAGGTCTTGATAAACCATTAACAAATGAATAGTCTGCAACAAATGAGAGCCGTTTTGTTAATTTTATTCTTCCAGCAAAGCCAAGCGAAAATAAATTTTCAGGATCATCTGCGCCAGTTGTTACCGAACGAATTAATAAAGTAGGCATAACTTGAAGCGAAAGTCTTGATGAAAATTTGCGAGAAAAAATAGGCTGAATGAGATAACTTAACCGATCAGAATAGTTATCAAATTCATTTGTAGCAAAAGGCTCTCTAGCTACTAATCCAACTTGTGCCAAAAAGGTTAAATTTATTGGCATACTTCCATCGCTTTTTTGCTGAAGGAATTTTTGTTTTACATATAAATCGTAAAGTTCATCGTGTTTACTTCTACCAAATCCAACTGTTAATTTATCGGTAAAACCATAATCCAGACCAATAAATAAGTCTGTGGCAACATCTAAACCGTACAATGTATGTGCACTACCAAATTGCCCCCCAATGTCTCCAAAATGATGTCGAATTCTAAGATCTAAATCATGTTTTTTCTGTGTTTCTGTAGAATGAGATAAAACAACATGTGTTGATTTAAATGTCGATTTAATTTTATTAAACTTAGCTGTGCTGTCTAATGTATTAAGTAACGAATCTGCTTTTTGTGCAGTCGCCCTTAATGCAATTACAAGTAAGATTAAAAATAAATAAATAAATAGTTTAGGCTTGTTCATAATTACTTATTTAGAAGGTTTAATGTGCCTTGAATGGTTACTTTGATTATTTCAGCAATTTTGGTAAAAACTAGACTCGGAATTTTAATTTCATGTGCAGCACAGGCTACATCGAAGGTTGAGCTCAATGTTGGAGTTCCATTCTTAATGCTAATTCTTCCAGCAATTGTTCTAGGTTTGTCTACACCATGAACAGTAAGTACACCTTTGGCAAAAACAGGATATTCACCATCTTTTTTCCAGTCTATTTTTGGCTCGATTGTTCCTTTAAATTTGGCCACAGGATATTTTTCACTTTCCATGTAGTTTTCATTAAAGTGTTCCTGCATCATTTTTTTATCAAATTCCAAACTTTTAATGGGAACTTGAACAGCTAATTCTTGAGTTTGCACTACTATTACTGCCGTTCCGGTAGTACTAGCTGCTTTGATATCTTCCACAGGGGTGGATGAAAAAATGTTTGTTTTAATATTTTTTCCAACATAAGTTTGTGCGCTTGCAGAAATTATAAATGCGAAATAAAGTAGCAACAATAAAATTAGACTACTGTTTTTTATTGAAATCATAACTCAGTTTTAAGGATACACCACTAGATTTTAAAGGCACGTCACCTTCTCCAATTCCACTTAAAGGAATTTTAACATAAGGCTCGATACCGAAACCCAATTTTTTATTTAATTTGATATTATACGTAGCAGATAAATCTATCACACTTAAAAAGTGCTGATTAGCATTTGTTTTCTCGGTAATTCTATCTTTTCGGCCAGATGCAACAGTATATTTGAAAACATAATTTTCTTTTAGCATCAAATAACTTGATAAACCTGCATTAAGGTTAATACTGCGTTTTTGATTGTCCCATATGTTATATGAAGCTCTTAAAGGAATCTCTAAAACCTTACATGCGGCATTAATTTGTGCAATAGTAGCAGCAGTTGCAGGGTTATTAAACGTGTAATTGTATCCACTAGCTGTATAGTTTTTTGAACCATAAACTAAGCCAGTCTGTACGCTTAGTTTTTTTGTTAAACCCACGCCAACTCCAATACCAAGTGATAAACCACTTTTGCCACCAACAAGAGCATTGGTAGAACTAAAATCTGGACCAGCACTTATGGCTAAACTAAATGGGATTTTGCGTTTAACTTTAATTGACTTTTTAACCTTGGTATCAGTATTATCGCTTGCATCTAAATTGTTAACTTCAGGAGTAACTTGTGCAATAACTGATTCTTCAACTTTGTTGGTCATTTGTTGCTGAGGTATGTTAACAGCTTCTTTTGCTTTTACAATTGCTAGTGTTTTTTGTGCAGTAGAACTATCAATGGGTTTGGCAATAGCATTTTGCGCATTTGTTTGCATAAATGCGCTGTTGAAATGTAAAGCCGTTGCAGCATTGGCATATTTTACAGATTTATCAGTTGCATTAACGACTTCATTATTTTCATTTTTAGCAATTTTTATTTCTTCTTGTCCTGCTGGAACTGATTTTCCTTCTAAATCTTCAACTTTTTTAGTTTCTTGTTTCTTTACTGCAATAACATCATTTTTATCATTGTCTTTGCGGTTAGTTAAATAAAATCCTAACCCAAATGAAAGAAAAAGCAATATGATGCTGGCATTTCTATAAAAAACCAGTCGTTCTCTTTTTCGCAACTTCTTCTCCATCTTCAACCATGATTCTTCCTCAAACTCAAGATACTCTTCAGTTATCCTAGTTTTAAAGGCTTGATCAAAGTCTTCATCATTCAACTCTTTCATTTCTTAATAATTAATTTTTTGTTTGCTGTGCTCAGGTGTTTCGGCTATCATCTTTTTTAAATTTTCTCTAGCTTTAAATAAGTTAGATTTTGAAGTGCCCACTGAAATGGATAGCATACTCGAAATTTCTTCATGCGAATAGCCATCTATGGCAAATAAATTGAAAACTGTTCTATAAGCGTGAGATAGTTTTTGAACTAACTTTATAAGATCATTATAATTTAAATGGGAGAGAATGTTTTCACTATCTTCCACTTCGTGTTTATCATTTAGTTCTTCCATTTCTATTTTTTTTATGCGACTTCTGTAATAGTCAATAGATGTATTAATCATTAGTGTACTTAACCAAGTTTTAAAGGAACGCTCTCTATCGTATCGATGGATATTCATAAAAACCTTCATAAAACCATCATTTACCATTTCAACAGCTTCATCTTTATTTTTTGCATAACGTAAACAAATCCTCATGGCATAACCATAGTAAAGCCGATAAAGTCCTTTCTGACTTCGTCGGTCTTTTTTTATACAGCCATTAATTAGTTCAGGTGTCAACAAAATGAATTCAATCTAGATTAGTTCAGTTATTAGCAATTACGGTAGATAATTAATAAAGGTTGCCTGCGCTTAAGAAATTTATGTATAAATTATTGTATAAAGAAAAATCGCCACTTAATTGATTTATTTTCAACTAAATGGCGATTTGAAAAAGTTAGTCCGTAGTAGTTTCCATTATGCTCGTCATTCCCGTGAAAACGGGAACCGTAATGTATAAAAAAGCCTCCTATTGCATTACGATTCCCAATCGAGTTGGGAATGACGACAGTATAGAAAAGCCTATTTATCGAATAGAGGTTAATGAACCATCTTTATCTCCAGCTTTTATACAAATTTATTAATCCATTTGTAGATGAATCATGCGTAGTAACAGATTGATTATCTTTTAATTCTGGTTGTATTTTCTGTGCCAATTGTTTGCCTAATTCAACTCCCCATTGGTCAAAGCTGAAAATGTTCCAAATAATGCCTTGTACAAATATCTTGTGTTCGTACAACGCAATTAAACTCCCTAAACTATATGGGGTTACTTTTTTTAATAAAATTGAATTAGTAGGTCTGTTGCCATCAAATACTTTAAATGGCGCTAATTCTTTTATTTGACTTTCGGACTTTCCGGACTCTTTCAATTCTTTTATCACTTCTTCTTCACTTTTGCCGTTCATTAAAGCTTCAGTTTGGGCGAAGAAATTAGATAATAAAATAGCATGATGATCGCCCAATGGATTTAAGCTATGCGCTGGTGCAATGAAATCGCAAGGAATTAAACGAGTACCTTGGTGGATTAATTGATAAAAAGCATGCTGACCATTTGTTCCTGGTTCACCCCAAATTACCGGACCTGTTTCATAATCTACTGCGTTTCCATTCCTATCTACATGCTTGCCATTGCTTTCCATATCTCCTTGTTGAAAATAAGCCGCAAAGCGATGCAAATATTGATCATATGGTAAAATGGCATGCGTTTCTGCATTGAAAAAGTTAATATACCAAACTCCTAATAAGCCTAAAATTACAGGAATGTTTTGCTCAAATGGTGTAGTTTCAAAATGTTGATCGCTAGCATGTGCACCAGCTAATAACTGCTTAAAATTATCGAAACCTATACCTAACGAAATAGAAAGTCCAATGGCGCTCCATAATGAATAACGACCACCAACCCAATCCCAAAACTCGAACATGTTTTCAGTGTCAATTCCAAAAGCAGCAACATCCTTCGCATTTGTACTAAGTGCAGCAAAATGCTTAGCAATATCTTCAGTTTTAGCGCCACTGTTTAAAAACCATTCTCTTGCACTATGCGCATTAGTCATGGTTTCTTGTGTGGTAAAAGTTTTAGATGCCACTAAAAATAAAGTCGTTTCAGGATTTACGCTTTTTAAAGTTTCTGCCAAATGAGTTCCATCAATATTAGAAACAAAATGCAAATTTAAACGTGTTTTGTAAGCCTTTAATGCTTCGGTAACCATTACTGGACCTAAATCTGAGCCACCTATCCCAATGTTTACAATGTCTGTAATTGCTTTGCCAGTATAGCCTTTCCATTCCTCAGAAATAATGGCATTGCTGAATTTTTCCATTTTGGTTAAAACGGCATTTACATCAGGCATTACATCTTTACCATCCACCAAAATAGGTTTATTACTTTGGTTGCGCAGGGCGATATGTAAAACTGGTCTACCCTCAGTTTCATTAATTTTATCACCACTAAACATCGCTTTTATCGCATCATCTAATTTGCATTCGCGAGCTAATTGAATGAGTAAGGTTAATGTGGTATCGTTAATTCTATTCTTAGAAAAATCAACTAAAATATCCTCTAATAAAATGGAAAACTTTTTAAACCGTTCTTCATCTCCAGTAAATAAACTTTTTAAGTTGGTTTCGTTGATGTCTATAAAGTGATCTGCTAAATATTTATAGGCAGAAGTAGTAGTAAAATCTATTTTTGGAAGCATAACTGAATATTTATTAATGTAAATCTACAAATACAAAACATTAATCTTGATGATAAGTTCAAAGTTGTTGTAGTATTTAATTTAAAAATAAATACTACTGACTATATAAAAATTCACACCATCAATAATTCAACTAGTTTTTAAAAGAAATTATTATTTAAACTTATATTGCAAAAAAATCGCTTAATGTCTAAAACGCTTTCACTCGCAGGCCTATGTTGCCTTGTCATCTATTTATTTACTTTGAGTTCTTGTGCTAAGGAAATTCAAAAGGACATAGAAACTAAGACACTTAGGGATACAGTCAAGATAATAGACACATTAGATGTTGACAGGCCAATAAATTTCAAAGCTACCAAAGGGTTATTTGGCACTAAAATCAATGTTTCTTGGACGCCTATGCCACTTGCTCAAAAGTATCAACTCTACAAATTCAATGAGACAACGCAGAAATACGTTTTATTAAAAGAACTGTCTGATACTACTTTTGATGATGCAGCAATTGCTAAGCCCTTAACTAAAAACTTTTATAAAGTAAGAACATTTAATGGTGCAACTTCCTTTAGTAGGTTTAGTGATGCAGATTTTGGTTATACCTCTGGGTTAAACTATTACAAATATTTGGCTTTTGGATCAGAAGGCTCTGGGGCATCACAGTTTAATTTTGCAATGCACATTACTTCAGATGCTAATGGTAATATATATGTGAGTGACGAAGGCGCAAATAGAGTTTTGAAATTTAGTTCTACAGGAGCTTTTTTAGAACAGTTTTATAGTGGCTCTGGAGCGAGAGCAATGGCGTTTTTTACCAATGGAAATTATGTTGCAACCAGAACACAAAGCCAAACGTATGTTCAATTATTCAATTCCAATAAGCAGCTCATTAGAGAATGGGGTACTTATGGTACTGGAGACAGTAACTTCGGCAATATAGAAGAGCTAACTATAGATGATGAACAAAATATTTGGATTGTTGACGGGGTAAATCACCGAATCAAAAAATATGACCAGAACGGAAATCTGTTATTGAAATTTGGGAAACAGGGAACGGCTGCCGGAGACTTTGATGCTCCTTTTGGAATTTGTTATTTCAAGAATAAAATTTATGTTAGTGACACCAGAAATAGTAGGATACAAGTTTTTGATAAAACAGGAAAATATTTAAGCACGTTTACAAATAAGAATTCTTATTATGCCATTAAGGCCAAAGGCGACAATTTATATATCGCAACTTCAAGTTACATTATTAAAACAGATGAAAATGGTGATGTACAAGAAAAAATTGGAGAAGGGCAGTTTCAACTTGCCGTCGGAGTAACAATTGGTCCGAATGATGAAGTGATAGTTTGTGATGTTTATGGAAGAAAAATCGTCGTTTTTAGAAAGGGATAACTAATTTATGAAAGTGAATTTACGCGAGGAGTAAAAGCTTGTGTGACATGACATTTGATTTGACGATCAAGAAAAAATAGCACTTTATAACGTAAGTTTATTTTGTTATTGGCTTGCAGCTTTAGTCTTTGAGCATCAGTTTTTCTATATTTGCTATATGACTAAAGAATTAATTCAGGATTTAAGGGACAGAGTAACGTCGCTGAGGAGGTATCTTTGACGTTGAAAACCGACTAGAAGATATTCGTATTGAGCAAGAACTAACCTTGCAACCCAATTTTTGGGACGACCCTAAAAAAGCAGAAAAACATATTGCGGAAATTAATGCAAAGAAAATCTGGACAGATGGTTGGCAAAAAGCCAATGCTGCTGTAGAAGATGTGGAAGTGCTGTATGAATTTTTTCAAAGTGGCGATGCTACTGAACAAGAACTTCAAGAGCAATTTGATATAAGTTTAAAAGCTGTTGAAGATTTGGAGTTGAAGAACATGCTCAAAACCAAACAAGATTCATTAAATGCTGTAGTTCAAATTACAGCAGGGGCAGGCGGCACAGAAAGTTGCGATTGGGCATACATGCTCATGCGGATGTATTTAATGTGGGCGGAGAAAAACGGCTATAAAGTGAAAGAGCAAGATTATCAAGAAGGAGAGGTTGCAGGTATTAAGTCGGTAACGATTGAAATTGAAGGCGAGTTTGCCTACGGTTACCTAAAAGGAGAAAACGGAGTACACCGTTTGGTACGAATTTCTCCATTTGATTCAAATGCTCGTCGTCATACTTCATTTGCGTCCGTTTATGTGTATCCATTAGTGGATGATACGATACAAATTGACATCAATCCTGCAGATGTAGAATTCGAAACGTTTAGGGCCGGTGGTGCAGGTGGACAAAACGTAAATAAAGTAGAAACCGCGGTTCGTTTATACCATAAGCCTTCTGGTATCATCATTAAAAATCAAGAATCTAGATCTCAATTACAGAACAAGGAAAATGCGTTGCGTTTGCTAAAATCACAATTGTATGAAATAGAGCAACGCAAACGTGATGAAGAAACAGCTTTAATTGAAGGTTCTAAAAAGAAAATTGAATGGGGTTCGCAAATTAGAAGCTATGTGTTGGATGATAGACGTGTAAAAGATCATCGAACTAATTATCAAACATCAAATCCCCAAGCAGTGCTTGATGGAGACATAAACGAATTTTTGAAAGCATATTTAATGGAGTTTTAAATTATAAGGGCAATTAAACAATTTTTGATACTTTTAAACTGTAATAAAATCATCCGATGAAACGACTATTCATTTTTGTATTTTCTCTTTTTATAGTAATGGAAGTAAACGCTCAACAAGTTATTCCACTTTATAACGGTGCAATTCCAGGAGCAAAGACTCCACCTGCGGAATATAAAGAAACCTCAGTAACAGGTGCAGATGGCGTAACGAGAGTTAGTAAAGTCACAGATCCATCGTTAATAGCCTATATTCCTGCTAAACCAAATGGTACGGCAGTAATTATTTGTCCAGGCGGTGGATATGGAATATTAGCCATTGATAAAGAAGGGAATAAAGTCGCTAAAAAATTCAACGAAGTAGGAATAACAGCTTTTGTGTTAAAATACCGTTTGCCCAATGATTTAATTATGGATGATAAATCGATGGGGCCATTACAAGATGCGATGCAAGCTATTTATTTAGTGCGTAAAAATGCAAATGTATGGGGCATAAACCCCGCTAAAATAGGCGTAATGGGTTTTTCTGCTGGTGGACATTTAGCGGCTAGTTTAAGTGTTCATTACAACGACATGAAAGTTCAAAATCAAGAGAATATCAGTTTAAAACCAAATTTCTCTTTGTTAATCTATCCTGTAATTAATTTTGGAAGTTATACTCACGCTGGCTCAGTTAAAAATTTATTAGGTGATCAACCTACAGATGCTCAAAGACGTTATTTCTCTGCCGAACTTCATGTCAATGCACAAACTCCACCAACATTTTTAGTGCACGCTAATAACGATGGTTCAGTACCAGTTAAAAATAGTTTAGCGTATGATGAAGCTTTAGCAAAAAATAAAGTTTCATCAGAAATGCACATTTACCAAGCAGGCGGACATGGTTTTGGTTTAAATAATACCACAACAAAAGAAAATTGGTTTGAAACAATGAAAAATTGGATGCGGAGCAATAACCTATTGTCGGAGTAAACTGTGACTGCTAAAAAGAAAATATTAGCAATTATTGGAAGTACAAGAGCAAATTCATCCAACCTTAAGTTAGTTGCTAAAATAGAAGCACTATCCAAAGAGATTTTCGATTTTACCATTTTTGATGAGATTTCAAGTCTACCACATTTTAATCCAGACCTTGACAATGACCATCCACCAGAAAGTGTAGTCAGCTTTCGGGAAAAAATTGCTGGAGCAGACGGCATATTGATTTGCACACCTGAATACGTTTTTAGCTTACCAGGAAGTTTAAAGAATGCAATTGAATGGTGTGTTTCTACAACGGTCTTTTCTCAAAAACCAGTCGGCTTAATTACGGCATCAGCTTCTGGGGATAAGGCAAGTGAAGAATTGCAATTAATTATGCAAACACTCGAAACCAGATTTAATGAGGATACAACTTTGCTTATCAAAGGAATAAAAGGGAAGATTAACGATCAATTAGAAATTGCGGATCCAGATACATTATCCAACGTGTTAACATTTATTACTGCTTTTCAGGACTTATTAAAGCAATAGCCTACTCCGATAAAATATCCTGCAATTCTTTTAATTCTTCTACTTTTTCTGCAGCACCCAAATTTTCGTATGCCGAAATAAGATTACGAATAATGCGACGGATGATTTCAGTGTTGCTACAAGGCGAATAAAATCCAGGTTGCGGCTCTAAATTCAGTTGACGTAAAAACTGATCTACATCGTGTTTCCCAAAAATGGCACCTTTATTAAATGCATTAATATAAAAAAGCACCCCATATTCTTTTTCAGCATTGCTCTCATCAATGTAACCTAAAATAAAATGCTGAGGTAAATTCACTCCATAAACCGGAATATCTAATTTTTGAGCTAACGTAGCATAAATAATGGCTAAGGATATTTGATTTCCTTTTTTACTTTCTAAAACCTGATTTAAGTACGAATTTTGTGGATCGTGATGATTTTTGGTATTGCCACCAAATCCATACTGATTATAAAAAACATGATTAATGAGTTTAATCTTTTCAATAGAACTCATTTCATATTGTAAACCCACCCAAATTTCTCGCTTAATTTCTTCAATCTGATTAATAATAGCTTGCTCATCTAAATCTGGATACTGATAGCGATTGATAATTAAAGCACCCTGCAATAAATCAAATGCACCACTTTGATACCATAAATTAAGATCTTCTTTAACGTTATTAAACTGGATGGTGTGGACAATATTTTCAATTCGTTCTTGCAATAAAGTGTCTAAAGATTGCTCCCAAGCACTTTCTAAATACGTAATTACCTCATTGCCGTAGCTTAAGAGGCGCTGTTGCACATGCTGATAGATTTCCTCATCAGGATCATCTAATAATTTAACTAAAGCATCTATTTCCGCAAGATTTTCCATTAAAAATGCAAATTACAATTTTCTGTTTGCTTATTTTTGCGCTTATGGTTTTTCAATTCTTTGTCGATTATCTTCAACATCGTTTTACCGCTAAAAGTAGACACGGTACGCATTCGCCCTTTGTTTATAAGCTTACTGATGAGGTAATTTACGACTTTTCTGCAAAAAAAGTATACAACAGCATTGAAGACCAGCGAAAAAAACTTTTAAATGACGATAGATTAATCACCGTAACTGATTTGGGCGCAGGCTCACACCTGAATAAAAATCGCACAAAGAAAGTAAGCCAAATAGCAAAGAATGCACTAAAAAACCCACGTTTAGCACAGTTGATTTACCGTTTAGTTGTAAATCAACACCCACAAAACGTGATTGAGTTGGGCACTTGTCTAGGAATTACAACTGCATATTTAGCGAAAGCAGTACCAGATGCAGCTATATTAACTATAGAAGGTTGTCCAGAAACTGCTGCAGTAGCGTATCAAAACTTTAACGAGCTAGGTTTAAACAACATCGAATTACAAGTTGGTAATTTTAATGATCTCTTGCCAAAGGCGATAAACGAAGCTGAAAAATTAGACTTTGTGTATATAGACGGTAACCATACCAAAGAAGCAACGCTGAATTACTTTAACTGGTGTTTGCCAAAAATCCATGAAAATTCACTGCTCATTTTTGATGATATTTATTGGAGTAAAGGCATGAAAGAAGCCTGGGAAGAAATTAAAAATCATCCTCAAGTTGCCATTACCATCGATTTATTTTGGATAGGCTTAGTTTACTTCAAAAAAGGACAAGCCAAAGAACACTTCAAGATTAAGTTTTAATCCTTTTACCACATAGGAACATAGAAAGCATAGGAAGGTTTACTTAATTTATTTATCGTTTAGTGTCTCATCGACCGAAATTTTAGGCGCTGATACGCAGATTATTTCTTTAGATCATTTTAATCTGCGCATCTGCGGCTAAGGCAATTATCGCATCTTATTTATCGGATATCATCTCCCATTTATCATTGAGAGCGTAAGCGAATAACCTTAGGTTTAAAATTATTATGCTAATAATCAATTCTTTAGCTGTTATAACGTATTTTTTAGTTGTATAACTGAAAATTAAGTTATAGCTTTAGTCTATGGAAGAATTAACTAAGGCAGAAGAACGCATTATGCAAGTTTTATGGAAACTGCAAACTGCATTTGTAAAAGATATCATCGACGAATTGGAGGAGGAACCCAAACCACCATACAATACCATTTCGTCAATTGTTAGGCTTTTAGAAAAGAAAGGGTATGTAAGCTATAAAGCGTATGGCAAAACCTATGAGTATTTTCCAGCTATCAGTAAAGAAGACTATACCAAAACTACTTTCTCCAAACTATTTTCGGGTTATTTCGATAATTCGCCAACAAGTCTATTATCATTTATGGTAAAAGAAGAAAAATTGAGCCAAAGTGATATCGAAGAATTAAAAGCTTTAATTAATAAAAAATCATAAGTATGGAATGGCTCATCTATCTTTTTAAAGTAAGCGTATGCTCTGGGTTGTTCTTTGCATTTTACCTGCTGTTTTTACGCAAATTAACCTTTTTTAAAGCCAATCGTTTTTATTTGCTTTCAGCATTATTGTTAAGCTTTATTATTCCAACGTTAAATTTTAAAGTAGAACGAGCAGCTCCTGAAATCGTTAACCGTGTGATTTTCCAACAGGAAACTCCAATTGCGGGCGGTACTCAAGTTGCCACTCCAATAGTAACTCAACGTTTAGATTGGCAATTCTTATTAATTTCAACCTATAAAATACTTGTGATAGGTTTATTACTAATCACTGCATGGCGCTTGTTTCAATTGCTAAGCTTTACAAGACGACCAACTCGTGAAATCAATGGGCTAAAATTAGTATCCAAAACGAATGGATTTACCAACTGCTCTTTTTTCAACTATGTTTTTATAGATCAAAATAGCTTAACAGATAAAGAATTAGAGCTTTTATTGAAACATGAAGAAGTACATGCCAAACAATACCACTCATTTGATAAGCTTTTGCTGATGATTACAAAAGCCATATTATGGTTTAACCCGATCATCTACTTATATGATAAAGCATTAGAGCAAACACACGAATATGAAGCGGATGAGGTGACGTCTCAAGATTTTGGGACGGCACCTTATGCTACCCTTTTATTAAAGCTAGCAGTAGCTAGGGGGAATATGCCACTCATTCACAACTTCGTGAAAAGTCCATTAAAAGAAAGAATAAAAATGTTATACAATTCAAAATCAAAAGACATGAAAAAATTTAGGTATGTATTGGCAATGCCAATAGGTTTAGTATTAGTTTGGGGCTTCGCAGTAAATGTGGTTTATGCTCAATCGAAAGAAACCGAAGTAAAAGAAGTAAAAATAGTAGGTAGAACCGTACCTCTAGAAGTAAAAGAAGTACCAATTAAAGTTAGCGGTGTGCAGATAAAAGCTAGAGAAAATGCTGTTGTGGCCGGTAATGTGGTAAGAGTTACTGAGAAAAGAGGTGATGTTGCTGTTACAGTAACCGGAGTACAAGCGATAAATGGAAGAGTAGCTGGTGTTGAAAGATTAAATGCTATCTCTGTTAATGGAGGAGTAATTACAGAGGTAAGACCAGCTGTTGATAGATTAACTGGTGTTACAGTTGCTGGCACTAATAATATGCAAATAAATTGGGATCATGGTGCGGTAACAACAACAGGTGTGCAAGGCATCACTTCAACGAATGCTAGAGTAACCGGAGTAAGAGGTACCCAAGTTTTAGCGGCAGTAACAGAGCAACCTATAGCTGTTAGAAGTAGAAAAGCAAGTACGGAAGAAGAAGTGTATTATGAAAGATATACAGAAATAGGAAGAAGTGGTGAAGCACATGATGTAGCAGTAATAAAAACGGCAAAAGGCAGTTCCGCTGCTATTGAACTTCCTAGAAATGGAAGAGTGATGATTTATGTAGACGGAGTTCCTTACACTGAAAGTCAAGCTGCAGGACTTAAAAAAGTAATGATTGAAAAGTATAACATGGTTTCAGCTTGTGAAAAAGGGAGTACTAAGTTTGCTACATTATATCCAGACCTTGTAGGTAAATACGATGGAGTTCTTGAATTAAAATCTAACTAAAACACTACCTATGGAATGGTTCACCTACCTCTTAAAAGTAAGCGCTTGCACAGCTTTATTCTTTGCATTTTATCTATTAGTTTTAAGGAAACTGACCTTTTTTAAGATTAATCGATTTTATTTGCTAGGCAGTTTAGTACTGAGTTTTATTATTCCTGCATTGCAGTTTACCATAGAAAGAGAAGTTGCACAAAGCACTGCAATTGAACAACCTACTGTTTTGCAAAATGTAGACTTAGGAGGAGCTGCTTTTACCACACCAATTGTTGTTGGCGCAGGAACTGGAGATGTAGAGGTTGAACCGTTCGATTGGTATGGTTTGCTACCATACCTATATACTGCTATTGTTGTTGGTTTGTTAGCGGTAGCTGCATGGCGCTTATTTCAATTGTACAAGCACACTAGAACAAAAGCACATGAAGTAAATGGACTAAAATTGGTAGCTAAAAGTGTAGGGTTTACCAATTGTTCCTTTTTTAATTATGTTTTTATCGATCAAAATAGTTTAACAGAAACTGAATTACAGGTTTTACTGCGGCACGAAGAGGTACACGCTAAGCAACTTCACTCGATAGATAAAATTCTGTTAATGCTAGCTAAAGCAGTGTTATGGTTTAATCCGATAATTTATTTATACGATAAAGCATTAGAACAGACACATGAGTACGAGGCAGATGAGGCCACATCCTTAAACGTTGGAACAGAACACTATGCTCATCTATTATTAAAATTAGCTGTCAGCAAAAATACAATGCCGCTCATTCACAACTTTGTGAAAAGCCCTATTAAAGAAAGAATAAAAATGTTGTTTAATTCAAAATCTAAAAACATGAAAAAATTTATGTACTTGTTAGCATTGCCAATTGGATTGGGATTGTTATGGGGCTTTACGGTAGATGTTGTTGATGTATTTCCTAAAGTTAAAACAGCAACTGGAAATGAATTTACTTTAATATTGGATGCCGGCCATGGAGGTAAAGAAAGCGGTGCCGAAATGAAGGGATATAAAGAAAAAGATATCACCTTAACATTTACAAAAAAGATTAAAGCTTTGGCAGAAGCTAAAGGGATTAAAGTGGTAACTACTCGTAATAGCGATGAAAAAATAAGCTTAGCCGACAGATTAAAACCACAAGGAGATTTCTTGCTTTCTATTCATGTAAATAGCGAACCGATTAAGACGAATGGCTCAAGGAATGGAATAGAAATGTATACGCCAACTTCAGATAAAAAGCTAAATTGGTTTAAATCAACTAGCATGACTTATGGTTTATATCAAAATCTAAAAACTGTAGATGGTATTAAAACAGGCAATAAACCAATTCAAAAGAAATTATTTCTATTACAAAATTCTAATGCAGCAGGGTTGGTATTGGAGATGGGCTATTTAACGAATGAACAAGATTTAAAAACCATTACCAATGAAGCTAAGCAAAATGAATTGGCTGAAGCAATAGTTAATGGAATACTGCATTATAAAGAATTTCTAAAAACAGATAAAGAAATAGAATCGCAGTTGAATGGTGAAACATTACAATCGCCTCCTAAACCAAATCAAAACCAGCCATTGAATAAAAAAGCGAGTACAACGTCTAAAGATGGCCAAAAAGGAGAAAGTGTAGCTGCCACAGTTTACCCCAAACCAGTAATCATCTCTTCATCAAATATAAGCGTTGATACAAAATACGATGTTTCTTATCTTAAGAATGCGGTAATCTCAATAGGAGAAAATAGGTTAAAGGGCGAAGAAATTGCATTTGATAAAAGAAATGAAAGGTTAACAGCAAAGAACGCCCAACTTAAATTAAAAGGGGGAATTGAGGTTGCAGAAAAGTATATCATTTATGATGTGAAAAAAGGGACATACATCACTAATAAAACCCCAGGCAGTACTATCCAAGTAAATTCTGATGCATACGAGTTAGTCACTAAATTAAAGGCAGATAATGATTCTTTACAAATGTATACGATAATGGATAAAACCTTGGTCGTAAGTGGTAAAGTGAAATCAAATATTGGTAAGTTTTCATATATTGCCAAAGTAGTTACCGTAGATAAAAGTTCTAATATAATGACTATTCATGCAGGAACTTTAACAACTCCAGAAGGGTATAAAATAAGTGGTGACAAGATTGAATATAATGCCCTCCTCAAAACATTTACAGTAACTGAACCTTTGGGTAGCGTTTATAAATAATATTTCTTTTGTCATTCATAGCATAGCGAATAACTTCTTACTTATTAAGAGATTCCTTCGAAGTCGGATCCGATAGCTATCGGATGACAAATAAATTAGAAAAACATAAATCTGCGCCTCTGCGGCTAAAAACCACTTATTCACCAGGTTGGTAACTCCGCTCTATATGTTTTAGCACATCTTCCTTATAAAACAACACATCTTTAAATTGTCCTTTACTATACATTAAAGCCTGATCGTTAAAATGTTTTGACGTTGGATCTCCACTATTCCCACCAGCTAAAATAGATTTTGCTTTAATTCTTTTACCAAACTCAACAGCACAAACAAAGCTATTGCCACTATAACCATAACGTTTGTTGGTTCTAAAAGTAGTACTTACAAAAGAACCCAATTGACCCCACATCGCTGAACCAAAACCTACTGGGATGCTAGGCGAATTATCATCATATTTTTCGGTAACAGCACCAGTTAACCGCTGAAAGCGATTCACTTCTCCCCATGCAATTTGCCATTTACCAAAGCGTTTGGTTAAATCGGCGAGCGTAGCTTTTAACGGATCTAATAATTCATTTGGTCTGGCTACTTTGGCAAATTCTTTAGTAGCCTCTACCTGATCCATATCTCCTGGATTAATGTACACTTTACGTATGGACGAATTTAATCGTGGAGCCCATTCACTTGCTAAAGTAGTAGCTTCAGAATTTTCTCCCGATCTATAATCCCATTCTTTTAAAATGGAAATTGGCGCTTTCAATTCTTCTAATAGCGGATCACTTTGTGGTAATTGGGCATACGCTTTTAATAAAGCCGGAATTAGCACTTCAAAACCAGGCATATAACTATCGTAGCCAGTAGCAATCACTTTGTCCAAAGTGTACTTTATAGGTCTACTCAACAATTTAACTGCTGCAACTCCTCTAAAATTCTCTCCATCTGGAGCCATGTAAGTTGGGTAATTTGCTTTAATCGGACTATTTTTCCCTGCCGAACTAAATGGTGTAGAATTACAGTTTTGCAACCAACCATTAGGCGGATTGTACACATGAACCATATCTTTCACTTGGTGTAAACCTTTCCAAGCAGTGGCGGATGTAGAACCATCTACTACCTCACTCCAATTGTATGTTGCGTCTCGTATTGGAATAAAATTCCCATGCCAATAGGCGATGTTTCCTTGTGCATCTGCATAAACCGTATTGTTAGAAGCATTCGCTTTTAAGTCCATGGCTTTCTGATAATCACTAAAGCTTTTGGCTTTGGTACGCACCCAACTTTGTACTAAACTTTGGGTGTTTCTATTCTTAGATTTTAAACTAATCCATTTACCGTCTCTTATCGCCATAACAGGACCATTATTAGTGAAATAAGTAGTAAAGCTTTTGGTTTTTAAAGTAGCCCCGTCGCGGTAGCGGATAGTTATTTTTTTCTCCACAACTGGGACTTTCTTTTTATTGTATTCGTAAACTAATCCTTTATCCGTTTTACTTATTTTTTCGGCATACATATCGGCAATATCTACATTGTTAGACGTGTGCATCCAACCGCAATGCTCGTTAAAACCTTGGTATACGAAAAACTGACCCCACGTTACAGCACCATATGCATTCAAACCCTCTTCACTTTGCATTTGCACTTCCGGTCTAAAATAAAATGTAGTATGTGGGTTGATATACAAAATTGCATTCCCAGATTCAGTCATGGATGGTGCAAAAGCAAATCCATTTGATCCACTATGTTGGTCTTTTATAACCGGAACATAAGCAGTTGGAGAATGGTCGCCAGTATAAAATTTCTTAAGTTCTTCTAGTGTTAAATCAGCCGTGTTTATTGCACCAATACTGCCATCAGTCCATAATAAGGCATACCAAGGTTTAAACCGTTGCAATAATGCAGGTCTAACTTGTGGGTTTTTATACAAATAATAATTAACGCCAGCGGCATAGGCATCCAATAATTTCTTAAGCCAAGGTTGTGCTTTTTGATAATCAGCTATAGCCTCAGTCGAATCTATTAATAAACGAATTTGCAGGTCATTAAAAAGACTTCTTTCTCCATTAATTTCAGCTAACCTGCCTAATTTTTCTACATAATTAAGCTCAACTCTTTTAAAATCATCTTCACATTGTGCATACAATAAACCGAAAACAGCATCGGCATCTGTTTTACCATATACATGTGGAATTCCCCAATTATCTCGTATAATAGTTACTTTTTTAGCTTGTGCTTGATAAGCGGCAATTTCTGTAGCAGTAAATTTTTGAGCGAAAACAGAAAAGGGAAGTAAGAGAAGCAACACTAATTTTTTCATAAACCAAGTATTAAAGGCACAGTATGATGCGAAGACCTAAATTGAGAAATATTTTTGATTTATAGAGTAGTATGATATAACCGACTTTAAATTAATAGATTACACATGGAATTTCATTTGCTTTAGTATAGATAAATATCGAAATTAGTTATAAATCTAAACTCATGCGCCACAAAACAACAGTTAACCCTACTGTCGAAAATAAAACCGAATGCATTTCTTGCGGATCAGTATTAACTGGAAATTATTGTAGCGTTTGTGGCGAGAAAAGATTTGAGCTTCATGATTTAGCGTTGAAACACTATGCTGAAGAATCGATTGAAGGGATTACCCATTTCGATAATAAGTTCTTTAAATCGGTTGAACTTTTAATTACTAAACCAGGTTTGCTGGCATTAGACTTTTGTCGAGGTAAAAGAGTGCCTTTTATGCGCCCATTTGCTTTGTTCTTTGTCTGTAATATCTTTTATTTCTTGCTAATTGGGCAAAATAACCTTTTTTCTACTCCATTAACTAGCTTTTATAATTTTTATCCATTTACTGAATTTCATACTAAAGAAATTATAAATCAGGTTGCTCCTACAAACGAAAAGTTTAAAGTTGTTGCCACAATCTTTAACCAAAAGATGGGGATAGAATCGAAAGCCTTTTTAGCGCTTTTCATCCCTTTACTTGCAATTGGTGGTGTTTTGGTATACAAAAGGAGGTATCTATCAGAGCATTTAATCTTTAGTACATATCTGTTCGCCTTCTTATTGTTGTTCTACACTTTTATTGGTTCCTGCATCACAAATCCCTATTACTATTTCTTTGTAAAAGGTAATTACGATAGCACCTATGATTTGGTCAGTGCATTAACAGCTTGGATCATTTTTGGAGTGTATTGTTTTTTTGCATCAAGGAGATTTTATAAAGCGTCTATAATTCGATCAGTTATTGGATCTTTAGTAATCATGCTGTTGTTCTTGGTGTGTTTATATGGGTATAGAATGTTGCTTTTCTTTAAAATTATTGATTCAATTGGTATATAGATTTCATTTAAAACAATATCTTCAATTTAATCAAAAAATCCAAGTCATTTAAATATGGTAAAAATACTTTTCCAATGCATAATAGTGGTTTTTTTTGTTGCACTAATCATAATAACTATAAATTTGTTTCCTAAGTATAAGTATACATATTTTAAGTCGCCTGATAAACAACATATTGTAACTCGCGTGGATTATGATGGCAAAACATATTTTACATATGGGAAATATGAATCTAAAAAAATCCCGCAAAATTATATTTCACCAGACTATTCAGGTTTTAATTCAGGATTTGAACTTTTTCTTTTTTTTGAAGGAGATACAGCTACTTTATATGCTCAATACGGAACATTTACAAGTATCGGAGAAAATAGCAGATTAAAATCAGAAGTTTTTAAGGGATATGGTAATGATCCAGTTTTCTTCAATATGAAAAATGACAATACGGGTAAATATTACTTTTTGACTAATTAAGGACACTTTCTTTTATATAAATACCATATTAAAATGCCTCTGCTAAACTAATATAAAAACCACTCTGACGCTTTTCATTTGCTTTTTTCTCTCCAACACCATAATCTAAGCGAACACTTAATCCTTTAGCAGTATCAAAGAAATACCGTCCACCCACACCATAATTAGGTTTTAAATCATCGAGAGATAAATTGCCATTGGAGAAAACTTTTCCTCCGCCAGCAAAGGCAACGATGCCAAACCTGTTCATAAAGCGGTAGCGCAATTCTGCTTGGGCTGTCAGTAAGTTTTCATCACGATAGCGCCCAGTATAATAACCACGCATAATTTCGTCGTTACCCAACTGCGGCAACAAGTAAAAAGGTGTTTGTGTACCCTGCACAGTATGGTACAAGCCCTGTACGCCTAAAACTACTTTTTGGGCCAACGACCAAAAATTACGCACATTTACTTTTATTTGACTACCTGTAAAATGGCTGCCACCAAAAACATCAGGCGCATATTGATAGGTTATTCTACCAAAAAAGCCCCTTGTTGGATAATTATTAGAATTTCTAGTATCGTAACTTTGAGATAAACCAACATAAACGACCGAACCACCAGCTCTATCGTATAAAATAGGTGATGAACTGTAAATTCCACCTGTCATTTTATCAGTAAAACTATAATTTTCAAACCCTAAAGAAAGTCCGGTATAGGCATTTTTAATAAACGTTTTTTCCGCATCTAATAAGATTTTTATTTGTTGTTGCACCAACTTGTCTTCATCACTTTTTTGAGTGTCATTCCCTATGCCGTAAAAATTGAAAGGTGTTTTTTTAAACCTTACTTCGCCAATAAAATGATAGCGATTGCCTTTTGTCCAAGCATCACCTTTTAGTGTTAAGTTATATGTCTTTTTAGTAGAGTAAGAAGCCGTGCCCGAGAAATTAGAGCTCCGGTTTGTGGTATCTTTTCTATCCATATAAAAAGAATAAAGTGCACCTAAGCCAAATTCAAACCCTGTTTCTTGTGCATAGCCCAATACGGGTATAGGCATAAAACTAGCTTTACGAGTGGTGTCTTTTTCGTTGGATAATAATTTTTGTATTAGTTTTTTTTGCGCAAAAAGTGATTGAGTAGTTAGCGCCAAAAGCAAAAAGAGGCAGATTTTTTTCATCGGTACAAAGTAAAGGATTTATTGTTTAATAAGTATCTAGCCATCTCCATATTAACTAATAGTTAAATGACTAAAATTAAGTTCTTCTTCGGAGCTTCTTCGGAGTTCGTTCGGAGTTCGTTCGGAGTTTGTTCGGAGTTTTGGTGATATATCCGAACAAACTCCGACTAAATACCGAATTAGAAGGGTATTAAAGCTGACATAAAATATCATAATCTAACTATTAGTTAAACTGAATGTTTGTGAACGAGTAAGCAATAGTCCATTTTACAGTTAACCTAAAATATGTACTTTTGCAGCAAACAATAAAAATATACAGATGAGTACGACAAGAGGACCGATATCGAAATTTATGGAGACTAACTATCTTCATTTTAACGCTGCGGCAATGATGGATGCAGCTAAAGGTTACGAAACCCATTTAGATGAAGGTGGAAAAATGATGATTACCCTTGCAGGTGCAATGAGTACAGCAGAATTGGGTATTTCTTTGGCAGAAATGATTAGACAAGATAAAGTGGCTATTATTTCTTGTACAGGTGCAAACTTAGAGGAAGATATTATGAACCTTGTTGCGCACTCGCATTATAAACGCGTTCCTAACTACCGTGATTTAAGTGCACAAGATGAATGGGATTTATTAGAAAACCATTATAACCGTGTAACCGATACTTGTATTCCAGAAGAGGAAGCATTTCGTCGTTTACAAAAACACATTCACAAAATTTGGAAAGATGCTGAGGCTTCAGGCGAGCGCTATTTTCCACATGAGTTTATGTACAAAATGTTGTTGAGTGGAGATTTAGAGCAATACTATGAAATTGATCCTAAAAATTCATGGATGTTGGCAGCTGCCGAAAAGAATTTACCAATCGTGGTTCCAGGATGGGAAGACTCAACGATGGGAAATATCTTCGCATCTTATGTGATGAAAAATGAATTAAAAGCAACTACCATGAAAAGTGGTATTGAATATATGGGTTATTTAGCAGATTGGTATATCGCAAACTCTGCTGGCAAAGGCATTGGCTTTTTCCAAATTGGTGGCGGTATAGCTGGAGATTTCCCGATTTGTGTAGTGCCTATGCTATATCAAGATATGGAAATGGAGAATATTCCCTTCTGGAGTTATTTCTGTCAGATATCTGATTCTACAACTTCGTATGGTTCTTATTCAGGTGCAGTGCCAAATGAGAAAATCACTTGGGGTAAATTAGATATCCATACACCTAAATTTATCGTAGAATCGGATGCTACAATTGTAGCGCCATTGATTTTTGCGTGGATATTGAAAATGTAAGTTTTTGCCGCTGATTAGCAGATTGAGAAAATATAATTTTTGAGCCACAAATGAACAGATTAGAAAAGGATGTTAAATAAATTCCATAAATGCATAATCTGTTAATCTGTGGCTATTTAATGGGTACATGAAAGGTGCAAACTTTTTTGCCGCTGATAAGGAGATGAGAATTTAAATTCATATTAGTTCGAGTTTGTGGAAGACCTTAGTGCAGATCCTTCGACAGGCTCAGGATGACAATCGATTATGTTTCATGTACATGAAAAAATAAAATCTGCGCATCTGCGGCTAGCAAATAAACAGGGTATTTACTTATTATCATATCTCCAAATTTTTTTCGAAAAGATAAGCTTAAGAGAATCAGCAGTATTTTAAAAATTGCTGATTTTTTATCTTTTAAAGCAGAAAATGCAATAATTTAGAATGATTATAAATTGTATTTCAGTGTCATTAATATGTCATTGGTATCTTAATAAATTTTACTTTTGTTCAAATCTTTCTGAATGGCTAAGTCAAATCATCATCTAGATTTAAAATTTATTTCAAAAAAAAGCATAAAATACTCATTATGAGGAATATCTCATTAATTTTTAAGAAAGTTTGGAAGTCGGCATTTGTTTTTGCGTCTTTATCTTTTTTAATTGTAACTGTAACACAGGCGCAAGATGTAGTAGCTGGTAGAACATTATTCAAAGCAAAGTGTGCTTCGTGCCATGCGCTAGATCATGATGTAACAGGTCCAGCACTTACTCCAAAAGTGAATGAACTTGATGAAACCTTTTTAATTGCGTGGATTAAAAACAACGTTGCTTTAAGGGCTTCTGGAAATGCACAAGCTATAGAGGCTGCAAAGTTTTCTCCTTCAGAGATGACTGCTTTCCCTACGTTAAAAGATGAAGAAATTAAAAACATCATCGCTTATGCAAAAGCAGGAGAGCCTAAAAAAGTTGCAGAAGTAGGTGCGGCTGTTAAAGACGAAGGCACTTCAAGTCTTTCAATCGTTGGTGTAATTGCCATCATTATCCTATCTATTATTGTATTGGTGGTTTTAGGCCGTGCAGTAAAAATGTTAGAGCGTTTAATTCTACAAAAACAAGGTATCGACATTGTTGAAGAAGAAAATGTATCTCTTGCTACAGGGGTTAGAACATTATTCAAAAACAAAAAATTTGTTGCCTTCTTTGTATTGTGCTTAATCATTGTATTAGGTTCATTCGGTTGGATGGGCATGTGGGAAACAGGTGTACACACAGGTTATCAACCTGTACAACCAATTAAATTCTCACACGAATTACATGCTGGTATCAATCAAATCGATTGTCAGTATTGTCACTCTGGTGCATTTAAATCAAAGAACTCTACTATTCCTTCGCTTAACGTTTGTATGAACTGTCATAAAAACGTACAAGCTAGAAAGGATGATGGCCAGATTTCTCCAGAAATTCAGAAAATATACAATGCTTTAGGTTACGATGCTGATAAACAGACTTACGATAAAACTAAGGAAAAACCAATCGAGTGGGTTCGTGTTCACAACTTGCCAGATTTTGCTTATTTCAATCACTCACAACACGTAGTAGTTGGAGAAGCAGCAATTCGTAAAGAAAAAGGCATTAATCCAAAAGACCCAGTATGTTTCGCTTGCCATGGTCCAGTTAATACAATGGAAGAAATTTATCAGTATTCTCCATTAACTATGAAATGGTGTATCAATTGCCATAAAGATGCAGATATCTCTGGTAAGAAAAATGATGCTTTCTATGCGAACATTATAGCAGCGCATGAGAAAATTAAAAAAGGCGAAAAAATTACTCCAGCCATGTTAGGTGGTTTAGAGTGTGGTAAATGCCATTATTAATTAATAGAGTTTAGTAAAGAACGTTCGATAAACAGTAATAGAGCTTAAATGGAAAGCAATAAAAAATACTGGAAAGGCTTAGAGGAGCTTAAAAACACTCCCGATTTTGTTGAAAACAACAAAAACGAATTTGCAGAGCCACTTCCAATAGAAGATGTTTTAAGTGAAGCAGGATTAAGTACCGTTACCCCACGCCGCGACTTTTTAAAAGCCTTAGGTTTTGGTTTAGGTGCGGTAACCTTAGCAGCTTGTCAAACAACACCTGTACATAAATCAATTCCGTATTTAATTAGACCGGAAGAAGTTGTGCCAGGTATCCCTAACTATTATGTTTCGACTTTTAAAGGTCAAAGCGTATTGGTTAAAACAGTAGTTGGTAGACCAATTAAAATAGAGGTTAATCCAAATGCTGGCATATTTAGTACAGGTACAGATGCACAAGCTCAGGCTTCTGTATTAGATTTGTACGATGTATCTAAATTAAAAGCACCTTTGCTTAAAAAAGCAGAAACAACTTGGAGTAAATTAGATGAGTTTGTAAAAGGTGAATTAAACAAAGCGCAAGCTTCAGGTAAAAAAATTCGCATTGTTTCATCTAGCTTAAATAGCCCATCGGCTAAAGCAGTTGTTACAGATTTTGCGGCTAAATACCCTACTACAAAACATGTACAATACGATGCGGTATCTTATACAGGTATCATCAAAGCAAATGAAAACAGCTTTGGTAAAGCAGTATTGCCAAAATATAACTTTGATAAAGCAGACTTAATTGTAAGTTTCGCTGCCGATTTCTTAGGAACTTGGATTAGCGGAGAAGAATTTACTGCTCAATATGTTTCTAACAGAAATCATAAATCGTTAGAAAAAGGTAAAATGTCTCGCCACTTTCAGTTTGAAACTGGTATGAGCTTAACAGGTACTAACGCTGATACACGTATTCCGATTAAATTATCTGAAGAAGGTCCAGCTTTAATTACCTTATATAATGCAATTACAGGAAGCAATTTGGCTGGCGGAACATTGGGTAATAACACCAATGCCGATAAAGCTTTAAAATTGGTTGCTAAAGAACTACTTCAGAACAAAGGAAAATCTCTAGTAGTTTCTGGTTCTAATGATGTTTCTACTCAAACGTTAGTAAATGCAATTAACTCCGCTATTGGTAGTTATGGTACTACTATCGATTTAGATAATGCGAATAAACGTTACGAAGGTAATGATTCAGAATTTGCAGAATTGATTAATGAAATGAACAGAGGCGAAGTTGCCGCGGTATTCTTCTTAAATTCAAACCCTGTTTACGATGCAACTAATTCAAAAGCATTTACAGATGCATTAGCTAAAGTAGCATTGAAAGTTTCTTTCTCAGACAGAGTTGATGAAACTTCAGATAACTGTGATGTTATTGCCATTACACCTAACTATTTAGAATCATGGGGTGATGCAAATACATACGAAGGTTTCTATTCTATAGTACAACCAACCATCAATCCTGTATTTAACTCACGTCAAGCAGAGCAAAGTTTATTAATCTGGTCTGATGGAGCTGTTCAAGATTACTACCAATATGTACGTAACAATTGGGAGAAAAACATTTTACCTACTGTAGGTAAAACTTGGAACGATGTATTGCAAAGCGGTGTAGTTATTGCCCCTGCAAAATCTGTTGGAGCTTATAATTTCGCTCTTTCTTTAGATGCAGTTGCTACTTCAATTGCAAATAGCAGCAAAGCTTTAGCTAAAGGAAACGGAAAAGATACGTTAGAATTACATGTATACGAAAGCATTCCGATGCGTGATGGAAAACATGCTAACAATGCATTCTTACAAGAATTACCTGATCCAGTTTCTAAAGTAACTTGGGATAACTATTTAGCGATTTCGCCTAAACAAGCTGAAGCATCTGGTTACAAAGAATTTGATGTAGTAACAATTAAGGATGAAAAAGGAACATCAATTGATTTGCCTGTATTAATTCAACCAGGTCAGGCAATGGGTACGGCTTCTGTAGCTTTAGGTTACGGACGTACTAAAGTTGGTAAGGCTGGTGATAATGTTGGTAAAAACGCTTTCCCTTTTGTAAGTTTTAACAACGGTACATTAAAATATGCTACTACTGTTAAATTAACAGGAACTGGAATGACAGATGAATTAGCGCAAACACAAACGCACTATTCATTTGAAGGTAGAAATATTATTCGCGAAGCGAGTTTAAAGGATTACTTAAAAGATCCAGCTGCTGGTTCTGGTAATCACCATAAACATAAAGTTTACGATTTATGGACAACAGATAAATACGAGAAATTAGGTAACGACTGGGTAATGGCAATCGATTTGAATGCGTGTACTGGTTGTGGTTCTTGTATTGTTGCATGTAACGTAGAAAATAACATTCCTGTTGTTGGTAAAGATGAAGTTCGTAGACGTAGAGAAATGCACTGGTTGCGTATCGATCGTTACTACAGCTTTAACGATGAGAAAACAGGTGAAAATGTAACTGAAGAAAAAGAAATCGCTCACATGAGCAATTTAGATAATGTTTCAGTTGTTCATCAACCAATGTTATGCCAACACTGTGATCACGCACCTTGCGAAACAGTTTGTCCGGTATTAGCAACTGTACACTCATCAGATGGTTTAAACCACATGGCTTACAACCGTTGCGTAGGTACACGTTATTGCGCAAACAACTGTCCATACAAAGTTCGTCGTTTCAACTGGTTTAACTACTGGAATGATTCACGTTTCGATAACTACTTAAACAATGAGTTTACACAATTAGTATTAAATCCAGATGTTACTACACGTTCTCGTGGGGTAATGGAGAAATGCTCTATGTGTATTCAACGTATCCAAGCTGGTAAATTAACAGCTAAAATGGAAAAACGTGCACTAAAAGACGGAGATATCAAAATGGCTTGTCAACAAGCTTGTTCAGCTAACGCGATTATCTTCGGTGATAAAAACGATCCAAATTCAGAAGTATCGAAATTATTGCGTAGTGAACGTACGTACTACGTTTTAGAAGAAATCAACGTACAACCAGGTATTGGTTATATGACGAAAATTAGAAATACAGATTCAGAAACTAAAGAAGTACACGCTTAAGCTCGTACTTACAGCAATATAAATTATGTCAGGACATAACGAATCAATTTTAAGAGAACCATTAATTACCGGTAAAGACATTACGTATGCTCAAATTACGAATGATATTTTACTACCGGTAGAAAACAAGCCGAACAGGGCTTGGTGGATTGGCTTTATCATCGCACTTTGTGGGGCTACACTTTGGGTAGTTGCCGTGAGTTACACTTTTTGGTTCGGTATCGGATCATGGGGTTTAAATAAAACAGTAGGATGGGCTTGGGATATCACCGGTTTCGTATGGTGGGTAGGTATTGGTCACGCAGGAACGCTAATTTCTGCTGTATTACTACTCTTCCGTCAAAATTGGCGTAACTCTATTAACCGTTCTGCAGAGGCGATGACTATTTTCGCCGTTATCTGCGCCGCAACATACGTAGTATCTCACATGGGTAGACCATGGTTAGCGTATTGGGTATTACCTTTACCAAATCAGTTTGGTTCACTTTGGGTAAACTTTAACTCGCCATTAGTATGGGATATGTTTGCGATTTCAACTTATTTCTCCGTATCATTATTGTTCTGGTATACAGGTTTATTGCCTGATATCGCGACGATTAGAGATAGAGCGGTAGGTATGCGTAAAAAAGTATATACTATCCTTTCTTTCGGTTGGACTGGTAACGTAAAAACTTGGCAACGTTTTGAGGCAGTATCTCTAATCTTAGCAGGTATTTCAACTCCACTAGTACTTTCGGTACACACAATTGTATCAATGGACTTTGCAACTTCGGTAATTCCGGGATGGCACACTACCATTTTCCCCCCATACTTTGTTGCTGGGGCGATTTTCTCAGGCTTTGCGATGGTGTTAACTTTATTATTGGTTGCACGTAAAGTATTAGGTTTAGAAAATTACATCACCATGTTCCACATCGAATCGATGAATAAGATTATCATCTTAACCGGTTCAATTGTAGGTGTGGCATACTTAACTGAGTTCTTTATCGCTTGGTATTCTGGTTCAGAATATGAGCAATATGCCTTCATTAACCGTTCTACTGGTCCTTACTGGTGGGCATATTGGATGATGATGACATGTAACGTAATCTCTCCACAGTTGTTATGGTTCAAAAAAATCCGTACCAGCATTGCAGCTACTTGGATTTTATCTATCGTAGTTAACATCGGTATGTGGTTTGAGCGTTTCGTAATTATTGTAACCTCTTTACACCGTGATTATTTACCATCAAGTTGGGCAATGTTCTATCCAACATGGGTTGATGTAAGTGTATTTGTAGGATCTATAGGTGTATTCTTTACTTTATTCCTATTGTTCTTAAGAGTATTGCCATCTATTGCGATAGCAGAGGTGAAATTATTGTTGAAGAGTGCTAGTGAGCAATCTAAAATGGAATTAATCAAAGACGGTCACTTGGATAAAGAACAAGTAGCTGAGTACATAGAGTCTTTAGATAAATTTGATAGTGTTAAACAAGAAGAATACGCAAAAATATAACAATGAGTAATATCAAATATATTTTAGGCAGTTTTGGCGATCCTGATGAAATGATGCATGGCATCGAAAAGTTGCAGGAAAATAACATCAAAATACATGATGTATATACGCCTATGCCTATCCACGGCATCGAAGCAAAATTAGGAGTTAAAAGATCTAGGTTAGATATAGCTGCATTCTTTTTCGGTATTACCGGAACGATAACTATGCTAACTGGAGTTTATTTAGCTACAACAGTAGATTGGCCAATTAACATTGGTGGTAAAACCCACTTCGCTTTACCAGATTTTATTCCAATAACTTTTGAGTTAACGATTTTATTTTGTGCTTTTGGCCTTGTAGGATCTTACTATGCTTCTACCCACTTGTTTCCGGGAAGAGCACCAAGAGTAATGGATTTACGTGCAACTGATGATCGTTTTATCATCGCAATAGATGCAAAACAAAATACTGAGCACACTAAAATTGACGAACTATTAAAAGGTGCTGGTGCTTTAGAAGTAAAGCATAATGAAAGGAAGTATGTTAGCTATGAATAAGAAGAATATAGTTTACGCCGCATTTATACTACTTGCTTCTGTGGCGATGCTTTCGGCTTGTAGAGATAAACGCAGTACAGGCTTAGAGTATGCAAGAAATATGTATGATCCAATTGCTTACAATCAGGATCAACCAAACAAAAACTTTGCAAATGGAGCAACTGCACAAACTCCACCAGCAAATACAGATCCAATTGGATTTGTAAGATATGAGTATGCTAATACAAAAGAAGGTTATGAAGCTTCTGCAGCATTAGTAAACCCTTTACCTTTAACCGAAAAGAATTTAGTAGAAGGTAAACACTTCTTCACTGTATTCTGTGCTCCATGCCATGGAGATAAAGGAGATGGTCAAGGTCATATCGTAAAACTAGATAAAGGTATCTCTGGAGTTCCAGCGTATCATGGAGCTGATGCAGTTTCATCACGTGGTGGATTAATGAAAGACATGCCAGCTGGTAAAATTTATCATACGATTATGTATGGTTTAAATGCAATGGGATCTCATGCTTCACAACTTACACCAACAGAAAGATGGAAAGTGGTGATGTATGTTCAACAATTACAAAAAATAAAATAAGAAAAGCAGATTTAAATGGGAACTCATCATTATAATTTAAGTGAACAATTTGAGTTTACAGGAAAAGTAAAAACGCTGAGCATTATCGGTATCGTAATTGGTATTGGTGCTATTGCTTACGGTTTTATGAGCGATGCTCACGAGCGTACATTCGCTAACCTGTTACTAATGGCATATTACTTTGCATGTGTATGTATGTCGGGGGCTTTCTTTTTAGCCGTTCAATATGTAGCTCAAGCAGGTTGGTCTGCATCTATTTTACGTGTACCGCAAGCAATGGCTAAGGTTTTACCTTTAGCTGTGATTATCTTATTGGTTGTTGTAGGATTAGGTTTATATACCCATAATCTATATCACCATTGGAATGCACCTGGTATTACAGATCCGAATTCTCCTAACTACGATAAATTAATTGACGGTAAATCGGCATTCTTAAATGTGCCTTTCTTCATGGCAAGACAAGTTATCTTTTTAGGAGTATATAGCATTTTTGCTATGCTTTTAGCAAAATGGTCTAACAATGAAGATTTAGAAGGTGGATTAAACTCATACCGTAAAAGCTTTAAATATTCATGTATATTTTTAGTTATCTATGGTTTTACTACACCAATATTTGCTTTTGATACCATCATGTCGTTAGAAGCACATTGGTTTTCAACAATGTTTGGTTGGTATAACTTCGCTGCAATGTGGGTAAGTAGTTTAGCTACTATTGCTGTAATCATTATCTTATTAAAGAAAGCTGGTTATATGAGTTGGGTTAACAATAGCCACTTACATAACTTAGGCCAATTTATCTTCGGTTTCTCTATTTTCTGGACTTATGTATGGTTTGCTCAATTCTTATTGATTTACTATGCGAATATGTCTGAAGAGACTGTATACTTCTACAAACGTTTCAATAACTATGAGGCTTGGTTCTACATCAATTTAATATTGAACTTCCTTTCTCCTTTATTATTGTTAATGGATCGTGATAACAAGAGAAGTGAAAATATATTATTAGCAGTTTCTATTGTGGTTCTTTGTGGACACTGGGTAGATTATTACCAAATGATTATGCCAGGTGTATTTGAATTTGGACCTAAAGTAGTTGATGGAAAACCAGGAAGTGGATTTGGAATTATAGAAATAGGAACAGCATTAGGTTTCTTAGGCTTGTTTACATTTACGGTGTTAAGCTCACTAAGTAAAAAGGCATTAATCCCTAAAAATCATCCGTTTTTACAAGAAAGTTTAAACCATCATCTATAATAGATTAGGTTTAGGAGTATATAAATTAATATTATAAAAGTACAGCGTACTACTTTTAAGAAAATGAGTTTAAAAAAATTAATAAGTAATAAAACTAGGGCAGCTTTAGCAGTAATTCTTACTGCGTTTGCAAGCACCAGTGCTTTTGCCCAAGAAGCAGCCGCAGGCGCTACAGCTAAACCTGTCGATATGGGTCCGGTTTATAAATCAACGTTATTCTATGTCTTGTTATTCTTGCTATTGTGCTTATTCATCGCGATAGTTGGTAAAGCAATGAAGGTTTATGAATTAACTCGTGAGAGCGAAGGTAAATCTGAAGGAATCAATTGGGATTTAGTAAATGGAATTATATTCGTTGCATTCCTGTTAGTAGGATTATATGGTGTATATTGGGAATATACAGTGCATGGTAATATGATTTTACCTGAAGCTGCATCTGAGCATGGTAAGAAAATTGATGAAATGTTTAATGTTACATTAATATTAACCACCATCGTATTTATTGCTACGCACATTGTATTATTTGGTTTTGCTTATTTATATAGACACCAAAAAGATAAGAAAGCGTATTACTATCCACATAACAACGTTTTAGAACGTATTTGGACTGTTATTCCTGCGTTTGTATTAACTATATTAGTATTAATGGGCTTTATTACTTGGAGATCGATTTTTTATAAAATTGAAGACCCTAAAAATAAACCTTTGAGCATTGAAGTAACTTCTTCTCAGTTTCAATGGGATGTTCGTTATCCAGGAGCTGATGGGATTGTTGGTTTAAAAAACTATAAGTTAATTACCTCTATCAATAATTTAGGTATCGATTTTAACGATAAGAACAACTTAGATGATCAAGTTGCTGATGAAATTGTACTTCCAGTAAACAAACCAGTTCGTTTTATTTTAACAAGTAAAGATGTTATCCATAGTTTTTATATGCCTCACTTTAGAGTACAATTAAATACTGTACCTGGTATGACGTCTTACTTTGAGTTTACGCCTACCATTACTACAGCTGAAATGAAGGCTAAAACGAACGATCCTAATTTCAACTATTTATTGCTTTGTGCAAAGATTTGCGGAACTAACCACTTTAACATGCAAAAACCAGTTAGAGTTGTTTCACAAAAGGAATATGATGAATGGGTGGTTAAACAAGCAACTTATTTAACTAACGATTTGAGAAAGACCTTTAAATTACCTTTACTTGCTGAACCGACTGCGACACCTGCAGCAACTGATTCTACAGCAAAAGATACGACTGCAAATACAAATCAATTAGCTTTAAAAAAATAATAATACTGGAGAGCCCTTATTATGTCAACTATATCACTACAAGATACACACCACCACGATAATCATGATGATCACGGTCATGAGCATCACCAAGATACGTTCTTAACTAAATACGTATTTAGTCAAGATCATAAAATGATTGCCAAACAGTTTTTAATAACTGGTATTATTATGGCTGTTATTGCTATGGGTTTATCTATTTTATTTAGATTACAATTAGCATGGCCGGATAAAAGCTTTCCTATTTTAGAAACATTTTTAGGTAAATGGGCTGAAGGTGGTAGAATTAGACCAGATTTTTACTTAGCGCTAGTTACAATACATGGTACCATTATGGTATTCTTTGTATTAACAGCTGGTTTAAGTGGAACGTTTAGTAACTTATTAATTCCATTGCAAGTGGGAGCTAGAGATATGGCTTCGCCATTCTTAAACATGCTTTCTTACTGGTTTTTCTTCACTGCTTGTGTGATCATGATGGGTTCATTCTTTATACAAACAGGCCCTGCAAGTGCGGGTTGGACAGTATATCCACCTTTATCAGCCATACCGAAAGCAATCCCAGGATCTGGATTAGGTATGACGATGTGGTTAATTAGTATGGTGCTTTTCGTAGCTTCATCACTAATGGGTGGTATTAACTATGTGAGTACTATCTTAAACATGCGTACTAAAGGTATGGATCTTTGGAAAATGCCTTTAACAATTTGGGCATTCTTCTTAACCGCAATCTTAGGTATTTTATCATTCCCTGTATTAGTTGCGGGTGTGGTTTTATTAGTGTTCGACCGTAGTTTTGGTACAAGTTTCTACCTATCGGATATTGTTTTCGGTACACAGATTTTACCTAATGAAGGTGGTTCGCCGATTTTATGGCAACACTTATTCTGGTTCTTAGGTCACCCAGAGGTATATATTGTAATTATGCCAGCAATGGGTATCTCATCAGAAATTATTTCAGTAAACTCGAGAAAACCAATTTTCGGTTACCATGCAATGATTTATTCACTAATTGGTATTACCATATTATCATTTATCGTTTGGGGTCACCACATGTTTGTAACCGGTATGAATCCGTTACTAGGTGGGGTGTTTATGATCACTACATTGATTATTGCAGTTCCATCAGCAGTAAAAACATTTAACTGGTTAGCTACTTTATGGAGAGGTAATATTAGATTTACACCAGGAATGTTATTTGCTATTGGTATGGTTTCATTCTTTATCTCTGGAGGTTTAACTGGTATTTGGTTAGGTAATGCTGCATTAGATATTAACTTACACGATACGTATTTCGTAGTTGCTCACTTCCACTTGGTAATGGGTTCAGCGGCAATATTTGGTATGCTTGCAGGTGTTTATCACTGGTTCCCAAGAATGTTTGGTCGCTTAATGGACAAAAAATTAGGTTACTTACACTTCTGGATTACATTTACGTGTGCATACTTGGTATTCTTCCCATTACACTTTTTAGGATTAGATGGAGTGCCACGTCGTTATTACGCATTTACTGAATTTGCTTTCATGGAAAAATGGTTAACTGTGAATGTATTGGTAACATGGTCGGCTATTGTAGCTGGTTTAGCTCAAGTAGCATTCTTGTTTAACTTCTTTTATTCGATATTTAAAGGTAAAAAATCAACACAAAACCCTTGGGGTGCAAATACTTTAGAATGGACTGCTCCAGTTGAGCGCATACATGGTAACTGGCCAGGAGAAATCCCAACAGTATACCGTTGGCCATATGATTATAGCAAACCAGGTGCTGAGGAAGATTTTATTCCACAAACTATTCCTTTCTCTCAAACCATGAGCTCTAACTTGCCACATGATTTTGAAGGAAATACAGAAGCTGAAAAAATCCAGGCAGATTGGGAATTAACTTATAGACCAGCCAAGGACGCAGAATAGCAGGTATTATTCTGTATAATAATATAGATAAGGTATCTGCTGAAGTAATTTAACTTGCAACAGATACCTTATTTTTTTAATCTATCACACATCAAATGATTGCTAAATCTGAAAATAGATTTATTAGATTAAACTTTATTAGTATTGTTGTAACACTAATGGTCATTTTGGCTGGAGGAATTGTTCGCAGCACTGGCTCTGGTATGGGTTGCCCTGATTGGCCAAAATGCTTTGATCAATATATACCACCAACTTCTGCATCACAATTACCTGCTAATTACAAAGAAAAATACGTAGCGCAACGCTTAGCTAAAAACGAACGTTTTGCTAAAACTTTAGAAAAATTAGGCAAAACTGCTTTGGCAGATAGTATTAGACATGATACTTCCATTGCACAACCAGAAGCTTTTAATGTTGCGAATACTTGGACAGAATATGCAAATAGGTTAGTAGGTGTGGTAGCGGGCTTTTGTCTGATTCTATTAGTAGTCTATTCATTCGCCTTTAAGAAGTCAGCTAAGAGAATAATCGTACTCAGCATTTTAAACCTATTACTTATTGGTTTTCAAGGATGGTTAGGGGCTATTGTAGTATCAACTAACTTAACACAATGGGTAGTAACAGCGCATATGTTAATTGCCCTAGTTATTTTGGGAATTTTAATTTATACCTACAATTATGCAAAAATGCTGCATAAAGAGCGCAGTGTAATTATGTATCGTATTTTATGGTTGAAAGGATTTTTAGCTTTTACCATTATCATCACAATCATACAAATTATTTTAGGTACTGAAGTGCGTGAAAGTGTAGATGCAATTGCCAAATCATTACAATTTAATGGGCGAAATACCTGGATTGGTAAAGTTGGTTCGGTATTTTCATACCATAGAGATTTAGCTATTTTAGTAACCGTTTGCAATTTTATTGTATACAAAATGGTGATAGATCGTTTTAGCGGTAAAGGTTGGCCTTTATTAACCGCTAATTATATTATGGTAACGTTGGTGGTTCAAATAGCATCAGGTTTTTTATTATCGTACTTATCGTTACCACCATACGCACAAGCAATACACATATTATTTGCCACACTATTATTTAGCCTACAATATTATTTATACTTATTAGTTTACCGTACAGCTACTTATAAACCCAATTAAATTGAAACAATTTTTTTCAGATTTCTCAAAACTAATCAAATTCAGACTTACCTTTTTGGTAGTGTTTTCTGCGTCGGTTACGTTTTTAATTGGCTCTAAAATTCAGATTGATAGGAATATTGTAGATGGGATTAACTGGACCAATTGGTTAATTCTTATTGTGGGTGGATTTTTGGTTACAGCTTCGGCAAATTGTTTCAATGAGATTATTGAAAAAGATTTGGATAAATTGATGGCTAGAACCAAAGATAGACCAATGCCAGCTGGTAGAATGACCACAGGACAAGGTTTAGTACTTGGTTTAATTATGGGAATGGCAGGAACTTCTTTATTGGTTAAATTGAATCCAGAAACAGGTTTGCTTTCTGTTTTCTCTATTTTGTTATACGCATTTGCATATACACCTCTAAAGCGTAAATCGCCAATTGCAGTATTTGTAGGCGCAATACCAGGCGCTTTACCACCACTTATTGGATATATTGCTGCGATAGGCGGGCAATCAGAAATTGGTTATGTTCCTGTAGATTATCAAATCGCATTAATTCTATTCCTTATTCAATTTGTATGGCAATTCCCTCATTTTTGGTCTATTGCTTGGGTATTAGATGATGATTATAAAAAGGCTGGGTTTAGATTATTGCCAACCAAAAAACGCGATAAAACAAGTGCAGTATTTACTTTTGTAAGTACATTGATTTTGATACCTGTAAGCTTATTGCCAACCTTTTATGGTTTTGGTGGATATTATATTGCCGGGGTATCTATACTAGCTGGACTTGTTTTTAGCTACTTCGCCTACCAAATGATGGTGAAAATGGATTTGCCTAGTGCAAGAAAAGTGATGTTCTGTTCGTTTATTTACATCCCTTTAGTACAAGTGGTTTTATTATTTAATTTGATAGTTTAACAATATTAAAATGGTGCATACTTTGCAACAAAAAGAATTTAAGTTTGATGCCAAACCCAAAAAGTTTGTGGTGTGGTTATTTGTGGTTTCATCTACTATTATGTTTGGTGGCTGGACAAGTTATTACATTGTATTTGCGGCCTCTAAAGGTAAAGGGCATGGCTTAGTATTGCCAGATGCTTTTATGTACAGCACCGCAGTATTGGTAATTAGCAGTGTTACGCTTTTCTTGGCTTCAAGAGCTTTGAGAAATGGGAATAAAAAATCACAACAATTATTTTTATGGCTTACTTTTGCATTGGGGCTAGTATTTGCCTATCTCCAATTTCAAGGTTGGACAGGATTATATCGTAGTGGAGCAGTTTTAATTAATAATAATGCTGCTATTTCATTGATATATGTTGTATCAGGTTTCCACTTATTACACATTTTTGCAGGTATTTGCTTTATTTTAAATGCTTTAATTGGTTCTTATAAAGAGATCCCATTAGAGAAAGCGATTTATCGTCAAGAAATTACCTCTATTTTTTGGCATTTTATAGATATATTATGGATATATCTGTATGTTTTTTTACTTTTGAACAGTTAGATTTTTTAACAAACTATTATACTATTACTAAATGGATTCATTATCGAAATTAGACCAAGTTAAAACCACTCCATGGGCTGGCGGACATTCTCCCTGGAACGTAGAATATGGTAAAATAATGATGTGGTTTTTCTTATTATCAGATGCCTTTACATTTTCGTCATTATTGGTTTATTATGGTGCACAACGTTTTACTAAATTTACTTGGCCTGCACCAGACAAGGTTTTCCAATCTATCCCAGGCGTAGCAGAAAGTGGTGCTCCACTTGTATTTGTGGGTATCATGACTTTTATTTTGATTATGAGTTCGGTTACTATGGTGCTAGCAGTAGAAGCTGGACATCGTCGTGCTAAAAAAGAAGTAATCGGCTGGATGATCGCAACTATTATTGGTGGTTTAATGTTCTTAGGCTGTCAGGCTATTGAGTGGACACACTTACATCATGATGGTTTTTGGTGGGGTTCTATTCCGTCTGCAGAAGAATTAACACATTTCTTTAACGGGCCTGTCTCTACAGTTGCAGCCCAACAATTTGCAAACTTATTCTTTACCATTACTGGTTTTCACGGTTTCCACGTATTTAGTGGTGTGGTTATCAATATCATCATTTTATGTATGACAATTAACGGAACTTTCGAGAAACGTGGTCATTACTTAATGGTAGAAAAAGTTGGTCTTTATTGGCACTTTGTAGATTTAGTTTGGGTGTTTGTATTTACATTCTTCTATCTAGTTTAATTATTCTTTAAAAAAAATATTATGTCAGAACAACACATACATACTACAGATGAGCATGCACATGGTGAGCATGAAGGAATGACGAAGAAAAAGATCTGGAAGGTTTTCGGTATTTTATTACTGATCACTGTGATTGAGTTTATCATCGCTTTGTGGGCAATTCCTCAAGGTCATCTTACACAACATACAGGTAATTATATTTATATCGGCTTAACCTTGCTTAAAGCATTTTACATTGTAGCCTACTTTATGCACTTAAAGTTCGAAAAACTAGGGCTACAATTGGCGCTTTCAGTTTCCTTTATATTTATTATCTATTTCATAACATTAATGCTAATTGAAGGTGGTTATCTTCACGTTCATATGCCAAAGGTTTAATGAAATACCCCATAAAAAAAATATTAATCCTGGTCACCATATTAGCGGTACCGGGATTTTTATATTATTTACTTCAGGAAAAGGGTAAAAATAGATACAAACCCTTAGCTATTTATGGTGCAAAGCAAGTTGCATCAACCTTTCACTCGGTAAGAGGAAAACAAGTTCCGGATACCATTTATCACAAAGTGGAAGACTTTAAATTGGTTAACCAAAAGGGTGATACTGTAAGTTGGAAAAATTACGAAGGCAAAATTATTCTTACTCATCTTTTTTACACGAATGGAGGAATTTATGGGATTGATGTTGCTAATACAGCTTTAAAAACTCTGAATAAAGAATATGCAAAGAATACCATGGTTCACTTTGTAGGTTTAACTATGGATGCTGAACATGACCAACCAGCTGTTTTAGCTGATTACGCCAAAAAACTAAATGCTAAACCTGGTAAATGGGATTTATTGACAGGTGATAGCACAACCATACATCAATTTATTAAAAATGGATTATTATTAGATGCATTGAAATCCACTGAAAACGGACAAACTAAATTTACGTTTAGTAATATGTTTGTTTTGTTAGATCCACAACATAGAATAAGAGGGTATTATGAAGCTACCAATCAAGAAGCATTGTCTAAACTAGATGATGAAATTAAAGTGCTGATTGCCGAAGAGCTAAGAGATATGAAAGATGGCCGATAGCCGATCAAAAGAAATTAAACACAAATGAATACAAATACATCAGTAGAACAAAAATATAATAAATGGATAATTGTATTATCTGTAGCAATACCACTAGTGGTTGCCTTGCTTTTTGGAGTTAATTTGAGAAAGCTAGGTTACGATGTACAACCACTTTCTTTTTTACCACCTATTTATGCAACTATTAATGGGATAACAGCTGTAGTGCTTGTTATTGCAGTTTGGGCAATAAAGAATGGTAAAAGAAAGTTGCATGAAAACCTAATGAAGTTTGCGATATGTCTTTCTGTTTTATTTTTAGGAATGTATGTTGCTTATCACATGACATCTGATTCTACTAAATTTGGTGGTGAAGGGGCTATCAAATACATCTACTATTTTATTTTAATTACACACATCTGTTTATCCGTAATTATTATTCCATTTGTATTGGTAACCTACGTTAGAGCTTTAGCGCAACGTTTTGATAGACATAAAAAGATTGCGAAAATCACATTTCCAATGTGGTTATACGTTGCAATAACGGGTGTAATTGTATATCTCATGATATCGCCATATTATAATTTTTAAAAACAATTTTAGCTTTTAATAGGTATATTTGTAACCATGAAAAAAGGAATAGTTTTTCTATTTATTATCCTATTGAGTTTTTCGTTTAGCCCAGCAGTTAAAGCGCAATGTTCTATGTGTACCATCAATGCCGAACAAGGCACTAAAAATGGAAATACACAAGGAAAAGGACTTAATTCAGGCATCATTTATCTTTTAGCAATTCCGTATCTTCTAATGACAGGAATTGGTGTGTTATGGTATAGAAATTACCGTAAAAAAATGATGCCTACGCATTTTAATCACTAGGTTTCTTCTTCATCAATTTTTTACTGCTATGGGTCATTCTATAAAGAAAACACCTAAACTCTATGCGCTTCTAACTGGAAAATGCCCGCATTGTAGAAGAGGAGCAATATTTACAGGCAGTATTTACGGTTTCAATATTCAACGTACTAATTATAAATGTGCGCATTGTGGACAACGCTTTGAAATAGAACCAGGCTATTTTTATGCAGCTATGTATGTGAGCTACGCCATGAATATGGTTGAAATGATTACCATGGGTTTTGCAACCTATTATCTCTCTGGTGGAAGATTAGATTTCGATTCATTATGGCTTTATGTTGGCGTCATTTTTTTGGGATCACTTTTTTTATCTCCCTTAAATTATCGATATTCACGTATAATTTTACTGCATTTGTTATCGCCTAAAATTAAGTACAATGCTAATTTTGATAAGCCATGATTAAACCAAAAACCTTATCCTTTTTAACTGAACTTGCTGAAAATAACAATCGTGAATGGTTTGCAGAAAACAAATACTTGTATGAAGAGGCAAAAGCAGATTTATTTCCATTCATAGCAAAGCTGATCAAAGAACTCGCTGCAATTGACCCACAGTTCTCTGCAGATACTGAGCCTAAGAAAGCATTAATGCGAATTTACCGCGATGTACGATTTAGCAAAAACAAAGATCCTTATAAAAAGAACTACGGTATTGCATTTGATGTAAAAGGATACGGACCAAATACAGCGGCCTATTACCTTCATTTGCAACCTGGAAATTGTTTTTTTGGGGTAGGTTTTTGGCAACCAGAGTCTTCGGTATTAAAAATGATTAGAGAGGAAATTGATTACAATACTTCTGAATTTTTGGACGTTATCAATGCAAAGGAATTTAAAAGTATATATAAACTTAGCCAAGAAGATAAACTTAAAAAAGCACCAAAGGGATATGAAATTACCCATCCTGAAATTGAATTATTAAAATTGAAAAGCTTTATCGCAATTTATTCAATACCTGATGCAGAGTTTTTTAAACCGACAATCGTTGATAAGTTAATAACTGCTTTTAAAACTATCCAACCATTTGTTTTATTTTTGAGAAAAGCCACTACGGCATAATAAAGCTGGCAGTTAACAATAAAACATACAAACAATTCGTAAATGAAAAATACTTTCCTAGCAATAGCTATCTTTTTATTCGCTTCAACCATTAGTTCTTGTGTAATATTATCACCAAAAAAATATAAAGCTTTATTAGCGAAACAAGATTCTTTAAGTACAGGTTGGACAGAATCTCAACTTAAAAATGAAAGTTTAGAACAGTTAATTGCTCGTTTAAAAACAGATACAACGAACTTAAACGGCCAGCTAAGTGACTTAAAATCTCAGTATGCTGAAATGGATGCCAACTATAATAAGCTGCGCAGCAATAGTTCAACTGAGATTAACAAACTTTCGGATGATTTAAAAAAACGCGAAGAACGTTTAAAAGAAGTGGAAGAGGTTTTGCGTAAACGCGATGAAGCCACCAATCAACTAAAAGCAAAATTACAAGAAGCATTATTGGGCTTTACCAAAAATGGACTAACTGTTGAGATTAAAAATGGTAAAGTATACGTTTCATTAACTGATAAATTACTATTCCCATCGGGTAGTATTATTATTGATGAAAAAGGTAAACAAGCCTTAACACAATTGGCGTCTGTATTAAAACAACAGCCAGAAATCAATATCGCTGTAGAAGGCCACACCGATTCACAAAAGATTACTAACCTTGGTCAAATTAAAGATAACTGGGATTTAAGTGTACTTAGATCGACGTCTGTAGTTCGTTTTTTAACAGACGAACAAAAAGTAGAAAGTGTTAGAATGACAGCAACTGGTAAGGGAGAATATCAACCGTTAGGTCCAAATACTACAGCGGAAGGTCGTAGCAAAAACCGCAGAATAGAAATTGTATTATCACCTAAATTGGATGAGCTATACGATTTGATAAAACAATAAATCTTTTTGTCATTCAGAGCGAAGCGAAGAATCTCTATTAAACAGGTTAGAGATTATTCGCTTTTCTCTTATTAAAAAGGACTTACTAGAGATTTAAAATCACTTAATATTAAGTCTTTATCAGATAATAAAAATTCGCTTGCATTAACTTGTCCACTCCAGTTTATATTTAAAGTTGGATCGTTCCACATCACTCCAATTTCAGAGTTCTTATCGTAATAGTTAGTTACTTTATATGTGAAAATGGTATTGTCTTGCAACGTAATAAAACCATGTAAAAAGCCAGGTGGAACCCACAATTGCTTATGATTTTCACCGCTTAATTCTATTGCAAAATGCTCACCATACGTAGCTGAGTTTTTACGAATATCGACAGCAACATCTAAAACACTTCCTTGTATAACACGAACTAATTTACCTTGCGCAAAAGGAGGCGCTTGTGCATGTAAACCACGTAAAGTGCCTTTCTGAGAAAAGGATTGATTATCCTGTACAAATACTGCATTTATATCTGCTTCGGAAAATAATTTTGCACTATAACTTTCGTAGAAATAACCGCGTGGATCTTTCCAAATTTTAGGCTCAATTACAAAAAGGTCTTTTATGGGGGTCTCTATAATATTCATATTTAGGCTATAAATTCCATTAATGTACGAAAAGCAACAAATCTATTTTCGAATTTACGTTGTAAGTCTGCTGTTAAAGCTGGGGCATAATTTTGCTGATAATCGTCATAATCTTGAACTGTTTCTGCAACATACTGTATGCAATATGTTATGCCTTCGTTTGGTGAATCTAGTACTTTCAATAAGCGGTTGGAAACGAATTTTCCTGTTGCCATTACTTCGGGGATATGGATTTCTAACATCCATTGCAACCACTCTTCTGCAGCTGCATCTTCTATAATTATGGTTACGTTGTATAATAACATAGAGCAAAGATATAATTAAGTCCCTACATTATCACCACGGATATTTCTAAAACGTTTTCGAGCTTCCGCATTAAACATGCTTCCAGGATAATCGTTCATTAATTGCTGATACAGTTTTTTTGCCTCATCCGGATTGTTCAATTTTTTCTCTAAAATATCCGCTAACGTAAATAAGGCATCATCAATCCAAATGCTATTATTTTGAGTTGTTATTAATTCTTTTAACGTTGTAACCGCTTTATTTAGCTCATTAGTTTTGATATAAATTTTAGCTTTCGCCATTAAAATATCATCAATTAAACTATTATTGGGGTAAGCAATATCAATGCTGTCTAATTTCCCCAAAGCTTGATCAGAGAGATTCATAAATTGCATCATTTCTGCATCAGCATACATTTTTAGCGCTAAACTATCGTTTTTACTTTGCAAGTTATCTGATAGTAAAAGACTTAAATTTAAGGCGTCATTTGCAATTAATTGTGTAGTAGATGCTTTTAAAACATCCGCTTGAGATTTCGCATAGTCAAAATCGCCTACATAAAAATTAAGCCTTGCAGAGCGATAACGAGCTTCATTCCCAATTGGCTGATTTTCGAATTGTTTAGCTACTTGTTCATATACCAAGATGGCTTCCCAAGGTTGTTTGGTTAAAATATAAATATCGCCTAAGTCTATTTTTATCTGACCGATATCGGCGTTAGAAATCCCTTTAATCTGTAATCCTTCTTCTAAAGTAGTTTCTGCTTTTTTTAAGTCGTTTAAATAGTAAGCTTGCAAATAAGCTAATCTTTTTAAAGCGAAAAGTGTCTGTGGAATTTTACCATATTTAGTTAAGATTTCTTGGTACTCGTTCACTAAAGCTTGTATTGCTAGTTTATCAAATTTTCCTGCAATTGCTAATTCATATTTAGCGTTAATCAACTCAATTTTAGCGGGAAGATACAACTCATTTTCTGGCCCTTTTGTTAAAATATATTCGTACGCTTTTATAGCAGTCGAAAAAGCTTTGTTAGCAATAAAAGTTTCAGCAGAATTAAACAATAATAATCCATCACCTTTAGTGCGTTTATCTTGTGCAATTAATTGCCGTAGTGCCATTTCATAATCCTGTTGTTGTATGTATTGCCAGGTGAGTAGCTCTGTATAAACTTCTGTTTGTGGTTCTTTTTGTATTTTTTTAAGTAAAGCGGTTTGCAATAATTGATAATCTGTATTATCCTCAAATACTGACGATAAAACATTTTCTGCTTGCGATAATAATTGTGGGGCGCTAGGTAAAGCATTCAAATATTCTTCAATTAGCAATCTTTTATCTTTTTTAAGTCTATAAATGCTAAGTAATTCATAAACAAATAGCTGTTCATTACCAAATAATTTTCTGCCTTGCAAAAAGGCTGAGATTGCCATATCATAAGCTTCAAAACGGTAAAAACTATTAGCTAAATCTCTAAATCTATATTCGTCTTTTGGTGTGTTATTTATGGCATCCTGAAATGATTTATTAGCATCAGCTAAACGACCGTTTTCTTGGTAAACCCTACCTAATGCAATCGCATATTGTGTTTTTGTAGGATTTTGTTTAATCAGTTTTTTGAGAAAACTTTCTGCCTCAGCGTATTTTTTTATTTTAATGAGTGATGTAAAATAAAGTTCGAAATATGTATCGTTCTTCGTAGCATTGAAAAGCTTCTCAAGTAAAACTGCAGCTTTCTCATATTCTGCCTGCTGATAATATTGATAAGCCAAAGCCTCATCTACATTATCTTGTGCATGTAGTAAAAAACATGCACAGGTTAGGAAACAGACTAAGAGAAACTTCTTCATTAAAATGAATAAACGTTTTGTTTAAATTTAAGTATTTGGAGTATAGTTTAGGCTTGATTGCTAAAATAACGAAAATTGTTTAAGCGTATTCTAAATGTTACTCATATTTTATTTGAATAAAGTACAATGTTGCTACATTGAGACTCTGAAGGCTGTTTTAAGAATAAGTAACAATGTTACTATTTAGTGCCTTTGGCAGATAGGGTTGCTTATTTTTGTATACGATTTAACTATGATGATGATCTTGAAGAGATATGTTTGGATAATGCTTGTTGCATCCTTTTTTGCTTGTAAGCAAGAGAATAAGGTTGCGATTATTCCTGTTAATGATTTTTTTAAATCGCAGGATAGAGCTACTTATCGTATTTCTCCTGATGGTAAAAGTCTTTCTTACTTAAAGTCGCAAGACAAAAAGCAAAATCTTTTTGTAGAAGATATTGTTACAGGAAAAGTTATTCAGCTCACGCATCTTCATGAAAAGAACATCAGCTTTTATTCATGGGTAAGCGCTAATGAGTTAATCTATTACAAAGAAAAAGCTGGTGAACGTTTTCAATCTGATCTTTTTATTATCAATAAGGAAGGTACAAAAGAACGACAACTAGGCGGCAACGAAAAGAGTAGAATTAGGGTTTTAGAAGATCAATTAATTGAGGATAAATTTCTATTAGTGCTTTCTAATAAAAGAGATTCTACAGTTTCTGACGTTTATCGTTTAAATGTTAGAGATGGAAAAATGGAAATGGCGGCTCAAAATCCAGGTAATATTACCAATTGGGTGACAGATTCGAGAGGTAAACTTCGTATGGCGGTTTCAAGCGATGGTGTAAATGAAACTGTGTTATACCGAGAAAATGAGGAACAGGCATTAAAACCTATTCTTACAAATAACTTTAAAACAACGCTATTCCCAGTTGCATTTTCTGAAGACAAGCCAAATATTGTTTATGCCATATCTAATGTAAATAGAGATAAAAATGCTTTAATAGAATTAGATTGTACTACAGGAAAAGAGAAAAGTGTACTTTTTGCAAATGATACCTTGAATGTTGTGGATGCACAATATTCTAGACAAAAAGGCAAAATGGCTTACGTAGTTTATGAAAATTGGAAAAAGGAAAAACATTATTTAGATAATGATGCTAAGGTTCTTTATCAGAAATTAGATAAACTATTGCCAAAAACAGAATCAAGAATAATCGATAGGGATAAAAATGAGAATGTATTTGTAGTTAGAACATTTACAGATAGAAATCCTGGGTCTTATTATTTATATAGTGCTAACACGGGTGCCTTAAAAAAGCTGAGCGATATTAATTCTGCTATTAATGAGGAGCAAATGTGCGAAATGAAACCCATAAGTTATATCGCTAGAGATGGTTTAAAAATAAATGGATATTTAACACTGCCTTTAAATTCAACCGCTAAAAATTTGCCTGTTGTAGTAATGCCACACAATGGCCCTGGTCAACGCAATACATGGGGGTTTAATGCAGAAGTACAATTTTTAGCTAACAGAGGCTATGCGGTTTTACAGGTAAACTACCGTGGATCTACAGGTTATGGAAAGAATTTTTATGCTGCAGGATTTAAACAATGGGGCGCTAAAATACAAGACGATGTTGATGATGGTGTGCTATGGTTAATTAATAGAAAGATCGCTAACCCTCAAAAAATAGCAATTTATGGTAGTGGCTTTGGTGGTTATATCGCATTAAATGGTGCTATTAAAAATCCAAAGCTGTATAAATGTGCAGCATCAAATTCTGGAGTACTTAATTTATTTAGCTATTTAAAGTCTATTCCACCGTATTTTAAATCGAACTTGCAAATGTATTACGATGTTTTAGGTAATCCAGATACCGATGTAGATTATATGCGCCAAGCTTCTCCAGTGTTTCACGCCGATAAAATTAATATTCCTATCTTTATTACTCAAAATATTAAAGACCCACGCATTAATTCAAGTGATGCGATACAATTCGTTAAAGAATTAAAAAAACGTAATGTGCCGGTTACTTATTTTGAAAAGGACGAAACGCCTTTTTCTATGAACCGTGAAGAAAGTCGTCAAAAGGTTTACACCGCTTTAGAGCAGTTTTTAGAAAGTAATTTGAAGAAAAAATAATCCGTTAAATCAAAAAATGATTTCAGAAAAGGATAGTGGTTATCGCAAGAATTTTTCACTGATAGTAACGTTTATTGTCTTAATTTCTATCTTATTTATCCTTTCTCTTTTCTTAGCATTTAACTTTAGTAAAAAGAATATAGAAAATGATTTTGTATCGGCCAAAGCCAACGTACTCGAAGAAAGTATTAAGCCATACAATGATTTCTTTTTAAACAAGCTTCCTGAAATCTCATACTACAACGGTTATCTAGATTCGGCAACTGCTTCTAAATTTGTAGATACAGTATTATTGCAGTATCCATTTGTATCTAAAGTGATTTTTTATGATACACAAGTAAGAAATGTAAAATATGAAGAAAATGGTCTTAACATAGGCGATTTTTCCATAGGGATGAAAAGTGTATATCAGTTTGGAAGCCTAGTGCCTAAAGATTCGATAAAGCTTTTTGGTGAAAATGAGGTCCATAAAAATGTAAGTTTAGATGATTTTACAGCTCTTTCTATAAAACTGATCAATTTTATTCAAAAATTAGATACCACTAAAGTTCCAAGTCAGGAGGAGTTATTTAGTAATTTTACAAACACACGCTCCAATCACATCGATTATTTTAATATACCTAGTCATGAGTTGTTGAAAACCTATAAAAAAATGGTAACAACTAAGCTAGAATCAAATCCTGTATATGAGCAAGATATGCTCTCTTTTGAGTTGGATCCCTACAAAATCAAGATCAAGAATTCTAGACCTTTGTTATATCAAAACATCCGAATTGAGCCTGTAACCTACGATCCTTTAGATACTTCATCAGAATATATTACAGGAGAAATTACTTTGGGAGGGGCGTTTTCAGATTATAAACTCTATTTCATTTCATCTAAATCTTTCGTAAAAAAAGAAATATTTAGCTATTTTTTGCCAATTGCTGCATTATTATTGTTGGTTTATGGGGTTTTAGTATTGGTTGCTTTTTTAATTTATAGAAACTTAAACATCAATCATAAAATGTTTAAGCTACAATATGATTTCGTGACTAATCTTACACATGAGTTTAAAACGCCAGTAAGTGTGATTAAGATCGCTGGGAATAATATTAAAAGTGCCACAAGTTTAACCCAGCGTGAGCAGCAATTATATGGGAAAATATTAGATGAGGAAGCTGATAAACTGAATGGTTTGATGAATAAATTGCTGGCATTTACACAAATAGAAAATAAGGCAATTACCTTAAATCAGGATGAAATAAATATGGTGGAATTTATTGAAAGTACAATTGATGTACACCAATTAAAACATCCAGATTTTGAATTTACCTATGAGGTTTCTGGCTTTAAAACATTTATAACAGATCCGGTTTTATTGGGTAGTTTATTCGATAATTTGGTAGAGAATTCTTACAAATACTCCCCTCCAGATCGTAAAAAACTACACATTAGTGCTCGGTTAATTAAAGATAGAGTTGTACTTCGATTTAAAGATGCTGGTATAGGTATTCCATCATCAGAAATAAATAATATCTTTAAAAAGTTTTACCGTATTCAAAACCGATACAATCAAAATGGAAGCGTGGGTTTGGGTTTGGCTTTTTGTAAGGAACTTGTTAACTTTATGAACGGTGAAATTTCGGTAAAAAGTGTTGTAGATAAAGGAACAGAGTTTAAAATTGTACTACCCTATACTAATTAAATGTTGTAATGTTTTAACGTTGTAATGTTGCTGGTCAGCTTTCCAACTTTTCAACCTTTCAATCTTAAAACAAAGAAATATGTCTAAAGGAATTAAAATACTGATAGTTGAAGATGATGAAAATTTACGTTTTTTAGTAGTTCATCGTTTGCAAGCAGAAGGTTATCAAGTACTAGAAAATAGCGATGGTGTAACTGCTGTAGAAACAATTATGGCAGAAAAACCTGAAATTGTACTATTAGATTGGATGTTGCCTGGCAAAGAAGGTGCAGAGGTTTGCGAAGAAGTACGTAAACAAGGATACGAGGGGTTAGTTATTATGATGACTGCAAAAGCGCAAGATGTAGATAAAATTGATGCCTATAATTTTGGCGCTTCAGATTATGTAACTAAGCCTTTTAATATGGATGTTTTGGTAGCGATGTTAGATAGTAAAGTTAAGTTTTTACTGAACAATGATCGCTCAGAAATTCATCGTTTTGGTAACATGGAGCATCATCCAAACATCCATACGTTATATCGCGATGGTAAAAAAATTGAGCTCACTATCTTAGAGAATAGAATATTATTATACTTTTTACGCAATCCTAATAAAGTAATTAATCGTGATGAATTGATGTTGGTTGTTTGGGGTTATAACTCTGATGTGAATACACGAACACTTGATATGCACATTGTTAGATTACGCAAAAAAATAGAACTTAATCCAGATAATCCTCAGTTGTTACAAACAGTACGTGGTATAGGCTATCGCTTTAACGCTGGATAATATTTCTCCTGAATTTCTTAACGATTTGTGATCCTTGATCAGATTTATGTAGATGAAATTCAGGGTTTTTTATGCCTTTTCATTTCATTAAACGTGTACTACCGAACTTAAATAGTGAATGGCAAACAAAATTACAAATTGTAAAAGCATTGTTCCATCTAAATAGAAAAAGTAGTAATATTCGTTTCTTTTAAAATTCGATTTAAAAATCAACCATCCTGTTAAGAAAATAGTTAAAGCTAAACCAATTACATCTAGATTAATGTGTTTAGTGAAAAGAACTAGCAAAATTAAATAGGCCCCAAGTAAAGCTTGACAAAAGATCCAGGCTTTTTTTTCGCCTAACATTACCGGAATAGTCTTCAATTCATAAAGTTTATCCTGAAAAAGATCACGAATATCAAAAGGAATGGTAATTGCGCAAATAAATAGAAAACGCTTAGCCACCAATAATAAAGTTTCTCCCAAAGGGATAACTACATTACGGTTATTTTCAAGTTCTACAATTGGTAAAAGTACACAACTTATCGACCAAACAAATGCTATTAAAAACAGTTTGATGCCTGGTAAATTTCTTAATCCAATCTTTTTTTGATTTAAACTTAAAAAAGGAAAGTTATAAGCGACTGCAATCAAGCCCACAAAACCCATTAATAATTTAGCCTGAAAACTTAAATACAGTAAGCCTAAAGGGATGATACAAAGTATAGCAATTAATGTGATAGAGATGATTAATCGGTGATGAGAAAAAATCCATCGTACTCTTTTGAACGGTGATTTTTGCGGCTCTTTTGGCTTGGATAACAACATACTTAAATTGTATATCAACAAGGTTGAGAAGAAAACGAATGCTAAAACGTAAATATCCGGTGGAAGCTTTAAGAGATAATAGGTGACTAAACCTTGAGCAACGGCGCAAACAGCAATGAAAAGATTGCTAAAAAGCAGAAAATCTAAAATAGAAAAGAGTGCTTTTTTTAACATAGTATAATCTAGCGATTAGTAAATTGGTTGGTTTACTAATTAAGATCGCTTTAATTCAAATATCGTAATTTCTGGTAAAATTCCTACACGTCCTGGATATCCCAAAAAGCCATAACCTACGTTCACATATAGTTGTTGTGCTTTTTCTTTGTAAAGTCCAGCCCATTCTTTGTAAATATATTGCACTGGGCTCCATTGAAATTCTTTTAGTCTAACACCAAATTGCATACCGTGAGTGTGGCCGCTAAACATGGCGTCTATATCTTGATATTTTTCTAAAACTTCACCACGCCAATGCGATGGATCATGTGAAAGGAGTAATTTAACTGGCAAATCTTCGGTGTTTTTATGCGCTAATTCCATCTTCCCATATTTAGGAAAACGGCCCATCCCCCAATTTTCAATGCCTAAAATACCAATTTCTTCGCCATCAACTTTTAAGCGCCTATTTTCGTTCATTAATAAGTCGTAACCCATTAATTTATGAGTTGTAATCATGTCTTGTAAGTTTTTAACTTTTGCTGGAGAGTTTTCCCTTCCAAAATAATAATCACCATAATCGTGATTACCTAACGTAGAATACACACCTAATGGCGCTTTAACTTTAGAGAAAATATCTTGATATTCTCTTACCTCATTCGTTAAGTTATTGACTAAATCGCCGGTAAAAAAAATGAAATCTGGCTTTTCTGCTAAAAGCATTTCTACACCACCTTTAACCGCTGTTTTATTGTAAAAGCTACCAGAATGTATATCTGATATTTGTCCTAATTTAATACCGTCAAAAGCTTTTGGTAAATTAGGAAGAACGAGTTTTACCCTTTTTATTTTATAATCATAAGCCCCAGAAATAATGCCCCAACTTAAAGAACTTAGCGGAACTGCCGCTGCTACAAGCCCAGCTTTTACTAAAAATGAAGAGCGACTTATGGGTTCGCCAACAATAGCTTCTTTAACAGGGTGATCAGCTTTTTTTCGTATTAATCTAAATAATTTAATAAAAAATCGTCTTAAATCATCGATAAGCAAAAATGGAAGCATAAAAACTTTTCCAACGCTTAATAGGAAAAAAGCAACTAAGATGATAGCTCTAACTGTTAATAATAAATTTAGATAAATGGCTGCAAAAACACCAATTACTAATAAAATATTAATCGTCCACCAAGCAATAGTAAAATTCCTTTTGGTTTTGACCGACCATTTTTTGAAAACGCTAATAATAGCTTTGTAACAGTAAAAATCTAATAAAAGAACTATTAAACAAAGTATAGTTAAAAATCCTGTTCTTCCCATTATGGCTTAAAGTGATGTTATAATAAATGTATGTTGAAATAATTAACGTAAGCAATTTGATTATCTAAAATCATCTTCGTCCTCATCGGTTAAATCTACATTAAAAAGGCTATCAAACATATCTGAAAAACCAAAACCACCAGTTAAGAAATTTTTGCTTAATTGTGAAAATTCTGCCAAACCATGCAATACAAATTCCATAAGCAGAAGTGTTTGGTTTTCGCTTAATTTTGGATGAAATTTCTGAACTAATTCATGCAATCCCTCCACGTCCATTAACCTTTTTTTGTACTGATCCGATTTCAAATCATCAGCAATATCGATCGTATTACCTTCGGTAAACCATTCGGTAATTTTTGTATACGGATTAGCAGTTTTACTTTTTTTAGCTCTTTCTGGATCTGGGAAATAACGAGCAAATAAATGTTTAATCGCTTTTCCTATTAACGTATGTGCAACTTTAGCCGGGCCTTCTAATTCGCCCTCGTAAACTAATTCTATTTTACCAGTAACCGCTGGAATAATTCCACTTAAATCTGCTAAACGTACAAAAGTAGATTTCTCATGATTGATCAACATTCTTCGCTCTGCATTACTAATTAAATTCTCGTATGCTGAGATAGTTAAGCGGGCAGAAACACCAGATTTTTGGTCAATAAATTCGCTTTTACGTGCCTCAAAAGCAACTTGCTCAATTAAATCTTTTACTAATCCATCAACTTCAATTAAACGTTGTTCATCAGTCAATTTTGCTTCTTGAAAAGTAATTTTTCGGGAAATTTCTACTGTTTTTGGGTAATGCGTTAAAATTTGACTTTCAATTCTGTCTTTTAAAGGGGTTACGATGCTACCGCGATTGGTATAATCCTCAGGATTTGCTGTAAATACAAACTGAATATCTAGTGGTAAATGCAGTTTGAAACCACGAATTTGAATGTCTTTTTCTTGGAGCATATTAAACAAGGCCACCTGAATACGAGCTTGTAAATCGGGTAATTCGTTAATTACGAATATTCCACGGTGTGCTCGCGGAATTAACCCAAAATGAATTACACGTTCATCATTATACGTTAATTTTAAAGTTGCCGCTTTGATCGGATCAACATCACCAATTAAATCAGCGACGGTTACATCTGGCGTAGCCAATTTTTCTGTATAGCGTTCACTACGGTGCTGCCATAAAATTGGGGTATCATCACCTTTGGTAGCAATTTCGTTTTTAGCATACCAAGAAATAGGATTTAACGGATCGTCAAAAATCTCACTTCCTGCAACGTAAGGAATATATTCATCTAACAGATTTACCATTAAACGTGCAATTCTGGTTTTCGCCTGGCCGCGTAAACCCAATAGCAAAACATTATGCCTTGATAAAATAGCAGTTTGCAATTCTGGAATAACGGTTTCATCGTAACCAAGAATTCCCTCAAAACCAAGCTCTTTTTGCTGAAGTTGTTTAATCAGGTTTTTCCTTAATTCGTCTTTAACGCTAAGTGAAATATAGTTTGAGGCTTTTAATTCGCCTAATGTTTTAATATCCATTTGATGTATAAATGTTGCTGGCTTTTAGTTTCCTCTAAAAGTTTTTCTTCTATTTTTAATATAATCTTCAAAAATGTATTCACCCAAACCAGTTAAAGAACTATAAAAAGCTCTTCCACCATTAATTTGTGTAAACTGTCTTACAAACTGTTGCAAATAGGGGTCTTGTGCAATCATAAACGTAGTGATTGGAATGTTTAAACGTTTGCATTGCGCTGCCATATTTAAAGTTTTGCCAATTACTTTTCTATCCAAACCCATACTATTTTTATAATATCGACCATTTTCCTTTAAACAAGTTGGTTTTCCATCTGTAATCATGAAAATCTGCTTGTTGTGGGTTTTTCTACGGCGTAATAAATCGGTAGCTAATTCTAACCCTGCTAAGGTATTGGTATGGTAAGGGCCAACTTGTAAATAGGGCAAATCTTTAATGGTGATTGGCCAAGCATCGTTCCCAAAAACTACAATATCTAAGGTGTCTTTCGGATATTTTGTTTTAATCAGCTCTGCTAAAGCCATTGCCGTTTTCTTTGCTGGTGTAATTCTGTCTTCGCCATATAAAATCATAGAATGAGAAATATCTATCATTAATACAGTGGATGTTAACGTCTTATAATCTTTTTCTTCGACTTCTAAATCTTTTTCAGTTAACGTGAAATTACTAATGCCATGATTTATTTGCGCATTTTGGATAGATGCTGTCATGTCGATTTGATCTAAACTATCACCAAAATTGTATTCTCGTCTATCGGCATTTTTTTCTTCTCCAATACCTGAAATATTGCTGTTATGATTTCCCTTTCCAGCTTTTTTTAATTTGCCAAAGATTTCTTCTAAAGCAGATTTTCGAATGGTTTGTTCAGTTTTTGCAGTAATTTTAACTTCACCATTTTCCTCTTTGAGATAGCCTTTTTCTTTCAAATCCTCAATAAAATCGCCCATGGCATATTCATTATTGGTGAATTTGTATTGCTTATCGAGTTCGTTCATCCAAGCCAAAGTTTCTCCGGCATCGCCAGCGGTATAATTCAGTAATTCGGTAAAAAGCTTAAGCAATTCATCGAAGCCACCTTTAGGCAATTCATTCGGTAAAAACTTAGAAAATTGAAATCCTTTCATTAGCTATATAAACGTAGTACCGAAGGTAAAAGTTTGAGAATGAATTAATGTTATGGACTTGTAAAAATACCTTACTATATTTAAAGATGAAACAGATGAAAAAATTAATGTTCGTGCTGATTTGCTTATTTTCTTTACAAGCTCAAGCACAAAAAATTAATGATAAACAAGCTATTTTGAACCTTTTAGAAAAGCAACGTGGCGATTGGAATAAAGGAAACGTGGAAGCTTTTATGCAAGGGTATTGGAAAAGTGATAGTTTATTGTTTGTTGGTAAAAGCGGAGCGACTTATGGCTGGCAAAAAACATTAGATAATTATAAAAAAGGATATCCAGATAAAGCTGCAATGGGTTTTTTAACTTTTGGAATAAAAAAAGTAGAGCTTTTAACCAAAGATAGAGCGTTTGTTTTGGGAAGCTGGAATGTAAAACAGGAAAAAAATGAGTTAAAAGGATATTTCACACTTTTGTTGCGTAAAATAAACGGTGTTTGGAAAGTTGTGGTAGACCACTCTAGCTAAAGATTAAAAATAAAAAAGGTCAAACATTTCTAGCTTTGACCTTTAACAATCTTATAAAAAATCTATTTCGGGTTTCCGTTTTTTAAAGCTCTTTCTGCACGTTTAATAGCTAATTTTTCTCTCCATTGTGCATAAGGAGCTTTAAAAGTCATTTTCAATAAACTATCTACACCACCTTTAACGGCTAAATTGAAAATACTTGCTGCTTTTCTACTTAAAGATGCATCCCAAGCTCTTAAACTTAAAGAGAAAGAACCATCCAAATACTTCATCCAATGCCACATACCAGTTGGCATAAATAAAGTATCACCATGTTCTAGAAAAACTTCGTAACCTTCTACCCCTTTTAAAGCTGGGAATTTTTCGAAATCTGGATTTGCAACATCATAATCCTCTAACGCATACGTCGCATTTGGAATACAGTATAAGCGTTTTTTCCATTTATTATCAAATAGAATGATATGTTTTCTTCCGCCAAAATGCGTATGGAAAAGATGAGGTAAATCTATATCGTAATGTAAAAAAGTAACAGAATTAGAACCTCCAAAAAACATAGCCGGCATGCTTTCTATAAAACCGCCCATTAAATCTTTAGGAATTTTAATGTCATTAATTAAACTTGGAACATGCTTAAACAAATTAAAAAAGAATATCCGTAATTCTGTAGGCTCTCTTTTAATCAAGTCCAAATAATCACCAAATTTCATGCTGGCAATAGAAGCATTAATTGGTTTGGTAGGATCAGCCTTAGAATTATCCACTAAGTTGACTTCGATATTTCCACCAATTTCTTTTAAATAATCAGTCGTCCATTTTTCACGGGCAGGCCAATCTTTAGTTAATCCTTTAATAATTAATGGTTTCCCGGCATCGAGATAATTTTTTTTGAAATCTTCTCGGCTAATCGTTTCAACGGTGTCAACTGGTTTTAAAATAAAGCTCATAATGTGCAATAAAGTAAATTTAGGAAATCAAAATGCATTGCTAACCTACTACATGCAAAAGTGTAAATTAAATTTTAAAAAAAATATGATTAATCTCACAAATGTTAAGACGATGATAATTCGATGTAAAATTAAAAAGCGCTCTGAAATTCAGAACGCTCTCTCTTAACTGTAAATTAGGGTAATTAATCTTTTATTTTGGCATTAAAACAGTGTCGATTACATGAATTACGCCATTGCTTTGAAAAACATCTTTTATGGTAACTTTCGCCATTGCACCTTTTTCGTCTTTAAGCATTAAATTTTTACCTTCCATCCAAGCCCACAATTTACCGCCTTGTACAGTAGTTAATTCTGCTTTACCACCACCAGCTTTAATTGCAGCAGCAATTTCTTTGCTTCCCATTTTCCCAGCTACAACATGATAAGTTAAAATTGTAGTTAACATTGTTTTGTTTTCTGGTTTTACTAACATATCTACAGTTCCTGTAGGAAGTTTTGCAAATGCATCATTAGTTGGCGCAAAAACTGTAAATGGGCCAGCGCTTTTTAAAGTTTCTACTAAACCTGCAGCACCCACAGCCGCAACCAGTGTCGTGTGATCTTTTGAATTCATAGCATTTTCCACAATGTTTTTTGTTGGATACATTTCAGAACCACCAACCATTGGGTTTTTTTGTGCCTGAACTTGTGTTGTGAATGCCATAGCTACTACGACAATTGCAGATAGGAATATTCTTTTCATAATTTTTTAATTTGATATGAAAGCAGATACGCAGAATAAAACCTGATGGATTGAAAAGGATTTAATTAAATTATTAAATTATTGATTTTCAATTAATTAAATTTGTATAATGAAGATTATATAACTTTCGCTTTGCGGATTACTTTAGAAAATAAACGAGGGAAAAAGCGTTTAAGTAATACCCCTTTTACTTCTTTGCCGCCAATATAAACCTCTTCTTTTTTGGCTTCAATCGCTTTTACAATTTGTTCGGCACAAACTTCTGGAAGCATGCCATTTTCTTGAGCGTCATCCATAGTGCCTTGTGCTGTGCCATTTGCTGTTACTGCATTGATAGTCACTTTTGTTTTGATAAAACCTGGGCAAGCGAGCATAATGTGAATGTTAGGATTGTCAATTTCTATACGAAGCGAATCGAAATAACCATGTAAAGCGTGTTTTGATGCAGAATAAGCGGAGCGGAAACGAGTGCCAAATTTACCTACTAAACTGCTTACACAAACAACGCTACCACGTCCTTGCGCTAACATTTGGGGTAAAACGGCTTTACTTAAAATTACCGTGCCCCAAAAATTAACATCCATCAGGCGTTTTTCAGTTTCTAAATTAGTTTCTAGTGCTAAACTTCTTTGACTAATCCCACCGCTGTTAATTAAAATATCAATTCTTCCAAAAATTTTGATGGCCTCATCTGCTTTGCCTTTTAAGGAATCGTTATCAGCTAAATCAAGCGATAACACATGTACATTAATTTGATCTTTACAATTGGATTTAACTCTAAAAAGCTCATCACGGTTACGTGATGAAATGATTAATTTTGCACCTGCTTTATTGTATGCATATACTAATGCTTCACCAATACCAGATGAAGCTCCAGTAATCCACACAATTTTATTTTTCATCTGCATTGGGCATAGAATTTTTTAATGCATCATTTTCTAGAACTTTTTCTTCCATCGATTTCTCTGTAACTACCTTTTCTTTTTTGGAAGTAATGTGTATGAATTTTTCATCGTATTCTGGTCTTAAAGTTCCCATCCATCTATCCCAAAATAAAAAGTACAAACCATAATTGCCTTTAAAGAATTGATGGTGCATATTATGAGCAGTTCCGGTACTTATCCATTTACCAATTTTGCTTTTTTGAAATTTTGCTGAAAATAATTCATACCCTAAATGACCATAGACATTGTAAACAAACACAATCGTAAAAAATACGGCTAAATGTATTTGATGAACAGGCATTACAAAAATAATAACCACAAATATGCCTGTTTCCACTACCGCTTCTAACGGATGAAAAGAGTACGCCGTCCAAGGAGTTGGACTAGTAGATTTATGGTGAATTAAATGAAAAAGTCGAAATAGTTTTGGATGGTGCATCATCCGATGAGTCCAGTAAAAATAGGTGTCATGAATAATCAACATTAACGGAAAAGCAAGAAAGAAATAGACCCAACCATAATCACTTATATGCTGATAGAGTAGGGTATAAGGTCTTATTTTGTCATTTTCTAAAAAAATTACCGGTAAAGCCCCAAAAATTACAATGGTAATAATCGAATAGAAAATATCCCGTTTGTGATCAGACATCTTGGGTATTTTCTTTTGTAAGCGTCTTCCGCTAAATCGTTCATGAAACAACACATAGAAAATCAAAAAAGCAATTCCAGCGATTAAAAAATAACGGGTTCCTACATCAAAAATATATTTTAGAAAATTTTCTGGGGTCATAACGGCTATTAAAAGAGGATGTTGAGCAAAAATAAGGAAAATGCCTTACATTATTTTATTCGTCAACTGCAAAAAGTTCTGACGCAATACCATCTGCAAATAATTTACCTCCATAAGTAAGATTGATGATGTTATTGCTTAAAACTAATTGTTCTTTTTCAATAAATGGCTTGATTTGTTTGAGTGTTTGTTCTGTGTAATTTTTGCCAAAGTCAGCAGTTATCTTTTGTAAATCTATTCCCCACATGGTACGAATTGAAGTCATGATATATTCATTAAAACGTTCATTTTGACTTAATTCTTCAATACCTTCTGCTAATTTTTGCGAGGTTAAAGCACTTAAATATTTTGCGTTATTAGCTACATTAATATATCTGTTTTGTCCATCAAAACCATGTGCAGAGGGTCCAATGCCTAAATACGAAACGCCTTTCCAATAATTAGTGTTATGAACGGCATATTTGCTTGGCAAGCTATAATTTGAAATCTCATAATGCTCAAAATTATTCTTAGTCAATTGATCTGTTAAGATTAAAAATTGAGCAGCACTTTGTTCCTCATTTATAGGTGCTTGTTTTCCTTTTTGTATCGCGTTAGCTAAAGCTGTACGAGCTTCAACAGTGAGCGAGTAGGCTGAAATATGTGGAGTTTGTAAGGCTAAAATGGTTTGAATATTAGTCAACAACTTTTCGTCCGTTAATAGAGGATAACCATAAATTAAATCAATACTTAGATTTTCAAATCCAGCATCCTGACTTCTTTTGATGCAATTTATCGCCTCATCCGTATTATGCGCTCTGTTCATCCAAACTAAATCTTCGTTAAAAAAAGATTGAATACCGATGCTAAATCTATTAATTGGAAGTTGACGTAGTTCGCTTATTTTTCTGGTATCAAGATCATCAGGGTTAGCTTCAATTGTAATTTCGGCATTGGTCGATATGGAAAAACATTCTGTGAGTGTATCGAAAATCTTCTGGAGTGATGCTGTAGACAAAACAGAAGGAGTACCGCCACCAAAATAAATGCTCCCGATTTGTTCTGTTATGCGATCTTTTTTAAGTCTGATTTCTGTGCAAATTGCATCTGTCATTTCATCCACATACTTAAAAGAAGTAGAAAAATGGAAATCACAATAAGTGCAAGCCTTTTTACAGAAAGGAATATGGATATAAATACCAGCCATGCTATGAACCTTGGGTTAAGAGCCATAAATCGGGATAGATTTTAGGTGCTATTTGCTTCATAATCAGTTGATAATATTTTTAATGTCTCTCTTAACTTTTTGCATTTTTTCTTTCTTTAGCTTACTTTTGTTACTGATATGTTACTCGGTCTGATTTTTGAGTAACAAAAGTAACAAAGTTGTTTTACCTATCCCACATCCGCCATGGTAACCGTAAGATACAAGAAACTAAACGATGATAAATACAGCGCCTACCTGGATATCTATTCTGGTACCGGACAAGGCAAAGGTAAGCGCAATTATGAATTTCTCAAGATTTATGTGACAAAGGATTATTCCAATCCGAGTGTCAGGGTCGCAGAAGTCGACAAGGACAAGATGAAGGTCATCAAGGCGATTCGGAATAACCGTGAGGACAAAATGAGCTTCTCGGAAAATGGTTATCAGCAGACCGCCAAGATCAATTACAACCTGTTGGATTATTTCAGGGATTGCCTTGCCAAGAAATACTACTATAGACTGGAATGCGTGACCATACAGCTCGAAAAATATGCAGATGGCGAAAAGGTCTTTTTCCAGGATGTGGATGAGGATTTCCTGTCCGCTTTTCAGGACTACCTGCTTGGAGTGGTCAGCCAGAATACGGCCAGCTCCTACATGAATACCTTCAGGCAGTATTTCAACAAGCTGGTAGTAAAGGGGATTGTGCAGGCTTCCCCATTTCCGAACTTTAAGATCGTTGGGCTTGCGGAGACCGAGATCACTACCTTGACCATAGAAGAGGTACGAGCACTTGCCAGTTGCATTCCAAAGAAGGGAAACAGCCAGGTAAGGCAGGCATTCCTGTTCTCCTGCTTTACGGGGCTTAGGTTTTCGGACGTCAAAAAACTGACCTACGAAGAAATCCAAGGAGACCATCTGGTCTTCCGTCCAGCAAAGACTACGCAGAAGATTGTACGGGTACCCCTGCTGGAGGATGCGGGTACCATTATCAAAAACCTGCTCAGGCATCCCAAGAACGACAAAGTGTTCTGGGGACTTCCTTCCAGCCAGGTGGTGAACGTTTACCTCAAGTTCTGGGGACTGGAGGCTGGTATCAAAAAGAGCCTGCACTTCCACGCCGCAAGGCACACCTTTGCCACAATTGGCTTAACTTTTGGTATAGATGTCTACACCATGCAGAAATTATTGGGGCACTCCAAAATTGAAATGACGCAGATCTATGCAAAGATAGTTGACGAAAAAAGAAAATCCGAGATGTTAAAATTTCCAAGCCTGTTAGATGAAAAGAGTACTATTTGAAATCCTGCTGTTGATCGTTTTCTTCGGTTTCTTTCTGCGCTTTCCTGAAGTGCGCCTGCCGATCGTGTCCGGGATTATTGCCCTCGTGGTCTGGATCGTGCCCGTTCAACTATTGTTGTCAGTAGGTATAGAGAATTGGGTGAACGAATTCGGCGGCAAGTTCCTTGCCCTACCATTGGAAGAACGGATGGCTCAGATCCGTTCCACCTTTGCAGGCCTGTCCGAAGTGGAAGCCGTTAAGCTTAGGTGGTTCTATTTACAGGCCTGTATCTTTCATTACATCTTAATGCTAATGGTGGCGCTCGCCTTTATCACGGTTGCCATCTTCTTTCTTATGGGAGGAATGACCAGTGATGACCTCACCACCACTACAACAGGGATATTAGCAGCAATCCTAGTTTGTGCCGCGGGGTACTTCTTATTGCCAAAACTTTATCCAGCTATAGTAAAAAGGAACCTTGATGAGACTTACCACCTTTTCCAGAAAAAGGACTGGCAGAAACGGTTGTTCCGAGAGGAGGTTGCCATGGCTGAGCCCTATGTGCCAAAAACATTCTACGATTTTTGGCTACAGGGCAAAAACATTGACGACAAAAAGGCTGCTTTTGCCTCCTTTATCGAGACCGTCAATGCACAAAGTTCCAATGGGAGACTGCTGACCTTTAACGATGTCGATAAGCTGGAGATAAAGTGTGTTGTGCATGCCAAAGGCCTGAGCAAATCCCTTGCTGGATTTCTAAAATACTGCATTGAGGAGCGGGGCGTGCTTTCCGACGAAATCCTTCGCCACCGCTATCGTGAACTGCTAAGGGATGTATTCAGTTTGGAAGAACTGAAAAACCTTGTCTTTTTAGAAGGGCAGCGCTACAAGAGTACTCCGGTAGAATATGTAGAAGTCTATAGGGCAAAATAGCTTTTTCCAGATTCCAATATCATTTAATAAAGTGACTTTGTTCGATTACAAAGAGCTCATACGATTGCCATCAAACGTTCGTGAAGGCTTGTATTTATCTATTTTTTTGCTTCCGTACATTAACAGGAAAACAAATGAATATAAATCAGGACACAAGGCTTATCGACCTCAAGGTCTCAGACCTTATCGAAATTCTAAACCAGAACCAATTACCGACTCCTACACTCTCGCCTGTTGCCCAAGAGGACGAGATCGGGGGATACGAAGTTGCCGAAAAGATTACAGGTTATTCAAGGCAGACCCTTTACCAGCTTAAATCGGCTGGGCAACTGCCCTACCTATCATTGCCAAGCGGAGGGGTAAGGTTTTCTAAGAAGACCCTATTGCAATGGCTGCTTTCCCATAAAAGGCTTACCGAATCAGAGGCGGCAGATAAAGCGCTCGATTTTGAGTTCAAACGAAAACTCAGGAGAAGATAACTGATGAAAGAGCTTAGTTTTGAAGTTAATTGCAGCGGCGATTGCGAGGGAGCCTTCTTTTGGCATTTGCAGGGAGCAAGTTTGTGTTTTTGTTCCACAAAAACCCGTCCGCTGCGCCGGACTAAAACTTGCTTTTCGCTCCCGATGGTCGCAAAAAGAGCCACTGATAAATTGACCCTTTAACTATGGAAAAAGAGCAGTCAAAAAGAGCAAAAGGTGGACGGCCGCTAAAGAAGATCAAACGGGAACGCAACGTCAGGGTGAGACTTACGGTATCGGAGCACCTGAGGATTGAGCACAAGGCCAAATTGGCGAAGATGACAATCAGTGAATGGGTCAGAGCATCCGCTGTGACTGCGAAAGTAAGTGCGCGTCTTTCGCCCGATGAACTGGGGCACTTTAGGGTGCTTAGCGGGCTTGCCAACAACCTTAACCAACTGACCAAGCTCGCCCATGTGCAGGGATTATTAATAGTGCAGCGAAAGTGCCGTGAACTGCTCGGGTCAATCGATCAGTTGCTTACAAAATTAGGCGGAAATGATTGGTAAGGTGTTGTCGGGCAGGAGCTTTGGAGGATGTGTCCGCTATGTAATGCTAAAAGAGGGCGCATCGGTACTGCTGGCCGATGGGGTGAGGGAAGAAATGCCTAGGCATGCCGTCCAGGACTTTAACTTGCAAAGAAAGATGCGTCCTGGACTGGGAGAGGCGGTCGGGCATATTTCCCTTAATTGGAGTGTAGTTGATAAACCCAACCTCGATAATGAAAGAATGATCGGCTTGGCGAAGGAATATCTGGGAAGGATGAAGATCTGCAATACACAGGTTCTCATCGTAAAGCACAACGACCGTGATCATCCGCACATCCATATCGTCTACAACAGGGTTGCTAACGATGGGCGCACCATTTCTGACAAGTACCTTAAGAAAAGAAACGTCGAGATATGCAAGTTGATGACAATGAAACATGGTCTTTTTATGGCTGAGGGAAAGAAGCAGGTCAACAGGTCAAGGCTTATTGGAAGTGATCATATCAGGTACCAGATCTATGATGTTTTAAAGCAACAACTTAAAAAATGTGCTGATTTTGATGACCTTAAAACTGCATTGGCCAGTGCTGGGATTAAAATAAATTATAAATCCTTAGCTGGAACAAATCAGGTACAGGGAATTTCATTTGAAAAGGATGGATGTTCTTTCAAGGGTTCGGCAATCGACAGGTCAATGGCATTTGCCAAGATTGCAGGTCAACTGGAAGAAAACAAACGAGCTGAAAAATTAAAGCAAATAGACCAATCCAAAACAAATTTAGGCCTTGGCATTTAAAATATAAACCATATGAAAGACACAACAACGGAGCAACTGGAATCAATCGAACAGGTATTGGAGGTGGTCGTCGCAAAATTCGTTTCACTGGAGACTTCTGTTAAGGAGCTGATCGAACTTGAACCGCCCGATTACGAAGAGCAATTTGAGCAGATTTTTAACGTGCTCGACATCGCCAAACGCAACTATGAGGCACAGCGACTTGGAGAGCTGATGAAAGTCCTTGAACGACGTATGGCGCAGGTTCCCGAAAAGACGGTTATCAGACATCACCATCATTTGGAGGCAAAAACAAAATTCCAAGTTATAGGCTTTCTGCTTATATTTTTGATCCTTGCGGTTTGCATAGGTTCATCGGTGAGCCTTTTGATCAGGAACGACCAACTTTACCGCGATGGTGAACAGTTCAAGGTCGTAAAGGCTTATTACCCGACAATTGCAGCTCCAATTGGTAAGGCATATGAAAATGACCGTGTTAGGCTAATGCAAGCGACAGATTCAATACTGAATGCAAAAAAGCATTCTAGGCAAGTGGTACAAGCAAACGGCAGCAAAAGGAAACGTAAATAAAACAGCATTAATTGTCATTTTTGGCCGCAAATTAGGCAATAATTAGAAAAATATGTACTTTAGTATAAATCAAAGGATAATGAAAACTCAACTTGTAACAGATTATAGCGGCGAGCCGGTGGCAATGGTGGTCGATTATAAGGCTTGGGTAAAGATTGCCGAGCAGCTTCATCTTCCAATAGAGAAAATCCCAACCGTTAAAGAGCGTAATCCATTGGACTGGTATAAGTTGACCGAGATGGCAAATTCAGTGCTCAACGGCGTTATTGCCTATGCCAGCCGTGAGCGGCGCAAGGAACTAAGCCGTATCAGTCCCGACATCGAAGTTGTAGAAAAGCTAACCTCCCTTCGTAACGAAGTGGCCGAGGCCAACCGCAATTCTTTGAACTTTCGGAGCCTGGAACGCATGGAAGAGCTTATCGAAAAGTACGGTCCGATCTTGCGAAGTGAGAATTCCCAGCATCTAGGGCTTTCCAGATAACCAGTTATGCCGATCCTGGAAACATTAAAAAAACTGTACCAGCTTTCCGAAAAAGATTTTGTTGCCATCCAACAGGATATCATTGATATCTATGCATATACTGTATCGGCGATCAGAAATCCGACGGTAATTATTCTGGGTGGGCAGCCTGGGGCTGGCAAGACAGAGCTTGAAAAAGAGGCACGATTGGAGCTTTTTGACAACGTAGTTACTTGCAATGCTGACCTGTTCCGTGATTTCCACCCGGATGCCAGCCTGATCCGTTCAAAGCATTCTGAATATTATCCCGAGATCACATCAGACTATGCCCAACGGTGGAACAGGGGCCTGCGTGACCATTGTGAGAAGCATAAGCTCAACTATATTCTGGAAACCACTTTTTCGTCGGGTGAGTTGATGAACGAAACCATTGAAAGTCTTAAATCAATGGGATACGTGGTAGAAATCAAACTGCTTGCGGTACATCCCAAACTTAGTTTTTTGGGCACACAGCTAAGGTATGAACATATGATTGCAATCGAAGGGTCGGGGCGAGCGGTTTCGATTGCCGCACACGAGGAAAGGTTTGTAAATATTCCGAACACACTTGCAATGGTACAGCAGGCAGGTTTGTATGATGAGCTTTGCATATATGGGAGAAACGTTGCCAGTGGACAAAATTCATTGACCCATGGAATTCAAGTGCTGGAAAGAAATCCAAAAAATCCCCTTGCCGTCTTCAGGGCTGAGATTGAGAAGGAATGGCCACATAAAATGGTGGTCTACTTTGAGCAAATCCTAGAGGAATTGCTCGACATAAAAATACAGCGGAAATGTGGCAGCGAGGAAATTAAAGATATTACAGCTTCCCTTGAACGCAAAATCCCCTTAAGCTGGCCGGAAACTGATAAGGATATTTCTATTGAAATTAAAAAGGTGAAGGGTAGAGAATACCCAGAGCGCGGAACTGGCTTGGGACTTTAAGGAACTGGCGATAGCTTTCATATTGTTTGGTCCTAAATTATCCGTGTGAGCCGTAAAATATCAAATAGCAAGACTATGTATTTCGATAACTATAAAGATTTTCCCGATGCCCAGCTTGATATGAAACTGCTCTGGGAATACGATTTGGATAAAATCGACCTTAATAGCTCGCGTAACGTTGTAGTCCAACGGGTGATTGAACGCGGATGGCCACAGGACTGGTATTTCATCCTCAACTACTATGGTATTGCGGCAGTCATCGAATCTATCAAGCAAATTGGATACCTAAATGATAAGGACATGTATTTTGTCAGCCATCAGTTTGGTATCCCTTTAAGTGAAATGAAATGCTACGAGAAGAAACAGTCAGGTAATCTAAACGGGAACTTTTAACGACTTTGAGGGATATACTCTGTTGGCAGTAGTTCATGGAATTACAGCTCAGTTATAAGTATAGATTTTTTCTTAAGCATAGCAGCGGTCCATCCTTAAGCTTCCGGCCTTTTTGTACGCAAATTTCTGAACAATCCATTTTCCGTCAAGGCTAAACCCTAACGGGTTTGCGTCATAAAAATCTTCCCTGCTCGCTCCGCTCACGAGGTATTTTTATTCGCAAAGCCTTGCCTTGGAAAATGGATTGGATTCAGGTGAGCTCCTACCAAAAAATTGGAACCTTTTCCGCCGAAAAATGTCAATTCCTGAAATTGTCCTTCATGCCGAGATATGTCCTTCCATTGTGGTTGAAGCCGGTGGTGCATTGATGATAGCCGAATCCAATGCCAAGCCAAATTATACAAAACCATTTTCCGTATGTCGTTGTTACCTATATTTCCGCCGTTGTATAGCCTACAGTTACCCGTTTCCCTCTGTTTTCGCTCTTACAAGGTGAGGACTTTGTAAAGCATGAAATTGAATGTTTAAGGAGGCTAATGTGTACACAGATTAATACTTTTTAAGTTAACTGGATAAAATTCTGTGACTTCTAGATATGCTTGTTGATAACCTCGTAAAGTACCGATAGATCGAAGGGCTTTCTGATATAGTCGTCAAACCCCAATCTTCTCGACTCTTCACGGATATTGTAATTGCAGCTTAACGCGATGATCGGCAGATGCGGATATTTTTGTTTGATCTTCATGAAAATCTCCATCACCCCCTGTCCACTGAGCTTATAGTCCAGCATCACGACATGCGGGCGCAACCTATCGATGGTATCCAAAAAGCCCTCCTTAAAATCTTGGATAGTAAAGACCTGGAAACCCTTTGCCCTAAGTGCTAGTTGCAGTACATCCAGCACGGCTTCATCGTTATCCTGTATAAAAATCGTCTCCATTGCTGTAATTGTAGATGCTGCATCATAAATGAATGCAATGACCAAAGTCCGGTTAAAGATGCGAAAAAATCTGATATCCTTAAAAACTGATTTATATCATGGCAACAGGTGATATTTAGCTGGGAGATATGGGATTTCCAATCGTATTTTTGTTGTGAATCAAAAGTATAACCAAGCACATGGCCATGGAGAAAAGAAGGACATCCGATAAAGGAGAATCGTTTTGGGGCAAGTACAAGCGGTTCGCTGTCACCGAAATCCTTTTGTACCTGATCATGGTGGTCGGCATCGCAGTCGGCCTTTTGATACTGACATGATCATAGCATTAACAGCCAAATTTCCAAAGCATGATAAACGATTGCGATACGTTCGAAAGCCCCATACTTCCCGCTATACTACCTATGGATTATTATGATAGCGACCAGGTGTTCGACAGCTATTTTCCCGATCAGGCCCAAAGGGTGTCAGAGATACATTGGACCCCTCTTGCTATGGCCAAGGAAGCGGCCTCATTTCTGAGCGCTGTACCAGGTTCGAAGATACTGGACATTGGCAGTGGGATCGGAAAGTTCTGCATTGCGGGCGGCCATTTTTTCCCGGATTCGGAGTTCCACGGCGTGGAACAGCGAATGGACCTGGTAGAGGTTGCCATTAGGGCCAAGAGAAGAAGCATGGTGGACAACGTCCATTTTATGCATGCCAATTTTACCCAGTTGAGCCTAAATGGCTACGAGGGCATCTATTTTTACAACTCATTTGCAGAAAACCTCAGCTCTCTTTCCCGGATCGATGAAGCAATTGAATACTCGTATTCACTATACGAATATTATTCTAATTTTCTCTATAATAAACTGTCAAAGGTGGCCAAGGGAACCAGGCTTGCCACCTACTACGGGGACGAGAACGATGTGCCCACAAATTTCGAACTGGTGGGACAACACCCGCAGAAGCCCCTGAAAATGTGGATATGCAAATAGTACAATATATTAGACATTAACAATGGAAATCAGAAAAATAAAAGTGGCAAACCCTATCGTGGAGATGGATGGTGATGAAATGACCCGTGTAATATGGCGCTTTATCAAAGATAGGCTCGTACTTCCCTATTTGGAGGTTGACATCAGGTATTTTGACCTTTGCCTCGAAAACCGTGATCTGACCAACGACCAGGTAACCATCGATGCTGCTGAGGCGATAAAGAAACATGGCGTGGGGATCAAGTGTGCCACCATCACCCCAGATGAAGCGCGTGTAAGGGAGTTCAAGCTCAAACAGATGTGGAGATCACCTAACGGCACTATACGGAACATCCTTGATGGAACGGTATTCAGGGAGCCGATCGTCATTGAAAATATTCCAAGGCTGGTTCCGAACTGGACCAGTCCGATCTGCATCGGTAGGCATGCCTTCGGCGACCAGTATAGGGCAACGGATTTTCTTACCAAGGGCAAGGGAAAACTGACCATCACCTTTACGCCGGAGGATGGGAGTGGACAGGAGTCCTTTGAGGTATTCAATTTTGAGGGCGATGGCATAGCAATGGCCATGTACAATACCGATGAAAGTATCTATGGTTTTGCAAGGGCATGTTTCAACCAGGCCCTTGCAAAAAAATGGCCGCTCTATCTCTCTACCAAGAACACGATCCTGAAAAGGTACGACGGTCGTTTCAAGGATATTTTCCAGGAGGTCTACGAAAACGAATTTTCTGGTGCCTTTGCAGATGCGGGCATTACCTACGAGCACCGGCTGATCGATGATATGGTTGCCTCTGCACTGAAATGGAACGGAAGTTTTGTCTGGGCATGCAAGAACTATGATGGAGATGTCCAGTCGGATACCATCGCACAGGGCTTTGGTTCCCTTGGGCTGATGACCTCCGTACTGATAACCCCCGATGGAAAGGTAATGGAATCCGAGGCGGCCCATGGAACGGTGACCCGACACTTTAGGGAACACCAGGCCGGAAGGCCTACCTCCACCAATCCCATTGCATCAATATTTGCCTGGACAAGGGGGCTTGCCTTCAGGGGGAAACTAGACGGGAACCAGGCACTGATCACTTTCTGCAATATCCTGGAACAGGTCTGTGTCGATACGGTAGAGTCCGGGAAGATGACCAAGGACCTGGCCAACTGCATCCATGGAAGTTCTGCGGAACATGTGCGCGATTATCTTTTCACCGAGGAATTCCTGTCGGCAATCGAAGAAAACCTGCACTTGGCTTTTCTTGGGAATGATCATGGCCTATAATTGTGGTCTGTAAATAAACTGAAATGAACGGCATACCATTTATCATATCTTTTGAACAGGTATCCTATCTGCTGTACTTTGTAGCTATCGGCAGCAGAAAAACAACCTTCGAGATCCACCTGCAGGGAAAAAACCATCTTTTGGAGCTGGATCCCACGGGCAGCTGGGTCGAAACTGCCCCGGACGCTGAATGTCCGCTGGACCCCGCTCTGATAAATAAAGTGGTCCGGGTTTTTAAGTGCAATTTCCAATAGAACATTGTTTTCCTAAAATAACATATACTCCCAAAAACCGCAGGCAGCCTAATTTGGAGAGAGATATGATACGCAAAACTTGCAATGACAAAGAACAAACTGCCATAGCTGATAATTATCAGCTATGCTTTGCTGAATTTTCACGAACTTAGTCCTGGCAGTATATCCATCATTTACATCACCTCATTCTTGCAGGATGCTAAACCGAAATTGTTATGCTTAGGCACCTTGGTGCAAAACGGACCCCTGAACATAACCTCAGGCTTGCTACGCTATTGGGAATGACAGCCGGTTTTGTGAACGCAGCAGGGTACCTGGCGTTCAGTATATTAACTACCAACGTGACCGGGCATGCTGCACTGTTTGCGGAACGTATTGCCTTTCAGGACTGGGCAACTGCCCAGGTCATAGCACTCTGGATGGTGCTTTTTCTTGCAGGAGCATTTGTTTCTACCTTCATACTCTCCCTGATTGGATACAACCAGCGCTACTCCTACTCGGTTCCCATCGTGTTCGAGATTTTAATTTTGGCCTTCTCTGCAGTCTATGGTGGTAGATATGATGGGACGCTGCTTTCCAAGGAAGTTTTTGCTGGAAGCCTGCTGTTCGCAATGGGGATGCAGAATTCCCTTGTTTCGATGATTTCTGGATCCGTCGTGCGTACAACCCATCTCACCGGTACCTTTACCGATCTGGGAATTGAACTTGCCCAGTCTGTCCGTGGTGATGTTGCCGATCCGGCGGCACTTCGTTCAAAGATCAAGCTTCGGCTGGCCATTATCTTTTTCTTTATGCTTGGTGCCATAGCTGGGGCCTATCTTTTCAAACAGTTCCAGTTCACTTCCTTCTATGCCCCGATAGTGCTGCTTATTTTGGTACTTGTCTATGATGTGTTCAGGATCAGGGCCAAGCGCTACTACAACAGGACCGCCATTGCCGTGAGAAAAAAAATAAGGCGAAGGCAGCCCTGATAAATATCAGTTCCGCCCTTGATATTTATCTTAAAAAATGGAGATGACTTCAGGTATTTTTGAATTGAAGGGACAGATGCCCTAAAGCGAAATTTCATCTCAAATTATTGGTTAACGAATGGGCAACTTAAAAAATTTCTTCAGGGACGATCAATCGTTCGATAGGCTATATCCCGAACATTTCCGATGCATATCTAAAAAACACTGGACACCGCTTTTAGTGGCCCAACAGGCAGCGGAGTTCCTAGCCTGGCCCGATGCCAAGATCCTGGACATTGGCAGTGGTGTTGGAAAGTTCTGCATGATAGGGGCGAAAATGTACCCTGGAACAGTTTTCTTTGGGGTGGAGCAACGGCAAGAGCTGGTCAGTTGTGCTGAAGATGCCAGGAAAACCTTGGGTTTGCAAAACGTGGAATTCATCGCGGTCAACCTGGTCCAGCTTGATTTCAGCGGTTTTGACCATTTTTATTTCTACAACCCGTTCTTTGAGAATATTGATTTTGCCAATAGGATTGACGACTCGGTCGAGACTTCAGTAGCACTCTATGCCTATTATACCCTATACCTTCGGACCAAACTGGACAATATGCCAGTAGGAACAAGGGTTGCCAGTTACCAGGGCCCTGGAAATGAGGTATCCGAGAACTATTTGCTTTCCCAAAGCCTACTTGGCGGACTGTTGAACATGTACATTAAAACCAGATGACCCGCCAACTGATATTATCAACATGATAGGAACCTATTTTGGGAATGATGCGCATTTCGACTTCCTTTATCCCGAACATATTATACAATTGTCTACCGTGCACTGGACTCCGTTGGACATTGCAAGAAGAGCGGCGGCATTCCTGTCCGTTCCAGGGGGAAGGATAATGGACATCGGTTGCGGGGTAGGAAAGTTCTGCCTGACGGCCGCATTTTTCCATCAAAACTGTACCTTTTACGGCATAGAACAACGTAGGGAATTGGTAGAGATAGCCCAAGGGGCCCAATCAAGCCTGGGCCTGACAAATATTGATTTCATCTGTGGAAATATCGCAGAAATAGACTTGGCCCCCTATACAGGATTATATTTCTTCAATTCCTTCTATGAGAACATCGACACCCAAAGGGGAATTGACGCGACGGTGGCAAGAAATGAGGATCTGTACAAGTTCTACACGAAATTGTTGTTCAGGAAGCTTGAACAGCAACCCTCTGGGTGCAGGCTGGTGACCTACCACACCTCCAAAGAGCAGGTCCCTGCCAGTTTCGTCCCAACAGGAGAATTCTTTCACCCCAAGGTCAGGATGTATATAAAAAGATGAACCTTCCCTATTGGTAGGCTGGTGGCACTTTGAAATGGGCTTCTCCAGAGCCCGTGAGGGTTGCGTGGCTGTTAAGTCCAACTTTGTGGCATGCTTTGTCCTGTTGAGGGATGGGGTAAACAAAAAAATATGTCGTATCTTCGCGTCATGAGCATTGCAGGGATTTTTCCGATCGATAAATGGAATTTCAGTACCAGCGCTATCCTTAATGTACTGACGGAGAAGGAATACGACTTTTTGATTTCCAGACAGATCGGGCAAAAATACGTAAAGGGAGAGGTCGTGTTCAGGGAGGGGGTTGTACCTTCCGGAATCTACCTTATTGTCAAGGGAAAGGTCAAGAAGTACAAGGTTGACCATAGTGGCCGGGAACAGATCATCTATGTGGCCAGTCAAGGTGAGTTCATAGGATACCATGCAGTGCTAGCCGAGGAACGCTATCCTGACTCTGCGGCGACCATCGAGGACAGTGTCCTCAGTTTTATCCCCAAAGAGGACTTTTTGCAGGTCCTGACTAGTTCGCCTCTGTTCAGTTCCCGTATGCTCAAAGCCCTTAGCCACGAGTTTACCGTTCTGGCCAACAACATATCTGTGTTTTCGCAGCGTTCGGCGATAGAGCGGCTTTCCATTTCCCTGATTTTTCTCCGTGAAAAGTATAAGAACGACCTGAACGCCGAAGGTGAGATCCTGATCAATATTTCACGTACCGACCTTGCCAATCTGGCGGGACTGGCCAAGGAAAATGTTATACGGTTGCTCAAAGAGCTCAAAGAAGAGGGTATCCTTCATACCGACGGCAGGAAGATCTGGATCTCCAACCTGGAAAAGCTGATCGTACGTTCCAACTATCGCTAGCTTAGATTTCTTTCCACACCCCAGAGAAAAGCTGATTAATATCAGTCCTTGGACTGACATTGGTTAAGAATGGAGAAGCCCTTATGGCCTATCTTTGGACGTCCAATAAGGTCATTGCAGTGATAGTACAACAGCATTGCCGTTTTTCCCATGACCCATAAAAATAAATGAACAAGACCCAGTACTCTGCCATGGCCAATGCCAAATGCCCCCGATGCAGGGAAGGAAAGATGTTTGCCAACACCATGTATGGCTTTCACTTACAGAAAATGAACGATTGCTGCCCTAATTGTGGCTTCCGGTTCGAACGGGAACCCGGGTATTTTTATGCCGCGATGTATGTCGGCTATGCAATGAACGTCATCGAACTATTATTGGCATGTACCGCAACATATGCCTGGACAGGCAACCTGACTTCGTTTGCGCTATACATGACTGTCCTCAGTGTTTTCCTGGTCATTTTGTCTCCGTTCAACTATAGGTATTCTCGGGTGATCCTGTTATTCTGGTTGACCCCTGGGATAAAGTATGATCCAAAAAAATAGTAATAATAGGATAGTAGAAACAATGCTTACCCTATCCCTCCCATAGTTAAGTTGAGCTTCGTTTGCCATTGTCCGGCCTGTCTGGCTTTTAATCAAAACTTCAAAAATGAGCAACTCAAAAAACCATAATCAAGATGCCTTGGACTATCATGCCCAGGGACGTCCCGGAAAGATCGAGGTCGTACCCTCCAAGCCCACAAATTCACAACGTGACCTGGCCCTGGCCTATTCACCGGGGGTAGCCGAGCCCTGTATGGAAATTTTCAGAAATCCGGAAGATGTCTATAAATACACCACCAAGGGCAATCTGGTGGCCGTCATCAGCAATGGTACAGCCGTTCTGGGGCTAGGGAATATCGGGCCGGAGGCCAGTAAGCCGGTCATGGAGGGAAAGGGGTTGTTATTCAAGATCTTTGCCGATATAGATGTCTTCGATCTTGAGATCGATGCAAGCACCATCGACCAGTTTGTAAATGTCGTGAAAGCCTTGGAACCTACTTTTGGAGGAATAAACCTGGAAGATATTGCCGCTCCTATGTGCTTTGAAATCGAACGCAGGCTAAAACGGGAAATGAATATCCCGGTGATGCACGACGATCAACATGGAACCGCCATCATTACGAGTGCAGCATTATTGAACGCCTGTGAAATTCAAAATAAAAGACTGGATAAGATCAAGCTCGTTGTAAGTGGTGCAGGGGCAGCAGCAGTTGCCTGTATCAAACTGTACCTAACACTGGGCGTAAAAAAGACAAATCTGTTGGTGTTCGACAAGGATGGCATTGTGAACAAAGACCGGACAGATCTTGATCCGATGCGGATGGATTTTGCGACTTCACGTACGGATATTTCATCAATGTCTGAAGCAATGAAAGGTGCTGATGTATTTCTCGGCCTCTCGGCAGCCAATGTAATCTCGGAAAAAATGGTACGTTCGATGGCCAAAAACCCTATTGTTTTCGCCCTGGCAAACCCAGATCCCGAAATAGCCTATGGACTAGCCATAAATTGCCGTAGCGATATTATCATGGCCACGGGACGATCCGATTATCCCAACCAGGTAAACAATGTGCTCGGGTTCCCCTATATTTTCCGGGGGGCGCTCGATGTCCGGGCAACCGCGATTAATGAGGAAATGAAGATCGCCGCCGTTAGAGCTATCGCCGATCTGGCCAAGCTACCTGTTCCAGAGGTGGTCAATTTGGCGTATGGATCCAAAAACCTGAAATTTGGAAGAGACTATATCATTCCAAAACCCATCGATTCCAGGCTAATCGGGATCGTCTCCATCGCCGTTGCAAAGGCGGCCATCGCCTCGGGGGTGGCTGGTAAGCATATTACCGATTGGGCGGCCTATCAAGAGGAACTTCAGTTTAGACTGGGTGCCGATGATAAAATTCTAAGGAATATCTCAAATATGGCCAAATCTGCGCCCAGACGTGTCGTACTTGCCGAGGCAGATAACTATAAGATATTAAAGGCGGCCCAAATCGTCAAGGATGAAGGAATAGCGATACCAGTCCTATTGGGTGATGAAATTGCCATCAGAAAACTAATGCTGGAGCATGGTATTGAACTTGGGGATACCCAAATCATTGATCCCTGGAAGGGTACAGCTGATTCCGAAGCCTTTGCCATACATCTGTTCAATCGTCGTCAAAGAAGTGGGACTACAATGTACGAAGCCAGAAAACTTATGCGTGACCGCAATTACTTTGGCGCGAGTATGGTAGAGTTCGGGCGTGCTGATGCATTGATCTCTGGGTTGACCAAAAATTATAAGTCAACGTTGAAACCAGCGCTTCAGGTCATAGGCACTAGACCTGGAGTAAACAAAATTGCGGGGATGTACATGATGCTGACCAAAAAAGGGCCTGTGTTCCTTGGAGACACTACGGTAAATCCAGATCCTTCCCTTCGGGAATTGGTTGACATTACCGCATTGATCTATAAAAAGGTCAAAGAGTTTAATATCGTTCCGCGAATTGCCCTGTTGTCGTATTCTAACTTTGGGTCTAATACTGGAATAACCCCTGAGAAGGGCAGGTTGGCCACTGCCTTGTTGAAAAAGGAGTATCCAGATATGATAGTGGATGGAGAGATGCAGGCCAACTTTGCCATGAACCCTGAATTATTACGTGCCAATTACCCCTTCTCTCCACTTAACGGGAGCCCTGCCAACACGTTGATTTTTCCAAACCTGGAATCCGGTAATATCGCTTACAAACTTTTACAGGAACTGGGCAGTTTGGAAGCCGTTGGACCAATTCTGATCGGAATGAACAAGTCGGTCCATGTTTTGCAAATGTACAGCCCCGTAAGAGAGATTGTAAATATGATCACCCTTGCTGTGGTCGACGCCCACTAATTAAAAGGCCTTGGCGTGCATATCGAATTAAGGATATAATTGGGGCGCCCTCAATTTATTTTCCATATTATCGATGGAAAGCAAAACAGGGCCGATAGCAATTATGGTGTCGAAGTGAGGTATGAAACCAGATGGGCTATGCTTTGATCCACATTTTCAGCAGACTATTTTCAGAAGTCTCCACAAGCATGTAATTTGCGGGGATCTCTCCAGCTTCTGCTTGGAAAGTTACCAGCCTGGTTCCTGAAGGCCTGGTATTTAACATGTTGAACATAAACTGTGTATAGTAGTTATATAAGTTGTACGAGGTCTCAATTGTCTCATCAATCTTGTTGTTCTGATCGATATTTTCCCAAAATGAATTATAAAAGTAGAAGTGGTCGAAACTTTCAAAATTTACCTGGGTGAAATTAGCGTGGATAAAATTAGCGTTTTGAAGTCTTACATAGTTTTTTGCCTCTTCTGCAAAATGGACGAGTTCATGTCTTTGTTCAACTCCATAAAAGGAAGTCAATGGATAGTGAAATGCTGCGGTAAGGCAGAATTTGCCTATCCCGCTACCAATATCGAGTACCTTGGAACTGGGCAGGGCAAGGAATTTTGCCGCTTTGCGGGCGATACGGATTGGGGTCCAATGTTTCTGTGATATCAGTTGCAAATGTTCGGGATATAGCCAGTCAAAGCTGCTATCATTTTTGAATAAGGAAGAATTCATTTTGTCTTGACTGGTTTAGTTTGTACTATGATGTCTCTGCATAACTTTCAATTGGTGCACAGGTACAAATTAAGTTACGGTCACCCAATGCGTTATCTATTCTGCTAACTGATGGCCAAAATTTATTGTCTCTTAGAGAGTCGCTTGGGAACGCTGCTTTATCTCTACCATATGGTTTATTCCAATGGTCTTTTAAGCACTCATTCATCGTATGAGGTGCGTTTTTTAGCACATTATCGTTTTGACTATATTCATTTTGGATAATCTCATCTATTTCCCTTCTTATGGAAATCATTGCAGAGATGAATTTGTCCAGTTCCTGCTTACTTTCACTCTCTGTCGGTTCAATCATCAATGTGTCGTGAACAGGGAAGCCAACGGTTGGGGCATGGAAACCATAATCCATTAATCTCTTTGCAATATCCCCAACTTCAACAGTGGCGGTTTGTTTAAATTGAGAACAGTCAATAATAAACTCATGCGCACACCTGTTATTTTTTCCTGTAAAAAGTATCTTATAATAACCTTTCAAAGCATCCTTTAGGTAATTGGCATTTAGTATAGCTATTTTGGTCGATTCCAAGAGCCCGTCGGCACCAAGCATTTTAATATACCCATAAGAGATCAATAATACCAATGCGCTTCCAAACGGAGCAGATGATACAGCAGAAATTGAGCTTTCGTTCTTGTTCGAAGAAATGTGTGAGGGTAAAAAAGGTACCAAGTGCTCTGCAACGGCAATGGGCCCCATGCCCGGGCCACCACCCCCATGGGGGATAGCGAACGTTTTATGTAAGTTAAGGTGGCAAACATCCGCTCCGATATGGCCAGGACTCGTTAATCCAACCTGTGCATTCATATTTGCGCCGTCCATATAAACCAAGCCGCCATTGTCGTGAATGATTTTTACAATTTCTCTAATGGATTCCTCATAGACACCATGTGTAGATGGGTATGTAACCATTAAACAGGCCAGCGTTTCGTTAAATTGCTGCGCTTTATCACGAAGGTCATTTACGTCGATGTTTCCCTCCCGGTCACAAGCTACAATAACAATTTTAAGTCCAGCCATGGCTGCTGAAGCCGGATTGGTTCCATGCGCCGATGAAGGAATCAGTGTTATATTTCTATGTTGGTCCCTGTTGGCTTTATGATAGGCTTTAATGACCATCAATCCCGCATATTCACCTTGGGCACCCGAGTTCGGCTGGAAACTTATGGCTTTGAAACCTGTTATCTCGCACAGATCTTTGCTCAACTCATCTATGACCTCTAAATATCCCTTAGCTTGGCTGAGTGGTGCGAATGGATGGATTTCTGTAAATTCAGGCCATGTAAGAGGTAGCAGTTCCGATGCTGCATTCAGCTTCATGGTACATGATCCAAGCGAAATCATGCTGTGGACCAGGGACAGGTCCTTATTCTCCAAACGCTTAATGTAACGCATCATCTCTGTCTCGCTATGATATTTATTGAATACCGGATGTTGCAGGAAACTGGAAGTGCGGATAAATTTAGTCAGTGATAAGGGTGAGGACTCCAATTCACTGATACTTTTTATGGTAATGCCTTTTGCTTTAGCAAAAACGTCTAATAATTCCTTTAAATCTTCCGGTGTTGTAGTTTGGTCAACAGAAAGTGCAAACCGTGCATCATCAACATATCTTAGGTTAACTCTCCTTTCTTCTGCAAGTGGCCTTATTACGCTAACATCCCCTTCAAATACTAAAGTGTCGAAGAATGCTTCGTTACATGACCGATAGCCCATTTTGGTTAATTCATTGAACAAAATGCAAGTGTTAAAATGTATTTCATAAGCAATGGATTTAATGCCTTTTGGACCATGGTATACTGCATACATACCTGCAATTATAGCAGGCAATGCCTGCGCAGTGCAAAGATTAGAAGTTGCTTTTTCTCGTTTAATATGTTGCTCACGTGTTTGTAATGCCATTCGGTAGGCAGTTTTACCATCAGCATCTTTTGATACACCGATGATCCTGCCTGGTGCCATTCTTTTATAACGGTCTTTGCAAGAGAAAAATCCAGCATGGGGACCACCAAAACCTAATGGCATCCCAAACCTCTGGCTATTTCCCACAACGCAGTCCGCACCCCATTCTCCCGGAGGGTTTAGAATGGCCAGGGCCAATAGATCCGAGGCGACACAAACCTGAATGTTCTGTTCATGAGCTTTTGTCACCATTTCCTGAAAATCAACGACTTCTCCGTTAACATCCGGATATTGTATCAACAGGCCAAAAAAGGTATGGTCAAGGACTATAGAACTGATGTCCCCAATGACAAGCTCGATGCCTAGTGGCTCCGATCTTGTTTCAAGAACATCAATAGTCTGTGGAAAGCAGTTCTGCGAAACAAAGAATTTGCTCGCCTTTCCCTTATCCGCCAGCTGTGCGTGAAAAAACATCAACATAGCTTCTGCTGCAGCCGTTCCTTCATCTAAAAGTGACGCATTTGCAATTGGAAGACCAGTTAGCTCGCAGATCATTGTCTGATAATTTAACAATGCTTCAAGTCTTCCCTGAGAAATTTCAGCCTGATAAGGTGTATAAGCGGTGTACCAGCCTGGATTTTCAAAAATATTTCTTTGGATCACGGCGGGCATAATAGTGCTGTAGTATCCGAGGCCTATATAGCTTTTGTAAAGTTCATTCTTTGCTGCAATGTTCCTCAATGATTTGATGTACTCATACTCCGATAGCCCTTTGGATATTTTTAATGGCCGGGTATGCCTGATTTCCTCGGGAACAATTTGGTCGATCATTTCATCCACAGAATTTGCCCCGATAACCTTCAGCATATCTTTTATCACTGCATCATCTGGTCCGATATGTCTATTTTTAAACTGATATATAGAGTTCATTTTACTATTTTGCTTTTTGTAAACTATCTTTTAACGAAGGGGAGATTGGCTATCCTTGCCCCATGAAACTGATTGCGTATTTCTATGTAGACAATTGTTCCCAGTTGGGCATAATCGATATTGACATAGCCCATGCCTATACCGGTTTTTAATGTGGGGGATTGGGTACCCGAAGTAATATGACCAATGATTTCATGTTCCGCGTTAAAAATTCTATAACCATGACGTGGAATCCCCCTATCGAGCATTTCAATCCCGATCAGCTTCTTTTTTGGTCCATAGTCCCTTTGAACCTGCAGGATATCTTTGGCCGTAAAATCTTTGTTCAATTTTGTGATCCACCCTAAACCAGCCTCCAGTGGAGTGGTGGTATCATCGATGTCATTTCCGTAGAGGCAGAATCCCATTTCCAAACGTAAGGTATCCCTTGCGCCCAGGCCGATGGGACGGATCCGAAATCCCCTTCCTGCCGAAAAAATTGCATCCCACAACGCTTTTGCCTCGCTATTTTCAACATAGACCTCAAATCCGCTGGCACCTGTATATCCAGTGTTTGAAACGATAACATTGGGAACCCCATTTAATTCAATACTATTAAAATGGTAGTAGGGAATCTCCGAAAGATCAGTTTTTGTAAGTTTTTGTAGCGTATCAATTGCATAGGGGCCTTGTACCGATATCAGTGAAATTGCGGCTGATCGATCGGTAATGTCCGCCTGGTATAGATTGTTCAGATTGAGCCAGCCCCAGTCTTTTTCTATGTTTGAGGCATTGACAACAAGCATGTACGATCCATGATCCAGCATATAGACCAGTAGGTCGTCGATAATTCCACCATGCTCATTGGTCATGCAGGTATACTGGACCTGTCCAATTTTTAACTTCGAGGCATCGTTAGTCGTAACCCTCTGGATCAACTCTAGTGAATGCTCGCCCTTGATCAGGAATTCGCCCATATGTGATATGTCGAAAATACCTACAGTTTCCCTTACCGCTTCATGTTCTGCATTGATCCCCTCGTACTGGATGGGCATATTATATCCTGCAAAGGGTGCCATTTTTGCTCCAAGAGCTCTGTGTACTTCAGTCAGTGCCGTATCTTTCATAGCCCTTAATGTGCGTTCGCTCCAATTAAACTTTTATATGCGTCCGCCGATAGCAGGGATTCCTTTTCCCCCAATTTGTTTACATAGATCTTGATCATCCAGGTTCCATAAGGATCCTCATTCACTAGTTCAGGATTCTTTTCGATATCCTGGTTTACGGCAACTACTTTACCCGTAACGGGCATAAACAGATCTGATACGGTTTTGACCGCCTCGACCGTTCCAAAAACTTCATCTTTGTTGACTGTTGAATTCAAGGTTGGTATATCTACATAGACGATGTCACCAAGTTCTTTTTGGGCGAAATTTGTAATGCCGATCAGTGCATATTGGTCATCAAAACTGATCCATTCATGGTCTTTTGTGTAAAGCAGGTTGTTGGGAAACTCCATATTAATTGCTATTTGTACTTAGTATTATTTTTATTTGATTTTTTTGCTTGACAGATGATATTGAATAAAACTGTGCTAATGGTATCAATATTGATCCCTTAGCGATTTATACCAAATGGTTTTCTCATTATGCTAGCGAATTATGTCCAACTTGGGTGTCGTATTTTCCGGATGTTAGATTTTGTTTGATCTCTCTAAATACCTCAACCGTCCTGTCGACCTCTTCTTTGGTGTGGTCAGCGGTCGGGATCAGCCTTAGGATGATCATTCCCTTTGGAACCACGGGATATACAACCAACGAACAAAAAATATCGTGTGATTCCCGTAGGTCCCTTACCAACGCAGTTGCCTGGTCGATCGAACCCTCCAGATAAACTGGTGTGACAGGGGATTGCGTATTGCCAATTTCCAGCCCTGCTTCCGTAAGACCCTTTTGTAGCTGTAGGGTGATGTCCCACAATTTGCTTCGTAGCTCCGGTTTCTCCCTGATCAGACTAAGCCGCTGGTGCAACCCAAATACCAATGGCATCGGTAATGCTTTGGCATAAATCTGAGAACGCATATTATATTTCAGGTACTGTATGATTTCTTTTTTGCCTGAAACAAAGGCACCAATGGCGGCAAAAGATTTTGCAAAGGTGGCAAAATAAAGATCGATGTCATCCTGAATACCCTGGGCTTCACCAGTTCCAGCTCCAGTTGCTCCCATAACACCTATGCCATGTGCATCATCGACCAGGAGGGTAAAGTCGTATCGTTTTTTAAAGGCACAGATCTCCTTTAGTTTACCCGTATCCCCGCGCATGCCGAAGACCCCTTCGGTAATGACAAGTATGCCACCTTTGGTCACATCAATTAGTTTTTGCGCCCTGATGAGTTGTTTTTCAAAATCTTGGATGTCGTTATGTTTGTAGACAAAACGTTTACCTATATGCAACCGCAAGCCGTCTATGATACAGGCATGGGATTCCGAATCGTAAACAACAACGTCATTGCGGTCAAGGATGCTGTCAATTATCGACAGCATGCCCTGATACCCATAGTTAAGCAGAAATGTATCCTCCTTGTCTACGAAGGAAGAAAGTTTCTCTTCCAGCATTTCGTGCAGAATGGTGTTGCCGGTCATCATCCTTGCGCCCATCGGATAGGCAAGTCCATATTGTCTGGCCCCTTCCTCATCCGCTTTCCTAACTTCAGGGCAATTCGCCAGGCCCAGGTAATTGTTCAGACTCCAGACCAGTTTTTGTTTGCCGTTAAAAAACATGTGGTTGCCAAGTTCACCCTCCAGTTTTGGATAGGTAAAATATCCGTGTGCATAATGTGCATGTTGTCCTAAAGGACCTAATTTTAATAAGTTTTTTTCTAATAAGTTCATCGTCTAAATTTTGTCTTGACCTGCTGCCATAATTATGTGCCCGATCTTTTGCAAGTGTCCAGTGTATGCCTAAAACGTATCCGTTATGGCGTTTTGAATGATTATTTTTGATGTGACAATAAAAAACTAAATGGAATGGTCAAATGCAAATCTATTGGCTAAATCAGAGCTTTTTATTGTAAGAAATCAATGGTGGAAGTGATATTTATCAGTTTTCCCGTTGTAACTTTTTGCTTATTTTTGGAATAATGCCTTATTACGCTAGTCGTCGGCACTATTGTGATGTAGCTTTTAGAAAGTAACCTATGTTAAAACGTCAATTATTGGAGTTTGCACATATTATTCTACTTGAGAATATTTTAATTTTGTACATTCAGCGCCTTTACCAGCCATAAATATGAAGATCGAAGAACAACTGCTTATTAGAAGCCAAAAAAAATGTGAACTGTGCGCAGCAGATGATCGCCTCAATGTTTATGAGGTGCCGCCTCAAACCAATAACTCTGTAGAAGAATGTGTCTTGTTATGTGGCAAATGCCTATCGCAAATTGAAAAGAAGGAAATATTAGATAGTAAACATTGGCAATGCCTGACTACAAGTATGTGGAGCGAAGTTCCAGGTGTACAGGTGGTCAGTTGGCGCATGCTAAATAGGTTAAGACAGGAGAGCTGGGCAATTGACAACCTCGATATGATGTACCTAGATGAGGCTACACTTGCTTGGGCCAAAGCAACTGGAGACCATGAAAATGATTCGGAAGTTGAATTCCATACGGATTGTAATAACAATCAACTGGAAAATGGTGATGCCGTCGTCTTGATAAAAACGCTGGATGTCAAGGGCTCAAGCTTAAGTGCAAAGCTTGGGACAGTAGTAAAGAACATTAGGCTCGTTGACGATAATAAACAGCAGATTGAAGGCAAGATAGAAGGTCAGCTGATTGTTATACTTACTAAATTTGTCCGTAAGCTAAACTAAAACCTTTTAGAAGCAGTTAATTCAAAGTTAAATTTTGTCAAATAAAAATAGCTCCCATCTATGACAATGCTAACGCTATGTGTCCCGAGGTGCAGTTGTTTCTAAATGACAGAATTTAGACTGTAATCGAACAACTTTGGGTTGTAATTAAATAGTGGCTGATCAATAAAGAAATTGGATTTTAAAAGAGGGTTTGATGTTACTTATTTGTTACCCTTCCTGTACAAGTATTTGATAATCAATATTTACTTCAATACCAGCCATTGCAACAAAGGTAAACGCAATTATGAATTTCTTAGCATTTAGATAAATAAAGGATTATTCTAATCCTAAAGTGAGGATAATAAAAAAGGGGACAACACGTTTCAAAGGCCACTAAGAAAAAATTACGCTCATGATAGTACCCTCAATGACCTTAACTGAAATTCACCATGAACTCTTTAAGGATTTTTGCACGCTAAAAAACAAACTCATTTATTGTAAGAAGGATTTTCAAAGAAAGGTTTTAAAAGCTAGTCATTATCCACTTACCTACTCATATGAATGTTATACTAAAGTGAAAAAAAATCTTTTTAATATCAGATTTACGGCAATAAAAAGAAGTGGAAGAAAAAATCCGAGTGTTGCTGTGTATGGATTATACAATCGTCCAGAGGGAATTTATGCAGCTACATTATCTCTAGAAGAGCATAGAACAACTATTTATCCACCTCATTTTTTTAAGAGATATAGAGAACGTATTGAGAATGATTTTGTTTCTAGCAACAAAGATATCATAAAGCGTTATTTTGCCACAGATTGGGGATATGCATTTTCTATTATAAATAAAGAAATCGAAGCAGTTTACCATAGTTTTGAAAATAAATCCACAGATGATAAAGTAGGTTTTGTTTGTGTAACCTCTGCGGGATATTGTTTTGGTGAAGCACATGGCGACAATATTTTCATTATGAAAACCATTGTGTCAGAGGATATGCTTTTTGACAGTCAAAAGGAAGTTTTCAGCAATCTTAGAAAAGATTTTATTAAGGTGAGTAAAGAACTGTATGGTATTAATATTCCTAACTAGCAGAAAGATATATTAATTTGGCACCACAAGCCATTATCAATATCAAGTTAAGATTTAAAAAAGAGAGCTTTTATAAAAACAAAATAATAAAGCAGTAAATTTGTGGCTATTAGACATAGCGCTATAGTTGTTCATTTGTAATGTTAAAAAAAAGGTTTTTACTTATTTTATTGTGTTTTAGTGCGTTATTGGTGCCAATAAAAGCACAGCAAATATCTTTAACAACAGATAGCATTTCTAGAATTTCACTAATAACAGATAGTTTAGATTCTGCTCAAACTGTAGTTGTTGCAGAAGATACGATTACACCTCGTAGCTTAAGATCACTTGATTCTCTAACTAAAGCACTCATCACAGATAGTTTAAAAAAGGGATTTGGTTATCCAAAACTAGATTTTAAAGTCCTGATTAAAAATTTCCTACTCAATTCTGTAAATAATGATCCACGCCAACAAGGAGATATTTTAGCCAAAGGCGATATTTGGATATTAGCCTTTATCTCTTTTCTTTTGGTGCTGTTTGCGATTTTAAAAAATTTCTTTTCTAAACAGTTAATGGCAATTATCTTATCCTTTTTTAGCAATCGAGCTTTAGGTAATTTAAATAAAGAAGACAACCTCTTTACATCCTGGCCTTTTTTGCTGCTTTTTGTTCAATTCGGCTTTACTATCGGAATGTTTTTTTATCTAGTCGCTCAATATCAAAAACTAGATTATATTGCAAATGGCTTTCAATTTTTTGTAACAATTTCAATAGCCATTATAGTCTTATATGTGTTAAAAATTTTATTGTTGCGAGTACTTGGCTATATCTTTAATATCCAAAAACCGGTCAACGAATATATTTCTATATTATATTTAAGTTATTTTAATGCCTCTTTATTGTTCACGCCTTTAGTTATCGCATTTGCTCTTTCTCCACTAAAACATGGCTCTTTTTATATTGCAACGGCTATTGTTTTAATATTAGTTATCTTTGTTTTTCAATTTATTAGGGCGGGAGTAAATATTTTATCTCATTATAGGTTTTCAAAAGTCTATTTATTTTTGTACTTTTGCACCCTCGAAATTTGCCCTATATTAATATTAATCAAGGCAATAGGATTTTAAAGAGGTAATTAGTTAAAATGCAGGAAAAGAAAGAAGATAGGTTACGTAAAGTTAAAAGTATACTAATCACTTTACCAAAGCCCGAAACAGAAAAATCACCTTATTTTGATCTGGCTAAAAAGTACAATTTGAAAATCGACTTTCGGTCATTTATTCATGTTGAAGGAGTTCCAGCCAGAGATTTTAGAAAAGACAAAATCAACTTAGCAGAATTTACTGCAGTTGTTTTTACAAGTCGTAATGCAGTTGATCATTTCTTTAGAATATGTGAAGAAATGAGATACGAAGTGCCAGCAGACTTGAAATATTTCTGTATTTCCGAATCTACAGCCTTATATCTTCAAAAATATATTCAATATAGAAAACGTAAAATTTTCTTTGGTAAACAAACTGCTTCAGATTTAGCAGAGGTTCTGAAAAAACATGCTGGAGAGAAATTTTTATATCCTTGCTCTGATGTAGCTACAGAAGACACGATGAACTTCTTGCAAAAAAATGGTTACGATGTTACTCCAGCAGTTTTATTTAAAACTGTAGTTAGTGATTTATCTGATTTAGCAGAAGTTTTCTATGACGTAATTGCGTTTTTCAGTCCATCAAGTATACAATCCCTTTATACTAATTTTCCAGACTTTAAGCAAAACAATACTCGCATAGCTGCATTTGGTTCAAATACCAATAAAGCTGCAACCGATGCTGGGCAAATTGTAGACATTGCTGCGCCGAGTCCAGAAGCTCCTTCTATGATTATGGCAATAGAAAATTATATAAAAAAATCTAATAAGTAATTTTTTGTAACATGTGTCGTTACTTCAGCAATATTTGAAGAATTTCTCTAGTTAACAACAATTTTCTTCACCTTAAATCTTAGTTGAGATAATGTGTAATTTAAACTAATTAACTTAATATTAAGTTGTTATAATTTAAATTAGTAGCGCAAGGTGTCGTGTATTTATTTGTGTAAATAATTGTTTATATCAAGGATTTTCGATAAAATTGCTATAAAATAATATGATACTGCTTTAACGGATTTTATGAGAAAAATATATTTTCTTGGTTTTTTGATTATCTCTAGTTTACTTTTTAGCTGTAAAAGTGGACAGCAAGGAGAGCTAGTTGGCGCATACAACAAAAAATTTAAGAATAAAACAATTCCTTATGGGATGGTTTTTATCCCTCCAGGAAGAACGTTGATTGGTATGACTGATGAAGATATTAGTTTTTATCAGGGTACACCAAGTCGTATGACTTCATTTCCTGCTTTTTACATGGATCAAACAGAAATTACAAATGCAGAATACAGACAATTTGTAAATTGGGTGAGAGATTCTGTTGCTGTAACTACATTAGGTCAATCTGGTGCACCAAATCTATACATGCCACAACCAGTTGCTGCAGCAGGAACTACAGTGTCAGGTCAGCGAAACATTAATTGGAAAGCTATAGGCAAAAGCGGTGTACTTTGGGGAAAAAATAGCGCATACAAAGCTAGATTGCAAAATATGTATTACTCGGGTAACGATGCTTTACCGGGTAAAAATGAATTTGATATTCGTAAATTTAGATATGCATACAGTTATTTAGATCATGATTTAGAAGCGGCAGGCAGAAACGACCCAAGCAAAAGCAGACAAGATTTTATACAAACATATACGGATAATCCTACGCCAGGTAAAGCAAATGAACACCCTTCAGTTAGTGTTTATCCAGATACCTTAGTTTGGAAATTAGATTTTTCTTATGCGCAAAATGATCCAATGGTTGATTCATATTTTAACCATCCATCGTACGATGGATATCCAGTAGTAGGTGTAACTTGGGAACAAGCAACTGCTTTTTGTAATTGGAGAACAGTTTTGTATAAGAATATAGCATCTGCTAGAAAACTTCCTGAAAATGGAAGATTAAAATACCGCCTACCAACTGACCAAGAATTTGAATATGCTGCTAGAGGAGGAAGAACTCAAACTAAATACCCTTGGGGTGGCCCATATATTAAAAATACTAAAGGCTGTTTGCAAGCAAACTTTAAAGTAGGTAGGGGTAATTATACCGATGATGGTGGTTTATATACTGTAGATGCTAGAGCTTATATTCCGAATGATTATGGGTTATATAACATGGCGGGTAATGTAGCCGAGTGGACAGTAACAGCATATAACAGATCGGCTACAAGTTTATTATCTGATTTTAGCCCTAATTATGTAAATACAGCTAAAGGTGCTAAAGTAGTAAGGGGTGGTTCATGGAAAGACATGGGTTTCTTTTTACAAAATTCTGTAGGTACATACGAGTATCAAGATAAAGCAAGATCATATATCGGTTTCCGTTGCGTTTCTGATTATCCTGGTAATGCATTAAATTAAAATTTCAACAAGCAACAAATAAAAAACTTTAAACAAAATTATGGCAGCAAGAAAACAACCGGGTTGGTTACACGTGGCAATTTCCTGGGGAGCGAGTATAGTAATTATAGGTGCATTATGTAAAATTATTCACTTTGGTGGATCATGGGCAAACGTAATTATTGGAGTTGGTTTGGGTGTAGAAGCATTATTATTCTTCCTAACAGGATTTTTTCCACCAGAACCAGAGTTGCCTTGGGAACGCGTTTATCCTGAGTTAAATATGGGATTTGCAGGTGAATTGCCAAAAGCTACTGCTAGACCAGCAGTTTCTTCAGGATCTTCTTCAACAGCAGCATTAGATAGTATGTTAGATAATGCTAAAATTGGACCAGAGTTAATCGAGAGTTTAGGAAATGGCTTACGCACTTTTGGTGATAAAGTAGCTACTATTTCTAACGTGAGTGATGCTGCAATTGCAACGAACGAATTTACTGGAAAAGTAAAAACAGCTTCATCGAGCTTTGATAATTTAAGTAATGCTTTTGAAAAAGCAACTTCACAATTAGTAGAAATGGGAGAAAGCAATGTTGATTCTAAAGCTTACCATGATCAAGTAAATAATTTAGCTAAGAATTTATCTGCCCTAAATGCGGTATATGAATTGGAATTACAAGATTCAAGCGCTCATTTAAAATCGATGAACAAGTTCTACCAGAACTTATCTTTAACAATGGGTAATTTCAATGAATCAATGGAAGACTCTAAACAATTTAAAGAAGAAGTAGGTAAACTAGCTAAAAACTTAGCATCATTAAATGCGATTTATGGCAATATGTTAACCGCGATGAACCAACCACGTATATAATTAGTTTCTATTATTTAAATCAGTAAACAAAAATCTAATTTAACATGGCTGGAGGAAAAGAAACGACAAGGCAGAAGATGATCAATATCATGTATTTGGTATTGTTAGCTATGCTTGCTTTAAACGTTTCAGATGCAATCTTAAATGCTTTTAAGAACATTAACGATAGTTTAGATGCCTCAAAAACGAATGTAAGCTCTAGTTTAGAGCAAACTTTTAGCGCATTTGAAGAAACAGAATTAAAAAATAAGCCCGAGCGTGCTCAACCACTTTGGGAACGAGCTCAAAAAGTAAAAACTTATGCTGAAGAGTTGAATAAAGAAATTCAAAGACTTAAAGATGAGTTTAAAGAAAAGGGTGAAGGAATTGATCCAGAAACTGGAGATTTTGTGTTAAGAGATAATTTAGATATTGCTCAAAACATCATGATCAATAAAAAAGAAGGAGAAAAGTTAAAAACGAAAATTAACGATACTAGAGCGAAATTAATTGCACTATTAGATGAAAAAGATAGGTCAAACGTATCATTTTCTTTAGAAGCTAAAGATCCTTTAAAAGCAGTGAATGGCAAAAAATGGGAAGATGTTAATTTTGGAGAAGGAACTCCATTAACAGCTGCTAATACCATTTTAACTAAATTACAAGCGGATTTGAAAAATGCAGAATCGGAAGTAGTTAGAAAGATTTTTGGTAAAATGAGCGAAACTACAATTATCATGGACGAATTTAAAGCTGTCGCAGTTCCTTCTAGCAGCTACGTAATTCAAGGCCAACCGTATAAAGCTGACATTTTTTTAACCGCAAGAGATACGAAATCAAATCCAGAAATTTCTGTAGGTGGTAGCAATTTAGGTGTAGTAAAAGGTATAGCTACCTATACTGGTGGTACAGGTTCTGTGGGTGAATTTACTTGGAAAGGAACAATTCGTGTGAAGAAAACGGACGGTACCTATGCAACATATTATACTGATCCGATGAAATACCAAGTTGCAAAACCATCGGCAACTGTATCGTCAACTAACTTAAATGTAATTTACGCAGGTATTCCTAACCCATTTTCAATTTCTGCTCCAGGGTTTTCTTTGGAAAGTATTAAAGCAAGTATTTCTGCAGGTTCAATGACAGGTGGTTCAGGTAGGTATACTATTAATGTGCCAGGTAGTTTAATTGGTAATGAAGTTACTATCAGTGTTTCGGGTAATAGCAATGGAAAATCATTAAGCTTAGGAACGAATAAATTTAGAGTAAAAGCAATTCCTAATCCAACAGCTAAATTTGCTGGTAAGATGGGTGGTATTATTTCTGGAAATACAATTGCAAGAGAAGGTCAAGTTTCAGCAGCTATTGAAAATTTTGAATTTGATATCAAAGTTAGAGTTACTAAATTTACCGTAACAGTTGTTAGACCACGCCAAGATGCTCAGGTTTATTATTGCACAGGTGATAATTTTAGTGCACAGGCTAAAGCTGCATTATCTAATTTGCCATTTAAATCGGTAGTTTATATTGATAATATTGTCGCTCAAATGCCAGATGGTCGTGCACCAATTTTAAATTCAATGGCATTTACTGTAAACTAAAAATTATGAAAAAGATATTTTTTCTAGCTATATTTCTTTTAACCATTGGTTTCGCGTATGCGCAAAACCCGATTACGCCTCCATCAACTGCCGATAAAAAGGTAACACCTAAAAAGAAAGGCCCAAAAAAGGATGGCTTTATTTATAGAGAAGAAAGCGTAGCGGATACTGTAGTGCCTTATGCACCTGTAAATAAAGAAGATGTGGTTTACACAAAGAGAGTATGGCGTGAAATAGATCTTCGCGATCGCGGTAATCAAGTATTAGCTTCTCCTAAAGTTAGTTTATTAGGGATTATTTATGACGCAGTTAGTAATGGTGAATTAGATCTGTATTCTAGTGAAGATGAAGATTTTAAAGGTGAGCCTCTGGGACAGAAAAAAGGTAATGATCCAAAAATTACAAATAGTTCTGCAGCAGATACTGCTTTTTTAGGAGTGAATCCAGGCACAAATGAAATCAATAGAGCAAACAATGAGTTTTTTGCCGCAAGCTTTACTACACTAAGAATTAAGGAAGATTGGATATTAGATATTAAACGTGGGATTTTCGAACCAAGAATAATTGGTATTGCTCCAGTTAGAATTGATGTTAAAACCCAAGTTGACAATAATGGAAATCCAGTTCCTGATCCTACAACAGGTAAACCAAGAGCGGATACATTAAAAACTGTAGCTGGCTGGTTGTATTTTGATGATTTAAGAGAAATTTTAGTGAAGCATAAAGTTGCGAATAATCAAAATGATAACTCTGGAATTAACTTCGACGATGTATTTACTAGAAGGTTGTTTTTTAGTAATATCACTAAAGTATCTAATGCCGCAGATAATAGAATTGAAGATATTTTATTTAATCCTAAAGAGAGATTATTAGAATCTGAACGTATTAAAAAGGCAATGGCTGATTTTGAGCAAGGTCTTTGGGAATATTAGTCCCTAAATGTGATTAAAAATTTTAGAAAACCTCGATTTATTCGAGGTTTTTTATGCTTTAAAATAATTACTTAGTGCAATAATTTGTTTCTTATTCAGAAGCTGAGCCAATTCTTCTTCCGATGCTTCTTTTATTTTTTTAACGGATTTGAATTTTACTAAAAGCTTATCCGCAGTAGTTTTTCCAATACCAGGAATTACTTCTAATTCTGTTTTCAAGGTACCCTGATCTCTTTTTTTACGATGGAAAGTGATACCAAAGCGATGCGCTTCATCACGTAATTGTTGAATGACTTTTAAGGTTTCAGATTTTTTGTCAAGATATAACGGGAAACTATCTCCAGGATAATATAATTCTTCTAAGCGTTTAGCAATACCAATAACGGTTACTTTTTTATCAATGCCCAATTTTTTTAAACTGGTCACCGCAGATGATAACTGCCCTTTACCGCCATCAATAATAATGAGTTGAGGTAACGGCTGTTCTTCCTCCAAAATTCTTTTATAACGTCTGTATACTGCTTCTTCCATTGTAGCAAAATCATTCGGACCTTCTACAGTTTTAACGTTAAAATGACGGTAATCCTTTTTACTAGGCTTTGCATCCTTGAAAACTACAATTGCAGAAACAGGATACTTGCCTTGAAAATTCGAGTTATCAAAGCATTCAATGTGCTGTGGAAGCTGGGTAAGCCTTAAATCCTTTTGCATTTGACTTAAAATACGATCGGTTCTTAAGTCAGGATTTAATTTTTCATACTGATTTAATTTTTCACGTTTGAAAAACAGCACATTCTTTTCCGAAAGTTCTAATAGTTTCTTTTTTTCACCAAGTTTTGGCACTGTAAATTTTAAGCTTTTATCTAATAATGGAATAGTGAACGGAACAATAATCTCTTTGGATGTACTATTAAATTTGGTTCTAAACTCAGTAATTGCGATGGTTAATAATTCCTCATCAGTCTCATCCAATCGTTTTTTAATTTCTATAGTTTGAGTTTGAATAATACTGCCATTTACCACTTTTAAATAGTTCACAAAAGCATAACGTTCATCAGATGCAATACTTACCACATCGATATTTGTAATGGCGCTATTTACGACGGTAGACTTACTCTGGTATTTTTCTAAAACTAATAACTTCTTTTGATAAGAATGAGCAAGCTCAAAATTTAAATCTTCCGATGCTTTTTTGACTACTTGTTTTACATCTTTAATTACACTGCCAATTTTACCATTTAAAATAGCAGTAATTTCTTCAATATTTTGGTCGTAATCTGCTTTGCTTTGATAATTTTGACAAGGACCTTTACAATTTCCTATCTGATATTCTAAACAAACTTTAAATTTTCCATCGTTAATGTTTTGTGGAGTTAACGGCAGATTGCAGGTTCGTAATGTATATGTTTCTTTTATTAAATCTAAAATAGTGTGCATCATTCCTACAGATGCATACGGTCCAAAGTAGGTAGAACCATCTTTAATCATTTTCCGTGTCCAATAAATACGCGGGAAATCTTCTTTTTTAATGATAATCCATGGATAGGTTTTATCATCTTTTAGCATAATGTTGTAGCGAGGCTGATGCTTTTTTATCAAGCTATTTTCTAATAGCCAAGCATCAATTTCAGTATCAACTATAGTAAAACTTATCCGTCTGATTTTAGAAATAAGAACTTTTGTTTTGCCGTTAATCTGATGTTTATCTTGATTAAAATAGGAGCCAACACGATTGCGTAGATCTTTCGCTTTGCCAATATAAATAAGCAAACCTTCCTCATCAAAATACTGGTAAACTCCAGGTTTATGTGGAATATCGGCTAATGCCTTTTTATGATCGAAAGCACTCATTTATAACGTCGGGATGATTATATAAAACTAGAAACCTAACTTTTTATCGAGTTCAGTTGTGTCCTGTTCAGGTTGCTGATATTGGTTACAATCATAAACGATGGAGACACCATTTTTAGGAGGCTCGAAATCTGCTTTGCTTATTTTTAAATTAGGATTAGCATATACCCGCTTCATAAAACCAGCATAAATGGGTAATGCTGAATTTGCACCTTCACCATCTCTAGTACTTGTAAAATGGAACGCTCTGTCCTCACACCCTGTCCAAATACCAGCTACTAAATCTGGTGTAATGGCCATAAACCAACCATCTGAATTGTTTTGGGTTGTTCCAGTTTTTCCGCCAGTTGGTGCATTTATTCCATATTTATAACTTAATCTTGAACCCGTTCCACCAGTAATTACACCTCTTAACATTCTGGTCATTACATAGGCTACTTCTTCGTTCATGACTACCTTTATTGTTGGTTTGCTATCATAAAGTACTACGCCATTTTTATCTTCTATTTTTAAAATATAAGTAGGTTGTGTCCAAACGCCTTTATTCGCAAAAACTCCATAAGCACCTACCATATCATAAATCGATGCATCAAAAACACCCAGAGCAATAGATGGTACGATTGGAACATCTGAGGTTATACCCATTTTTTTTGCTTGTGTAGCTACTGCGGTTGGTCCAACTTGCTTCATTAAATAAGCTGCAATGTAGTTTTGGGAATAGGCCAAAGCTTTTTGTAAGGTTATTGCACCTGGCAAAGTTCCAGAAGAGCGAGGAGTCCAGTCAGGGCTACCAGGATTTGAAATAGTTACTGGCTCGTTTTGCACTGTAAAGCAAGGCGAATATCCGTTTTCTATTGCTACAGCATACGTAAATGGTTTTGCTGTTGAGCCAACTTGACGCGTACCCATTTTTACTTGATCATATTTAAAATGCTCAAAATTAATTCCTCCTACCCAGGCTTTAATATAGCCAGTTTTAGGATCCATTGCCATCATCGCATTGCGTAATAATAGTTTGTAATATTTAACGGAATCAATAGGTTTCATCAAAGTATCTATATCACCTTTCCAAGTGAAAATAGTTAGCATGCTTGGGGTATTAAAATCTTTTCTTATCTCTTCGTCAGATTTCCCTTCTAATTTTAATGCTTTATATCGATCTGAACGTTTCATGCCTTGATCGATTTGTAATTCCATTCCTTTAAAAGGATTACGTCCCTTCCAGCTATTGGCAAATTGCTGTTGCAAAACTTTCATGTATTCCTTTTGTGCTTGCTCAGCATAAACTTGCATGTCGTAATTAATGGTTGTTGTTATTTTCAACCCATCTCTATCTAAATCATATGGAATACCATTATTTGTTATGGAGCGATCTTCTAAAATTTTTCTTACTTCTGATTTTAAAACAGCTCTAAAATAAGGGGCAACACCATCATTTGTAGTGGCAGCATTAAAATGTAAATCCAATGGTTTCACCTTTTCTATTTCAAATTGTTCAGCAGTAAGTAAATCTGCTTTAACCATTAACGCCATTACTGTATTCCTTCTGGTTAATGATCTTTCTGGGTTTTTAGTTGGCGAATATCGAGTAATACCCCTTTGTATACCAACTAAAACTGCTGCTTGTGGTACGGTTAATTTATCAGGAGTTGTATTAAAATAAACTCTTGCAGCAGATTTAATACCATAGGCTTGATTACCGAAATCAACTGTATTTAAATACATGGTAATAATTTCTTCCTTTGTATAATTGCGTTCTAATTTTACTGCAATTACCCATTCTTGAAATTTTTGGATTATTCTTTTGAAGTAATTCTTTTGTCTACCTTCCTCAGAAAATAAGTTTAATGCTAATTGTTGGGTAATTGTGCTTCCACCTTGTTTCTTTCCCATTAATGCATAAGCAAAGATGGTAAACGTTCTTTTAAAGTCAATACCAGAATGTGAACGAAAGCGGACATCTTCGGTTGCAATTAACGCATTTACGACATTCGGAGATATTTCGCTATAATTAATATTAGAACGATTTTTAACAAAATAAGTCCCAATTACTTTACCATCTTCAGAAAGAACTTCTGTTGCCTCATTACTTTTTGGGTGCTCAATTGCTCTAAAAGAAGGGATTTCTCCAAATAGTCCAAAACCTATCGAAATAATAAATAAAGCGAAAAACACCATGCCGCCAATGAGTAATTTCCAAAGTCTGAGATTATATTTCTTTATGTTTTCTGGTGTTAGGGATGTATTCATTTTATTACTAATTGTTCTTGAAAAACTCAATATACCTATTTAATATTTCTCTATTCTTAATTTTGTCGAAGTTCTCTTTGCTAATATAAAAACCTTTATAGGTAGTAGCTGGAACTTTCATGATTTTTGCTAGTTGTGGTATAATACTTTCTGCATAAGTTTTTACCTCATTTAATGATGTAAAATTACCAACAAAAATTAATTGATCTTCGTCAAGTTCTAATAGTTGATGCTTTAATCCTGTGCCAGCATAATTACCTCTATTAAATTGGCCAATACCAAAACGAGATGAACTCACACTTAAACTCATATCATTAACGCTAATTACATAATAATAAATATCTGATTCTGCTCTACTGAAAAAATTATCTACAGGTTTAACTATGGATTCATTTTTTACTTCTTGCGATTTTGCTGTAACCGGTATATTTTGAGCAGGAGTTACAGCTGGTGTAGCAATAGGAATAACAGGCTTAACTACTGTAGGTTCTACTTTAGCTATAGCAGGTTCTGGTTTATTTACAGCAACAACCGCATTTTCTCGTTGTGAAATAAAACGAGGTTCTGTCGGATCGAAATCAATTAGTGCAATTTTTCTTGCTTTAAATGCTGGTAAATTTGCATTGATGTAAGCTATGTGATCCAAAACCAGTGGATTAATCAGTTTATCATTTGGATATTTAGAAATGATAGCATTAAAAGCAAGCAATAAACTATCTACATTTTGTGTACGACCAATGGCGATTGCTTTTAAATAATCGTATTGAGCTTGTAACGCATTTCCTGGAAAACGCTGATTGGTTTCATTTACTGAAGTAATTACTGCAGGGAAATCTTTTTTCTCGTAACTATCGAAAACGGTATTGTAAATTTTATTTATTTCTAAATCTAAAGCATTTTGTTTTGCCGAAAAATTAGGATCTAATATTGTTTTAGCATAAACCGAATTTGGGTATTTAGCTAATACCATATTCTTATACATCTCTGATTTGGCTTGATCTGTTTTTGCATAACCAAGATATAAACTATAATAAATTGCCTCTAAATGATTGTTTTGAGGGTATCTAGCCAATAATTCTTCATAAACCTTAACAGCCTCTTCTTCATCCTGAAGCACTTGCTGATAAAATCCCGCAATTTCGAAATATGCATCTATTATTTTCTGATCAGATTTAACTATCTGATCTGCCGTTAAAGGCAGCAATGCTGTATATTCTTTAATGCGTGTTTCTTTATCGGTACTTGCTGCCTGAACATTTGTTGAGTTAGTTGAATTATCTATTACAGCAGACTGATTTTGCTGGTTAACCTGCGCAGATGATTTTACACTTTGCCTCCAATTATCTTCTAAAATTCTATTTCCCCAACGTTTTTTGAAATCGGTAAACCCTCTACTAATCGCATTGTTATTGCTAAAATAAAACTTATCGTTGCTTGGCGTTTTAGTAGGATCGTCGAATTTTACAGCCTTACCATTGTCAATCTTCTTTATTGTAGTATTAATTTCTTTTTTCGGTTCAAATAATTCGCTTAATTTCTTTTCACGAGCTTGTTCAGGTAAACGAGCAATGAGTTGCAACGTATCTTGATCTGCAATTAATTGATAGCGTTGAGTTAAATATTCTAAATTTTCTGCTTTTTTAAGGATTCCTTCATAACCCGAATAGTTTTTAGGTAAAGTAGTTACTGCACTATCATAATATAATTTAGCATTCACATAATTACCTAGATTTTTAAAATTTAGATCGGCAAGTTTTAGATACGATAAACCCTTTTGATATTTATTAGTGATACTTTTTTGGGCAGATAATTTGTAATACTCCTCAGCCTTTTTATAATCCTTATCGACAAAATAATCTTCAGCTACCTCGTAATAAATTTGATCGGTATAATCGAAATTTTTATCATCCTTTAGTAACTTAAGCAATTGTTGTTTACGATTTGATGTTCGTTCATTCAAAAAGTCATTAATGCGAATTTTACTCAACTTTGCATTAAAATACATTTCAAAAGGTGCATTGCTATTCTCAACCTTGGTATAATTACGCAAACTGGCGTCGTATTCTTTATTATATTCATACAATTGAGCTAAAATGTAAGGCCATCTAGTTCTGCTTTGTATTTTGTTGGTTTCTTTTATTGCTTGCTCCAAATAACCAATTGCCTCTTTATAATTTTGCTGATAAATACTCATTTGTGCTAGTGTTGCTAATGGTTCAGCTTTTTCACTATTAACTGAATCCAATGTTGCTTTTACGGTATCTAATGTAAGCAGGGCTTTTTCATAGTTATTCAATTGCATTAAACTACGAGCTTTCCATGTCATTGCACTTAGAAAGACGTTTTTATTGCTTTTATAGGTTTTTGCAGTATAATCAAAGTATTCTACGGCAGTAAAATAGTTGCCGTTATAAAAATTTGTTTTACCTAAAAGGATGTAAGCATCATCAATATAATTGCTAAAGTTCTTTTCGCTGATAATTGTTTGAGCCTTTTGTGTAATCTCATCTAATGATTTAACATTGCCAGCAGGAGCTGCAGGATTTAGATAATCTGAAATCGCAGGAGCGATATAAACTGCCAAAAAATCATCGTAATTATCTTTATAGGTTTGTGAAAGATCATCCTGATAAGTTGTTAATAAAACATTTGAGTTATAAATGTAGTTATAACGAGCAGATAGGTTTTGGAGACTTCTGTTTGTAGCATTATCTTTTTGCGTAGAACAACCAATAAAAATGGTTATGCTTAGGCAAGAGAGGATAATTTTTGTACTTAGTTTTGCGTAGTTGTTCAAGAATTTAAGAATTGCGTATAACTTTACAAGATAACAGAATGTATGCAAAAATATTTTATTTGACAGTAAATTTTTAATATTTGAGCTTATATTTTAATAGAAATAGTTATTATGACAAATTTTGAGAATAATGATGAGGGTAAACAGGCTAGTAATTTCGCCAAATATACGGGTATAGCTTTTCAGATGTTGGCTACTATTGGGTTGTTTACATTTATAGGGTATAAAATTGATGAGCACAGTGGGAACACAAAATCAATTTACACTGCTATGTTAGGTTTATTAGGCGTTATTCTATCTTTATATATGGTAATTAGATCTTTAACAAAAAAAAAGTAACTATTTCTTTCGGCAGATTCTGTATATATTGCGGTATTAATTGCAACATGAAAGCTTAATATCAGCGCTTTCTTATACCTTTGCCTTAAAATAAATAGATTTTGAGTTTACCACGTTTCATTTTATACTATTTTTTATATACGCTATTATTAATAGGTATTATTGTCGCATTGCCTTATATTTTTCCAACAGTAAATCTGTTCATTAGTAAATTTTGGGTGGTTTTTGGATTCATAGCGGGTATTACATTTATCGCTTATATTGTAGCTTACTTAGGGATAAAACGCAATCCAGAAGTAGGGGTTATGGCAATGATGGCATCAATAGCTGTTAAGATGTTATTTTCCATGGCTTTTGTGCTCATTTATGTGCTTAAAACACCTGTTAGCAGCCTACTTTTTGTACTAGATTTTTTTTCTTTATATTTCTTATTTAGTGGCTTTGAAATTTACGCATTGTTATGTAACTTGCGCCACTCAATAAAAAAGTAAAAAACATAGAATAAATGCACTTCAGTCATATTTTTAAATCAAGAATAAATGTACTAAGCGTTGCTTTTGCGCTTTTTTTAGCGTTTTTTAGTTTAAATGCTACTGCACAAGCTCTGCCAGATACTGCGGTAAAAGCAGAAAATCACACAAAAATTGTTGCAGAAGAAGCAAAAGAAAAAAAGTTTGATATTACTGCCTATATTTTACATCATATTGCTGATTCACATGGTTTCCACATGTGGGGTGAAGGCGAAAATTCTGTTACTATATCATTGCCTATAATTTTATGGACAGATAATGGTTTAGTTACTTTTATGTCTGGTGATTTTCATCATGATAGTGAAGGAAAGCATGTAGTAGAAAAAAACGGACAGCGATTTGTTAATTTCCACGAAAAGATTTACTACGCATCTGCAACTGCTAATGAACATGGTGAGTTTGTAGAAGTAGGCGCTAAACATAAAGTTGCAAATCTTGCTCCTTTAGATTTTTCGATTACAAAGAACGTATTCACATTAATATTCTCTGGAGTAATTTTAGTTGTTTTATTTGTTGGTGTAGCAAGATCTTATGGTAAGCGTAAAGGGAAATCTCCAAAAGGATTTCAGTCTTTAATAGAGCCAGTTATATTATTTATCAGAGATGATATCGCTATTCCTAATTTAGGAGCTAAACATGAAGCTTATATGCCTTATTTGTTAACTATATTTTTCTTTATTTGGTTTAACAACATATTAGGCATGGTTCCTTTCTTTCCAGGAGGTGCAAACTTAACAGGAAATATTAATCTTACTTTTGTTTTAGCGGTTTTAACATATCTTATCACCACCTTTAAAGCAAATAAGCATTATTGGAAACACATTTTCTGGATGCCAGGTGTTCCAGTGCCAATGAAAATATTCCTAGCACCTTTAGAGTTTTTAGGTACGTTAACTAAACCAGTAGCATTAATGATTCGTTTGTTTGCGAATATTACAGCTGGTCACATTTTAGTACTTGCATTATTGTGTTTGATCTTTGTTTTCAAATCGATTTTTATTGCACCGGTTTCGGTTGTGTTTGTGGTATTCATTAGCATGATCGAATTATTGGTAGGTTTTATACAGGCCTTTATTTTTACTGTATTAACCGCTTTGTTTATCGGCTTAGCCGTACAAGAACATGGCGAACATTAATTAGAAACAATATTGTTTACATATAAAATTAAATTAAAATGGTAGTAGGAAGTATTGCTGCAGTAGGTGCAGGTTTAGCTGCAGTAGGTGCAGGTATCGGTATCGGTAAAATTGGTGGTTCAGCTTTAGAAAGTGTTGCTCGTCAACCAGAAGCTGCTTCTAAAATTCAAACGATGATGTTAATTGCTGCAGCATTTGTTGAAGCGGTTGCACTATTTGCGGTTGTGGTATCTTTCTTAGGAAACAACCCAACAGCTTAAAAAAATCGAAAACATTTTGGAGCGGTTGGCTTCAAAATGTTTTTATTACACATTGTAAATAATAATAAAAACAACATAATATGGATTTATTTAATCCCAGCATTGGCTTAATAGTTTGGAGTACGATTGTATTTCTTTTACTATTTTTCATTTTAGCGAAATTTGCTTGGAAACCAGTAATGGTTGCCATAAAGGAACGCGAACAATTTATTGATGATTCTTTAAATAAAGCAGAATTAGCTAATCAAGAAATGGCTAGATTAACTGCGCAAAACGAAGACTTGATGAAACAAGCTCGTGCTGAGCGTGATGAAATTCTGAAAGAAGCCAAAAAACTGAAAGACAATATTGTTAATGAAGCTAAAACATCTGCTCAAACAGAAGGTGCTAAACTGATTGAAAAAGCTCGTATTGAGATTGAAAATCAGAAAAAAGCAGCATTAGCTGAATTAAAAGGTCAGGTTTCTACTTTATCATTAGATATTGCTGAACGTGTTTTACGTAGCCAGTTAGATGATAAAGCAAAACAACAGGATTTGGTTGCCAACCTGTTAAAAGATGTTGAATTAAATTAAGTTATAATTACACGTATAACTTACAACTAAAATAATATGTCAGGTAAAGCAGGAGCTAGATACGCAAAATCGTTAATTGACCTTTCTACAGAGCAAAACGCTTTGGAAGAAATTAAAAACGATATGGTGTTATTTGAAAAGATTGTTGATGATAATAGTGAATTAGAAGCAATTCTTAAAAACCCAATTGTACCTTTAGATAAAAAAGCAGGTATTTTAAATGATGTTTTTGGTAACAAAGTTCATAAAATTACAAATAGCTTTTTAAAGCTAGTGGTAAATAAAGGGCGTTCTGCAATCCTATTTGATACTGCAAAACAATTTATTGCGCAATACAATTTTATTAAAGGTATTGTAACTGCAGAAGTAACATCTGCTATTGCACTAACTGATGCAAGTAAAACTGAAATAGTGAGCTTGGTTAAAAAGGAATTAGGTGCTAAAGAAGTTATTGTTAAGGAGAAAGTTGACGAGAAATTAATTGGTGGCTTTATTTTAAAAGTAGGTGATAAGCAGTTTGATGCAAGTATTGCCAGTGGTTTAAGTAAACTGAAAAAGGAATTTGCACAAGGTGTAGCTTAATTGCTGAAAAAGCAAGCGAAGCAATACTGAGCTAATATATAAACCCGTCCCGATAGCTATCGGGAGAAACGGAAGAAATAACAAAAGAGTACAAGATTTATATTTTCAAAAAGAAATCAAAATAAAAATTATTGTAGAGGTAAGACCAGACGAAGTTTCGGCAATTATCAGACAACAATTGTCAGGCTTTAAATCGGAAGCTGAATTGGAAGAAGTTGGTACCGTTTTACAAGTGGGTGATGGTATTGCTCGTGTTTACGGTTTAACTAAAGTTCAAAGTGGTGAGCTAGTTGAATTTGCAAACGGGTTGCAAGGTATCGTTTTAAACCTTGAAGAAGATAACGTTGGTGTGGTTTTATTAGGGCCATCTGACGAGATCAAAGAAGGTGATACTATTAAACGTACTAAAAAAATTGCCTCTATTAAAGTTGGTGAAGGTATGTTGGGTCGTGTGGTAAACACGCTTGGCGAGCCTATTGACGGTAAAGGACCAATTTTAGGCGAGACTTACGAAATGCCTTTGGAGCGTAAAGCACCAGGTGTAATTTATCGTCAGCCAGTTACTGAGCCTTTACAAACTGGTATTAAAGCAATTGATGCAATGATTCCAATTGGTCGTGGTCAACGTGAGTTGGTTATTGGCGATCGTCAGATTGGTAAAACTGCAGTTTGTATCGATACTATTATCAATCAAAAAGAATTTTATGATGCAGGAAATCCTGTATTCTGTATATATGTAGCTTGTGGACAAAAAGCAAGTACAGTAGCAAACGTTGTACGTACGTTAGAAGAAAACGGTGCAATGCCTTATACTGTAGTTGTTGCTGCATCTGCTGCTGAACCTGCTCCATTGCAGTTTTATGCTCCATTTGCTGGTGCTGCAATTGGTGAGTTTTTCCGTGATACTGGTCGCCCAGCTTTAATTGTTTATGATGATTTATCTAAACAAGCTGTTGCTTACCGTGAAGTGTCATTGTTATTACGTCGTCCACCGGGTCGTGAGGCTTATCCAGGTGACGTATTTTATTTGCACAGTCGTTTATTAGAGCGTGCTGCAAAAATCAATCAGAATGATGAGATTGCAAAAAACATGAACGATTTACCAGAATCGTTAAAAGGAATTGTTAAAGGCGGTGGTTCGTTAACTGCTTTACCAATTATCGAAACTCAAGCTGGTGACGTTTCTGCATATATCCCAACTAACGTAATTTCAATTACTGATGGTCAGATTTTCTTAGAGTCGAATTTATTTAACTCTGGTGTACGTCCGGCAATTAACGTAGGTATCTCGGTATCACGTGTAGGTGGTAATGCACAAATTAAATCAATGAAAAAAGTAGCTGGTACATTAAAATTAGATCAGGCTCAATACCGTGAATTAGAGGCGTTCTCTAAATTCGGTTCTGATTTAGATGCTGCTACGAAATCTGTTTTAGATAAAGGTGCTCGTAACGTAGAGATGTTAAAACAAGCTCAATTCTCTCCGTTTACTGTTGAGAAACAAGTTGCGATTGTTTATTTAGGTACTAAAAACTTAATGCGTTCAGTTCCTGTAAACAAAGTAAAAGAATTTGAAGCTGAGTTTTTACAAGCACTAGAATTACGTCATCCAGAAGCGCTAGCTTCTTTAAAAGCTGGTAAGTTAGATGATGCAGTTGAAGTATTAGAAAGAGTAGCAAAAGAGATTTCAAGTAAATATTAATTTAGATGGAAGTATATAGTATTTAGTATTTAGATAAGATGTCTAAGTACTAAATACTAACTTCTAAATACTAAAAGATGGCTAATTTAAAAGAAGTAAGAATTCGTATATCATCGGTACAATCTACCCAGCAGATTACCAAAGCTATGAAAATGGTTTCGGCTGCGAAGTTAAAGCGTGCTACCAATGCTATTGTGGCTTTACGCCCTTATGCTACTAAATTGAAAGAGATTTTAGGAAATCTTTCTGCCAGTTTAGAAGGTGCTTCATCTCCTTTTATTCAGGAACGTGAGCCTAATAAGGTATTAATTGTTGTAGTATCATCTAACCGTGGTTTGGCTGGTGCTTTTAACATGAATGTAATTAAAACTGCGAATATTTTAATTGCCGAAAAATATAGTGAACAGCTTAAAAATGGCAATGTAAGTATAGTTTCCATTGGTAAAAAAGCGCAAGATTTTTACGAAAAACGTAATTACAAAGTAGTTGGAAACAATAACGAAGTTTACTCGGCTTTAACTTTCGAAAATGTAACTAAAATTACCGATGCTATTATGGCTGGTTTTGAAAAGGAAGAGTTTGATAGAGTAGAATTGGTTTATAATCGTTTTAAAAATGCTGCAGTTCAGATTTTAACTACTGAACAATTATTGCCATTACCTAAAACAGAAACGAATGAGGCAGTAAAAGCATCAAACGTTGATTATATTTTAGAGCCAAATCAAGAAGAGATTGTAACACAGTTGATTCCGAAATCAATTAAAACACAATTATATAAAGCAGTATTAGATTCTCATGCTTCAGAACATGGTGCTCGTATGACATCAATGGATAAAGCAACAGAAAATGCTGGAGATTTAATTAAAGCATTAAAGTTAGCATATAACCAAGCTCGTCAGGCTGCAATTACAACAGAGTTAACAGAGATTGTGAGTGGTGCAGCAGCATTGAACGGATAATTTATTGTTCATAGTTCAATTGTTAATTGGGCTAAGTTTAAAATATAAAACCCTTATCTTAATTGATGAGGGTTTTTTGTTTTTAAGACATTTCTAACTCTTATCTTTGAGTAAAACAAAAATCAATGAAAAAACAGTTTATATTTTGGATGCTTAGCATTCTACCTATATTATCATTTGCACAGGCACTTACACCAAGCAGAGACTATACCAACGCAGTTTTATGGCAACAGTATAGCGGCGAATATAGAGCATTGTCTTTTCAGGCATATAACTTTGCTCGATTATCTTTAAAAGAAGCATTATGGAATCAGGCGAATACTAAACCGAACTGTGTAATTGTAGATGCTGATGAAACCATTTTAGATAATTCAGCTTTTCAAGGACACGAAGTGAAAAATGGAGTGAGTTATGTGCAAAAGGATTGGACTCAATGGACTTCTTTAGCGCAAGCTGATACTGTTCCTGGAGCTTTAGCATTTTTGAAATTTGCAGCTAGTAAGAACGTAGAAACTTTTTATGTAACCAATAGAGAAGTTGCAGACCATGATGGCACATTAAAGAACTTACAAAAATTTGGATTTCCGTATGCTGATGAAGCGCATTTATTGTTAAAAAATACCACTTCGGATAAAGAACCACGCAGACAAAAAATACTTGAAAAATATAACATTTTATTATTGTGCGGAGATAATTTAAGCGATTTTTCAAATGTATTTTATCGTGAAGGAAAAGATACAAAAGAACAAGTTAATATGCTACAAAATCTATTTGGAACGAAGTTTATCGTATTGCCAAATCCTATGTATGGGGATTGGGAAAAGCTTTTATATAAAGGTGATAAATTGAACGAAGCGGACAAAGCAAAACAAAGATTTGATAAGCTGAAAAGTTATTAAATTGTATGCTGATTTTAGTTAATTAATATTATTTTTGTAGCAGAAATTTTAAAAGAAAAAACAATGGAACAATCTGAAGAAAGAGATCAAAGCATGAAATCTGCTAATCAAGTTTCGATATATAAATCATTACTAGTTGGAATTTTAATTGGTGTTGTAGGTGTTTTTGGACGCTTTGCTTTCGATTCAACTGCACTTTCAATTGCATGTTGGGCAATCTTATTAATTGGTACAATCTGGAGCTTCAGAGCTGTTTTTAAGATTTTAGACGCAAAATAAAGAAATCATTTTATAGGTATAAATCCTTCTCGATCTAAATCGGGAAGGATTTTTTATTTCGTATTATTTCTGTTACTCGTGAGAAATTAAGGTTACTTCTACATCCTATTGGCATTAAGCAATACCGGCCGGTACAAGTAAATTAAACAAAATTTTAATGCTGTAATGCTATGGGTGAACTATATCAATTGCACTAAGTTTTGTAAACCCTAAACAAATAGAAATAATGAAAAGATATTTATTTTGTGCCGCTATCGTCATAGTTATATTTGGCTGCAATGCTAAGAAGACAGATTACGCTAGTTCAGAGAATGTAATGGCAGTCGATACTATAGCATCTATTGACACAACTTCAACTGCAAAAATTATAAAGACTGCAGATATGCGGTTTCGAGTTAAAGACGTTCAAAAAACAAAAGAACAATTAAGTGCTACCATAAAAACACAAGGTGGGACAATTGCTGAGTTTTCGATTGAAAGCTCCATCCAAGAAAGTGACAAAGTAAAATACAGTATAGATTCTTTGAAAGAAATTACTTCTTACCGTAAAGAAGGATTTCTAATTGCAAAAATTCCTTCAGAAAAACTGGATGATTTTACAAATTCAGTTGCAAAAATGGCTGTGTTTGTTGATCATCAAGCAATGAAAATGGATGATCAAAGCATCGCCTATTTGGCAAATAAATTAAAAGTTCAAAACAGAGTTGATGCGATGAATACTATCAATAAAACAGCAACTCGAAAAGGGAACAATGTAGAAACATCATTGTATATAAAAGACGATTATGTGGATAAGAAAATCGAGAATATGAATATCGATAATCGCGTAAAATTTAGCACAATTACACTTAATTTCTACCAAGATAATACGGTGAACACCTTAATTGTTGGTAACGATAATTTATACGATTATCGCCCAGGTTTCTTTCAACGTTTAGGTTTAAACATTATTGATGGCTGGGTGTATTTTAAAGAATTTCTTTTAGGTTTATCACGCTTGTGGGCAATTATTGCATTAGGTTTTTTATTGTTTTTTGGAGTTAGATATTTGATTAGAAAAGGTAAGAGGTAGTTCGCGACGAATTTAATCTCTTGAAACCACTTTCATAGTTTCGAATAGCTTAAAATCAATTTATGTATTTTCATATTTTTCATCGTAAAGCCGGGATGTATTGCCTAAAGCCAATACCAAAGTAAATAAGGGAAAATGATTGCGCATTAGACTGGTTCATAAGGGATAGTATGAGCATTATTTAACCTATTGGCGTAAAAACAGTACAAATAGGATATATGTAACAGCATAATGCAAAAACTGTAATTTGTTAATCAAAAAGCGTAGTTTAAGCACGTTTCGATATAGAAATTTGGTTTTTCCCAATGGGAAATGTCAATCTCCCATTACGCAAAGGACATTTCCCATTACGCAAAGAGCTTTTCCCATCACGCAAAGAGCTTTTCCCATTACGCAAAGGACATTTCCCATCACGCAAA
>NZ_JBAZRL010000002.1:0-70104 GCF_041662865.1 Pedobacter sp.
CATTTTTACTTAATAAGACATTAATTTCTCGTGGCGATTTACACGTAAGAATTTGATTAAAATGCTGTTTTAAAAAAAGCCTAGCACTTAATAGGATGTCATCGTCATCATCAATTACTAATATATAGGCATCTATCATATTCAAAATTAATTGAAACTGTTCGATCATGTACAATTACTGTTCGATATTGAACATTGAATTTTATATATTAATTTTAATTAATTGATTTACAGGTGATTAAAATTTATTTCGCTCTTGGCATAAACTTGGCAAATGGCTTAGCAATAATAGTATATAGCTAAATGGACAAAGTAATACAGAAAAAGAAATTTAATAAGAAGTCAATATTAATTATTGTTGGCGTTGTGATTTTTATAGGCTTAGTAGCGTACGGGTACAGTTTATCCTTAAACAAAGTTTATAAAGCTGATGCTGATAAAATTACTATCAGTAAAGTACAATATGGAGATTTTGAAGATGTGGTTTTATTGAACGCTAGTGTAGTACCGCTAACTTCAGTAATTGTAAGTTCATCTGAAGGTGGAACTGTTGCGCAGATTTTTACTGAGAATGGCGCCACCGTTATGGCGGGAACTCCATTGCTACGCATTGCAAATCCAAATGCATTATCTAATTATACGGCTAGCGAAACCAGTATTACAGAGCAAATTAATCAATTGCGTAAGTTGAGATTGGATTTGGAACAAAACCAGCGAGTGATGAGTCAAGATATGATGGATATTGAAAATAGCTTAAGGACTGCTACGCGTAAATATAAAATTGATAGCGCCTTATTTTCTAAAAAGGTAATTACGAAAGAAGAATTTAATACTTCAAGCCAAGACTATGAATATTATCAAGGCAGAAAAACTTTATTAAAGCAAGCTGTTAAGCAAGAAAATCAAAGTCGTGTAATGCAATTACAGCAAATTGAGGTTTCTATTTCGAGAATGAATGAAAGTTTGCAAACTATCCGACAAAATATTGAAAATATGACGATTAAAGCGCCAGTTTCAGGTCGGTTATCATCTTATGATCCTATCATTGGTAAATCTTATGGAGCAAATGAGATGCTTGGAAAAATTGATGTTCTACAAGGGTATAAATTACAAGCAGGTGTTGATGAATATTATCTGAATCGTGTAAAAGAAGGACAAACTGCTCAATGTGAGTTCAATGGTAAAACATATTCACTTACTGTTAGAAAGGTAATTCCAGAGGTTATTTCAGGTCAGTTTCAAGTAGAATTATCATTTGAAGACAAATCGCCAGATGAATTAAGACGCGGATTATCGATGCAGGTAAAATTGACTTTATCAGACAATAGTAAATCGCTTTTATTAGCCCAAGGACAGTTCTTCCAAAGTACTGGCGGAAGTTGGGTATTTGTAATAAAAGATGGAAAAGCAACTAAGAGAAATGTGAAAATTGGACGGAAAAACTATTTGTATTATGAAGTTTTAGAAGGATTACAAAAAGATGAAGACGTAATCACATCATCATATGATCAGTTTAGTCAATACGATGTGATAGAAATTAATAAGTAGAATTTAAGTAAAGAAAAATTTAGGTTGGTTAAGCTCTGTATCAGGTGCGTTGATCGGAGCACCAACCTTTAAAAATATAAACCGATAAAAATACAGCAATGATAAAAATTGAAAATCTGGAAAAAGTTTACAAAACAGAAGAAATCGAAACTACTGCGTTAAATGGAATTAACCTTCATGTAAAAGAAGGCGAATTTGTTTCTATTATGGGCCCTTCAGGTTGCGGAAAATCAACTTTGTTGAACGTAATGGGTCTTTTGGATAAGCCTGAAAGCGGTAGTTATAAATTTGTAGAAACTGAGCTCTTAACCTTAAATGATAGAGAACGTTCAAATTTTAGAAAACGAAATATGGGTTTCGTATTTCAAAACTTCAACTTAATTGATGAATTGACTGTATTTGAAAACATCGAATTGCCTTTAATTTATAACAAAGTTCCTGCAGGTGAGCGCAAAAAATTAGTGAATGAAATTATCGGCAGAATGAATATTGTAAATCGTTCAGGTCATTTCCCACAACAGTTATCAGGTGGTCAGCAACAACGTGTTGCTGTTGCTCGTGCCTTGGTTACTAAACCAAAATTAGTTTTAGCCGATGAGCCAACAGGAAATTTGGATAGTACACACGGTAACGAAGTTATGGAATTGCTTTGTGAGTTAAATGAAACTGGAACAACTATCGTGATGGTTACGCACTCTAGTCATGATGCGAGTTTCTCAAACAGAATTATCAACCTAAAAGACGGTCATGTAATTTCTGAAAAAATTAATAAAGGAAGAACAGAAGAATTGATTTAATTAAGTTACAAGTTTCGAGTTGCAGGTGAAAGTCTGGGCTCACAACACGTAACCCATAACCTGCAACACAATTATGTTTAAACTAAACTTAAAAATCGCTTTGCGCAACTTGTGGAAGAACAAAACTTCTTCATTTATAAATTTAATAGGCTTAGCTATTGGTTTAGCCGCATGTTTAATGTTATTGGTATATGTTACTTATGAGTGGGGTTTTGATAAGCAAGCTAAAAACTCGGCAAATGTATATACTGTAATGACAAATATTCCAGATGATAGTGGAAACATTGCAAAAACATTTGAAGGCACAACAACTGCTTTAGGACCATTACTGAAAGAAAGAGTTCCAGAAATTAAAAATTTGGCACGAATGAACTACATCAAAAGGAGTTTAATTGCCAATGGTGAAAATGCTTTTAAAAAAGACGCAAAATTTGCCGAGCCAAACATCTTAAGATTATTCGATTACGAGTTTATAGTTGGAAATGCTGCTACAGCAATGCAAAATCCAAAATCGGTTATTCTTACCGAAACTATGGCTAAGATTTTATTTGGTACCTCAAATGCACTAAATAAAACGGTGCGCTACCAAGATCAAGAAGACTTAACTGTTACTGGTGTAATTAAAGATATGCCAGACAATACTTCAATGAAGTTTGATTTTTTAATGCCTTGGTCATTTTATGAGATGGTTGATGGAGATGCTAAAACTTTAGGATGGGGTAATTATAGCTATGTAACGATGTTTTCACTTGATCCAGGTGTTGATATTAATGTAGTTAATAAGAAAATTGAAGAAGCGGTTAAAGCGAATAATAAAACAACTGCACAGCCTTTTATGGCATTTCCTTACGCAAAACTTCATTTGTATGGAAAATTTGAAAACGGAAAAAGTGTAGGTGGTGATATTGAACAAATTTGGCTGTTTATGGGCCTAGCTTTTGGTATTCTACTTATCGCTTGTATCAATTTTATGAATATGGCTACGGCTAAGTCAGAAAAAAGAGCCAAGGAAGTTGGGATAAAAAAGACTATCGGCGCAAATCGCAGCTCATTAATTATGCAATTTTTAACCGAATCGATGGTGCTTACTGTACTAGCCATCATTTTAGCCATTGCTTTGTTAGAAATCTTATTGCCAACTTTTAACGAATTGCTTCATATAAAATTAAGCATTGGATATTTTAACACATCAAGTTGGATTGGGATTATAGCGATCGTTTTAGCAACAGGATTATTAGCGGGCAGTTATCCTGCATTTTATCTTTCATCTTTTAACCCTATTCAAACATTAAAGAAGAAAGTAAGTTCAAATTCCATTTTCTCAATTAGTTTAAGACAAGTATTAGTAGTAGGCCAATTTTGCTTTGCAATTATTCTAATTATTTCAACATTAGTTATTTATCGCCAAATCCAATACATTAAAAACAGACCGCTTGGTGTAGATATTAATGCACTAATCGAAATCCCTCAAGATGGTCAATTGCGACCTCAATTTGAAGTTTACAAAGAAAAATTATTGAGATCTGGCGCTATCACTAGCATTAATAAATCGTCTACTAAATTAGCTCATCACGGTTCAAATTTTATCGATGTGCGTTGGCCAGGCATGGTGCAGGAAAATAACCTCACCATGTTTAACAAGGTTGAAGCCGGTTATGATTTTATTAAAACCAATGGCGTAAAATTAATAAGCGGACGAGATTTCTCAGAGAAATTTGCTTCTGATACTGCAGCTGTATTAATCAGTGCATCTGCTGCTAAAGTAATGAATTTGAAAAATCCTGTTGGACAAAACTTGACCATTTTTGGAGATAAACGCAATATTGTTGGTGTTTTTGATGATTACATATTCGATTCGCCTTATAAATCAAATAATCCAATGATACTTTACTTTAATGATAAGTATACAAGTTTCATTACTATGAAATTAAATCCTGCTAATAATTTGCAAGATAATGTGTCAACAATTACAGCGATTACAAAGGAAATAAATCCAGCATATCCGGTAGAAATTAATTTTTTAGATGAAACCTATTCGACTTTGTTAGAAAAAGAAAAAACACTTGGCATTTTATCAAACCTTTTCGGTGGATTGGCAATTTTTGTTTCTTGTTTGGGTTTATTCGGCTTAGTTGCCTATAGCGCAGAACAGCGCACAAAAGAATTTGGAGTTCGTAAAGTACTTGGTGCATCAGTTACTAATTTGATGCAATTACTATCCTTATCCTTTATCAAAATGATTGTAGTAGCAATTATTATTGCCGTTCCGCTAAGCTATTATGCAATGGGAAAATGGCTAACAAATTTCGAATACCATACCGAAATAAGCTGGTGGATTATGTTAATAGCAGCAATTGGAACTTTACTAATAGCATTGTTTACGGTTAGTTTTCAAGCCTATAAATCGGCTAAGGCTAATCCGGTAGATGCTTTAAAATATGAATAATTGATTGCCTTTAAAACTCAAAAATATGTTCAAATTAAATTTTAAAATCGCACTGCGAAACCTTTGGAAGAATAAAGGCTTTTCATTGATTAATATTGGTGGGTTAGCGATTGGGTTGGCTAGTTGCATGATATTATTGATTTATGTTGCTTATGAATGGAGTTACGATAAGCAATTTTCTAATCATGATAAAACTTATGTAGTTTATCAAAATGCAGTTGCAAATGGTAAAACTTTTAGCTGGGCATGGACACCTAATGTGATGGCTAGTGAGGTGCAAGAGAAAATCCCCGGAGTTAAATATGCATCACATTCTACCTATCCAAGGCCAAATTTAATTACTGTTGGCGACACTAAATTGAGTGCTAAGGCAGTCTTTGCTGATCCATCATTTACCAAAATATTGGATTATAAATTTATTAAAGGTAATCCAAAGCAGGTTTTAAAAGATGTAAATACAATTATCCTTACTAAATCTTTTGCTAAAAAGCTATTTGGTGATGAAGACCCTATAAATAAAACTGTAAAGCTGGAAAATCAAGATGTTTTAAAAGTAGAAGCAGTTATTGAAGATGTGCCAGCTAATAACAGCATAAACTTCGAGTGTTTAATGCCTTGGGAACTTTTTGTAAAGAGAGAAACTTGGGCAAAAGATAACAATTGGGGTAACAACATGTGTCTAACCATGGTTCAGTTAAAGGATAATAAATTCTTCGGACAAGCGAATGCTGCAATGCAGGGAATTTATAAACGTAATCAGAATGGAAACAAAGCAGAGGCCTTATTGCATCCTATAACTAAATGGCATTTATATGCTGATTTTGAAAATGGTAAGTCTGTTGGCGGTAAAATAGATCAACTTAAAATATTTCTATTATTGGCAGTTTGTATCTTGTTAATTGCTTGTGTAAACTTCATGAATTTATCTACTGCTCGTTCTGAAGGTAGGGCAAAAGAAGTTGGGGTTCGAAAAGCAATTGGCTCTACACGTAAATCATTAATCAATCAATTCTTACTAGAATCTGTTCTTATTACGTTTATTTCAACGGTTTTAGCCTTTATTCTTGTCGAAATCAGTTTACCATACTTTAATAATTTATTAAATATTGAGTTAACAATCGATTACACGAATGGTGGATTTTGGATAACGCTTTTAGTCTTAATGATTTTCACTGGGTTTATTGCTGGAAGTTATCCTGCGTTATACTTGTCTTCTTTTGAACCAATTAAAGTATTAAAAGGCTTTAAAATTAAAACAGATTCATCCGTTTCTGTAAGGAAAGTATTAGTGGTAGGACAATTTGTTTTTGCTGCCTGCTTAATTGTATGTACTGCGGTAATTTATCAGCAATTAAATTATGTTAAAAATAAGCCGATTGGTTATGATCAATCTAATTTGATTCAAATTGCAGTAGAAGGTAAAATGGCTGAGGCAAATAAACTAGAATTACTTAAAACTCAACTTTTAAAATCGGGCGCAGCATCTCATGTTACTTTTTTTAGTAAAGATATTACCGAAAATGGTAACAATACCACAAACATATCATGGCCAGGCAAAAACCCTAATGAAAGCATTTTATTTAACCATAGAGCAATAGGGTATGATTTTACTGAAACTATTGGAACGGAAATAATTAGTGGTAGAGAATTTTCTTCAAAATTTCCTAATGATACCAGTAGCGTTCTTTTAAATGAAGCAGCTGTAAAAATGATGCGATTAAAAAATCCTGTTGGTGCTGTAATTTCATGGGGAGATACAAAAGTTACTAATGTTGGTGTGGTAAAAGATTTTGTAGTAGAAAGTGCATACCAAAAAGTGGCACCCATGATTTTTTATCAAAGTAATAGCGATGTTAAGGTAATTATTGCACGTTTAAACCCTAATCAAAATATCAGTTCATCATTGGAAAAAATAGATGAATTGGTTAAAAGGATCGAACCAAATTACCCTGTAAATCGAAAATTTGTAAATGCATCATTCGCTATTAAGTTCCAAGACGAGAAACTTTTAGGAACGCTATCTAACTGGTTCGGTGGTTTTGCCATCTTTATTTCTTGTTTAGGTTTGCTTGGTTTAGCCTTATTTATGGCAGAACAACGTAAAAAAGAAATTAGCATTCGTAAAGTTTTAGGAGCAAGTACAGGAAATATCCTCACCTTGTTAAATAAAGATTTCATAAAATTAGTAGCCATCGCAAATGTTATTGCCTTCCCATTAGCTTATATCATTATTAATCGCTGGCTTTCTGCTTTCGAATACCGAGTACCTATTTCATTCTTGCCTTTTGCATTAGCCATTGTAATATCCATTTTAATTGCAGTTTTAACAGTAAGCATCCAATCTATAAAAGTGGCTAGGGCAAACCCAATAGACGCACTTAAATACGAATAATTTATACCCAAAAATATGTTCAAATTAAATTTTAAAATCGCACTGCGAAACCTTTGGAAGAATAAAGGAATTACAGCAATAAATATTGGGGGATTGGCAATTGCCTTAGCAGCATTTATCCTAGTAATGTTATATGCTACTTATGAAACTAGCTTTGACAAGAAGATCCCAAATTATAAAAATATTTATTTGGTAGGTAGAATATACCCAGATTTTAAAACAAATTTTACTGCTCCACCATTAGCTAAAGCAATTAAGCAAAATTTTGGTGAGGTAGAAAAAGTAGGTGTTACAAAGGCTGCTGGTTTCGAATTTGCATTATCAAAAGATGCTCAAGTGTTTTTCATGAAGAACTGTCTGATCCTTGATTATAATGCAGCGCAAATGTTTGATCTTAAACCAAGCGGAGGCTTAACCGAGCCACATGCAGATAACAGACTAATGTATGTTAATAATGAGGGCATGAAAACCCTATTTCCTAATAAGAAAGATAACAAACCAGAGATTGTAGCAGTTGGAGGTAAATCTTCAGGGCATACTGCAACTATAAGTGGTACTATTTCAACTAACCCGCAATCTAATTTAATATATGATGGTGTGGCTATTGCCAAAGAATTGGATACCTATCTTAATTATGGTTACAACAATTACAACACCTATATACAAGTAAAAGATGGAACAGACATTGAAAACCTTCAAGCAAAAATAACATCCTTATATAGAAAGGAATTATTAAAAGGAGAAACTGACCAAACAACTATTAATGAAATTAAAGCAATAAGTGTTTTTTTAGATCCTTTAAAAAACCTTCACCTTAAACCAAAGGCAGGGAGTGATGCTAACTATAAAATATTGATTGCTATCTCGGTTTTAGGGTTTTTAATTTTAGTTATTGCTGGTATCAATTTTACTAATTTAAGCATTGCTCAAGCTACTAAAAGAGCGAAAGAAGTTGGTGTAAAAAAAGTGATGGGCGCCTATCGTTTTCAATTAACTATTCAGTTTTTATTGGAAATTTTTATGCAATGTTTTATTGCCACCCTATTAGGGTTAATATTAGCAGAGATTGTTTTGCCTAAGTTTAACTCCCTTTTTATGGTCGATTTAACTATATGGAGATTTGAAAACAACTTGTTTTGGCAATTAATTTTAGTGCTACTCTTTATTACCATTGTTGCAGGATTATATCCATCCATGGTATTATCAAAATTCAATCCTGCGGCAGTTTTAAAAGGTAACTTCTCTACAACTAAAAAAAGTTATTGGTTAAGAAATGGGCTATTGGTAATGCAATTTACCATTGCTGTTATTTTTATTATAGGATTGTTAACCATCAATTCTCAATTAAAATACATGCGTACAGAAGATGTTGGTTTTAACACCAATCAAGTGGTTAACATAAAGAACCTTACTTATTTTAATACAGCAAAAGATTTCGAACCAGTACGTGAAAAGATGTTAAAAATTGAAGGTGTAAAATCGGCAACTGTAGCTTCAGAAATTCCTGTGGGTGCAGAAAATGGATCTAATGGGTATAGTATTGATGGTAATGAAGCAAACATTGAGTTTCTAGATGTCGATTTTGATTACTTTGAAACGCTAAGTATTAAATTAAAAGAAGGTAGATTATTTTCAAAAACCTTTAATGCAGATACAGCGAATTCTGCAATTTTAAATGAAAGCGCCATAGCAAAATACAACTTAAAAGATCCAATTGGAAAAGTAATTAGAGGTTGTAATACCGACTATAAAATTGTTGGTGTTATTAAAGATTTTAAAACACAAGGATTTCAAGAAGCTGTAAAACCAACAATATATGCCATGAAAAATCCATGTGGAAATAGTAAAACACAAATTTTACTTAAAATAGAAGCACAACACATGTCAACCGCCTTAGCCACTTTAAAATCGCAATGGCCTACAATAAATAAACTAGATGGCGAAAATTTTAGATACGAGTTTTTAGATGAACTTTATGGTAAACTTTTTAAAAAACAAGAACAACTACAATCGGTGTTTTTTGTAGCGGCATTAATCACTATTTTCATTGCTATACTGGGCTTATATGCTTTTGCGAAATATATCACCAATGGCAGAATAAAAGAAATAGCAGTTCGAAAAATACTTGGCGCAGATAACCTGCAAATTTTTAAACTAATCAATACTTCGTTTTTTGTAATGGTAATAATAGCCAATTTAATTGCTTGGCCATTAGCCTATATTTTAACAAAGAAATGGTTAGCAACTTTTGCTTATCGGATAGATATGCCCATACTTCCTTTTGTTCTGAGTGCGATAATAACAATTCTTCTAACAGTAATTACAGTAAGTATTCAAGCGCAAAAAGCGGTAAAATCAAACCCTGTAGATGCCCTGAAATACGAATAATAAACCAAACAAACTATTTAACCACAATATACAAGATGTTTAAATTAAACCTAAAAATTGCCCTTAGAAACCTATGGAAATATAAAGGGTACACAGCAATAAACGTTTTTGGCCTTTCTATAGGTTTAGCTAGTTGTATTCTCATCTTTATTTTTGTGAGGTATGAAACTAGCTACGATAAAGATTTTGCAAATAGCGATCGCATTTATAGAGCAGTTACCGAATGGAAATATACAGATGGAAATGAATTCTTTTCTCAAGGAGTTCCACTTCCCATGGGTCCAGCATTACGCAATGATTTTTCTCAATTCGAAAAAGTAGCATCTATACAACGCGATGGTGGAACAATAAAAATTAAAGCTGAAGCTGGAAAATCAGAAATAAAGAAATCTGAAGATGTGTATTATGCAGAACCAAGCTTTTTCGAAATTTTCAAGCATAAATGGCTTTACGGAAACCCTAACCAATCTTTAAACGCACCTAATCAGGTGGTGTTAACAGAAAAAACAGCAACTGATTACTTTGGCGATTGGCACAAAGCTGTAGGAAAAAGCATTACACTTAATAATAAAACAGATTTTAAAGTAACAGGTATCATCAAAGAAAATGGACCTAACAGTAGCTTCCCGATTAATATCATATTTAGCTATGCAAGCTATCAAAATAGAAATTTGAAAGAATGGGGATCAGTAGCATCAAATTCGGAATGTTATGTATTGCTAAAACCTAGTGTTACAGTTAATCAAGTAACGGCTCAGCTCAAACAATTTAGTAGAAAATACGAACATGACCCTAATGCACCAGGTCAAGTTGGTCACCAATTTCAAGCTTTAAGTGATATTCACCATAACGATAAATATGGCAACTTTGCAGATGTAACTACACCATATAAGCAATTATGGGGTATCAGTATAATCGGACTTTTCTTGCTACTTACAGCATGCATCAATTTTATTAATTTAGCCACAGCACAAGCTGTTAGTCGCTCAAAAGAAGTAGGTGTTCGTAAAGTAATGGGCAGCAGACGCAAACAGTTAATCACACAATTTTTAAGCGAAACCTCTTTAATTACACTAATAGCATTATTAATTGCATGTGTATTAACGGAGTTGGCGCTTCCAGGAATGGAAAGCCTCTTCGGAGCAAACGTTACGTTCGAATTATTTAGTCATCCTATCGTTTTTGTGTTCTTATTGTCGATGTTAATCCTGGTAAGTTTTCTTGCAGGCTTATATCCAGCACTAGTAATGTCTGGTTTTAGCCCAGCATTAGCCATTAAAAATAGAGTAAGCACAGCAAACGCTGGCGGAGTTGGTTTACGTAAAACCTTAGTAGTGGTGCAATTTGCAATTACAGCAATATTAATCGTGAGCACTCTCATCATTATCAAACAGATGAGTTACATCCGTGATAAATCGTTGGGGTTCGATACAAAAGCAATTGCTATCATAGAAATACCTAGAGATAGTGTTAGCCAACTAAAATTTGAAACGATTAAAAACCAAATCCTCGCAAAAAAAGGAGTGAAAAATGTATCGTTCAATAGCGCTTCTCCTTCATCACAAAGTAACAATGAAACAAGTTTTACATATAATAGTTCTAAAAGTGCCGATTTCCAAGTCAATGTAAAAGTAGCTGACGAAAAATATTTTGATACGTTTGGCTTATCCATTGTGGCAGGCAGAATATTGGCTAAAAGCGATACTGTTAAGGAGTTTGTAGTTAACGAGACCCTCCTTAAAAAACTGAATGTTAAAAATCCAAATGAAGCCATAGGCAAAATATTAAACTTATGGGGATCTAAAGGGCCAATTGTTGGAGTTGTAAAAGATTTTAATAATTATTCATTACATGATGCGATTGCTCCTATAGCCATTTTTTCTCGCAAGAATAGATACAATTCTATCGCCGTGAAACTCGAAGCTAAAGATTTGGTAAATACCATGAAAGAGATCGAAGCAACATTCAATGCTAATTTCCCAGATTACGTTTATGATGCGAAATTCTTAGACGATGAAATCACAAACTATTACCACACTGAACAAGTAACGGGTACACTATTCAAGGTATTTGCAGGTGTAGTCATCTTCATTTCATTTATTGGTTTGTTCGGTCTGATTTCATTCGTTGCAACACAAAGAACGCGTGAAATTGCTATTCGTAAAGTTTTAGGCGCATCTAATATGGAGCTTATCAAAATGTTAAACAGTTCATTTATGTGGATGGTTTTAATCGCCAATATGATAGCATGGCCAGTGGCTTATATCTTTGTAAAAGAATGGTTGTCAGGTTTCCAATATAGAATTGACTTAAGTGTTTGGCCATTTATAGTTGCCATGATTATTTCAATGACGATTACATTAATTACAGTAACATTAAGATCCTACAGAGCAGCCAAAGCAAATACCATAGATGCGTTGAAATATGAATAAAGGTTGAAGGTAGAAGGTTGTACAGCGTAAAGTACGCTATGACCTTTTACCTTCCGCTTTCCACCTTTAACCTTAAAAAGATGATCGAATTAAAAAACATAGAAAAATATTACGCTAATAAAGGTGTAAAAAGCTACATCCTTCGTCACGTAACAACTAGTATAAAACAAGGCGAATTTGTTTCCATTATGGGCCCATCGGGTGCTGGAAAATCGACTTTGTTAAATATTCTCGGAATGCTCGAAGAACCAACCTATGGTGAATATCATTTTATGGGAGAAGATGTAACCGCAATGAACGAACGCAAAAGAATAGAGTTATATCGTAATCACATTGGTTTTGTATTCCAAGCCTATCATTTAATTGATGAAATGACAGTTGCCGAAAATATTGAAGCACCATTATTATACAAGAAAATTCCTGGAGCAGAACGTAAAAGCCGCATAGCGGATGTATTGGATAGATTTAACATGGTAGCAAAAAAGGATTTGTTCCCTAATCAACTTTCTGGCGGGCAACAGCAACTGGTTGGCATTGCAAGAGCATTAGTAGCACAACCATCAATAATTTTAGCCGATGAACCAACTGGAAATTTACAGTCTGCCCAAGCAGAACAGATTATGGATTTATTTAGAAAATTAAATCAAGAAGAAAACATCACCATTCTTCAGGTAACACACTCTGAAAAGAATGCTCAATACGGAAATAGAATATTAACCATCGAAGATGGAGTAATTAAAGAAGACATTTCAGTTAAAAATTAACAGTAGTTAACTAACCAACCAAACATCCAAAAAACTAACCAACCAGCTATGTTCAAACTTAACTTAAAAATCGCTCTGCGTAATTTATTTAAAAACAAGGTTTATGCAGCAATAAATATCGGTGGGTTAGCCGTTGGACTGACCGCTTTCGTTCTTTTATTATTATTTGTAAATCACGAAGCAAATTATGATAAATGGAGCCCGGAATTAAAAAATGTATATCAGGTAAGAGAGTACCATGATTTTTTTACACCTGATAATAAACAATACTGGCAGCAAATAAATGAATCCAGAATTGCCGGAGTGTTAAAAGAAAAGGTGCCTCAGTTCAAATATGTAACCAAAGCAAGTAAAGGTTGGGGAGACGGGTATTCGATAAAAATTGATAGAAATGCTCCTGTGATCGTGAAGGATATTGTTGATGCAGATTCGCTATTCTTCAAGGTGTTTCCTTATCAATTCGTTAATGGAGACGGATTAACAGCCCTCAATGCACCTAATACCATTGTATTAAAACAAAGCGTAGCCATTCAGTTATTTGGTACCGATAAAGTAGTAGGTAGGCAGTTAAAGTTAGTAAGATGGAGAAGCGACGAAGGAAACTTGATGACTGTTACAGGCGTAGTTAAAGATCCATCAACTTCAGAGAGTTTAGCATTTAATGCCATTATACATACTGGAGAAAGAGAAAAAGATCCAGACCAAATTGGTAACTCTAATTATACTGGAATTTACGTTAAAACAGAAAAACAAATAGACACCAACGTGTTAAACAAAACACTGTTAAATGTATACATAGATTATAAAAAAGCACTATTAAAAGCTAGAGGTGAAACTTTCAACGATTTTTATAAAGCAAAAAGCAGAAAACCAGGCTTAAAAGCACTTCCATTAAGTGAGGTATATTCAACGCCGTCATTTTCAGAAAATTGGTTAGATAAAATAAAACCCATTATAGCACTTTCTATCTTTTTGCTAATTATTTCGGTCATCAACTTTGTAAATTTAGCTACAGCTCAATCTGTTCAGCGTGCTAAAGAAGTTGGAGTAAAAAAGGTATTGGGAGCCTACAAAAAGCAGTTAGTACTACAGTTTTTAATCGAATCAGCCATCCAAACACTTACTGCTTTATTTATAACCATCATATTAGTAGAGTTATTATTGCCCTCATTTAGCAGGCATTTCGATGTGCAACTTAGCTTTTGGCATAGCAATCATCTACTCCCTATTATAGCTCAATTATTTGGCTTATTTATATTCATCACCTTCTTAGCAGGTTTTTATCCAGCAATAATCTTAGCCAAATACAATCCTGTTAAAGTATTAAAAGGTAATTACGAAAGTGGTTTTAGTGGCATGGCTTTAAGAAACGGTTTAGTTGTATTACAATTTATAATTGCCGTAACCTTTATAATTGGAATTGGCGTAATGTACAAGCAAAACAATTACATGGCCAATAAAGATTTAGGTTTCGATAGAGATAAACTGATTAATATATCTACAAACTACGATACCGACTATCCCTTTGTAGAAACTGTGAAGCGGATTGCTGGAGTAAAATATGTGGCAACCACCACCCAAGTAATGGGCAATACATTCAATACACCTAGAGAAATCACTTATAACAATCAAAAGTTTGATATAAATACCGTAACAGTTACCATGGATGCATTTCCTGCACTGGGAGTAAAAGTAGTAAGCGGAAGAATTTTTGCCAAAGAATATGCACAGGATACCATTAACACAGTCGTTTTAAACCAATCGGCAGCAAATTTACTGGGCAAAAATGTGGTAGGCAAAACGTTTAATAACGGTCCGGGCACCTCAGCATTTCAAATTGTTGGTGTAATTAAAGACTACAACAACGAAAGTTTCGAAAAAGCAGTGCTACCAACCATCTACAAAGTTACCCACTTAGGCGGCTCTTCCAATACTAATAATTTACTAATTCGGTTTGATAACGACCATTATCAATCGGCAATAAAAACCATAGCAGCAGAATGGAAAAAAGTATATCCAGATTTCCCTATGATGTATACTTCAGTAGAAGATTCCTTTCAAAAGGAGCTAAAGCCATCCCTGCGATTAATGCAAATAGTAGTTCTTTTTAGCATTATTTCTGTTATCTTATCACTACTTGGTTTGTTCGCACTCTCAACATTCATGGCAAAGCGAAGAACAAAAGAAATCGCTATCAGAAAAATATTAGGCGCATCAGATATCCAAATTATCAATATGCTTAATAAATCATTTCTAATCTTAGTCATTATCGCAAACTTAATAAGTTGGCCCATAGCCTTTATTTTAACACGTAAATGGCTAGAAGGATTTGCCTATAGAATTGATATGCCGTTTTGGCCTTTTGCAATAGCAACATTAACATCCATAATTATCGCCGTATTTACAGTGAGTTTACAAGCCAGAAAAGCTGCGGTAAATAATCCAGTAGATGCATTAAAATATGAATAGAGATGTAAACTAATAAACCAAACAACCAACAAACTAACCAATAAAATACGAGTAGAGATGTAAAGCTAATCAACCAAACAACCAACAAACTAACCAATAAAATACGAGTAGAGCTGTAAAGCTAATCAACCAAATAACCAACAAACTAACCAATAAAATACGAGTAGAGATGTAAAACTAATCAACCAAACAACCAACAAACTAACCAATAAAATACGAGTAGAGCTGTAAAGCTAATCAACCAAATAACAAACAAACTAACCAATAAAATACGAGTAGAGATGTAAAACTAATCAACCAAACAACCAACAACTAACCAACTAAATATATGTTCAAACTTAACCTGAAAATCGCTTGGCGAAATCTTTGGAAAAACAAAGCGTATAGCGCCATTAATATCTTTGGTTTAGCAGCTGGCTTAGCCGGATTTATGATTATCCTGCTTTATATTAATAAGGAAACAGGATATGATAAGTGGAATCCAGATTTAAAAAGAACATATATTGTAGCGGCAGATTTCACAAAAAATGGTTCGGAAAACAAAGGTTCCAAAATAAAAGGCTTGCTTTCTAACGTGATTAGCGAACAAATTAATGAAGCAGAAGCAGTAAGTATTGGAAATATAAATGGAAGAAAAGAAGAGGTTAGAGTTAAAAAAGAAGATAAAGAAAATAACACATTACTTGAATCTGCCAGTGTAGATAGTAATTTCTTCAAGGTTTATCCATTGCAAGCAGTGTATGGCAAATTGGAAGATATTTATTTAGGTGAAACGTTCATTGCCATTAGTTACACCGCCGCCGAAAAAATGTTTGGAACAGCAGATGTGCTAAACAAAGTGCTATTCAATAATAGAGGAGTAAATTTTCCAGAAGTTCCGTTAGTGATCAAAGCTGTTTGGGACGATAGAAAACAACCCTCATCATTCGGTTTTGATTTAATTTTTAAAGAGAACCTAGAAGAATATGGCAACCAATTAGCAATGACTCCGTTTACCACCATTTTTAAATTAAGAGATGGAGTAAATCAAGAGAAAACTATCCAAAAAATTAATGATGCCTATATCATCGCCTTCGCAAAAATGCAAAGCGGCAATAGCGATGTTAATTTTAACCCAACAAAAAGTCAAGCACTTAAAATTTTAAACGAAAAAGAAGGTATCACAGCAATTAAATTAATTACAGAACCTATTTCTAACCTTAATTTAAGCAGTTTTTATACAACCAATCCTAAGCAAACCACCATTTATATTTTATGCGCACTTGCCTCTTTTCTAATTATCATTTCTTGCATTAATTACACAAACTTAGCTTTGGTATTAGCACAAACCAGAGCCAAAGAAGTAGGCGTAAAGAAAGTTTTGGGTGCTTTTAAATCGAGTTTAATCCAACAATTTTTCTCAGAAACAGGTATTCAATGCATCATTTCATTTCTATTGGCCTTAATCTTTGCCGAATTGATCCTACCTCAAGTCAATCAAATTTTATCAGATAATCTCACCTTATTTAGTTCCGCAGATGTGTGGTTAATTCTGGGTCAAGTAACCCTTATTTTAATTGGTATTATATTTTTATCTGGAGCCTATCCAGCCATGGTATTGGCAGGTTTTTTACCAGCTAAGGTGTTAAAAGGGAATTTTTCTACATCAGCCCATATAGGAAGCTTAAGGAAAGTTTTAGTGGTATTTCAATTTACAGTAGCTATTGCCTTAGTGATAAGTTTCGGAGTAATCTATGCGCAATTAAACTTCATGAAGCAGAGCGATTTGGGCCTAAAGAAAAACCAGCTCATGTCTATTCGAGTAGCAAAATACGAAACAAGACATTTAAATCCGGCAGGTTTTGAAGGAATTAAAAATAGATTATTGGCTATAAAAGGGGTTGAAGATGTAACAAGAGCAACCGAACAACCAATTAACGATTCTGGTTTTTCTGATGAAATTACATTTAACAATACAACGCTAAGCGTAGAATCTAGATATATTGATCCAAATTATTTTGAAGCTATTGGGGCAAAAATAATTCAAGGCAGATCCTATAACTATACATTATTAGCTACAGATTCCATCCAAAGCATAGTGTTAAATGAAACTGCTTTTAAACAATTAGGGCTATCAAAAAATGATAATCAAATTGCCATCGATAGAAACGGTGAAAAAGTAAAAATTAATGTAGTTGGCGTAGTAAAAGACATTCAGGCCTATGGTTTTGACAAAGCAATTATGCCAACTGTTTATTTAGTAAATGATTATCCAACACATTGGAGAGCCAATGTTATTTTCCGTTTAAGTACACAAAATATACAACAAACAACGGCCGATATTAAAGCCGCTTGGGCAGTTATAGATCCAGGTGCTCAACCAAAATTTGTATATGCCGATGAGGTTTTTGAAAAAATGAATAACAGTTACGAAGTCAGCGAAAAAATAATCTTCTCTTTCGGAATGGTAACACTTATTGTTTCAATTTTCGGATTAATTGGTTTTGCCGCATTCAACGCTAAAATGAGAATAAAAGAAATCGCAGTGCGAAGAATTTTAGGCGCCACAACTGCCTCTTTACTTAAATTACTGAATTTAGATTTTGTAAAATTAGTACTCGTATCTATGCTATTGGCAGATATTTTAGCATATATCTATATGCAAAAATGGTTCAATAGCTTTGCTTATCGCATTAATATGCCCTTTGGTATTTTTATAGTAGTTAACCTATCAATTATTCTCCTAACCATTTTAACCGTGAGCTTACAAAGCATCAGAGCAGTTAAAGAAAATCCAGTGAAGGCACTTAAATACGAGTAAGAAACAAAGTTAATACGAATCTGCAAGTAAGAACCTAGCACCTGCAAGTAGGAACCTAGCGCCTGCAAGAAGGAATCTAGCACCTGCAAGAAGGAAGCTAGCATCTGCAAGTAGGAACCTGGCACCTGCAAGTAGGAACCTAGCAACTGCAAGTAAGAACCTAGCGCCTGCAAGTAAGAACCTAACAACTGCAAGTAGGAACCTAGCGCCTGCAAGTAAGAACCTAGCAACTGCAAGAAGGAAGCTAGCACCTGCAAGTAAGAACCTAGCACCTGCAAGTAAGAACCTAACAACTGCAAGTATGCAATTAAACCCATAACTTTACCAAATGCAAAGAACCTTCACAGATCAGCTAGGTAATGAAATAATAATCAATTATCCACCTAAAAGGATTGTTTCCATTGTGCCGTCACAAACCGAATTGTTATTTGATTTAGGTCTCGATGAGGAAGTTGTTGGTATAACCAAATTTTGCATTCACCCGATAGAAAAATTTGCAGCTAAAACTAAAATTGGCGGAACAAAAAAACTGCTCATAGAAAAAATTAGAGATTTAAAACCAGATCTAATTATCGGTAATAAAGAAGAAAATACACAGAGTGAAATAGAAGAATTAATGGAAGAATTTCCCGTTTGGATGAGCGATATCCATAACTTGGAAGAATCAATGAAAACCATTACCGAAATAGGAGAATTAGTTAATCGAGAACCTGAAGCAGCCTATTTAAATCACCTCATTCATGCTGGCTTCACAGATTTACAAGCCCTAGCAGTTACAAAAAACATCCATCAAAGCGTTGCCTATTTAATTTGGAAAGATCCCTATATGTTTGCCGGCCAACATACTTTCATTGATGATATTTTACGAAAAATTGGCTTGAACAATGTGATTGAACAAAGTAGATATCCAGAAATTAGTCTCTCACAACTGAAAAATACCAACTGCCAACTGGTATTCCTTTCTTCAGAACCTTATCCTTTTAAAGAAAAACATCTAAAAGAAATTGAGTCAGCTCTACCAAATGCAAAAGTTAAATTAGTAGATGGAGAAATGTTTTCTTGGTATGGAAGTAGGCTAGTTAAAGCGGTAAATTATCTTTTTCATTTACAGGATGAATTAAAAGTTCATCATTTGTAAACCATCAGTTTTGCAAACATGTACGGTAAGCGTTTATGCAATCAAACCTCACTAAATTCTCTTGATAAATTGGGTTTTTTCAAACAAACAAATTTTATCTTCATTTATGTAACGGTATTATATAGGTTAAGCAGTACATTAATAACGTAAGATAAACGAAAGATGAACGTAAGATGAACGAAGGATGTTCATTGTTTTTTTGCTGATACCATTAGTTTAGCTAGCCTTTGATTTTAGCAACTCATTCCATAAATCGTTCTCGTTTGTAACGAGGATGTTTGAGTTAAGTGATTTTATCGCTTTATATTATTAATAAGCATTGAAAATGCTTTATTCACGTATCCGCGTTGCAAACGTGGAGGATAGCATGTAGAAAAAGTTCATTTTCTTGGCGCTTTGCAGTCCTAAATAATAGCAAAAACCTGCGTTAACTAAACGGGATTGAAGCGAGCACGAAGTAAAGCTAGAAAGCCCGACTATCTTCAAATAATTTACTGCAACTGCTTTCCTAAATCCTTAATCGCTGTATATTAGCTATATAGGTTTTATTAACTATTGGTTGTTAAAAATTAAATATTTAGACTAGTTTTTTTGTTAAAATAAATCATCTTAATTTTGTTTATTGATGCAAAACGCTATCTTTGCAATCCAAAATAAATCCTAACTGCGGATGTGGCGTAATTGGTAGCCGCACCAGACTTAGGATCTGGCGCTTCACGGCGTGGGGGTTCGAGTCCCTTCATCCGCACAAACAAATGAAGCCGTTCCGATGTAAGTCAGAACGGTTTTAATTTTATAAAGACATTGATAAGAAATTAAATGTAAATCGATGTGTGTTTTGAGTTCAAATCTCAATCTCATATCTCCATACTCAAATTAAGAAATGAATATCACACAGGAAAAAGTTGACGATTTAAACGCAGTAGTAAAAATTACTATCGCACCTGAAGATTATAGTCCAAGAGTAGAAAAAGCACTTAAAGAGCAAGCAAAAAAAGCAAATCTACCTGGTTTTCGTAAAGGAATGGTTCCAGTTGCCCACATGAAAAGAATGTATGGCAAAAGCATTTTAGTTGAAGAAATCAACAATATGTTAAGCGAAAACTTATCTAAACACTTAACAGATAACAAAGTTGAAGTTTTAGGGCAACCTTTACCAGTAATGGATGACACCAAAGAATTTAAATGGGATAACACAGACGAATTTGAATTCAATTACGAATTAGGGTTAGCACCAAAGGTGGATGTTGAAATTACTTCGAAAGATAAATTCTTAGCATACAATGTAAAAGCAGATAACGAAACGTTAGAAGCTCGTATCAAAAACATCCGTAAAAGCTATGGCAAAATGACAAACCCTGAAGTTTCGGCAGAAGGAGATGTGCTTTATGCTGATTTGGCACAACTTTCTCCAGATGGAGCAATTTTTGAAGGCGGTATTACAAGCACAGGCTCTATTCGTTTAGATTTAGTAACTGATAAAAAGATTTTAAAATCGTTAGTAGGTTTAAAGAAAGATGATGTGTTGGAGTTAGACATCCAAAAAGCTTTTGATAACAATGAAACAGTAATTGCAAAATTGTTAAACATTGGCGAAGAGGATGCAAAAGATTTGAAATCGAAATTTCAAGTAACGGTTAAAAATGTTAATCGTTTAGAAGAATCAGATTTAAATCAAGAGTTCTTTGATAAAATATTTGGTGCAGGTTTAGTAACTGATGAAGCCGGTTTTAGAGCTAAAATTACTGAAGAAATTGAAAGCATGTTTAAGCAAGATGCAGATCGTAAATTACAAAACGATATTTATACGCAATTGACTGAACAAACTAAAATGCAATTGCCAGATGAATTTTTACGTAAATGGTTAAAAGCTACAAACGAAAAATTAACTGACGAAGAGTTAGAACAAGGTTATGCTGATTTTGCAAAGAACCTTAAATGGACTTTGATTGAAAACAAAATCATTACTGATAACGGAATTAAAATTGAGTATAAAGATGTTTTCGAAACTGCTAAACAACGTTTAGATGCACAGTTTAGAATGTACAGCCCACAACCAATGCCTGAAGATCAGTTAGCGCAATACACCACTACCTTCTTGCAAGAAAAAGAAAATGCTAATCGTATTTTTGATGAGGTTAAAGCGTTAAAAGTATTCGAATACATACAATCGGTAGCAACTTTAGACAAAAAAGACATTGATTATAACAAGTTTATAGCATTGAAATAATTTTCTAAGGCTTGTCATTCAGAACGTAGTGAAGAATTTCCAGATTAGATGCTTCGCAAGCTCAGCATGACAAACACTATTAAGATATCTTTTTAAGAGCAGCTTTTTTAGCTGCTCTTGCTTTATCTAATTGGCTGATTAATCAGTGTCAGTATACTCAAATGCTAGCTTTAAAAGAAGATTGCATATAACTGACCAATATTTGTTCATTTATTCGAAGATTTAAATAATTTAGCATTAACGATAATCGTTTTTAGTACACCAAATTAGATACATATAAAAAGAAATATTTCACCATATTATGAAACCATCGTAAGATAGCTTCATGACAATTAAAAAGAAATAATAAATATCATGAAAATAGATAAAGAAGAATTTAGAAAATACGCAGTTAAACATCATAGAATTAACGGATTAAATGTAGATCGTTATATTGGAGCAACTAACAATTCGCCAAAATCAATGACACCTTATATCATTGAAGAGCGTCAGTTAAATGTTGCACAAATGGACGTTTTCTCTCGTTTAATGATGGATCGCATCATCTTTTTAGGAGATGCAATTTATGATCAAAATGCAAATATCATTCAAGCTCAATTGTTGTTCTTACAATCAACTGATGCCAACCGTGATATTCAAATTTACATCAATTCGCCAGGTGGTTCGGTATATGCAGGTTTAGGTATTTATGATACCATGCAATACATCACACCAGATGTGGCAACAATTTGTACAGGTATGGCAGCATCAATGGGTGCAGTTTTATTGGTAGCAGGCGCAAAAGGAAAACGTGCTGCCTTAACACACTCAAGAGTAATGATACATCAACCATCTGGTGGCGCACAAGGTGTAGCTTCAGATATGGAGATTAACTTGAGAGAGATGTTAAAATTGAAAAAAGAATTATATGATATCATTTCAACTCATTCTGGACAAAATTACGAATGGGTAGAAAAGGCTTCAGATCGTGATTACTGGATGAAAGCTGACGAGGCTAAAAGTTTTGGTATGATTGATGAAGTGTTAGGATCGACGAAATAAAAATAGTTGCGGGTTGCGAGTTATAGGTTGAAGGTTTAGACTTGCAAACCCAAAACACGCAACATACAACTCACAACAAAAAAAGAAAATGGCTAAACAAAATAAAGAATCGCGTTGCTCTTTTTGTAACTCTCCGAAGCAAGAAACGTTAATGCTTATTGAGGGCTTAGATGCATACATTTGCGACAAATGTGTAACACAGGCTAATGTTTTATTAGCCCAAGAGCTAGGAAATAAAAAAGGTGGTTCATTTAATCAGTCATTTACTTTATTAAAGCCAGCAGAAATTAAAGCACACATTGATCAATATGTAATTGGCCAGGATGATGCTAAAAAAGTACTTTCTGTAGCAGTTTACAATCATTACAAACGTTTAAGTCAAAAAATTGATAAAGATGAAGTAGAGATTGAAAAATCTAACATCATGTTAGTTGGCGAAACCGGAACTGGAAAAACATTATTAGCTAAAACAATTGCTAAAATTCTTCACGTACCGTTTTGTATTGTAGATGCAACGGTTTTAACAGAAGCTGGTTATGTTGGAGAAGACGTAGAAAGTATTTTAACTCGTTTATTACAGGCGGCAGATTATGATGTAGCATCTGCAGAACGTGGTATTGTTTATATTGATGAGGTGGATAAAGTTGCCCGTAAGAGCGATAATCCATCCATTACTAGAGATGTATCTGGAGAAGGTGTGCAACAAGCGTTACTTAAGATTTTAGAAGGAACAATTGTAAACGTTCCACCGCAGGGCGGAAGAAAACATCCAGACCAGAAGATGATACCAGTAAACACGAACAATATTTTATTTATTTGTGGTGGTGCATTTGATGGAATTGAGCGTAAAATTGCAAACCGTTTGCGTACACAAGCTGTTGGTTATAAAGTTAAAAAGGATGATACGGAATTAGATTTAAAAAATCTGTACAAGTATATCACACCACAAGATTTAAAAGCTTTCGGTTTAATACCAGAGCTAATTGGTCGTGTACCTGTTTTAACACACCTTAACCCTTTAGATATACAAGCACTACGTAACATTTTAACAGAGCCTAAAAACTCACTAATGCGACAATACACCAAGTTATTTGAATATGAAAATGTAAATCTTCAATTTGATGATGATGTATTGGATTTCATTGTAAATAAAGCAATGGAATATAAACTAGGAGCGAGGGGATTGCGGTCAATTTGCGAAGCAATTATGTTGGATGCAATGTACGACACCCCATCTGATGAAAGTGTGAAAGAATTACACATTACGTTAGATTACGCCATAGAAAAATTTGAAAAGGCCGATTTTAAGAAGCTAAAAGCAGCATAAATTTAATCCTCTAGAAATCTAGGGGATTTTTTTTAACCCGTTGGTTTGTTAGTAGATAGTCCATTGACCATTAACCAAACTAATTTAATTTTGATATATTTATAAAAAGGAGTACAAAAGATGAACGAAGAAAAAGAAGTTAAACAAGATGCAAAAATTGTGGCGAAAGCTAAAAAAGTAAAAGAAGTAGAAACTCCCGTAAAATCAGGCTTAAAATCTAAAGAAGATATTGTTAAAAACTGGTTGCCACGTTATACAGGTAGACCCTTAGAAGATTTTGGTAAATATATTTTATTGACCAATTTCAGTAAATACTTAACCATGTTTTCTGAATGGAACGATAATGCCCCAATTATGGGCTTAGATAAGCCAATGCAAAGTTGTACAGCAAATGGAATTACCATTATTAACTTTGGTATGGGAAGTCCACTAGCAGCCACCATGATGGATTTATTAACTGCAATTACACCAAAAGCAGTTTTGTTTTTAGGAAAATGCGGTGGTTTAAAAAAGAAAAATCAATTAGGCGATTTAATTTTGCCAATTGCAGCCATTAGGGGCGAAGGAACGTCAAACGATTACTTACCTGCAGAAGTACCTGCATTACCATCTTTTGCTTTGCAGAAAGCGATTTCAACAACCATTAGAGATCATTCTAGGGATTATTGGACGGGAACATGCTATACCACTAACCGCAGAGTTTGGGAACATGATAAGGAATTTAAGAAATACTTAAAAACCTTACGTGCAATGGCCGTAGATATGGAAACCGCTACGATTTTCACTACAGGTTTTGCAAACAAAATCCCAACTGGTGCTTTGTTATTAGTTTCAGATCAACCGATGATACCAGAAGGTGTAAAAACTGCAGAAAGCGATAGTTCTGTAACGACTAACTATGTAGAAAGTCATCTTAAAATAGGAATTGATTCGCTAAAACAATTAATTAATGGTGGTTTAACGGTTAAACATTTGAAATTTTAAGAATAAGTCAATTAATTAATCATCACAGCTAGTTAATTGGCTTTTTTCTTTTTAGGTTTTGGAATTTTCCCAATCCGAGGATCATTTTTCTTGATCATCTCGCAGATTTTGATCGCTTGTTCTTCAAAGTAATCATCTGCAGAAGATAAGATTTGCCATCCAGTTTCTCCATCTCCCAATATAGGAATCGAGGTTATTGATGGCAAATCCTTTCTCAAACTTTCATGATGATCTTTACTTGTTGCAATCCATATCCCATTACTTTCTGGAGCTTGTGGCTTATCCCGCAAGGCCAATACAATTTTATGGTGCACATAAAGAGTTGACACACCAAACATAGATTTGACTTCTACCTCTAAAGGATATAGATAGTCGAGCACAAAATCGAATGGTATAGGTCTTTTTGACATCATTTTATTTTTATCAGATTTTTTATCTTTTCTAAGTTAATCTCAGAATCTGAGATTTCAATAAAATAATTTAGTTGCCATTGCTGTGTAGTTTGAGCTTGTTTGCTAGTAGTTATATCCCACGGGGGATAAACTCTAATTCCCCTTTTACCTTGCTTATTGCTATCAGAAATTATTCCTTTGTCTAATAAAATGAATTTCGGGAATATGAATTGCCCGAATAAATTTTGATTTTTTGCACTAATGATGATTAAATCAAAAACATCACTACTATTAAATGGCTCAGTTTGCCCATTACTATTTCTTTTCCAAATGGTAACAAACTGACCAATTTTAGTCGGAGTTATTTTTGCTGTTCGATGTAGAATTGATTTCCCATTTAATTTAAAGGAACACGCATCATATTCGATACTCTCTTTATCTATTTTTAAATCAAAAAAATCAAATTTACATGGATCATAAACTAAATTTTTTGCTAGAAATAAGCAATTAGGGATGTCCATCTAACTTCAAAAAATCACCATCGATAATTAACAATTTAACTCCGTTTTTCGATATAGAACGATGAGAACTTAAATCATCAGAAACAATATAGCTCATCCCTCTGGTTAAGAAAAACACTTCTCCATTTTCAAGTTCGCTATTAAATTCTCCTTCCAAGCAATGTACGATATGTCCTTTCTGACACCAATGATCTGCTAAATAACCCGAAGAATATTCAACTAAACGCATGCGGAGACCTTCAAATTGAATTGTTTGCCAGTATGAAATTCCAGTTTCTCCTTGATGTTCAGTTTTCTCAATTTTGCTCCAGTCTATGGATTGGAAAGGAATATTACTCATTTAATTGCTTGATTTAATGAATGAGGGTTATTTTAATCATCCAAACTCTTCGGATAATCGAACAACAAAACTTTTCCTGTATTTGCACTTATTTCTTCCCAATCATCAAATGGAAATTCTATAAGTACCACACTACACGTAGGCATGTTGTAAATATGTGCATTACTTAAATAATTGGCCAAATCTGTTAAACCCGGATTATGCCCAAATAAAGCAATCTGGTTCAATTCATCATCGAAATTAGAAATGACTGATAAAAGAGCTTTTACATTCGCTTCATAAATCTCGGATTCTTGCTGAATATCATCAGAAGAGATTTGCAAAGCCTCTGCAAAGTATTTAGCAGTAGTTAAGGCTCTTAATGCTGGGCTGCTTACTATTAATTCTGGAACAATTTGTTGTTTAATTAAGCGCTGTGCCATTTCCGGAGCATTGGCATGTCCTCTTTTATTTAAAGGGCGATCGAAATCATGTAAACTTGCATCGCCCCAATCAGATTTTGCATGTCGAACTATTAGTAATTGTTTAGCCATTTTCCACCCTTTCTTTTACTTTATTTACAACGCTTTCAGGACTAATTAAGTCTATACAAGGGTAAACACCACATAAGCAAGGTTTGTTTCCATAAATAGAATTTGGCCGATTGGGATGATCAATTTGAATGCAATTTGATAGCGACTGACCATAGCCCAAAAATCCAGCATACGGATGTGTTGGCCCCCAAATAGAAATTATTGGTACACCCATTAAAGACGCCATATGCATTCCGGCTGAATCCATGCTTAGCATTACATCAAGATTAGCAATAATATCAAGTTCTTCTCTTAATGTAAATTTACCAATTAAATTTTTAACATTTTTAAATTGATTTTTCCAGCCATTGGCGATTACTTTTTCTTCATTTCCACCGCCAAAAATAAAGATTTCATAACCTAAGTTATCTAATTGTTCGATAACTTCCCTCATTTTATCGTAGGGATAGACTTTATAAATATGTTGCGCAAAAGGTGAAATACCTATTCTTTTTACAGCTTTATTTATAAATAATTCTTCAGCAGTTGCTGGAATTTTTTTAACCAATCTAACTAATTGATGGCTCAATTTTAGGTTAAAGCCTAAAGCTCTAAAAACATCTGCATACCGTTCTACAGTTTGTTTTATGGGTTTTAAAATTTTATTTTCTGAGCGAGTTAATTCTCTTTTTTCATCTCTTCCTTTATCAATTCTTTCAATTTTATAAGCTGCTAAACGGAAAAAAGTGGAAAGTACTCTACTGCGTAAATTATCGTGTAAATCTGCTATTGCGGTTGCTTTGTATTTGCGTAATTCGCTATACAATTTATATAAACCTAAAATGCCCTTATGTGTTGTTTTCGGCTCAATGGCATGAAAGGTTAAGTTTTCTATTTCATCAAAAAAAGGTTTAAAAGCAGCACGACTAATCATGAACAACTCAACTTCTGGATTTTGAACTGAAAACTCCCGTAAAACAGATGCTACCATAGCAACATCGCCCATGGCAGAAAAACGTAAAATGATGATTTTACCTTTTAAGGGCATTATTTGGGGTTGTTGTAGAGTATAGGATTTAAACTAGGATCGTTATACATTTTCATTTGCTTGTACACTTTCATGTACTTTTTACCCGCTTCAATGTCAGCTAAAAGCTCATCAATACTAGTGGACAAATCGGTTCTTTGTGCCAATAAGGTAGTTAGTTTTTGTAAACATTGTTGGCGATGCTCTTCTGTTGCAGTAGGTCTTTCGGCCTCTTCTCGCATGTGATATATTTTAAGTGCCAAAATAGACAAACGATCTATTGCCCAAGCAGGGCTTTCGGTGTTTATTTTTGCATTAGGTAAAGGAGTTATGCTTTTATATAAATCCAAAAAATAGCCGTCAATAAATTCAACCATATCGGTACGGACCTGATTTTGTGCATCAATTCTTCTTTTCCAATTTAAACCTTCAACGGGGTCAATTTCTGGATTTCTAACTACATCTTCCATGTGCCATTGTGCGGTATCAATCCAGTTTTTTAAATAGAGTAGATGCGCCAAACTAGAAGTGTCATGTGGGCTAACGGCAATTTGATCTATATTATCGAACTTGTGATAATCAGTAATGGATTGGTTGAAAATTGTATTGGCTAATTCACTTATCATCTCACAAAGATATTTTTTTTTGATTAAAGTAGTTGGTAATCTCAGCTAAAGAAAAGGCATTTAAGCATTTTTCAGCAGTTAACCCACCTTTGCGAGCTACCATAACTCCAAATCGCATGTCATGAAAACCTTCTTTACGGTGCGCATCTGGATTAATAGAAAGTAAAACACCTTTTTCCAACGCATAGCGATGCCAGCGCCAATCCAAATCTAAACGTAATGGATTAGCATTAATTTCAATCACTACATTATTTGCAGCACAAGCGTCAATTACCTTTTTATAATCGATTTCATATCCTTTACGGCTCAATAATAATCTCCCAGTTGGATGGCCTAAAATAGTCGTGTACGGATTTTCTATGGCTTTAATTAATCGAGTAGTTGCTTTTTCTTCATCCATTCGTAAATTACTATGGACTGACGCTACTACAAAATCGAATGTTTTTAAAATATCATCACTATAATCTAAAGAACCATCGTTTAAAATATCGCTTTCAATTCCTTTAAAAATTTTAAAAGGAGCAAGTTTGATATTTAACTCCGCAATTTGTTGATGCTGAGCATAAACGCGTTGTTCATTTAATCCTTTGGCATAAAATGCAGATTTAGAATGGTCGCAAATACCTAAATATTCTAATTTTAAATCATCTTTGCAATACACTGCCATTTCTTCCAACGTATGCACACCATCACTCCAATCAGAGTGATTATGCAAGCTTCCATTTAAATCTGCATAGGTAATTAGATTTGGTAATAGATGTTTCTTAGCTAACTCAATTTCATCTAAACCCTCACGCAATTCTGGCTCAATGAAATCTAATCCAGCATTTGAGTAAATTTCCTCTTCGCTTTCAAATGGACCATTTCCCGCTAATGTTAAAACTTCATTTACATGATTTTTATTTCCAGTTAGCTTGAAATACTGAAGATAAAAATCAGATTTTTGTACAATTGACAAACTAATTTGCAAACCACTTTCTGTATAGGCGGTAAATATATTTCCTTGTGTATTTTTAAATTCTAGAAGTTCAAATGAATATATTTTTTCTACAAGACTAGCTACATCATCTGATCCAATAATAAATACAGCTTCCTCAATAATTTCTACACAACGCCTAAATTCTCCGGCAATGCCAATTAAAGGCAAAGTATCAACTTTATTTAACCAAAGAGATAATTCGGTTGATAATTGAGTTATAATTCCTTCTACATGTGCATAAAGCATTTTACCATTGGCTGCCATTCTAAACTCAATCTTTTGTTTAATTTCTTCTTGAGTTTTAAGTCCAAAACCTTTAGCTTCAATTAACCGGTTTTCGTTGCAAGCGTAATAAAGTTCACCGACATTTTCTATGTTCAGATCATGCCAAATTATCCCTACCTTTTTTGCTCCAATACCTTTTATGCTTAACATTTCTACCACGCCTGTTGGAATTTGTTGTAAACTATTTTCTAGTTCTTGGATAGATCCAGTTTCTAATAGTTCTATAATTTTTGCAGCTATGCTTTTGCCAATTCCATCAATTTTATCAATTTCTTCGAAAGGTTTTTTAGCAATTGGAAAAGGAAGTTTGTCTATTTTAAATGCTGCATTAGCTACAGATCTGATCTTAAAAGGATTTTCATCGTTCAACTCCATTAGTTGCGAAAAAAGCCTTAATGTACGTGAGATGGTTTTGTTTTCCATTGTTGTAAAATTATAAAACTAAAACCTTAAAATTAAATTTAACACAATAAGATAGTTATTTTGTTTTTTAAGGATGAAACTTAAATATCTCTTAATTCCTTGCCTAGCAGCTCTTTTTTCATGCAATTCAAATTCTAATTCGATTAAACTAAATGCTGATAGTTTGGAAGTCGATAGTGTAAAGGCAAAATTTTTGGTTACGCCTGGTAAATCTATTGGTCGAATTTATTTGGGGCAAAACGTAAATGAATTGGATAGTATTTTAGGTAAACCAGATGCTGGCGACGCAGCAATGGGAAAGGCATGGGGTATTTGGTATGGTAAAAAGAATACTAACTATGGAAGGAATGAAATTGCTGTTTATTCCTCTTATATTGATAGTACGATGATGGGGAAAGATGTAAAACAAATTAGAGTGAATTCAAGTAAATTCACAACAGTTACTGGTTTAAATACGGAGAATTCCCTCGCTAATTTTACTGAAAAATACGCTGACTTTAAGAAAATTGCTACGTATGTAAATGATGGAATAGGGGATACGATTTTATTGTATGATTCAAAAGACAATGGAATAGCGGTAGAATTTATTAGAGATATAAGTAGAGCAATTATCGTTCATAAAAAAGGTGAGACGGTTAACGAAACCTATCTCATCCTTTATCCCGAATGGAGAAAATTACAGTAAACTATTTTATTTTCACTTCATAATCCATTCTAGCTTGAACACCAGAATTTACAATTGCTTTTTGCATTTGCTTGAAGATAAGATAGTTTTCTCCTAATTCTTTTTTAGTATAATACACACTAATATTTTCTTTTGCACTAGATAAAAAACCTTTCAATGGGTCTATTTTTTCAGGATATTCTACTACTTTAAAATCTGATAATTTAGCTTTTTTAGCTGCTGCCTTTATAGCATCGTTAAAACTACCTAAGCGATCTGCTAATCCATTTTTCACAGCATCTGTTCCAATCCAAACATGACCGCCTCCTATGCTATCCACTTGTGCTTTTGTTTTTTTACGGCCATCTGCAACACGAGTGATAAAACTATCATAAACGTGATTAACATCAGTTTGAATAATAAAACGTTCGCCAGCAGTTAATGGACGATTTACGCTCATAATATCTGCATATTTGCCAGTTTTAACACCGTCAAAAGTAATTCCTAATTTATTATTTAATAGGTTTTGGAAGTTAGGAATGATACCAAACACACCAATTGAACCAGTAATAGTATTAGGCTGAACAAAAATACTATCAGCTGCACAACCAATGTAATATCCGCCAGAAGCAGCAACATCTCCAAAAGAAGCAATAACAGGTTTCACTTTTTTGCTTAGTACAACTTCTCTCCATATTACGTCAGAGGCTAATGCACTACCACCACCAGAATTTACACGTAAAACAATTGCTTTAATATCATCGTCTAAGCGAGCTTTTCTAATTGCTCTGGAAATACGTTCTGAACCAATTTGTTGATCTGAACCTTCGCCACCAACAATATCGCCATTGGCATAAATGACAGCTATTTTATTTTTACCTGAAGTTATTTCTGCTGGTAAATTGGTAATGTAATCGTTAATGCTAATCGTGTTTAAATTGCTTTTTTTGTCTTTACCAGTGATGTTTTTTAGCTCATTTAAAATCTCATCTTTATAACGCAAACCATCAACCATTTTATAAGACAAAGCATCTTTTGGTAGCTGTATTTTATAATCGTTGGCTAACATAAACAGACTATCTGTGCTGATGTGTCTAGTTTGTGAAATTCCTTCTAAAAAAGTTTGGTATAATCCACCTACATAAGCAGTTACTTGTTGACGGTTATAGTCGCTCATTTTGGTAGTGATAAAAGGTTCAACTGCACTTTTATAATTACCTACTCTAATAATTTGCGCTTCAATACCTAATTTGTCAAGTGCACCTTTAAAGAAAGTAAGTTCAGAACTGAAACCTTTAAATTCTAATGCGCCTTGAGGGTTTAAATAAACTTTATTCGCTGCTGAAGCTAAATAATAAGCGCCTTGACTATAAATTTCGCTATACGCAATGATTGGTTTTTTACTTTTCTTAAAATCAATTAGCGCATTTCTTACTTCAAGCATGGTAGCCATACCTGCATTTGGAGCACTTACATTGATATACACACATTCTATGTTATCATCTGTTTTTGCGGCTTTTAAAGCTTTGATTACATCATAAAAACCAATACTTTTTTGCTCACTTCCAACAAATTTGTCAATAATTGAATTTTCTGGAGTACGTTCCGTAATTGCCTGATCTAAATCTAAAAAGAGAACAGAATTATTTTTAACAACTATAGCTTTTTCTTCGCCTATTGAGGCTATAAAACCTATAATAATAAAGAAAAACAGTAAAGCTATAATGAATGTAGAAATTACAATTCCAACTACTGTTGCAAAAACATATTTAAAAAATTCTCTCATGTGCTAGGTAAATATTTAATTTGTAAAGATATAAAACAGATTGGGCATCTTATAGTAAATTTGCTGCCATTGGTAAATTATAAAAATTGATTTTTTAACAAAAAGTCACCAAAAAACAGCTAATATGCATTTAGATATAAATAGAACTTATTTGTTACTTGGTAGTAATTTAGGCGACCGTGAATTATATCTAGAAAGGGCTGTACAATTGATATCGGAGAAGGTTGGTATTGTAATTGCTAAATCTGCTGTTTACGAAACAGAACCTTGGGGTAATGCAAATCAACCAGGGTTTTTAAATTTAGCATTAGCAGTTGATACGCGATTATCACCTTTAGCATTGCTAGAGACAGTTCTGGACATTGAAAAAATGCTCGGGAGAATTAGACATGAGAAGTGGGGATCGAGAATAATTGATATCGATATTATTTTATATGGAGATGAAATTATTGCTGTTGATGATCAACTTCAAATTCCACATACTGAAATGCAAAATAGAAAATTTGTCTTAGAGCCTTTAGCAGAAATTGCACCGAATTTTATTCATCCCATTTTTGGGAAGACTATAACAGAAATATTAACTACTTTAACAGACACTTTAAAAGTTTCGAAAAGATAATTATTAGCCTTACTTAAATGATTGACTACCAAAAGAACGACCAACCCCTTAATTTATCTTATTTAAGAGATATGTCTGGCGATAGTGCAGACTTTATGATTGAAATGTTAGATGTTTTTAAAAAGCAAACGCCTCTTTATTTGGCAGATTTAGAAAAAGCGATTGAAGCTGAAGATTGGAAAACAACATCAGAATGTGCGCATAAAATGAAACCTACTTTTTATTATGTAGGTAGGGAAGATGTGAGAGATCATATTCAAGAAATTGAACGCAATGCTCGTGAGTTAAAAGAAATAGAAAATATCCCAACTGCTTTTCAGGAAGTGAAAGATTTTATGGTTGTTTTATACAAACAGCTAGATGACGCCAAAGTAGAGTTACAAAAACAACTTTAATCTTATCCTTTTTTTAGATTTTTTGAGCTCTCATTCTTAAAATGTAGAACAGATAATGCTATATAAAGTACTAATACAAATGGTACTGCAACAAACTGTAAAAAAGCAATAAGTATTACTGATAGAATAAGGAAAATAAACTTGAATTTATTTTTCGACCATGCCATATTGCTAAACTTCAGCGAAAATATTCTGATCTCACTTACCAATAAAAAGCTAGTGATTGCAACAATTGCTAACAGTAAAATTGAAGAACCAATAACTGTAGAATAATCTTTTGCAATAAAAGGTAGGGAAACGATAAACAAAGTGTTCATTGGGGTGTTTAACCCAATAAATTCTTCCGTTTGTCTTTCGTCAATATTAAATTTAGCTAAACGTAGAGCAGAAAAAACAGTAATGATGAAACCCAAATAAGGTAAATATTCAGAACTGTAATCACTGGTTTTTAGGAGTTGAAACATTACTACTCCTGGCAAAAAGCCAAAGCTAACCATGTCCGCAAGTGAATCTAATTCTTTTCCAATAGCTGATTTTACATTAAGTAAGCGAGCAACCATTCCATCGAAAAAATCAAAAATACCAGAAAGTAAAACGAAATAGGCGGCAATTTCTAATTCACCTCTAAAAGCGAAAACAATCCCTACACAACCAGAAAATAGGTTGGCACAGGTAATGGCATTAGGAATGTGTTTTTTCATTAGAGTTGTTATGTTAAAAAGTTAGAAGGTTCGAATGTTGTCGGATGCATATTAACCTTTCAACTTTTAACCTTCCAACCTTTCAATTTCTTATCCGTTCATTCCCAGTAAAAATTCTTCGTTAGTTTTTGTGCCTTTTATTTGTGCTTGCACCAATTCCATTGCTTCTTGAGAATTCATATCTGCCAAGTGATTACGCAACACCCAAATACGTTGTAAATTTTCTCTATCCAATAATAAATCTTCTCTACGAGTACTTGATGCAGTGATATCGATAGCAGGGAAAATACGTTTATTGGATAATTTACGATCTAACTGAAGTTCCATATTACCAGTACCTTTAAATTCTTCGAAAATTACCTCATCCATTTTAGAACCCGTATCAGTTAAAGCAGTCGCTAAAATAGTTAATGAACCTCCTTTTTCGATATTACGAGCAGCACCGAAGAAACGTTTTGGTTTATGCAATGCATTGGCATCTACACCACCAGATAGTATTTTACCAGATGCAGGTGCAGTTGTATTATACGCTCTAGCTAAACGAGTAATCGAATCTAAAAGGATAACCACATCATGACCACATTCTACCAAACGCTTAGATTTCTCTAACACAATATTGGCAATTTTTACGTGGCGTTCTGCTGGCTCATCAAAAGTAGAAGCAATAACCTCAGCTCTTACACTACGAGCCATATCGGTAACCTCTTCAGGGCGTTCATCAATTAATAAAATAATTAAATAAACTTCTGGATGGTTTTTAGCAATCGCATTAGCAACTTCTTTTAATAAATTTGTTTTACCAGTTTTCGGCTGTGCTACAATTAAACCACGTTGACCTTTACCAATTGGGGTAAACAAATCCATGATGCGGGTAGAATAATTAGATGCATCTGTAAATAAGTTTAATTTCTCTGTAGGGAAAAGTGGGGTTAAATAATCAAATGGAACACGATCACGCACATCGGCAGGGATGCGACCATTAATACTTACTACTTTTACCAATGGGAAATACTTTTCACCTTCTTTTGGCGGGCGAATGCTTCCATTAACGGTATCACCGGTTTTTAAACCAAATAGTTTAATCTGCGATTGCGATACATAAATATCATCTGGTGAGGATAGATAATTGTAATCTGCTGAACGTAAAAAGCCATAACCATCTGGCATTATTTCTAAAACACCTTCGTTAGTAATGGTGTTGTCAAAATCAAGATTAGAATAACTTGTTTCGTTTTGTTTATGACTTCCGCCGTTTTGATTAGGGTTATTTTGCCCTTTTTGCGGACGGTTATTATTATCTTCTCTAGGCGCTCTTTCCTCTCTAGCTGGTTTTTCTTCACCAACTGCAACTTCTTTAACAGGTCTTGCTTCTCTTGGCAATCTGTCTTTTTTATTTTGTTGATTAGGGTTAGCCTGAACTGGTTTATTTGCTTGATTTTGCAACTTCTCTGCAATGGTTTCTAAACGTTCCGGATCATTCACAAAATCTGGAGGTAAAGTTACCACTGGAGGTTCAACTTCAGCCACCTCAATTTCTGGTTCAGCTTCAGGTTTACGCGTTTGAGGTTCATCAAATAATGTTATCCTTTCGCGTTCTGGCTGTGGCTGAGTGTTTTTGTCATCTTTAGAGATACGAGCTCTCTTTTTTGCCAATGGTTTATCAGAAGCAGCAACGGTTTCTTTAACCACTTTAGGTTTAGCAGCAGCTACCATTGGTCTTGCAGTTTCTGTTGCAACCTCAGTAGAAGTGCTTTTACTTGCCTGTTGCTGTAAAATTTGTTCAATTAGGTCAGTTTTGCGCAAATCGTCTGCGTTATTTATACCTTGATTTTTTGCTAACTCACGTAATTCTGCAGTAAGCTTTTCAGTTAATTCTGTTTTATTAAACATTTATATGTGTTTGTCGAGAAATTTAAATTGGGTTTATCAAAAGAATATTACGGAAAAATGTCTTTAAAACATTTATAGAACAATATTGGTTGAGATTTTTCTGGGATATTCAGATAAACATTCGGGAATTATGGCACAATTGTATGTATTTGAAAATTAATAACCAACTAAAATTGAAAATTGTTTAAAAAAAGTTTTGTTTGTGCAAATATTCTAATCCTAAAAATCGCTAAAAATTGACATCTTTGTGCATCAATTCTCCCATTAAAATGAACAAGGAACAGCTTTTTGAGCAGATACAACAGAAAAAATCTTTTTTATGTATTGGTCTAGATCCAGTGCTAGATAAATTACCAAAACATTTGTTAAAGTACAATGATCCAATTTTAGAGTTTAACAAACAGTTAATTGATGCTACGCATGATTTGTGTGTTGCTTATAAACCTAATACCGCATTTTACGAAAGTAGGGGAGTTAAGGGCTGGGAAACGTTGGTAAATACGTGGAAACACTTTCCAAAGGATGTTTTTACGATTGCAGATGCTAAACGCGGAGATATTGGAAATACATCTGCTATGTATGCCGAAGCTTTTTTTAATGAAGAGAGTTCACAAATGAGCTTCGATTCCATTACGGTAGCACCGTACATGGGTAAAGATTCTGTTTCTCCTTTTTTAGATCATCCAAATAAATGGGTAATCCTTTTGGCATTAACATCAAATACAGGTAGTCAAGATTTTCAAATTAAACAAAGCGACGATCAGAAATTATACGAACAAGTAATTACCACTTCGCAAAAATGGGCGACTAGCGAACAAATGATGTATGTTGTTGGCGCTACAAAACCTGAAGAATTTCAGAATATCCGTCGATTGGCGCCTAACCACTTTTTATTAGTTCCAGGAATTGGCGCACAAGGTGGAAGTTTGTCAGCTGTTTGCCAAAATGGGTTAAACTCACAATGTGGATTGTTAGTTAATTCGGCCAGAAATATAATATATGCTAGCAATGGTTTAGATTTTGCCGAAAAAGCAAGAGAAGAAGCTTTGGCTTTACAACAAGAAATGGAACAAATTTTAATAGCGGCTAAATTGATATGAAATCGAAGCCAGATTTCAAGTTAATTGCAGCTTTACTTGCCGTAGCAATTGTTTGGGGTACAACGTATTTGGGTATCCGCATTGCTGTGCAAACTATACCACCTTGGTTTGTAACTGCCATGCGTCAAACCATTGCATCTCTTATTTTATTAATCGTTTTACTTCGCAAGCAAGAATTAAAATGGATTGGCTGGCCTGCGTTTAGACGGCAAATGCTACTTTCTATTTTAATGATTGTAATTGCTAATGGAATGACAACTGTAGCCGAACAAAGTATACCAAGCGGCTTAACATCATTGCTAAATGCATTATCACCAATTATTGTTTTTATTGGTAGTGTACTAATAGGATTACAAAAGCCAAGTTTAAAGGGCTTTATTGGTGTAACTATTGGATTCTTAGGAGTTGCCTTTATTTTTAGAGATGGATTGAGTGATTTGCTAGATCCCAATTATAAAACAGGAATTCTATTTTTGGCTATTGCTATTTTGGGCTGGGCAAGTGGAACGATTTATACTAAAAAATACACGCATAAAACTTCAAATATATTTCTCGATTTATTTTATCAATTTGTCTTCTCTGCAGTTATTCAACTCATTTTAGCGCTACTATTTTCAGAAAAAATACAACCAAGTTCATGGAGCATGGAAAGTCTTTCTGCAGTAGTTTATTTAGGCTTATTTGGTTCAGTTATTGGTTATTTCTGTTATAATTATGCGCTTAAAAAAGTAACAGCAACAGAGGTTTCTATACTTTCCTATTTTAATACCATTATCGCCATATTTTTGGGTTGGCTTGTTTTAGATGAAGTAATTACATTCGATTTACTCATTGCAACTGCACTTATTATCACTGGAGTTTTTATTACTAATTACAAGAAAAGGCAAGAAGGAGCAGTGTAGACTATCTCAAAAAGTAATTTTATTAATTAATAGTAAATTTTAATTTCTTATAAATTTATTCCTCATATCTACTAGTTAAATTTTGCAATAAAGTATCCCGAATGCATTTTATTGTATAAATTCAGTCATGAACTTTCCTGAAGAATTTTTGCATTTCATTTGGCAATTTAGATTATACGGTGCCCAAAAACTACACACTACAGATGGTGAAGCTATTGAAATTATACAGCAGGGTATTTTAAATAAAAATGCAGGGCCAGATTTCAATAATGTCAAGCTAAAAATAAATGACACCACATGGGTTGGTAATGTAGAAATTCATATTAAATCATCAGATTGGTTAGTACATAAACATGAACTTGATAGTGCTTATGAAAATGTAATTCTACATGTGGTTTATGAAGATGATACACCTGTTTATCGAAAAGATGGGACTTTATTGCCTGTTCTTTTGCTAAAAGGGCTTTTTCCATCCCATCTGTTAAATAATTACGAACAATTAATTTCTTCAACCAATAATTTTCCATGCGAAAAACAAATTCACGAAGTAGACGAATTTCAAGTCAATGGATTTCTATCTCGTGTTTTGGTGGAACGTTTAGAGCAAAAATCTGCAGAAGTTAAAGAGAAATTACGTGTTTTAAAAGGTGATTGGGACGAAACATTTTATCATTTTATGGCCAAGAACTTTGGATTTAAATTAAATGCTATTCCAATGGAAATGTTGGCTCAATCCTTACCTCAACATTTATTCGCTAAACACAAAGACAATCCTTTACAAATTGAAGCTTTAATTTTTGGTCAGGCTGGTTTTTTAAACCAAAGTTTAGAAGATGAATATCCACAGCAGCTCAAAAGAGAGTATCAATTTTTGCAAAAGAAATATAACCTTATATCCATAGATATTTCGCTTTGGAAGTTTATGCGAACAAGACCACAGAACTTTCCAACCTTAAGGTTAGCTCAATTTGCAGCACTTATTGTAAATTCTAATCATTTGTTCTCTAAAATTTTGCTGATTAAAAATCATCGAGATTTACAACAAATCTTCGAAAACCTACCTGTTCATTCATTTTGGAAAACACATTACCACTTTAATAAACAAACTGAAGATGTTGGAGTACAATTAGGCCAAAAATCAATTCATAATATCCTTATTAATACGTTGAGTTTGTTTCTTTTTACTTACGGGAAAATAATGGATCAATATAAATTGATTAACAGGTCATTTGCATTATTAGAAAATTTATCTGCAGAAAATAATGTAATTATAAAACAATATGTGTCCGCAGGAGTTAATATTAAAAATGCATTTAACTCACAAGCAATATTACAATTGAAAAAATCATACTGTAATCAAAAAAAATGCTTAAATTGTGTTATTGGAATTAAAATTTTATAACAATAAAATGTTTCAACGTATTGTTACCTTTTTCGAACAACAGAGCTTTGGAGTTTCTACTTATTTGGCAAATAAGTTTAACATGAGCACAAGTAAGGTGCGTTTATTCTTTATTTATTCGTCTTTTTTAGCTGTAGGATTTCCAATTCTGTTTTACATTTTGGCCGCCATAGTTTTAGATATTAGAAACTATATGAAAAAAGTAAGGTTAAGAGTTTGGGATATTTAAGGATTAGTCCTCAGGCATTAAAATTTCAGCAATTTCATGAAATCCTTTCTCCTCAGCTAAATCGGCTGGTAATTTTCCGCCTTCCATGCGTAAAGAAACTTCTGCGCCATGTTCTAACAATAAGATAATTAGCTCAATATTGCCTAATTGAGCTGCAGAATGTAAAGGTGCAACACCTGATTTTTGACATACATTTGGATAAGCTCCTGCATTTAATAACATTTTCGCAATGTTAAAATTATTCGCAGCTACCGCAGAATGAATTGGGAAAACGTTAAAGCCATTTTTACTAGGAACATTTACTTCAGCACCTTTTAAAACCAAAAAGCGAGCAATATCTTCGTGGCCAAAATAACAAGCTAATCCCAAGGGTGTAAACCCATCTGCAGAATGTGAGTTTATGCTTTGAGGGTCTTTGAAAATTAACAACGTAACCTCATCAAATTTCCCTAATGCACATGCCTCAAACAAGTTTAATTCTTGAACAAATTCTGCAATTACATTCGCTATTTCTTGTTTTTTATAATAACAAGCCAACAAAACTGGAGATATATGATGAGAAGTAGTTTTAGATGCCAACTCTGGCTTTTGCGTAAGCAGGGCAGTAACTTCTTCTATTTGATCATTTTCTATAAGCGTTTCGAGATGCGTAATATCCATTTTAAGGTAGCTTTAAAACTAATAGGTTAAATTAACAAAAATAAATTGAGATTTTAAGACGAAAAAAATCCTGCTCAATAAAATCAAGCAGGATTAACCTAAAACAAAACTATTCAAACCGATATTATTCAGCTTTTAATTAAGACAGTTCTTTTTAAGGAAAGTTTAATATTGCTATATAAATTTTAAAAAGGGCTTTTGGCAATTCAAAATAATTTGTTTAAATCGTATTCGTTTTATACATCACAAACAAGTATATGTTTTATATTTGTTGATTAAAATAGTAACGAAAGATGTCTGTAAAGGGGAATCAATTTAGGTCAAATTCATTTAAACAAGATAATGAACCTTCGAAAGTTGGTCAGAAACAAACTACAAGTAAGGCACCCCGAGCTAGGGCAGATATTTTACCTTCTTTTGATTTGCAAAACGGCAGATTGGTAAAAATTATAGGGCTTTTCTTCGTTATCATTTCTATCTATTTTTTGGTCGCATTTACCTCTTATTTATTTACTTGGCAAGAAGATCAGAGCTATGTAATTGATGCAAATGGCGGTTGGAGTAATCTATTTAAAACGGTTGATGAACTAAAAAATAACGGAGTAGATGCTCCAGTTATCCAAAACTGGCTAGGTAAAGTGGGCGCTTTATTGTCACATCAATTTATATATGAGTGGTTTGGCGTTGCTTCATTCTTGTTCGTTTTTGTGTTTTTTGTGATAGGATATCGTTTATTGTTCAAGGTTAAAATATTCGCAATTGAGAAAGTATTAGGTTATGGATTTTTCTTTTTACTATTCATTTCTTTAGCTTTTGGTTTCGGACATTCATTTTTTGCAGATACCCCACACTTTTTAGAAGGAGAATTTGGGTATTGGAGTAATAAATTATTAGTTGCTCAAATTGGGCAAGTTGGCGTTGGTGGATTAATCGTTTTTTTAGGATTTACTATTTTAATTATTGCTTATAACATCGATTTCAAAATCCCAAAGCGAAATAAAGAAGTTTATTTAGATAACGAAGTTCCAGAGTATGTGGATAATATAAGAGCTGAAGCCGCAAAAAATAAAGAGGATGATGAGCTTGCTGTACCAGTTGAATTTACCCTAAACGATAGATTTAAAAACGAACCTAAAAAAGATCAAAATATTGTTTTAACACCTAATCGATTTGAAAATAGAGAAGACGCTGAGGAGGACATTATTGCGGCTCCATTGGGTACAAACGTGTTATTAACGCCAACAGTTGCTGCGGCTGCAACACCTTTGGAAGTTATACCAGAACCAGCTTTTAGTATAGAGAAAAGCGAAGATGAAGTAAAAGCAGATGGATTAGTTGAACAGTTTGGTAATTACGATGAAAAATTAGATTTATCGGGTTATCAGCATCCGCATTTAGATTTATTAGAAAACTACGGCACAAATAAAATTTCCGTTAATGCCGAAGAATTGGAAGCCAATAAAAATAAAATTGTAGAGACGTTGAATCACTACAATATTGAAATCGATAAAATTAAAGCGACAATTGGTCCAACGGTAACTTTGTATGAAATTATCCCAGCTCCTGGAGTTCGTATTTCGAAAATCAAAAACTTAGAAGATGATATTGCTTTAAGTTTAGCAGCGTTAGGTATTCGTATTATTGCTCCAATGCCTGGTAAAGGTACAATCGGTATCGAAGTGCCCAATCAACATCCAGAAATGGTATCGATGCGAAGCATATTAAATACAGAGAAATGGGCGACAAATACTATGGATTTACCAATTGCTTTGGGTAAAACAATTAGTAATGAAGTTTTTATCGCAGATTTGGCAAAAATGCCACACTTATTAGTTGCCGGAGCAACGGGTCAGGGTAAGTCGGTTGGTATTAATGCTATTTTGGTTTCGTTATTATTTAAAAAGCATCCAGCGCAGCTGAAATTTGTATTGGTTGACCCGAAAAAAGTAGAATTAACTTTATTTAATAGGATTGAAAGACACTTTTTGGCCAAATTACCAGGCGAAGCAGATGCCATTATCACTGATACTAAAAAAGTTGTAAATACCTTGAACTCATTGTGTATAGAAATGGATCAACGTTATGATTTATTGAAAGATGCACAAGTAAGAAACTTAAAAGAATACAACGATAAATTCATCAAGCGTAAGCTTAACCCAAATAATGGACACCGCTTTTTGCCTTTTATTGTTTTAGTAGTAGATGAGTTTGCCGATTTAATGATGACTGCTGGTAAAGAAGTAGAAGCGCCAATTGCTCGTTTAGCTCAATTAGCTCGTGCAATCGGTATACATTTAGTCCTAGCCACGCAGCGCCCATCTGTAAATATCATTACAGGTACCATAAAAGCCAATTTCCCTGCTAGGTTAGCATTTAGAGTTTTATCAAAAATTGATTCAAGAACTATTTTGGATAGTGGTGGTGCAGATCAATTAATTGGTAGAGGAGATATGCTTTTATCAACCGGTAGCGACTTAATAAGGCTACAGTGTGCTTTTGTTGATACACCCGAAGTAGATCGTATTTCAGAATTTATTGGCAACCAACGCGGCTATCCTGATGCGTATCAATTACCAGAATATATAGATGAAAACGCAGAATCTACCAAAGGTGATTTTGATCCTGATGATAGAGATCCATTGTTTGAAGATGCAGCACAATTGATTGTAACGCACCAACAGGGCTCTACTTCGTTAATTCAACGTAAAATGAAATTAGGGTACAATAGAGCAGGAAGAATTATTGATCAATTAGAAGCAGCTGGAGTTGTCGGTCCGTTTGAAGGAAGTAAAGCCAGAGAAGTTTTATTACCAGATCAGTACGCTTTGGAACAGTTCTTGAATACCTTAAATAACAAACAATAGATGTATGGCGCTGCTAACCAGTTAATGAAGTGTTGTTAGTGGCTAATTAAAGAAAACATGAAAAAGATAATAGTAGGATTAGTAATGGTAAGTGCATTTAGTTTTACAGCAAATGCACAAACAGATGCGAAAGCAAAAGCTATTTTAGCTGAGGTAAGTAAAAAATATCGCTCTTATGATGTAGTGAAAACAGATTTCACATTTACATTGAATAATGCACAAGCTAAAGTTAAAGAAACTCAACAAGGTACTTTATATGTGAAAGCGAATGCAAATAAGTATAAAGTAGCTATGACTAATCAAGATTTGATTAGTGACGGTAAAGTGCAATGGACTTATCTAAAAAGCGATAAAGAAGTACAAATATCTAATGTAGATAATAGTGGTGATGCTATTAATCCAGCTAAGATTTTTACGATCTATGAAAAAGGATTTAAATATCTGTATACTGGAGAAAGTAAAGTTGGAACTAAAGTATATCAGATGATAGATTTATCTCCAATAGATGCTAAGAAAACTGTATTTAAAATCCGTTTAAGTATCGATAAAGCGTCTAAACAAATTGCCAATGTGGTTATTTTCGAAAAAAACGGAAATACTTACACGTATAATGTTAAAACCTTCTCACCAAATGTAAAAGTACCAGAAACTACTTTTGCTTTCGATGCCAAAAAGTATCCAGGTGTTGAGGTGGTAGATTTAAGATAATTTTAATTTCTCTCGATAGCTATCGGGATTACATGTTAAGGGTTTGAGCAAGTGCTCAGACCCTTTTTATTTTAATCAATTTTAAGTATAATTGTTGACGCCCAAATCTTTTAGCCACCAATTGCTTAATCACATCATGAAAAAAATAGGATTGTTATTAATTGTCGCTTTGTATTGTTTATCTGCCATTGCACAAAACACACAATTCATGATAAAAGGAACAATAAAAGGCAAAAATGATGGTTACATTTATCTCAGCTACACAGATAAAAATGGACAATCAAAAACCGATAGTAGCATAATTGCGAACCAATCTTTTTTGTTTAAAGGAGAAATTAATGAACCACAAAGTGTTTCTTTAAGAAGTTCCTTGAAGATTAGGAATATGGATGACCCTAATTTTGCAACGTTCTTTATAGAACCAAGCAATATGAAACTGGAGGTTACCCAAGGTGATTATAAGAATTTTAGTTTAAAAGGCTCAAAAACACAAGAAGAACTTAATGAATTAACCAAACTCAAGGCACCAATTAATGCAGAATTAAAAAAATATACTGATGCTTATCGATTGGCAAATGATGCATATATTAAAGCGGTAGAAGCAAAATTACCGCAAGACCAACAAGATGCACTTCATAAAAAAGCAAATGATATTAGGGATCAATTTGAACCTTTCACTGCAAGAAAGAATTTAATGGACTATGCATTTATAACAAAAAACCCGAATTCATACATCTCTGTCTATTTCTTGAGATTTAGGCTGTCGGGTTTGCCGCTAGACTCTATTCAGTTATTTTATAATGGTTTTACACCAAAAATTAAAGAAAGTGCTTTTGGAAAACAGATTCAAGCAGAAATGGAAAAGCTTAAAAAAGGATCACCTGGAGCTATCGCAACAATTTTTACCAGCATAGATATCAATGGACAGCCTCTAAGTTTAGCTGACTTTAAGGGTAAATATGTACTGCTCGATTTTTGGGCAAGTTGGTGTGTGCCTTGTAGAGAAGGTAATCCTCATTTAAAAACTTTGTATACTAAATATAAAGACAGAGGATTTGAAATAATTGGAATTTCTGATGATGATACAAGGCCTGAAGCTTGGAAAAATGCGGTTCACCAGGATCAAATTGGTATGTGGAAACATGTTTTAAGAGGCTTGAAACAAACTTCAACAGGTTTTGATAGAACAAATGATATAAGTGAAAACTTTGGTATCTATACCTTACCAACAAAAATATTGATTGATAAAGATGGTAAAATAATCGGTCGATATGGAGATGGTGGAGAAGATGGTATAGCCATGGATAAAAAATTAGCAGAGGTTTTAGGTAAATAATCATCTATTTTGAAAATCACATTTTTAGGTACGGGTACATCACAAGGCATCCCAGTAATTGGATGCAGTTGTTCGGTATGTCTATCTGCCGATAAACGTGATAAAAGATTACGAGTTTCGGTGTTGGTAGAAACTGACGATAAAATTATAGTAATTGATAGTGGACCTGATTTTAGATACCAAATGCTGAGAGCAGGTGTTAAAGATTTAGATGCTATTTTATTTACTCATGAACATAAAGATCATGTTGCGGGTTTAGATGACATTAGACCTTTTAATTATATCCTTAAAAAGAAAATAGATATTTATGCAGCTGAAAGAGTACAAGAAGCTTTAAAAAGAGAGTTTTCTTATATTTTTGCTGATATCAAATACCATGGATTACCGCAAATAAATCTGCATACAGTCAACGATAAACCTTTTAAAGTTGGCGAAACAAGTATAACTCCAATTGACGTTTTGCATTATAAACTCCCAGTTCTAGGTTATCGATTTAAGGATTTTACGTATATCACGGATGCAAAAACAATCTCTGAAGAATCATTAACAAAAATAAAAGGCAGTAAATATTTAGTTATAAACGCTTTACAAAAAGAAGAGCATATTTCTCATTTTACATTAGATGAGGCAATTGCTTTTGCCAACAAAGCTGGAGCTGAAAAAACTTATTTTACACACATGAGCCATAACTTAGGCCTGCATGCAGATATTGAAAAAGAATTACCTAATCACATCAAATTAGCTTATGATGGTTTGAGTTTTGAACTAGATTGATATATTTGCAACCGCTTACCCAGGTGGCGAAATTGGTAGACGCACCAGCTTGAGGGGCTGGCGCCCTTACGGGTGTGGGAGTTCGAATCTCCTCTTGGGTACAAAACTTCCCATATGGGAAGTTTTTTTAGTTTATCTTTCAACGTATTCGATATTTATTACGTTATCGAAACTTCGCAATTGTTTGAATTTTGGATATGCCAGATAATCTTTTCTGGTTTCTATCACAACGGTTTGATAGTCTTTCCAAAAGGCCGTTATATCTGGACAAATATCGTCTACTCTGTAAATTTCCCCGTGGGTCTTGGGAAACGTAACTGATATTGTCGTCGAATTAGTACCTCCTGCGCTCCACTGTGTCACTGATAACTTAAGCTTTCCATCTGGCGACAGCTCTTCCTGTTCTTTATAATGTTTAAGCTTTGGACCAGTATAAGACATCATTCTCACTTCTTCGATTCCATCTTTTTCTACTCTATTAATTACATGTGAATGTCCCGTGTTTTTTCTTGTCGACTTTTTAGAATACTCAATGATAAGTGAATTCAATATTTTGTTTTCTTTTTTATTTTTCAATGTTAGTTCGTAATACCTACGCATTGTGAAAATATCACTCATCTCTTTGTCATTGCGAATTGCTTTGTTCTCGATAATGATGTTAACCCGTTTTCGCAAGGCATCAAAGATGTCGATATCGAATCCAGTTGTTGTTTTGATGTAGGCTTCGAAATCTAAATCAACCATACGTTGCAATGAATTGATTTGTTGAGTAAGCCTAGCTTTAAGACGATCTAATTTCCCTTCATGATGATATTTTTCTGTTTCTATTTTTTGAATGTTATAGAACTCAGTCATAAAATCGTCCCCGTCGTATACAATCATTCCACCATTAAGTTTGAGCAGATAATCTATAGTAGCTAATGATATGGATCTGTATCGATCTAGTTCCGCTTGTTTTTTTTTCGATATCATCTTTCTGTTAGAATATTTTACTATAATAAGCAACTTTTTGTTTATAAGTAAAATTTAGCATAATTATAGATTAATCTACCATTGTATCTCACGATCTTCTTCTCGAGTGTCCAAACCCGCTATTTCTTCTAAATTGTCAATTAAATCTTTCAATATAAAGTTCTCCGAGGGTACAACAGAAACCTTCTCATATGGGAAGGTTTTTTAGTGTAATGTGTAGTTTAAATCCTATTCGGTCTTTTAAACTAGATCATGTTGGTTCACTTTTTTGTTGATTTAATCCTGTTTTCTTTAGATAATTTCTGGAACATTCACTAACTTACAAGAAGAGACTGATTCTTCTGATAAGTTGCCGAATATGAATAATACTGATCTATACAGCCTTTTTGAATTATCCCCTGTGCCTATGTGGGTATTTGAAGTGAAAAGTTTACGTTTTTTAGACGTGAATGTTGCTGCAACTTTAGAGTACGGTTATACAAAAGAGGAATTTCTTTCAATGGATATTATGCAGATTCGACCTCTAGAAGATGTAGATGAAGTCAGGAATATCGTAAAGGAAAATTCAAAGACAGGAGCTTTTTTTAGAAATGTATTTCGACATCTGACTAAGCAAGGAAAGATGATCTATGTACAAATAGCTAGTAATGCGATTACTTATCGAGGTATTCCTGCAAGAGTAGTGCTGGCGATGAATGTTACCGAAAAATTTGAAGTGCAACAAGCACTTCTTACTAACGAACGTCGCTTTAAGGCACTTGTGCAAGATGGTTCTGACATGATTACTATTATAGATAAGGAGTTTAAGTATAAATATGTTAGTCCTGCTTCGCAAAGAGTGTTTGGTGTTTCGCCAGAATTCTTCATTGGAAAAAGAGCATTTGATTTTATACATAGAGACGATTTAGCAAAGATAGAACGAGAAGCTGCAATGATATGGAAACAAAAAACTATTCAGTTATCTCCCTATCGTTATAAAGACATTACTGGAGGGTGGTTATGGATTGAAACTAGAGCAACCAATCTATTTGATGATCCTGCTGTTGCTGGAATTGTTTGTACATCTAAGGATATTACCGAGAGGATTATATCTGATCAAAGAGTAGCAGAAAATGTAGAACGATTCAATATCGTGTCTAAAGCCACAAGTGATGTGATTTGGGATTACGACATCCCTCAAGGAACTATCTTATGGAACCAAGCTGTCAACGGAATCTTAAAGTATCCTTCTGCAGAGCGAACTAGTTTTACTTGGTGGGTGGGAAATATTCATCCACAAGATCGAGAAAGGGTTTATGAAAAATTCAGACGGCATATCTCGGAAGGGATTTCCAGATGGACGGATGAGTATAGATTCCTATGCGGAGACGGAACGTATAAGAATATCTTTGACAGGGGATTTGTGATGGTTGATGAGGCTGGTAAATCTTATAGAATGATTGGGGCAATGCAAGATATTACAAATAGGAAAAGAGAAGAGGAGTGGTCTAAGCTATTGGAGTCGGTGGTGGTAAATACCTCAGATGGAGTACTCATTACAGATGCTTCAACTCCATCCCCAATTATTATTTATGTGAATCAGGCAATGGTAGAAATGTCTGGTTATTCTAGAGAAGAATTAATCGGTAAGTATCCAGATATTCTTCACGGTAGTAATACTAGTCAGGTAGAGCTCTTAAAGCTAAAGTCAGCTATCGAAACGCGGACTTCTGCAAAGGTCGAATTAGTTAACTATACTAAAGATGGAAAGCATTATTACGTAAGCGTTAGTCTTACACCTGTTTTCGGCGAGCATGGTGAGCTTATCAGGTGGATTAGCATCCAACGTGATGTTAGTGACCAACATAAATATGTGGAACAAATTGAGCAGAAGAACAGAAAGCTTCAGGATATCAGTTGGTTACAGTCGCATGTAGTACGTACACCTCTTGCTAGAATAATTTCCCTAGTAGAATTGCTTGAAAATACAGAAGCTAATACTAATCAGCTTGAGCTTTTGGCTCATATGAGAACCTCAGCCGATGAACTAGACGGTATCATTAAAAAAATTGCCAACAATAATTAGAATCCTTGTAACATTTAAACGATATCACTTAACTTTTATCCAAAATGTTTAAGTTTATTAAACTAATTTATAAGTAATGATAAAAGCAATTTCTCCTTATTTTTTAACTTTTCTATTCGTAATATCCTTCGTTTTTAATGGTTTTAGCCAAGCAGAGAAGGCAGAAACCGAAATACAGCAAATTATGAAGCAACTTGAAGTTGTGGGCATGAGCGTAGCTGTTGTAAAAAAGGGCGAAGTTATTTATACACATTCTTTTGGTTTAAAAAATATCGAGCAAAACACTCCACTCCAAGATCAAGATATTTTCAGAATTGCCTCTATATCTAAATCTTTCTCGGCAACATCTATAATGCAATTAATAAAGGCTGGCAAACTCTCTTTAGATGATGATATGAGTAAGCTTGTTGGGTTTAAAATCAGAAACCCAAAATTTCCGGAAACCATAATCACACTTAAAATGGCCATGTCGCACCGCTCAAGCTTAAACGATAGTGAAGGTTATTTAAACCTTGATGTTATTAATCCAGACAAAAATCCTAATTGGGCAAAATGTTACAGCGATTATGAACCAGGTACAGGTTATAAATATTGCAACTTAAACTATAATTTAATCGGAACAATTATCGAAAAACAATCAGGAGAGCGTTTTGATAGCTATGTAAAAAATCATATTTTAAAACCACTAAACTTAAATGCAGGTTACTGTGTCGATTCATTAGATACTAATTTATTTGCAACCCTGTATGAATACAATGGAAAAACAAAGCAATTTACTGCTTCACCTACAGCTTATGCGCCCCGTAGAGAAGAAATAAAAAACTATGTTATGGGATACAGTACACCAATTTTTTCGCCAACTGGTGGTATGAAAATTTCTGCAACAGATTTAGCTAAGTATATGACCATGCACATGTATTATGGGAATTACAAAGGCAAAAGAATCATATCAAAAAAGTATTCAAAAATTATGCAGACTAAATTATCTGATGAAGAAGGATATGGCTTAGCTATTCGTACGGTTGATGATTTGATTCCTGGAAAAGTAATGAAAGGTCATACTGGATCAGCATACGGTTTATATAGTGCAATGTTTTTTCAGCCAGAGGATAAGTTTGGTTTTGTGGTGATCACAAATGGTTGCAACCCGATATATACCGATGGTATGAATAATGTTTTAAAACAAACAATGGTCGCTCTTTACACTAATTTTATCAAATAGTTTTTCACATATCTAGAGCATTATAATTCGAAAACCTAGCCTTTTTGCTCAGCAATTCGTATCTTTAAAAAACCCCTCCAATTGGCAACCAATTTTGCCCAAATTCAAAAATATTTCCTAATCATTACCGCGACGTTATGGCGACATTACGGCGACCTTACCGCGACTTTTGTTCTAGTCTGGTTCGAGAATACTTCACCCATGCTTCGCCAGATGATTATGTTTTAGTGCTATCAATATGCTCGAAATCTAGATTTACCTGGACAAAGGGCGACTAAGACACGAACTTGGTACGATGGAGATATAACTAGGTAGCTTTGGGTGTATATATCATCATAAAATCGGGCGTTATAATTTTTATCAACACAAACGTTTGATTTTAGGTAAATTTAAATTAATAAAGCGAGCTGATAATTGAAAAATACTTCTTGTATAACATTGAATTACAATAGATAATATAAATTGACACCCTTAATTGGCAATCTTACTCAACGTGTAAAAGATTGAATGGTTCAATTGAAGAAAAAAACAAACGTTTGTGTTGTGATTTAATCTTATAAAAGAAATTACATGTTTATTTTGGAAGCTCATAACCGAATTAAACCAAAATGATTAAACGAACAATTTTATTTCTTCTAGGTGTTTTTTCTATTCATGTAGCAATTGCTCAAAGTCAACCGAGTGCCTTAAATGGCGACTCAATTTTCTATCAAATGAAAAAAGTGGCCGACTGGCAATGGAAAAGCTTAGAAACAGTAGGATGGAAAAATCCAAAAAAGGACTGGACCAGTGGTGCTATGTACACTGGCATGATGGCATGGGCTAAATTAGCAAACGACGAAACCTATTATCACAAATTGATTAAAGTTGGAGAAGACAATAAATGGGAAATAGGAAAGTACCGTCATTTTGCAGATGATTATTGCGTAGGGCAACTGTATTCTCAATTGTATACGATTTATAAAGATCCAAAGTACATTGCCGATTTTAAAGCGCTAGCAGATACTATTACTCAATTGCCGCATACCGAAGGTTTAGAATGGAAAAAAAATATCCATTTAAGAGAATGGGCTTGGTGCGATGCCTTATTCATGGGGCCACCAGCATTGGGTTATTTAACTGAAGCAACAGGAGATTCTAAATACTTAGATAAGTCTGTACAATTATGGAATAAAACAACCGAATACCTTTATGATAAAGACGAGAACTTGTATTATAGAGACAGTCGTTATTTTAATAAGAAGGAAAAAAATGGTACCAAAGTATTTTGGAGTCGTGGTAACGGATGGGTAATAGGTGGGTTGGTAAGAATACTTTCTGTACTGCCAAAAAATCATCCAGAACGTAAAAAGTTAGAAGGTTTATTTATTGATATGTCTGCTAAACTAGCAGCTATCCAACAGCCAGATGGAAGCTGGCATGCTAGTTTACTAGATCCTGAAAGCTACCCTTCAAAAGAAACAAGTGGAACAGGATTTATCTGCTATGCGATGGCATGGGGCATTAACAACGGATTGATATCTGAAAAGAAATACCTGCCTGTAGTGAGTAAAGCTTGGTTAGCCTTAACCACTTCTGTACACCCAGATGGAAAATTAGGCTTTGTACAAGCTCAAGGTGCTGCACCTGATAAAGTGGGTTACGAAGATACTGATGTATATGGCGTAGGCGCTTTCCTTTTAGCGGGTAGTGAAATGCTTCCTTTATACTTAAATGATAAAAAGAATGTGTTTATTAAAACAGTTTACAACGGAACTGCTGCCTCAAAACAACAAGTTGTAGAGTTGAAATGGACAACTATAACTAAGAAAATAAAGAATGCTAATCAGAAAAAATTGGTAGTTAGAGATGGTGCAACTCATGCTTTAATTCCTTCTACTATGGTGTATAAAGGTAAAACACCACAGTCAATAAAGTTTACTGTTGATATTTCATCAGGAACAAATAGATTTTTTGAAATCAGTACTAAATAAATAAAGAACCACATCAAATGAATAAACTTAAACATGTGTTTTTAACGACGCTAATTTTTGTTAGCGCTCAAGCTGTTACTCAAGCACAATCTCAAAAGAAAACCAAGCAAAACACTGTAGTTACTGGAGCTCAAGATCGTGAGTATTGGGTAAATTTACTATACAAAATGTCTTCCCCTGTCATCTTAAACCTTTCAAACAGCACCTTAAAAAAGAATATGCCTGTAGAAGTACCTCCAGGACTAAAACCAGACTTCTTTAAAAAGGTGACTTACCTTGAAGCTGTTGGACGTACAATGGCTGGTGTTGCGCCATGGTTAGCGTTGCCAGATGATGATACTAAAGAAGGTCAGATGCGTAAAACGCTACGAACTGCACTTTTAAAAGGTATTGCAAATGCTGTTGATCCAGCAAACCCAGATTACCTGAATTTTAGAACTGAAAGTCAACCAATAGTTGATGCAGCCTATATGGCTCAAGCATTTTTAAGAGCACCAAAAGCCTTATGGGAACCCTTAGATCCGGTAACTAAAGCAAGAGTTGTTGAAGAATTTAAGGCTTTACGTACACGTACAGGAGCGTATAACAACTGGTTACTTTTTGCAGGAATTGATGAAGTTTTCTTAATGAGTATTGGTGAACAAGCAGATCCAGTACGCATAGAATTTGCAAAAAGAAAAATTTTAGAATGGTATCAAGGAGATGGTTGGTACAGTGATGGCCCAAGTTTTAGCATGGATTACTATAACTCTTACGTAATTCACCCGATGTTAGTTGATTTTTTCAAAGTACTTTCAGATAAAAAAAGAATTAATGTAGAAATGTACGATACTGCTGTAAAGCGCATGACGCGTTATTCAGAGTTTTCTGAGCGAATTATTAGTCCAGAGGGTACATACCCTGCAATGGGAAGATCTGTTACCTATCGTACTGCAGTATTTCAAGCATTAGGACAAGTTGCGCTGATGAATAAATTGCCTTCACAAATTAGCCCTGCACAAGTTCGTAGTGGTGTAACTACTGTAATGCACCGCATGTTCGATCAATGCAATAATTTTGATAAAGATGGCTGGTTAGTTTTAGGTTTTTGTGGTTCGCAACCTGGCATCGCCGATGGATATACGTCTACGGGCAGCTTGTACATGGCAACACTTGGATTTTTACCTTTAGGTTTACCTGCGGATAATGTGTTTTGGACTGCACCTGCAGAGGATTGGACAGCAAAAAAAGCATGGAGCGGTCAGCCATTTAAAAAAGACTACCATGTAGAATACTAAATCAGACATTGTCTGGTGTCTTTTGCTCATCCTTAATTTTGATCATCACTTTATAGCGTAATGAAGAGTTTTAAACTACTAATAATCGCCCTCGCACTATTTCTTAGTAGCGAAGGAAAAGCCCAACAAGCAAAGACTTTTGCAATTGGCACCGAAAACTTTGAACTAAACGGTAAACCTTATGTAATTCGCTGCGGTGAGATGCATTTTGCTCGTATTCCGAAAGCGGAATGGCGTGACCGTTTAAAGATGGCCAAAGCAATGGGCTTAAATACAGTTTGTGCGTATCTTTTTTGGAATATGCACGAAAATCAAAAAGATCAATTTACATGGAGCGGACAAGCTGATGCGAAAACCTTTTGCAAAATAGCACAAGAAGAAGGATTATATGTGATTTTAAGACCTGGACCTTATTCTTGCGCAGAATGGGAGTTTGGTGGTTTCCCGTGGTGGTTATTGAAAGATAAATCGATAAAATTACGCACACAACATCCGTATTTCTTAGAGCGTAGCAAAAAATACTTAATGGCTGTTGGGAAAGAATTAGCCCCATTACAGATTAATAAAGGCGGCAATATTTTAATGGTTCAGGTAGAAAATGAGTACGGTAGTTATGGCAACGATAAAGCCTACATGAACATCATTAAAGCTGATTTACAAGAAGCTGGATTTACTGTTCCCTTGTTTCATTGCGATGGACCATCTCAATTAAAGGCAGATCATCCTGATGGTTTATTTGCGGTTGTAAACTTCGGTAGTAATCCTGAAGCAAATTTTAAAGCATTGAGAGCAATTCAGCCTACTGGACCATTAATGAGCGGAGAATATTATCCAGGTTGGTTTGATAGTTGGGGTCGCCCACACCATACAGGCGATACCAAAAGAATTGTAAATGAATTGAAGTACATGTTAGATCAAAAAGCATCTTTCAGTATTTATATGGTGCATGGAGGAACAACTTTTGGCACGTATAGCGGTGCAAATGCACCACCGTATTTACCACAAACGAGTAGCTACGATTACGATGCCCCGATTGATGAAGCAGGAAATCCGACAGAAAAATTTTATGCACTACGAGAATTATTTGGACAGTATTTACAAGAGGGAGAAACTTTACCTGAAGTTCCTGCAAAACATAAATTCCAAACCTTAGCGCCTGTAAAATTCACAGCATTTGCTAGTTTAAATCAAAATTTGCCAAAACCTGTGTTAAGTGACACCACCATGTTGATGGAGGATTTGAATCAAGATTTTGGTTGTGTGCTATATAAATCTACTATCCCGGCAGGTGCAAAAACAAAGTTAACTTTTGATGAAATTCACGATTACGCGTTGGTGTATATCGATAACAAATTAATAGGAAGTTTAGATAGAAGAAAAAGCAAATACAGTTTAGAAATCCCAGCAAGGGCAAAAGCCGCACAACTTTCCGTTTTAGTAGAAGCAACTGGTCGTGTAAATTACGGCGGACATATGCACGATAGAAAAGGTATCCATGGGCGTGTATTTTTAGTTGGTGCGAACAAAAAGACTGAAATCAAAAATTGGAAAAACTATCCAATTCGCTTGGGAGATGTTACTATTCCAGTTAAATATCAGGCATATGCTAAACAAAAACCAGAAGCAGGTTTTTACAAAGGCACTTTTAACGTAAATACTATCGAAGACACTTATTTGGATGTAAGTAAATGGAACAAAGGTTTGGTTTGGGTAAATGGCCATTGTTTAAGTCGTTTTTGGAGTATTGGACCAACGCAAACCATGCTGGTACCAGAAAGCTGGTTGAAAAAAGGAGCTAACGAAGTGATTGTTTTTGATTTATATGGTTCGGCTAAACCAGAATTAACTTTCTTAGATCATCCGATATTAGATCAAGTAAATGAGCCACAGCCAGAAAAACACAGAAATGCTAAACAAAAATGGGATGCAACCAATTTAACAGCTTGGGCAGAAGGTACTTTCGAAAATAACAATAAATGGCAAACCGTAAGCGCAAAACCAACTTTAGCAAGATACATTGCTTTAGATGCACTTTCAGAACAAAAAGGTCAGCCGTTTACTACCATTGCCGAAATTAATGTATACGATAAAAATGGCAATGAAATACCTCGAACCAATTGGAAAGTAGTATTTGCAGATAGCGAAGAAATAGGAGGCGAAGATGGAAGTGCGGTAAATGTTTTCGACTTGCAATTTACAAGCGTTTGGCACACCGAATGGGAAAATCGTTCGCCAAAACCACCACATCAATTGGTATTAGATTTAGGTAAAAACTACGAAATAGGCAGCATTAAACTATTGCCAAGACAAGATAATGCCAATGGGCGAATTAAAGATTACAAAATCTATTTATCAACCACTTTATTTAAAGGATTGTAAAATGAAGATGAAGTTAGTTATTGCTCTGCTTTTAGTATGTACAATCACTTTTGCACAAAAAGTAAAATTAGCACCAACGCCACCAATGGGATGGATGAGTTGGAACATCATGTCTGAAAATCCGAATGAAAAAGATATTAAGGAAATGGCTGATGCTATGGTTGCAAGTGGAATGGTGAAAGCCAGTTATCACTATATTTTCTTAGACGATTGTTGGCAAGGAGGTCGTGATAATAAAAATAACATCATTGCTGATCCTAAAAAGTTCCCGTCAGGAATTAAATCACTAGCAGATTATTTACATAGTAAAGGAATGAAACTAGGTATTTATTCTGATGCTGCACCACTAACTTGTGGGGGTTTTACCGCTAGTTTTAATTTCGAAAATCAAGATGCCAAAACATTTGCATCTTGGGGGGTAGATTATCTGAAATACGATTATTGCAATGCCCCTGAAGATGTTGCCACAGCAAAAATCCGTTATGGAAAAATGGCTCAAGCATTACGCAAATCAGGTAGAGAAATTTTATTAGGAATTTGCGAATGGGGTCCACGAGAACCTTGGAATTGGGGTGCAGAAGTTGGCGGACAAAGCTGGCGAACTACCTACGATATTAGAGATAAATGGATAGATAGTGAAGGTAAGGGTGGTGTTGGAATTTACAATGTGGTAGATAAAAATGCTGGGTTGGCGCAATACTCAGGGCCAGGAAAATGGAATGATGGCGATATGTTGGTAGCGGGTCTACACGGCGTGAAAGGTCCGTCATCTGCCTTTAATGGTAAAGGTTGCACACAGGCAGAATACCAAAGTCAGATGAGTTTATATTCCATGCTCAATTCACCATTGTATGCGAGCTGCGACATTCGTAAAATGGATGATGAAGCATAAACTATTTTCACAAATGAGGAAGTAATTGCCTTAAACCAAGATGCGTTAGGCAAACAAGCTGAACGTAAACTAAAGAATGAAATTTGGGATGTTTTCGTTCGACCATTAGCCAATGGCGATTATGCAATTGCAATTTTAAACAAAGCAGGCGATACACAAAATGCTAAAATAAACTTTGCTGATTTAGGTCTGAACGAAAAGTATCAAATCAGAGATTTATGGCAACATAAAGTAATAGGAAAAGGTAATAAGTGGGCTGGTCAGGTAGCACCACACGAAACCAAAGTTTTCCGATTGAAGAAAATATAACAAAACACATAAAACACACAAATGAAACACTTATTTACAATTGCCTTACTGGCTACAGGATTAACCACCTTTGCCCAAGATGCGACAAAAGACCCCGCAACGGTGTTAATTACACCCCAACAAACGCTTTCTAAAAATGATACTGTTTTTAGAAAAGAAATATCAAAATGGAGTGATCAGGTTTTAAAAAGCACAGATTACAAAAACATTAAAGCACAACCTTCCTCGGCTAATTTCCCAGGCTCGGTTAAAGAAGGATACAAATTTGTAAGTCAGCCTGTAGCGATCACGCATCAGAAAATAGCCGATAGTTTAGTATCTGTTGTATCTACTTTAGGTTATTCTGGTTACGATAGTGATGTAATGTACAGTACAGGTTTATACGCTGCTGCTGGTGAATATATAGAAGTTGATGTGCCAAAAGGAACAAACGTAAATGATTTATCGGTTCAAATTGGTGCGCATAGCGATAGATTAAACTATTGGGTTGCAGGTAAAGAAGATTGGCGTCGTATGCCTATCATCACTAAAAAGCAAAAACTAGTAATTGGTAAAAACTATTTAACATCGCCATTTGGCGGATTGATTTATATCGATATTAAACCAAAAGGAGAAAGTAGAAGTATTGATTTTAAAATCAGTCATGCGGTTACAGCGCCGCTTTTTATATTGGGTAAAACTTCTCAAAGCGATTGGCAAGCTCAGTTAAAAAACAATAAAGCGCCTTGGGGCGAAATGGCGACACAAAATGTAATTCTAACTTTACCAGATAGTGTTTTACAAACCATTAAAAACCCAGATGATGTGATGAAATTGTGGGACTTAATTGTTGGTGGGGAAATGGAATTAGCGCAAATGCCTTTACCATTTTACAGAGCGCAACGTTTAGTACCAGATGAGCAAATTGGTGGTGGTTATATGCATAGTGGTTACCCAATTATGATCCATCATTCTCCAAGTAAGCATATGTTGTCTAATGAAATCATGGCTGATCCATCTTTATTGATGAAACCAAGTGGAGGAGGAGCTAACTGGGGCTTTTTTCATGAAATTGGACATAACATGCAAAACTTGAATTGGGTTTTTGGTGGTACAACAGAGGTAAGTAATAACTTTTTCTCTTTATACATGTTCGATAGATTGATTGGAGGCAGAGATAATGCACATTCGGCTATTTCTAATGCAAATACCCAAAAGCAAATGAAAAAGTATTTCGCAGAAGGCCCAAGTTATGATAAATGGAAAAGCGATCCTTTTTTAGGATTAATTATGTTCCGTCAAATGCAAGAAGGTTTTGGATGGGAAAGCTTTAAATCTTTCTTTATCGCCTACCAAAAAATGGGAGCTACCATTGGCAGATTAAACGATCAGCAAAAACGAGATTTGTGGGTTAAAACCTATTCAAACATTGTGAAGAGAAACTTAGCGCCATTTTGGAATACTTGGGGTGTAACCATAAGCGATGCAACTACTAAAGAATTATCAGTTTATCCGCAATGGAAACCTTATAATTTTCCTCCACTGAATTAGTTAATTTAACTGGTCATTGCGAGGCATGAAGCAATCTTAAAGCTATGGTTACATCCTAAAGGTGTTGTAAGATCGCTTCGTGGCTCGCAATGACGAAACGCTTTATAAATGATCCTTTTATAAATAAAACCATGAAAAAATTAACCTTTATTCTATTAATCAGCTTTGCTTACCACCTTAGCTTTGCGCAAAACTTAAGTAAATACAATCTCAGTTTTGGTCAATTAGCAGCGAAATGGGATGAAGCTATGCCCTTAGGTAATGGGATGTTGGGCGCTTTGGTTTGGGGCAAGAATGATAAATTACGCCTTTCATTAGACCGAGCAGATTTATGGGACGAACGCAAAGCACAACCAGATCTGAATATTTATAATTGGAAATGGGTACAAAATCAGGTGGATAAAAAGGAATATGGCATTGTTCAAAAAACATTAGATGAACCGTATCACCAAACCACACCAACTAAAATCCCAGCAGCAGCTATTGAATTTAATATTAGTAATTTAGGTAAAGTGGTGTCGAATGTTTTAGATATCAAAACTGCATTAAATACTGTAAAATTTCAAAATGGCGTCGTATTTAACTGTTATATCCACGCGACAAGGAATCAAGGTTTTTTTGGTTTCGAAAACCTGAAGAACACAGCTATTTTACCCGAATTAATCGTTCATAATTATGCTGGCAATGAAAAAATAGCGAGTGATAATAGTCATTCTGGCGAAGGTTTACAAAAGTTAGGTTATGCCAAAGGCGATGTAACTAAAACATCAAATATCATCCGTTACAGGCAACCAATGACCGATGGACATTTTTACGAAGTATTAATCACATGGCAAAAAATAAACAATCATATTATAGGTTCATGGACGGTAACTAAAGATGCTACAGCAACAATTCCGCCTATTTCAGCAGCAGCTAAAGAACCAACTGGTTGGGATACACATATCAAATGGTGGGCGAATTTTTGGAACAAATCTTCCATTTCTATCCCTGATGAATTAGTGCAAAAACAATATTATTTAGAGCAATACAAATTAGGTTCTGTAGCAAGAAAAGGAGCGCCAGCCATAACTTTGCAAGCGGTTTGGACAGCCGATAATGGAAACTTGCCACCTTGGAAAGGAGATTTTCATAACGATTTAAATACCCAGTTAAGCTATTGGCCAACCTATACTTCAAACCACTTGGCAGAGGGTAAAACCTTTACCGATTGGTTGTGGAAAGTTAGAGGCGAAAGTGAAAAATATACGAAAGCATATTTCGGCGTAGCTGGTTTAAATATACCTGGTGTGGTTACTTTAAACGGTTATCCAATGGGTGGATGGATACAATATTCAATGAGCCCCACAGTGGGCGCTTGGTGTTCGCAACATTTTTATTGGCAATGGAAATACAGTATGGATAAACAGTTTTTAAATGAACAAGCTTATCCTTACATCACACAATCAGCTACTTTTTTAGAGAATATTACCTTTTTAAAAGATGGAGTAAGGATGTTGCCCCTAAGTTCTAGTCCAGAATATAACGATAACGCCATAAGCGCTTGGTTTAAAAACTGGAGTAATTTCGATTTAGGCTTAGCTAAGTTTTTATTTAAAGCGGCAAAAGAAGTATCATTAGCCAAAGGCGATAAAAAAGGAGCAGCACACTGGCAAACTATCGCTAATCAACTGCCAGATTATGAGGTGAACGAAACAGGATTTACAATTGCGCCTGGTCAAAATCTTACTTCATCTCATCGCCACATGTCGCAATACATGGCTATCTATCCATTAGCGTTGTTAGATTATAACAGACCAGAAGATAAAATTCGCATTGATAATTCATATAAACAATTAGAAGCCAAAGGAACACGTGGTTGGTGCGGGTATTCTTTCAGCTGGATGGCATCCTTATATGCAAGAGCTTACCAACCAGATAAAGCGCTTAAACAATTGCAAATCTTTGCTTCAAACTTCTGTTCGCCAAACAGTTTTCACCTAAATGGAGATCAAAAAGGTGGGCAATATTCAGGCTTTACCTATCGTCCGTTTACATTAGAAGGAAATTTTGCGTTTGCACAAGGTGTAAATGAATTATTGTTGCAAAGTAGAAATGGGTATATCGAAGTTTTTCCAGCACTACCAAGTATTTGGAAAGAGTGTTCTTTTAAAGATTTAAGAGCACAAGGAGCATTTTTAATTAGTGCCGATTATAAAAATAGCAAAGCTGATAACATTACAGTTTTTGCCGAACAAGGCGGAGAATTAAACCTAAAATTGCCCAAAGGGAACTTTACCGTATCAGGAAAGCAGATTAAAGCAGTAAACGGAATTGTTAACCTAACCACCAAAAAGGGAGAAAAATTAGTTTTTGTAAACAAAGGATAAATATGAATCCCAATCTTGCTCGTCCTTTCGACTGGAGCGCAGCGAAATGGAGAAATCTTTCTATATAATTTAAAGATTTCTCAGCTGCGCTCGAAAAGACGAACGGGTTAGCTACACGTATCCTAATCTTGTTCGCTCCCGTTTTCACGGGAATGACGAGTTTAACATGAATTCTAGGCGCATATAACCTTGTCTTAAATGCCCCCTAATGTTGACTTTTTCACCAACCATTTTCCAATTAAAGTTGTCATATCTTAGTATAACCTTAAATCAATTGAAAAATGGAAATCAAACCAGTAAGCAATCGCCTATTCGCTCTCATCGTATTGTATGATATGCATACTACCTATTTTGGTAATGCAATTGATGGCATTTCTGATAAAGATGCACATCAACGTTTAAACACAAAAGCTAACCACATCGCATGGATTAGCGGAAGTTTAGTACAAGGAAGGTACGAATTAGCTAATTTATTAGGGCTAGATCTTAAACAAACAGCTCACGAACTTTTTGCAAATTTCAAAGGCATTCAAGATGATGAAACCTATCCAGCGTTAGCTGATTTTAAAAAGGATTGGGAAAAAATCACTCCAATTTTAAGAGAGAAACTCATGCAAGTTACCGAAGAACAATTAGATAAAATACTAGAATTTCCTGATATGAGTTTCCCTTTGTTTGAAATGATTTCTTTTACTATTTATCGCGAAGCAAATTGCATTGGCCAAATCGCATTATGGCGTAGGTTATTAAATTACGATGCAATGAAATACATGTAATTCAATTTCTAATTTATGATAGCAACAACACAAGTTCAAACTGATTTCAATACAACCTTTTCTGATTTAGAAAAAGCAATCTCCTTAATTGAACAAGAAAATTTCAATAGAATTCCTTTTCCAAATAGCTGGACAGCTGGCCAGGTAGTTCAACATATTATATTATCTAGTGGCGGTTTTGCAGGAGTTTTAAATGCTGCTGTTAAACCTAGCGATAGGGCTGCAGACGAATTAATTCCTAGAATTAAAGCTGATTTTCTAAACTTCGGTATAAAAATGAAATCTCCAGATTTTATCTTACCAGAAGACAAAAAGTATAATAAGGAAGATTTATTGGGAACCATAAAAGGAATTAAAAAAGATATTCTCAAAGAGATAGAAACATTAGACCTTACTCAAATGTGCTTAGCATTCGAATTACCGGGTTATGGGTTTTTAACACGATTGGAAGCTATCTATTTTGTGATTTATCACACACAAAGGCATGTACATCAGTTAAATAATATAGCGCTTAAATTGGTTGATTGATTTAAGTCCTAATAGAAATATTAAAAATTTTCGATTTAAACTTTCAAGATGATTTTTAAAAATGAAGTATCTTGTAATAAACTTAAAAACTAAATACTATGAAAATCGCAATTATCATTGTTAGAAGTCTACTAGGCTTAATGTTTGTATTTGCTGCTGTTGTGGTTCTTTTTAAAATTCCGATGGAGCAACCACCAATGACACCTGCTGCAACAGCTTTTATGACTGGGTTGATGTCTGTAAATTATTTTATGACTTTATTAAAAGTTATCGAATTGATTTGTGGTATTTTACTGCTTACTAATTTTTGGGCGCCATTGGCAACGGTAGTATTATTTCCAATTACAGTTAATATTTTATGTTTTCATGCGTTTCTTGATGAACCTAAGAATTTGCCAAGTGCATTATTATTAATTGTTGCAAACCTGTTTTTAGCCTATGCATACCGTAAAAACTATGCTGGATTATTACTATCAAAACCTATTCAATAAATTTCTTTTCAAAATCCTCTTACAAAATTGTAACGTTTTGCCTGTCGATGGTCTAAATAATAGAAAGGATGATCGACAGGTTAATAAAAAGTAAATCATGGTTGAAGTTTTTAAAACAGATGTAGCAAATTGCGATGATGCCAAAGGGTTGATTGATCAATTACATGAAAACTTTACCCAATATTTGGCAAATTTCGATTTAGAAGATTGCGATCTAATTCTCCGGATTGAATGCTCCAATGGTTCGGTAAATGCTGAATCAATCATCCAATTCTTAAAAGATAGAGGATTTCATGCAGAAATTTTACCTGATGATTTAGAACCTTCAACGAACCTTAATGCTCATTTTTACCCACTACAAAATTCAGGTTTTTCAGAATAATGAATTGACTACAGCATTATTTTCTAGTTCTAGTTAAATCGTAAATTTTATTTTCAAATCCTATTCGTTAACTTTATGAACAGTTAAAAGCTATTCCTATGTTCAAGAACCTATCTTTATTGTTCGTATTTGTTAGTTGTACGCTCTCCGTTTTTGCACAAAAAAAAGACGATATTTTAGGGAAATGGCTTAATCCTTCGGGCGAAGGCCAAATAGAAATCTATAAAAAAGCTGATAAATATAGCGGTAAACTAGTTTGGATTAAAGATCCGAACGATGATAATGGTAAACCGAAATTGGATATAAAAAACCCAAATGTAAGTTTGCGTTCGAGACCAGTGATGGGATTAGAGATTTTAAAGAATTTTGTTTTTGAGGATGGAAAATGGACTGATGGAACAATTTATGATCCTAAAACAGGTAAAACTTATAGCTGCAATTTATCACTAAAAGAAAATGGACAGTTAAATATCAGAGGTTATATTGGTATTTCTATAATTGGTAGGTCTGAAAGTTGGAAAAGAGTAAAATAACTTTTCTTACCTTCAATTGTTTATTTGAAATTAATAACGCTATTATGAAGAACATTTTCTGGTTCCTTTTGCTTTTCTCTACCATCAGCTATGCGCAAAGTTATACGCTAAAACCATTAACATCTGGCAAAAATACAAGCATGCGTGGTTTATCAATCGTATCTGATTCCGTAGCGTGGGTAAGTGGAAGTAATGGACAGGTTGGCAAAAGTTTAGATGGTGGTAAAACTTGGGAATGGACTCAACCAAAAGGATATGAAAAATTAGACTTTAGAGATATTGAAGCCTTTGATCAGTTAAAAGCAATTGTAGTAAACGCAGGTTCTCCAGCCTATATTCTTTCTACTATTGATGGAGGAAAGAGTTGGAGAGAAGTTTATAAAAACACAGATTCGGCTATATTTTTAGATGGAATGGGTTTTTGGGATGCACAACAAGGAATTATTTTTGGAGACCCGATTAACAATAAAATGCAGCTCTTAAAAACTACTGATGGTGGTTTGACGTGGCAAGATATCTCAGGAAACTTAAAAAAGGATTTAAAGGTTGGTGAAGCTGGTTTTGCTGCAAGTGGAACAACCATAAGAACCAGTAGAGACGGAAAGGTGTGGATTGCGAGTGGAGGTTCTACATCTAAAATCTATTATTCAAACAATTATGGTCATAAATGGAAAGTGTACGATTGCCCAATTATACAAGGCGAAAGTAGTACAGGGCCATTTTCAATTGCATTTTACGATGCAAAAAAAGGAATTGCAGTAGGTGGTAATTATTTAAAAGATAAAGAAAGTACAAACAACGCAGTACTTACTACCAATGGCGGTAAAACGTGGTCTAAACCACAAAAATCTGTGAGTGGCTATCGTTCTGCAGTAGAATATATTACTGATCAATTGTGCTTTGCTACGGGTTCTTCTGGTACCGATGTTTCTACCGATGGAGGTAAAAACTGGACTAACATTTCTACGTTAAATTTTAATGCTATACAAAAGGCGAAAAGAGGTAACTTAATTCTACTAACTGGAAACAGAGGCCAGATTTATCAAATCACATCTCCTTAAATTCTTCAATTTATCAATCATTTGTCATAAATCAGCTACTTTTTTGATAGAAAAGGTATGGGTTTAATTATATATCTACTTTTGGCGTTTAACAAAAATGTTAAACACAATTGTAAATGGCGCAGAGAGATACAGGAACAGAGCAATTAATTAAAGATACCGCAAAGCAGATTTTTTTTTCTGAAGGGAAATTCCATGCTACTACACAAGATATTGCAGATGCAGCAGGGGTAAATAGAACGCTAGTTAATTACTATTTTAGATCACGCGATATTCTATTTGAACAGGTTGCAGAGGAGGCTAGAGCAGAAATGTCGGCGCAATTGGAATCAGTTTTTTCAGCTAAACTAGAATTTAAAGAAAAAGTACATCGTTTGATTACTGTTTTTATGGATCAAGCCATTAAGTTTCCCTACAGAGAAATATATGTAGTTACGGAATCTAAGCGTACAGAGAAAGCCGTCCCAGATGAAAAGAAAAATAGAATTCGAAAATTTTTAGCAGAAGTAGAAGAAGAAATGGAGCTGGGTAGAATAAAAAAAATGGATCCGAGACATTTTTTAATGAATTTATTCTCTTTAATGGCCTATCCATTAATTACTACCTGTATCAATAAATCACTTTATAATATTAACGATAAAGAATATCTGAAATTAATGAAAGAGCGTAAGCAATTGATTTTTGAAATGATCTATCAATAATAAAAACAGAAACACAAAAGCAACACCCATATAACATGAAAACAACAATCCGACTATCAATTATTCTATTTTTAGGAGCTATACTTGCTTCTTGCAGTGGCAAGAATGACAAAGCAGCACAAGCAGCTGCAGCAGCAGGTGAGCCTCAGCCATATCCTGTTTTTGAAGTAAATACACAGAGTACAACCCTAGATTCCGATTATCCTGCTACAATACAGGGAATTGAGAATGTAGATATTAGACCAAAAGTTGATGGCTTTATTGAAAGAATTTATGTGGATGAGGGTGCTGTTGTAAGAAAAGGACAATTGTTATTTACCATTAATGCCCCACAATACGAACAACAAGTTAGAACAGCAAGCGCTGCAATTAGTAGTGCAGAAGCTGATGTGAATGCGGCTCAATTACAGGTGAATAAAACTAAACCACTTGTAGATAAGGATATAATAAGTAAATATGAGTTAGAATCTGCGCAATTAACATTACAAAGTAGAAGAGCTGCGTTAGCACAAGCAAAAGCAGCTTTAGTAAACGCAAAGGTTAATTTAGGCTATACAAGAATTACAAGTCCAGTGAATGGAGTAGTAGGCAGCTTGCCTTTTAAAACAGGGAGTTTAGTAAGTGGCACAAGTGCGCAGCCATTAACTACTATTTCTAATACCTCTAAAATTTATGCATACTTCTCGTTAAACGAAAAACAATTACTCGATTTTTCAAATATCTATAAAGGGAAAAATTTAGCTGAGCAAATGAAAAATATCCCGGCTGTTAGTTTAATACTGGCAGATGGAACAGTATACGCTCAAAATGGAAAAATAGAAGCTATAAATGGGCAGATCAATACAACAACTGGTTCTGCTAGTTTAAGAGCTACTTTTCCTAATGCAAATTCGATATTAAAAAATGGCGCAAGTGCAATGGTTCGCATTCCTCAGCATATTAGCGATGTAATTTTAATCCCTCAAAAATCTACAACAGATTTACAAGGAAAGAAATTTGTATATCTATTAGGAGATTCTGCTAAAGTAGTCAACACACCTGTAGAAGTAATGGAAATTACTAAAGGCAAATTTTATGTCGTAACAAAAGGTTTAAAAGCTGGAGATAAAGTGGTTTTAGAAGGTTTTCAATCTTTAAAAGAAGGAACGAAAATTAAGCCTCAAGAATTAAATACTGATTCTGTGTATGCTGAAATTAAGAAATAAGACTGTCTAAATCTAAAATCAAAATCGTACATCGTAAATATAAATTATGTTTAAGAAATTTATAGATAGACCAGTTTTATCAACTGTAATATCAATTATCATTGTAATATTAGGTATACTGGGGCTCATTACCTTACCCGTTTCTCAATATCCTGAAATTGCACCACCAACTGTACAAGTTTCTGCATCTTATCAAGGTGCAAATGCAGATGTGGTGATGAATAGTGTGGTTATTCCACTCGAAGAGCAAATAAATGGGGTAGAAGACATGACTTACATGACTTCTTCTGCCAGTAATGATGGTACTGCAACCATAACCGTAAACTTCAAACTAGGTACAAACCCAGATTTAGCGGCTGTAAATGTACAAAACCGTGTGGCTAGAGCAAGCAGTTTGCTACCCGCAGAGGTGACACGTTCTGGAGTAGTTACTGCAAAAAGACAAGCAAGTAATGTGTTGATTTTTGGTATTTATAGTGATGACCCATCATATGATCAGAAATTTTTACAGAACTATGCAAACATCAATATCATTCCTCAAATTAAGCGTATCAACGGAGTGGGAGATGCAAGTGCATTTGGACAAATGGATTATACCATGCGTTTATGGCTTAAGCCAGATGTAATGGCAACTTATGGTTTGGTGCCAAATGATGTAAGTGTTGCTTTAGCAGAACAAAATATTGAAGCTGCTCCAGGGCAATTTGGTGAGCAAGGTGAGCAATCGTTTCAATATACTTTAAAATATACAGGTAGATTAAAAGACGAAACGGCCTTTAGTAACATCATTATTAGAACTGGTGCAAATGGACAAATTCTTCGCTTAAAAGATATCGCAAGGATTGAGCTTGGCGCATTAAGTTATGGAAGTTCTGTTAAGTTTGATGGTAAGCCAGCATTAGGTATCGCTATTAATCAAACTGCAGGTTCTAATGCGAAAGAAGTAATTGAAAACTCAATTAAGGCGCTAGATGAAGCGCAAAAATCTTTCCCTAAAGGAGTTCATTATACTACATTAATTAACGTTAACGACTTCTTAGATGCTTCCATCGAAAAAGTATTGCACACATTAATAGAAGCCTTTATTTTGGTGTTCTTAGTAGTGTTTATTTTCTTACAAGATTTCCGCTCTACATTAATTCCTGCTATTTCTGTTCCAGTGGCGATTATTGGTACTTTCTTCTTTTTAAGTCTATTCGGATTTACCATTAACCTATTAACGCTTTTTGCATTGGTACTGGCAATTGGTATTGTGGTAGATGATGCCATTGTAGTCGTCGAAGCAGTACACGCCAAGCTGGATCATGGGTATAAATCTGCCAAAAAAGCAACAATAGATGCGATGGATGATATTAGTGGAGCAATTGTTTCAATTACTTTAGTAATGGCTGCGGTATTTATTCCAGTAAGTTTCATTCAAGGTTCATCAGGAGTATTCTATAAACAATTCGGTTTAACATTAGCTATCGCGATTATTTTATCGGCAATTAATGCGTTAACATTAAGTCCGGCATTGTGTGCCTTGTTATTAAAACCACATGCAGAAGATCATGAAAAACCTAAAAACTTCTTACAGCGTTTTTATGTAGGTTTTAATACCTCATTCGATTTAATGACGAATCGGTATAAAAGGTCAGTTAGCTTTTTGTCTCGTAAAAAGTGGGTAGCTATTGCTGGTATTTTAGCTTTCGTAGGCATATTAATTTGGACGATGAATACCACTCCAAAAGGATTTGTACCTAATGAAGATTTAGGAACAATCATGTCTGATATTTCATTACCAGCAGGAACATCACAAGAAGAAACGGCAGTTGTAATTACACAAATTGATGAGATCGTTCACACCATTCCAGAGGTTAAAAATTCGCTAAGAATTGTGGGTAGAAGTATGATCAGTGGTAGTGGTAGTTCATATGGAATGGTAATTTCTCGTTTAAAGCCGTGGGATCAACGTAAACGTGATGTGAAAGCGATTATAGGCGAACTATTTGCAAAAACAGCAAAAATAAAAGGAGCAAAAATCATTTTCTTCGCACCACCTACCATTCAAGGTTTTGGTACAAGTGGAGGGTTTGAGTTCCAATTACAAGATAAAACAGGTGGAGAAATTAAAAAATTCACAGAAGTTGGAAATACATTTTTAGCAGCCTTGAGTAAACGACCAGAAATCCAATATGCATCCACTTCTTTTAACCCAAATTTCCCTCAATATCAAATTGATGTGAATGTGGCAAAAGTTAAGCAAGCTGGTTTAACTGTAACTGACGTTCTAGGTGTTTTACAAGGTTATTATGGTGGTGTTTATGCCTCAAACTTTAATAAGTTTGGTAAACAGTTTAGGGTAATGTATCAAGCAGATGCACCTTACCGTGCCAATGAACAGACATTAAACAGTATTTATGTGCGTAACAATACAGGCGGTATGGCCCCAATCACGGAGTTCATTACTCTTGAAAGAGTTTACGGGCCACAAGCAATTTCTCGTTTTAACTTGTATACATCACTTGCAGTAACAGGAGCGCCAAAACCAGGCTTTAGTTCTGGAGATGCGCTAAAAGCGGTGCAAGAAGAGGCAGCTATCCATTTGCCAGCAGGATATGGTTATGAATTTTCAGGCTTATCTCGTGAGGAAATGGCAGGTGGTAATCAGACTATTTTTATCTTCTTGCTTTGTGTAATCTTTGTTTATTTCTTATTATGTGCACAGTACGAGAGTTATATTTTGCCATTAGCAGTTTTAATCTCTTTACCAATTGGTTTAGCTGGTGTATTTATTTTCGATAAGATTTTTGGAGTGGATAATAACATTTATACACAAATTACACTGATTATGTTGGTTGGTTTGTTAGCCAAAAATGCAATCTTAATTGTAGAGTATGCGGTAGATAGAAGACGAAGAGGAATGAGCATTGTTAATGCCGCAATTGAAGGGGCAACCGCTCGTTTACGTCCAATTTTAATGACATCTTTTGCATTTATATTAGGATTGTTACCGCTAATGCTTTCAAGCGGAGTTGGTGCAGCTGGTAATAAATCAATTGGTACAGGTGCCGTAGGAGGAATGTTAATTGGTACTATCTTCGGAATTTTTGTAATTCCAGCGCTATTTATCATTTTCCAAACCTTACAAGAAAAAGTAAGCAATAAATCTCCTTTTATAGAAGGTGTAGATGTTGAACCAAAATTAGAATTTCCGGAAGTTGATAACCGTGAACATTAATAGTAAACACATGAAATTAAGATATAAACATTCACTTCTCATCATCGGCTTTGCTGTATTAGCTTTAAGTGCCTGTGTAACTCAAAAATACGAACGCCCAAAAGTTGTAACCGATAATTTATACCGTGATCAGAACACAACAGATACCGCAACATTAGCAAATTTACCTTGGCAAAATTTGTTTACAGACGCTAATTTGCAAACGTTAATACAGCAAGGTTTAAATGAAAATTTAGACTTAAAACAAGCAATTGAGCGTATTAAAATTGCACAAGCAACTTTACAACAAAGTAAATCGGCTTTTTTACCAAGTTTGCAAGGCGATGTT
>NZ_JBAZRL010000002.1:70114-158921 GCF_041662865.1 Pedobacter sp.
GTTTCTGTAACGGATGCAAAGCAATCCAAAGCCGCATTAAATTTTCCTGCTGGAGTAAACATCAATCTTGAAACACAAACGTATAGAGCGCAATTGAGTACAAGTTGGGAAGCTGATATTTGGGGTAAATTAAGCAGCGCAAAACGTTCTGCTTATGCAACTTTATTACAAACTGATGCTGCAAAAAGAGCAGTTCAAACGCAGTTAATTGCAAATATTGCGAATACGTATTACAATTTATTGGCTTTAGATAAACAGTTAGCTATTACGTTGCAAACTATAAAAAGCAGAACTAATAATGTAGCAACCATGAAAGCATTGAAAGAAGGAGCTAAGGTTAATGGAGCTGCAGTTGTGCAAAGCGAAGCCAATTTATACGCTGCAGAAGTTACGATACCAGATTTAAAAAGAAGCATTAGGGAAACCGAAAATGCCTTAAACATTTTATTGGCTAGAGCACCAGGAAGTATTCTTCGTTCTGATTTAGACAGTCAATCTGCTTATAGCAATTTAGAAACTGGAGTTTCTGCTCAATTGTTGCAAAACCGTCCAGATGTGCAAGCTGCGGAATTTAGTTTTAGGGCTGCCTTTGAAAATACAAACGTAGCTAAGACTTATTTTTATCCTGCTTTAACGTTAACAGCGAGTGGTGGTTTATCTAGTTTGCAATTGAAGGACTTCTTTAACAATTCTGTGTTTTATAATTTGGTTGGAGGTTTAACCCAACCAATATTTGCAAAAGGACAAAATAAAGTTCGTTTAACAACTGCACAGGCGCAACAACAACAAGCCTTTTATACATTTCAGCAAACACTTTTAACGAGTGGTCAAGAGGTTTCTAATGCTTTATATGCGTATGAAACCGCAACAGAAAAGGAAACAACTAGAGCGAAACAAATTGCTTCTTTAACTAAGGCAGTTGATTTTACACAAGAATTATTGCGTTACAGTTCTGCCACAAATTATACAGATGTTTTAACTTCTGAACAAAGTTTATTAGCGGCTCAATTAAGTGGTGTAAGTGATAAATTGCAAAAGCTACAAGCTGTAGTTAATTTATACCGTGCCTTAGGTGGCGGTTGGAAATAAGAATTTTTCATTTGATTTTTACATCAAGCCCTGATCAAAAGATTAGGGCTTTTTGTTTATGGAGTTATTCTTTAATTATATTTGATCCATGGATGTTTTCCCCGCCCAATATTCAACTCTTTCTTCAAAAGCGCTTGCAGAGTTTTTAACAATAAAATATGACCTTAAAAATGTCACTTGTCGTTTACTTATTCACAATGTAAGTGATACCTATCTTTTGGAAACCGAAACGATTAATTATGTTTTTAAGGTGTATAGAGATAATCATCGCAAGCTAGCAGAAATTAAAGGAGAAGTAGAATTATTGAATTTACTTTTCGAAGGAAAAGCAAGTGTAGCCCATCCCATTAAAGATGCAGAAGGCAAATATATTCAGTCTTTTAATGCAGCTGAAGGTGTTAGACAGGGAGTAATGTTTAGTTATGCTTTAGGTACTGTTGTTTCAGATATGAATGAGGAACAATTGGCGACCGTAGGTAAAGAAATGGCGAAAATCCATAACATTTCCTCTATAATTGAGCTTAGAAGTTCAAGAAAAGAATACTCAATTGATACCATGCTTTTAAATCCATTAGCAATCTTTAAACCTGCTTTTGAAGATTTAAAAGATGAATATATTTTTTTAACTCAAGCAGTTAATCAAGTTGCAGAAAAGATTAGTGAACTGAATTTATCAAGATTTAGCTATGGATATTGCCAATATGATTTTTTGCCCAAAAACTTTCACTTCGACGAGACTGGGCATTTAACTTTCTTTGATTTTGACTTTGCTGGAAAAGGTCATTTAATTAATGATATAGCTTCATTTTATATCCACTATTTTTTGGAAGTTTATTATGGGAAAATGACCCAAGAAAAAGCGGATAAAGCATTTGCTGTTTTTGTAACGAATTATAGAAAAGTTAGGTCTTTAAGTGATGAAGAGCTAGCGGCCATTCCATACTTTGGATTTGCATTTTGGATCTTTTACCTAGGTTTCCAATATGAAAATTTCGATGATTGGTCTAACATTTTCTTTGGGCCAAAATATTTAAAAGATCGCACCACTCTTATTAAAAAATGGGTCGAACTGCATATGAATTGATCCTCGGTATCAAAAAGTTGCCAATTATATAGCTCTGGTTTTTCCATACTATGAACAATTTTTTTATATCCTACTTATCCATTTATTAAGACTACCTTACCCATCGGCGATTTGCCAAATAAATCCATTTTATTGGAAAAAATCTTTGATACCCTAATCGATAGTTTTATTGAAAGTAAAGTAGGCATAGCCAACGATTTTTTAAGTGTAACGCTTGCTGCTCATTTGAAAAGTAATTTAATTGGTTTATACAACGAAAACTCGATGGTTTCTGCTGGTATTGGAAACGAAACTATCACTGTTCATAATAAATTGGTGAGAAGTGATGTGATTTATTGGCTAGATCGTAAGCACAATAATAAATATGAAAATGATTTTTTCGATTTGATGGATGATTTTGTCGTTTATTTAAATAGAACGTGCTACACTGGTATAACGGGTTACGAATTTCATTATACTTTATACGAAAAAGGAAGTTTTTACAAAAAACACATCGACCAATTTCAGCAAAATGGGAGTAGAGCCTATTCTATGGTAATGTATTTAAATGCAGATTGGCAACAAAGTGATGGTGGAGAATTATGTATTCATCATTTAAACGACTTGCAAAATATATCGCCCGTTAATGGCAAATCTGTCTTTTTTAAAAGCAACGAATTAGCACACGAAGTTTTAGTAACTCATCAACCAAGAATGAGTATTACAGGATGGTTAAAGACTAATTAATCTTCTATATCAAGCAGTTGCTTAATTACTGGTCGATAGTTTTTTCCGATAGGGATTTGTTGGTTGTTCTTTAAAAAAATGGTGTTTCCTTCCATGTAATGAACAAATTTCTTATTCAGGATGAAAGATTTGTGAATGCGGATGAAAGATTCATCAGGTAATTGTTCTTCAAAACTGCTCAACGTTCTTGGTGTGAGTAAAAAATTCAAATCGCCCCACACTTTTACATAATTGCCTAAACTTTCTAAGTAATAAATATCACTTAGCTTAAGTAATACATGTTTTTTATCTGATTTGATAGAAATCTGTTCATCATCGTTAGCAACAGACTGTAAAGGGATGGTAGGTTTACTAACTTGATTTTTTAAGTTATAGCTTTCTAATGCTCGATTAACTGCTTTTAAAAACCGCTCAAATCGAAATGGTTTTAAGAGATAATCGCACACCGCCAAATCGAAACTTTCTAGCGCATATTCTTCATACGCCGAAGTGATAATTACTAAAGGTTTATGTTGTAATGTTCTTAGAAAGTCTAAGCCATTTAATTTGGGCATTCTAATGTCTAGAAATATCAAATCGATTTCGGTGCTGCTTAAAAATTCAAAGGCTTCGGTTGCTCTATAACATTGTCCGCAAATCTCCAAAAATGGAATATCCTTACTGTATTCTAAAATTACCTCATGAGCTAAGGGTTCATCATCTATAATTAAACAGCGTAAACTCATGATAATTTTAAGTGTAGGTCTGCTTTAAAAGTAGCATTATTCGAAGTGATTTCCAATGAGTAAGCATTTGGATACAGTAATTCTAATCGTTTTTTCAAATTATTAAGTCCAATGCCTGAGTTTTTATCAGCTTTATCTAGTTCGATAGAATTTTCACAACTGAATTTGAGTTCTTTATCTGTACAGCTTAATGATAAGTTCAAAAAAGCAGTTTCTTCTGCAGGTTCAATACCATGTTTAAACGCGTTTTCTAGCAAAACAATGAGCAATAATGGAGCAATTTGTAAATTATCATTGGATATATGTTTTTCGAAGTTTAACTGTAAAGGTTTTTTTAGGCGAATTTGTTGTAACGCTATATAATCCTCTAAATAATTGAGTTCCTGAATAATTGTTACTTTTTCTTCTTGCCCTTTGTAAATGGTATAGCGCATTAATTCTGATAGTCGTAAAATGCTTTCTGGGGTTTTCTCAGATTTCTGCAAACTCAATGCGTACAAATTGTTTAAGGTGTTGAAAAAGAAATGTGGGTTTAATTGCTGCTTCAATAAATCTAATTCTGTTTGTGATTTTTCTTTTTGTAAAGAGAGTATATGTGTGTTTTGGGCACCCCACTGGATTGCTAATACAATAGGTAAACTCAATGCAATTATCGCCATTGCGCCAAAACCATTTTCTAATAAAAAGGGATTGAGTGAAAAAATATCTCTACCAAAAACCTGATTGATGGGTAATAAAATTAGTAACTGCCCAACTATTGGATATAAAATGGCTATGCTGGCTAAAGCGCTTAAAATGTATAAAATCAATCCTTTTTGCTTTAATATTTTCGAAACTAATAATCTGCTATTCAATAAAAAGAAAGCATAGCCACATAAATACATGAATAAAAATTGAAGCGTAAAACTTAAAAAGGTCCAGAAATGAGTAATCAGCTTTGCTGGTGTAAACACAAAACCAATTAACAATTGCCCTTTGGTATCGAATGCAGGGTTGCCAATACTTGATACCGCCATGGCAGAAATAACGATAGACAATAAAATAATACTAAGGAGAACTGCATTTTCCAGACCTATTTTCTTAATCCATTTAATGTGTTGTACCTTTTTTAAGTAATAATAATTGGCAACTAAAATCAATTCTAAGGATACACTTGCTAGGGCAGCACCTACAAAAAGCGAAGAATCATAATTTGGAAATAATAAAACGCAAGCATCTGTAAGAATGGGTAAGCAAATAAAAAAACAACCCGTCCAATAGGCTAAAAACTGTTTACGAGTAAAATTGGTTAGGAGAGTTGATTTATACCACGAAAAAATAAACCCAGGTAATTGAGTTGGGAAAAGCACGACTAAAACCATTAAAAATGGTTTCCAGCTTTCAGCATTTTTTTCTTGAACCTGAAAAATTCCTATCCATAGCCATAAACCAACAAAAGCCAAAAACTCTGCATGTTTAAGTAGGAAATTAGATAAGCTAAAGGATTTATTCATGGTGTTAAAATAATAAAAGAACGACAAATATATTAACGGATAAAATTTAAGTGATGAAAGGTAGTTTATTCATGACGAAAGGATTTTTTATAAGAATTGAACAAGTTTAACTCCTGTTAATAACGTTTATCATCATTTTGGTTTCGTTCATCACATATATTTATTTAGTGCAAGTTTGTCTGCTAATTTGCAACCATCTTATTTAAAATAACATGGCAAGACTTACTATACAAAACCTTAGCAAAAGCTATTCGAATGGTGTAAAAGCACTAGATAATGTGTCATTAACTATCTCTAACGGGATGTTTGGGTTGCTTGGACCTAACGGAGCAGGTAAATCATCGTTAATGCGCACCTTGGCAACTTTGCAATTACCCGATGCTGGGAAAATATTTTTTGATGGAAATGATGTACTTGAAAATCCTCAACAAATGCGTACGCAGCTTGGTTATTTACCACAAGATTTTGGAGTTTACCCTAAAATATCGGCTATCGAATTACTGAATCACATTGCGATTTTAAAAGGATTGCAAAATAAAAGTGAGCGAAAAGAGCAAGTAATGGCTTTGTTGCAACAAACTAATCTTTATGAATTAAGAAAACGTTCTGTAAGTACTTTTTCTGGTGGGATGCGTCAACGATTTGGTATTGCACAAGCTTTGTTGGGTAATCCCCAATTAATTATTGTTGATGAACCAACGGCTGGTTTAGATCCATTAGAGCGTAACCGTTTTCATGATTTGTTGAACGAAATTGGTGAGCAAAAGGTAGTGATGCTTTCAACACACATTGTTGAGGATGTAAATGACCTTTGTCCAGAAATGGCGGTTTTAGCAAATGGTAAACTCATTTTAAAAGGTAAACCAGCAGATTTAACTTCAAAATTAATGGGTCAAGTTTGGCATAAAGAAATAGAAAAATCAACCTTAAGCGAATATACAGCAGCATACAATGTAATTTCTACACGAATAATTGCAGGCAAAATACAATTGTATGTGCTTGCAGATAATTGTCCAAGCGTAGGTTTCGAACCGTTTTATCCTGGATTGGAAGAAGTTTATTTTGCTGCTTTATTTGGCGTTCAAACTAAGGAGGAAGCAGCATGTTAAAGTCCATGTTTAAATTTGAGCTGAAATATCATTTTAGTCAGATCTCTTTTATCATAGCAGCACTTTTGTTTTTTGTATTAGGTTGTTTTTCTGCCGTTCAGGGTGGTTTTGGTGGGAGCGAAGTGCACAAAAACTCGCCGTATGTAATTACCAATATTGTAGCGCTGTTTTCTTTGTTTTCCATATTTGCAGGCACATTATTTAGTGCAAACGTAGTATTAAGAGACAATATTTATAAAATGGAATCTGTATTATTTACAACTTCTGTTAAACGTTTCCCTTATTTTCTGGTTAGGTTTTCAGGTTTATTAATTGCCGTTTTTTTCTTACTTGTACTAACTGTTTTAGGGATTTATATAGGCGGTTTTTTTGTAGCTACTGAAAGCCTAGGTGCATCTAATATTTTTAATTATCTACATCCACTTTTTGTATTTGGTTTTCCAAATGTGCTGTTTGCAACTAGTTTAATTTTTTGCACGGCCATTTTAAGTAAAAACGTTCGAGCAATTTATGCAGCAGGTGTATTATTGTACATTTTATACATGGCAGCTTCTATTTTGGGGAATTCTCCATTATTGGCAACATCAGCACCAAGAGCTGGAACTCCAGCTGTATTGCCTTTTTTAATAGACCCATTTGGTTTAGCTTCTTTCTTTAGCGAAACACGTAGTTGGTCTGATGTACAACGAAATCAACTGTTATTTCCAGTCAAAGAGGTGTTTTTAGCTAACCGTTTACTTTGGTTATCAGTTAGTGCAGTAGTTATTACTATAAGTTATCGGTTTTTTAATTTCAGGTTACAAAGCCAAACTCAGTCCAAACCAAAAGATAAAACCCAGAAACAAGTTAAACTAATTCTGTTTAGGCATTTTACTGTTTTTCCTGTCGGATTTAAGTATAACTTTTCCACTTTCAAATCGCAGTTTAAATTAGAAGTGGTTTCCTTATTTAAGCATATCCCTTTTATGGTGATGCTCTTGTTATGGATATTTATATTCTCAGTAGAATTAAAAGACTCCATTCTGTATGGGCCTTACGGAATGAAGTTTTATCCAACAACTGGTGCCATAATAGAAGAAATGAGATCGATGAAATTTAGCCTAGTGTTACTTATTTTTTATGCGGCTGAATTGATTGCCAGAGAAAGAACAACAAATATCCAATCCTTAATCTATAGCACACCCGTTAAAAATTCAGTTTTATGGGCAGCAAAATGTTTAACACTTGGTGTTTTGGTTATAGTTTTAGTCACAACGAATATTGCAATTGGTATTTCTTTGCAAGTATTTAATGGCTATTTCAATATCGAATTACCTAAGTATCTTTCTCTATATTATTACAGCGCATTTCCGTTGTTCCTGTTTATTATCCTTATTGTTTTCATTCAAAATTTAACGGCTAATAAATATTTAGGAATGATGCTAAGCATGGTAGTTGTGTTTGCGATTGTCTTTGCATCAAGATTAGGCATAGAACATTTTCTGTTAAGATTTGCAAACGTACCCGACCTTGAATTCTCTTACTTTAACGGTTTTGGACATTATGCCAAAGCATTTAATTGGTACATGTTATATTGGCTTGGCTTTGCAGGTATTCTTTCAGTTTTAACTATTGGCATGTGGCAAAGCAGTATTCAATTGACGTTTTTAGAATGTTTAAAATCAATTCCAAAATCTCTTTGGAAAGCAAAATTTATTGTGTTAACTGCAACACTAATTTGGATTTCTTGTGGTGCATTTATCTATCATCAAACCAACGTAGTCGGAAAATATAAAAATAAACAAGCACAGTTAAACTGGAATATTAACTACGAGAAAAAGTATAAACGGTTTGCTAAACTTCCTCAGCCAACTATAAAAGCAATTAAAACACAAGTAGATTTATTTACAGATCAAAGTAAGTATACTGTAAAGGGAAGATATCGTTTAAAAAATGAAACTAAGCAGCCAATTACTAAACTGTTGGTTTATTTAAGGCAAGCTGTAAATCATTTCCAAATCTCTGTGCCAAATGCTACGAAGTATGAAGTAGATGCAGAATTTAATCAGCAGTTTATAGACTTAAAAACACCATTACAACCTAATGCAGAATTGACAATGGACTTTTCGTTAGAAGTGATACGGTCTGGTTTTGTTCCCTTTGATTCGGAAAACACAGTAGTCTCAAATGGTAGTTACATTGAACTAGAAAAATTTGTTCCTCAGTTTGGGTACAATGAAAGTATAGAAATAGACGATAACAGATTAAGAAAAAATGCAGGATTACTGCCTTATACTATTTCAAATTCTTACGACAGCATGTATCATTTAATAGATTTAGAAACTACTATTTCTACTGTACCAGACCAGCATGTTGTTACGGTGGGTACTTTGCAAAAATCATGGCTTGCTAATAATCGTCGATATTTTAACTATAAAACAACAAGACCCATTAATTTCATGTTTGCATTGAGTTCGGCAAACTATCAAGTTAAAAAAGAGCAATATAAAGGGGTAACGTTAAGTGTGTATTATCAATTAGGACACGAATACAATGTGAAAAACATGTTTAATGCAATAAAAGATGCGTTAGATTATGGAAATGCAAATTTCAGTCCTTATCCATTAAAGCAATTTACTCTTGCCGAAATCCCTCAATATAAAGGAGCTGCAACTGCCTATCCTGGACTTATTTTTAATGCAGAAAGATTAAATTTCCTAACCAATTTTAGCGATAAAAATAAAGTGGATCAAAGTTATGCCATTACTGCACATGAAGTAGCACATCAATGGTGGGCAAATATATTAAGTCCGGCATACGGTAAAGGTTATGCCATGCTTACAGAATCGCTGGCCAAATACACAGAAGCTATCCTTTTAGAAAAGAAGTATGGCAAAATGTATCTCAGCAACTATTTAAGAGACGATAATAATATTTATTTCGTATACCATAACCCTAATGAAAAAGAAGCTCCGTTAGCACAAACAATGGGGCAAAATCAAGTACATTATCAAAAAGGTGGCTTAGTGATGTATGCCACAAAAGAAATTTTAGGGGAGAAAGCAGTTAACGAAACGTTAAGTAATTTAATAGCAAAGCATGCAAATCCAAATCAACGAGCAAAAACGCAAGATTTAATCGGAGCGCTAGCTCAGCTTGCGCCAGCAAATCAAAAGAAATTTATAGACAATAGCTTTAATCAAGTGGTAAATTATCAGATGAAGATCAAAGTTTTATCCTGCAAAGCACTAGTTAACGGAAAGTTTAGTGTCAATTTACAGGTAAATATTGGTGAAAATAAGCAAGGAAAAGATAAGTTGCTCGCACCAGATATGGATGTAGATCTCGCTTTTTTTAGCAAACCAGAAACAGAGTGGGATAGAAATACCAAACCTTTCTACCTAAAAAAATATCGTTTTAATCAATTAGAAACCAAACTCAACATCGTAACAGATCATAAACCAAAAACTGTTGCGCTAGATCCTTATGCATATTTACTGGATGGAAATTTAGCAGATAATGTACAAGAGATAAAATAAGTTGCAGGCTTTAACCACAAACAATAAGGTTAAAGCCTGTCTTTTTTCTGCCGAATTTATCTTAGATTTATCCTTAAGATAAGCCTATAAAAAGCGGAAGATATAAAGCATGGAAATAAAGCAATACAAAGAATTATTAACATACTGGCATCAATTTACATACTTTACGAATCGAGTAATTGGTAAAAAATCTACCATCTTAGCTAAAACAACCTTCGATTTAGATGAACACTTAAAACTATATCATTGTATTGATAATTTTTTTTATGTATTAGCCGATAGCGTTAACCATACTATTGTTAAAGTAGGCGGTGGTGTAGAAAGTCTAACAGGCTATCAACCTTCAGATTTTGAAGGAAAAGGATATTATAGTACTTTAAAAACCCACTCAATTTGGGAACTTTTAAAAATCACCAAGGGCGGAGTAAAATATTTCGAGTATCTTTTTAGTAGACCAGCAGAAGACCGAAAGTATATTAAAGTAAATTATACATTTGAGTTAAAAAGAAAAGACGGCAGAAGATTTCAATGCATGAATCAAAGCATTCCTGTCTTATTTAACGATGATATGGAGCCCATTTATTTCTTAAACATTATCACAGACATTAGCCTAATAAAAACAGATAAAAATGTACTGCATTACATTATAGATAGTTCTGATATTCAAAACATCAAAAGAATCGATATCAATGTAGCTATCAATTTACCTCTTAATGATGAAGAATTAATATCCAAAGCAGAAAAGAGAGTGCTAAGGCTCATAGCCAATGGATTAAGCAGTAAACAAATAGCTAGCGAACTATTTCTTAGTCAGCATACCATAAATACCCACCGAAGAAACATGTTAGAAAAATTAAAATGTACCTCTTCAAGCGAAATGATTAAAAAGGGTATTTTAAACGGTTGGTTGTAAATAGCATGATGTCGAAATTTCTGTTTTTTAGCGTTATCTTTAAGTATAATTAACTTAATCATAACATAAAAATTGTTTTAATTAAAAGCTATAACCCTAATATTAGCTTTCTTTATAAAACACTTAAATCATCCTTCAGATGGCAAACAGACGTTTTTTTATTAAAAGCAGTGTAGCCAGTTTGGCACTTGCTAGCCTTTCTCCTGTAGTTACCGCGTTGGCGGACGCTAGTCATAATACACTCACAAAATCAAACCAAAAACCTAAATTACGGTTCGCTATCGCATCAGATGGGCATTATGGTCAGCCAAATACAAACTATAAAAAAGATCACGAAAACATAGTGCGTTGGCTAAATGAAGCACACGATCAAAACCCGCTTAACTTTGTAATTATTAATGGCGATTTAGTTCACGATAGACCAGACTTATTAGCAGAAGTTAAAAGAGAGCATTATGATAAATTAAAAGTTCCGTTTTACGCTCTTCCTGGTAACCACGATCATGCAGATGCTTCAATTTGGAAAACCGTTTTTGGTTATGAAGATAATTTCTCATTCGAAAAAAATGGAGTGGGATTTGTATTAGCCAACACTTCAAATACAAAAGGAGCTTATCTATGCCCCAATAAAGATTTTTTAAAACAAGAGCTCGATAAGTTTAACACCCTGCAAACCGTATTTGTGGTTTTACATATTCCGCCACACTTTTGGGTACCCGAAAGCCCATTTGTAGAATGCCCCGATACCATTAAATTGTTGCATAGCTATCCAAACGTAAAAGCAGTATTCCATGGCCACGATCACAGTCTCGATTCTGTTTTTTACACCGATAAATTACCACATTTCTTCGATTCACACATTGGTGGAAACTGGGGCACAACATATCGTGGTTATAGAATAGTAGAAGTAGATGAAAACAATAAAATCAGTACCTATCAAGTAAACGCTAGCCAAAACCCAACATTAAACTCAACTAAATTTTAAATCGACAGCAATTCCGTTAACATGAAAAAGTTTTTATTACCCGCTGCACTTTTTTTAATCGCAGGTAGCGTAATGGCTCAAAAGCCCCAAACCTTGCCCGAAACAAATTTGCAAAGTACAATTTCAGCACAGCCTTTTTTGTTTTCTATAAATACCCTAACGGATGAAAACCCACGATGGAATTTACATTACTCTGGTAGTTATGGTGAAAAAACTCAAGGCCAATTTGGTTACAATGGTTTAGGACAACAGTTTGGCGTTAAAGGGTATTTAGGCAGTAGATTTACATTATATGGTACGGCAGCAATTGGCTTTGCTCACGGTGGAGGTGTTACCTCAGCACAACAAGTAGAAGTAATTCGCGATTTAATTGGAGGTAAAAAACTTACAGGATTTAGATTTGGAGCAGGTTTAGGCCTTAGCCGCGATTGGTCTAATGTAAAATCTGCGATAAGTAGATTTACCGCATCTTACGATAAAACCAATTGGCGTTTAGCTGGAAACCTTCGTTTCGAAAAAGCATTTGATAACAGCAGAGATGAATTAGATTTTATTACCAGTCTTGGTTTTCAACATCGCATTGCGCCAGCGTTATACATAGGTTTCGAAGCTATTGGACAAGATTTAGAAGGGTTTTGGGATAAAGATGAAGCAGAAGGGGGAGCAAAACTAATGATAGGACCATCTATTAATTTGTCTCCAACACATTCAAAACTATCTTTTTCAGTAGCTGGAGGTCCAGTATTTTACGCTACCAGAAGTCAAATTATCCCATCAGAAGCAATACGTGAAATAACCTCTTTATCATCAGGAAATGGTTATACCATTCGTGCTTTGGTTAACTTCAATTTTCGTAATAAATAAGTCCACCCATTAAATTTTAACATGAAAAAATCATCAATCATACTCTTTATCCTAGCTTTAGTAGCAAATCATACTTTTGCACAATGGCCCGGCAAAGTAGCAGAAACCAATCAAATTTTATTACCAAACGGTTGGAAATTAAGCCCGGCCGGTCGTTCATTACAATTAGGAGATTTGCCCCTAAACATGCAATTAAGTTCGTCGGGTAAATATTTGGCAGTTACTAATAACGGACAAAGCACACAAACACTTCAATTAATTGACCCTAAAACAGAAAAAATTCTCGATGAACGCGTACTCACCAAATCTTGGTACGGTCTAGCTTTCAGTAAAGATGAGCAACACCTTTACGCGTCTGGCGGAAACGATAACTGGATCCTAGATTTCCAAATAAAAAACAATAAACTAGCAAAAAGCGATACCATTAAATTAGGCCCAATTTGGCCAAAAGGCAAAATAAGTCCGGCCGGCATTGCAGTTAATAAAAGTAATACTAAACTATATACGGTAACCAAAGAAGATAGCAGTCTTTACATCATTGACCCTGCAAAAAAAGAAATACAAAAGAGAATACAATTGCCTGCAATAGCTTACAGTTGTGTGCTTTCTGCCGATGAAAGTAAACTATATATTTCTCTATGGGGAGGTCGTTCCGTTGCTGTAATTAATACAAATTCAGGAACAATTACCCAAAGAATCCCAGTTGGCGATCATCCCAACGAACTCTTATTAAACAAAAACAGCAACTATTTATTTGTGGCAAATGCCAACGATAACACCGTCTCTGTAATTAATACCACTACCAACAAAGTAATAGAAACCATTGCAACTACATTGTATGCAACACAATTAACAGGTTCTACTACCAACGGATTAGCATTAAGTTCCAACGAAAAAACCTTATACATCGCCAACGCAGATAATAATTGCTTAGCCGTATTCGATGTTTCAGAACCAGGTGAAAGTAAAAGCCAAGGTTTTATCCCAGTAGGATGGTACCCAACAAGTGTAAAAACCTTGGGTTCCAAAATAATAGTAACCAATGGAAAAGGAAACACCTCTTTAGCTAATCCACAAGGCCCACAACCAATTTCTAAAGCAGATAATAGTGGCTATCAAATGGGCAGCACTGCAAATAACAGATTACAATATATTGCAGGTTTATTTAAAGGAACGCTATCTTTTATTGATGCCCCAAAACCAGAGCAATTAAAAGCATATACTAAACAAGTTTACGCCAATACACCATTTAACGATAAAAAAACAATCGAGGCCGATGGTGAAAAGGGAAATCCAATCCCAAGAAAACAAGGAGAAAAATCACCTATTAAACATGTGTTTTATATCATTAAAGAAAACCGTACCTACGATCAAGTACTAGGTGACCTCCCGCAAGGTAATGGAGATACCTCTCTAGTGCTTTTTGGAAAAAAAATAACACCAAACCAACATGCCTTTGCCGAAAATTACGTACTGCTCGATAATTTTTATGTAGATGCAGAAGTAAGTGCAGATGGACATAATTGGAGCATGGCAGCCTATGCAACGGATGTTGTAGAAAAAACATGGCCAACAAGCTATGGCAGTCGTGGTGGTTCAACTAGTTTTGAAGGTGGCCGACCAGTTACCTACCCAAAAGGTGGTTTTATTTGGGATTATTGCCAACGAGCAGGTGTTACCTATCGCAGTTATGGCGAGTTTGGCGATTACGCAAAAGCAAACATTAAATCACTTCAAGGTCATATGTGTCCAAATTCTCCAGGTTTCGATATGGATATAACCGACCAAGTTAGGGTAGATGCATGGCAGCACGATTTCGATTCATTACTAGTTGCAGGTACAGTTCCTCAATTCAACACCTTGCGTATCTCAAATGATCATACTAGCGGACAGAAAAAAGGTAAAATATCACCACAAGCTGCCGTTGCAGATAACGATTTGGCGGTTGGCCGAATTCTTGAACATTTATCACACAGTCCAATTTGGAAAGAATCAGTTGTTTTTATTTTAGAAGATGATGCCCAAAATGGTCCAGATCACGTAGATGCGCACCGTTCTCCAGCTTATGTAGTTGGCCCTTATGTAAAACGAAATACAGCAGTGCACACCATGTACTCAACCTCTGGTTTTTTAAGAACAATGGAATTAATTTTAGGTTTACCACCCATGAGCCAATATGATGCTGCCGCAATGCCATTATTCGAATGCTTTACGAGTACACCAGATTTTACTCCATACACAGTAAAAAGACCATTAATAGATTTAAATACCCGCAATGTTGCAGTAAACGAAAGCAGCAAACGATCAGAATTCTTTAATTTCGCCAAAGAAGATTCAGTCCCAGATTTAGAACTAAGCGAAGTGGTATGGAAATCAGTAAAAGGAGAAAATTCCGTTATGCCAGCACCTAAAAGAAGTGCATTCGTTATTTTAGAGAAAAAGAAAAAAGACGCCGACGATAAATAAAACAATCAAGAGGATTAACACAACATCTGTGTTAATCCTTTTTGTCTGTGGTTAAACATTCGCCTCAGCGTATTTTTTAAAGCTATCTAAAATTGCTTGCCAGCCCCCACGTTGCATTTCTAAAGAATTCATATCCTCAGGTTCAAAAGTCTCCATAATTTCAGTTGTATCGCCCACACTTTTAAAAGTGACCCTCACTTTTCTACCATCAGCAATGGTGTATTCAATTAAGTTAGGCTCAATCACATTTGTGTATACACCTTCAAAATCAAAGCTAAAACTACCATCCTTAGCCGCCATCGTAGTTTTAAATGCACTATTTGTACGCAACTCGCCCTCAGCATAAGGAGCATGCCAATCATCAGAAGCAAAAGCCCATTGTGTAATATGTTCAGGTTTTCCCCAAAACTCCCAAACTCGTTCTATTGGAGCATTTACTACGCTCTCTATAGTAATTGTTGTCTTATTTGCAGTTTCCATGTTTAAGGTTTTAAATTAATAAGATAAAGATAGAGCAACATTTTAAAACCCGTTAAGGGTAAATACGACAAATGTAGGGTGCAATCCTGTTCCTAAAAACCATAACTATCATATGTTAAAACTTATCATTTTTTGAAAAACAACATGAACAGTAGATTCTATTAACCCTACAACTGCTCTAAAACCTTTGGTAATTTCTTTCTCAACTGCTTTTTCCAACCCATTTGCATAATAAGGCTTATAATAACAAGTGTCAATCCTTTATATCCAGAATGGTTCATTAAAAGAATTGTTCCACCACAAGTTGGCTCTAAAGTAAAGCTTAACACAGTATCTAACTTAGCGAAAATCCCTTTTGTCAGTTTATTTGCCGTATCTGAGTGAATGCCAGCACATGCCAAAGATTTCTCACCCGTGGCCTCACCTCTATAGGTGTAAGCAATATGTTTGTTCAGTTCAAGTGCTGTAATCTGACAATGGGTTATGCCATCCCATCCCTTTTGCGGAGCCATGTGAAATGTAAAATCATGATAAAGTTTTGGTTCAATATCATTTTCCATAAACCACTTTCCAAGTACTTTTGCATCAGTCAAAGCCAACCATACCTTTTCTGGCGGATGAGGTAAAAACGTTTTGAGTTTAATTGTTCTTTGCATGAGTTAAATATAGAAACTTCTCAAGTGCCAATTAATTAAGAAACAAAAAAAGCCATCATTTCTGATAGCTTTTAATTCGATTTTGTTTGTACTCGGAGCGGGAATCGAACCCGCACGCCTGTTGAGGGCACAGGATTTTAAGTCCTGCGTGTCTACCAGTTCCACCATCCGAGCTTAAAAGCTGATTAAGCCTTTAAAATAAATGCCTCCTGGTAGGAAGGCATTTAGAGCGAAAGACGAGATTCGAACTCGCGACCCCGACCTTGGCAAGGTCGTGCTCTACCAACTGAGCTACTTTCGCATTTTTAACACCATCCGATGTTTCCCCTTAAGGTGAAGAATTTTTAAAGATCCTCTTTCCGTTTGGGAATGCAAATATAAACAGATTTATATTCCCGTCAAGAAATATTTTATAATAAATTTAACTACACAGTTAAGTTATTGGCTTTCAGTACATCAAAAATTAAATCATTTTCAAAACCTTTGCTTTGAAGGTACGTAATGAGCTTATATTTCCTTTTTACAGGTTCTTTTTCACGTAAAACTCTTAATTTTTTCTCGGCAGTTGCCAGTAAATTCGCCAAATATTTGTCACCATCAATACTATTCAGTGCTTTTAAAATCAATTTATCTGGTACCTTTTTAAGTTTTAAGCCTTGTTTAATTTTTATTTTGCCCCATTTTTTAATGTTTACTTTACCTGAAACATATGCCATTGCAAACCTTTCTTCATTAATAAAGTTAGTTGTAATCAGTTCCGATAGTAAATCTTCAACCTCATTTTGATGCAAGCCATATTCATAAAGCTTATTGCGAACTTCCTGCTGAGAACGTTCTTGATAAGCACACCAACTTTCTGCTTTAAGCAGAGCGGTTTTTTTATCTAAAATGAGTGGCTTATCTTTATGGGTATTCATAATTAATTGTTGAAATTCGTAAAAAAATAACAGCAATCACGCATTTTTCTTTTTATAATGAGCGAAGAATTTAATTCCATCCAACATATTGCACAAATATTAAAAGCGAAGGCAATATTACCTCAGCCTAAAAATATAATTAGAAAGCTGTTAACGGATAGCAGAACTGTAATTGATCCAGAAGGTTCATTATTTTTTGCTGTAAAAGCGCAACGTGATGGACATGAATTTATAAGTAATGCTTACGAAAGCGGAATACGAAATTTTGTAATATCTGATTCAGCCTATGCCGAAAAATATTTTGATGCTAATTTTTTGCAAGTAAACGATGTATTGCTGGCTTTACAAGAATTAGCTGCATACAAGAGAAAAAATAACGATTTAAAAGTAATAGGTGTCACGGGTAGTAACGGCAAAACCATAGTTAAAGAATGGTTATATCAATTATTAGCGTCAGACTTTAATATTATTCGAAGCCCTAAAAGTTTCAACTCACAAATTGGAGTGCCCTTATCCGTTTGGCAAATAGAACCAGAACATACTTTAGGTATTTTTGAAGCGGGAATTTCAACAAAAGGTGAAATGGAAGCGTTGGCAACCATTATCGCTCCAACTATTGGCGTTTTAACGAATATAGGCGAAGCACATGCTGAAGGTTTTGAAAATAAAACAGAGAAATTAACTGAAAAACTGAAGCTATTTAAAGATGTAGAACTCTTTGTATATGCTCCAGAATACGTTGCTGAATTAAATGCAGCTGATTTACCTGGAAAAACAAAGTTTTCATGGAGTACAACTCAACCTGCAGATTTACACGTTTCGTTTATAGAACCGATTGAAGGAAAAAATTATATTAGAGCTATTTATCAGGCTAGAGAAATTGAGTGTTTAATTCCTTTTAGTGATAAAGCATCGGTAGAAAATGGAATTATTTGCTGGGCAACTTTACTCGCTATGGGGTATACACCCGAAGAAGCAGATCTACGTTTAGAGAAATTAACGCAAGTAAGTATGCGTTTGCAGTTAATAAACGGTATAGAAAATTGTTCCATTATAGACGATTCATATAGTGCAGATATTTCTTCCTTAGCCATCGCCTTAGATTTCTTAAACCTACAAAATCAGCATCCCAAAAAAACATTAATTCTTTCTGATATTTATGAAACAGGAAAGAATAATGAGGTATTATATACAGAAATTTCAGCATTGCTGGAACAAAAAAACTTAAATCGCTTAATCGGTATTGGCCCAAATATTTCAGCTTTTGCTAATCTTTTTAAAATAGAATCGTCATTTTATGAAAGTACACAAGCCTTTATAGAACAACTTCCAGGTATCCATTTTGCAAATGAAACCATTTTAGTTAAAGGCGCCCGACGATTTGAATTCAGCCGAATAAGTAAGTTACTTACTCAAAAAATACACGATACAGTTTTAGAAATTAATTTAAATGCATTAGCATCGAACTTGCAATTTTATCGTTCTAAATTAAAACCTGGCGTAAAAGTAATGGCTATGGTTAAAGCTTTTTCTTACGGAAGTGGAAGTTTTGAAATTGCTAATCTGTTGCAATACCAAAAAGTAGATTATCTTGCAGTAGCATATGCAGATGAAGGAATCGCACTGCGAAAAGCTGGTATTAGTTTACCAATAATGGTGATGAGTCCAGAACCATCAGCTTTTGAAGCGATGGTTAAACATAAATTAGAACCTGAAATTTACAATACGAGCGTTTTAAAAAGCTTCCTTAATTTTTTACCCGAATACGAAGTAGATTTTCCAATACATTTAAAATTGGATACTGGAATGCATCGGCTTGGCTTTGAAAAAACAGATTTAGCTGAGTTGCTTGAAGTTTTGAAAAGCACGACTAAACTTAAAGTAGTTTCCATTTTTACACATTTAGTGGCGAGTGACAGTGCGCAACACGACGGGTTTACTACACATCAATTGGATGAGTTTTCGTCGTTATACAATGCTATAACCAATTTATTTGATTATAAACCTTTAAAACATGCATTAAACACATCTGGCATTACCCGTTGGCCAGATGCGCAATTAGATATGGTGCGCATTGGCATTGGCTTATATGGCTTCGATAGCGCGTTAGATCATAATGCAGGTTTACAAACGGTAGCTATTTTAAAAACAACAGTTACCCAAGTTAAGGAATTAAAGCCAGGAGAAACGGTAGGTTATAGTCGTAAAGGTGTTTTGCCAAACGGCGGAAAAATTGCTACCGTAAAAATTGGCTACGCAGATGGTTATAATCGAAATTTTGGCAATGGAGTAGGAAAAATGCTTATAAATGGAAAATTGGTTCCAACAATAGGTTCTATCTGTATGGATATGTGTATGCTCGATATAACTGGTTTAAATGTGAAAACAGGCGATGAAGTGATTGTATTTAATCATCAACAAACTATAGTTGATTTGGCGAATCAAGTTAATACTATTCCGTATGAAATATTAACCAATATCTCACAAAGAGTAAAACGCGTATATTTTTATGAGTAACTTTGCAACATGAATAGGATAGGAAAGGCGATATTAAATTATCTCATTAAAGGATTATTGATTGTTGTGCCAATTGCCTTAAGCATTTTTATTGTAGTTTGGGCAGTAACAACGGTAGATAGCTGGTTAAATGTAAATAATATTCTAGGTGTAAATCCGATTACTGGAGCAAATAGAAATATTCCGGGTTTAGGTTTAGGATTAGTTATATTTATCATTTTAACTGCTGGTATTTTTGTAACCAACTTTGTAACTGAACCCATGTACAATTGGTTTCAGCGAATATTGAATAGGTTACCCTTACTCAATTTTATTTTTTCATCCATTAAAGATTTAACAGAAGCTTTTGTAGGGGATGAAAAGAAATTTAATAATCCGGTACTGGTTGAAGTTGAAGGTGGGATGAAAAGAATAGGGTTTTTAACACAAAGTGATTTATCAAAATTGAATTTACCAGGAGATGTTGTTGTGTATTTCCCTTTTTCTTATTCCTTTGCAGGACAAGTTTATATTGTAAGTAAAGAGAAAATAAAACCCTTAAAAATGACAGCTGCTGATGCAATGAAGTTAGTAGTAAGTGGCGGGGTAAGTCATTTCTAAAATAAAATATAAAGTAGTTATAAAACGAAAAAGAGCCGAATAATTTCGGCTCTTTTTTATTAAAGATATTGCAATTTCTTTAGAAATTCGGTTTTAATACATACTTATCGTAGAATCTAAAGATATGTTCTGCTGCATCTTCTGCAGTATCTACTAGTCTAAATAAATTCAAATCTTCTGCATGTATGTTGTGTTCTTTTTCTAGCATAGTAGATTTGATCCAGTCTACTAAACCACCCCAATATGAAGAACCTACCAAAACGATAGGGAAACGAGCAACTTTACCAGTTTGAATTAAAGTTATCGCTTCAAACAATTCGTCCATAGTACCCATCCCGCCAGGTAAAACAATAAACCCTTGAGAGTATTTCATGAACATTACCTTTCTAATAAAAAAGTAATCAAACTCTAATAGCTTATTATGATCGATGTATTTATTGTGAAATTGTTCAAATGGCAAATCGATATTTAAACCTACAGATTTACCGCCATTCATGTGAGCTCCTTTATTACCAGCTTCCATTATACCAGGTCCACCGCCAGTAATTACACCATAACCACGCTCTGTTAATAAACGACCGCATTCTACAGCCATTTCATAATATGGATTAGTTTCTGCAGTACGAGCAGAACCAAAAATACTTACACAAGGACCAATTTTAGCCAATTTTTCAAAACCATCTACAAACTCTGCCATGATTTTAAAAATCTGCCAGCTATCTGTTACTTTTATTTCTTGCCAATCTTTATTTGCAAAAGCACTTCTTATCTTTTCTTCACTTGTCATTCTTAGATATATTATTTGTTGTTTATAGGTTCATTAGCATCATTGGTTCATTAGATGTGATGATTAGACATCCAATACAAAAGAACTAGTGAACAATTTAAAACTTCGTTTGTTGATCTGTTTTCTTACTGATCAGTAATAAGCCTACAAATGTAATCAATCCGTTTACCAATATTAGTTCAACACTGAAAACATATCCACCCAGTAAAGTAGTTGAGTAAGCGTTTAATAAATAACATACTGCTGGAGAAAGCACACATACGATTGGAACTAATTTATCATGAACACCACGATTTTTAACAAATAATCCGAATGAGTACAGTCCTAAAAGTGGGCCGTAGGTATATGAGGCTACTTTAAATATTCCTTTCACAACAGATTCGTCATTCACAGCATTAAATAAAACGATGACAAAAAACATTAATAATGAAAAACCAACATGTACTAAATGTCTTTGTTTAACAGCATTTTTATTGTTTACATTCTCCTTTTTATCCATTCCTAAAAAGTCTACACAGAATGATGTTGTCAAAGCGGTTAATGCACTATCCGTAGTTGCAAAAGTAGCTGCAGTTAAGCCTAACATAAATACAATTGCTGGAATTGTTGCCAAGTGATTTAAAGCAATTTCTGGGAATAAAAAGTCTGTGCGAGGTTTTCCAGTTAGGTGATCTAATGGAATTTCTATCCCGTTTTTAGTAGCAAAAACATACAATAAAGCACCCACACTTAAAAAGAAAATGTTTAAGACTACAAATACACCTGTAAACGTAAACATGTTCTTTTGAGCTTCTTTAATAGTGCCCATGCTTAAGTTTTTCTGCATTAAATCTTGGTCTAAACCCGTCATGGCAATGGTTACAAAAATCCCACCCAGCAATGCCTTACTAATATGAAAACCATTGGTTAAGAAATCTTCATAAAAGAATATTTTCGAATAACCACTATTTTTAATGGTTTCAAATGCTTGAGGAATACTTAAATCTAAACTATTGCAAATAAAATAGATGGTTAGGAAAACGGATAATACCAAGAAAAAGGTCTGCAAAGTATCCGTTATGATAATAGTTTTTAAACCGCCTTTAAAAGTATATGACCAAATTAAGCCTAAAGAAATTAATACAGTAGCCCAGAAAGGAATACCATAGGCATCAAAAATGAAGCGTTGTAATACAATAACTACTAAGTATAATCTAAATGCAGAACCAATTGTACGACTAATTAAAAAGATAGATGCTGCAGTTTTATAGCTATAAAATCCTAAACGTTGTTCTATGTAGCTATAAATAGAGGTTAGCTTCATCCTATAATAAAGCGGAAGTAACACGGTAGCTATGATGATAAAACCAATGGCATTACCCAATACAAATTGGAAATACTGAAATTGATTTCCTGCAGGTGCACCAACTTCTCCAGGAACTGAAATAAAAGTTACTCCAGACAAAGCAGTTCCTATCATTCCGAAGGCAACTAAGTACCATTTAGAGTTTCTATTGGCGATAAAAAAAGTTGAGTTATCAGAAGATTTTCTTGATGTAGCGAACGCGATAATAATTAACAGGACAAAATATCCGATTAAGAAACACAGTAGTATAGTTGGACTCATAATTTATATTTAGCCTCTAAATGTAAGAATTTACAATTTTAAATCAATTGCTTGGTTGAAAATAATTAAAGTGATAATGTAAATTGGCCATCAATTTATAAGGTATATTGATTGGTTAAATCTTTTTGTAATATTTCATATCTTGTCTATCAATCCACGCCATTTTAATTAAATTTGTAAAATGAACTTTTCTTCTCAACTGCTTGAAGATGCAGTAAACGAATTTGCAAAATTACCGGGTGTGGGTCAAAAAACTGCATTGCGTTTGGTTTTACATTTATTGGGGAAAGAGCAAGAAGAGGTTTCTCACTTTGGCAATACCTTAATTAGGTTAAAAGAAGAAATTAAGCATTGCAATATTTGTCATAATATTTCCGATCACCATACTTGTAGTATTTGTACTGCCGTAAAACGCGAAAAAGAAACTATTTGCGTGGTAGAAGATACTCGTGATGTAATGGCAATAGAAAATACCAATCAGTTTTTTGGTGTGTACCACGTTTTAGGAGGATTAATTTCTCCAATGGATGGCATTGGCCCGTCAGATTTATTTATTGATAGTTTGGTGCAACGTGTGGCTACAACACCGGTAAAAGAAATTATTTTAGCGTTAAGCGCTAACATGGAAGGTGATACTACACTTTTTTACCTCCACAAAAGACTAAAAGATTTTCAAATTCCTATAACAACAATTGCTAGAGGTATCGCTTTTGGCGGAGAATTAGAATACGCTGACGAAATTACCCTAGGCCGTTCTATTTTAACCCGTATTCCGTACGAAGGTTCTTTTATTAAATAAAATCGGATGAAAAAATTAAACTGCCTTGCATTATTTGTACTAATAACTATTTCAAGTTTTGCACAAGTTAAAATCCATTCTCATAACGATTATACTCACGCTCAACCTTTAATAGAAGCGTATTCCAATCATGTATATGAAATTGAAGCAGATGTTTTTTTAATTAAGGATTCATTGATTGTGGCTCATAGTAGAAAAGATAAAAACCTAACTAGAACACTGAATTCGATGTATTTATCGCCTATCGCTCAATTGCAAAAAGAGAAAGGCACAAAGTATAGTTTTCGCTTAATGATTGATATTAAAGATAATTGGGATTTAACGTATCCTGCATTGCGGAAAGAAATAGAAAAATACAAGCCTGTTTTTGACAGAAGTAAGCATAAAAATGCAATTCAAATTGTAATTAGCGGTAATAGACCAGCCGATTCAACTTTTCATAAATACCCGAAATGGCTATTTTTTGATGGGTTACCAAACATCAGCTACGCTAAAAAAGATTTGAAACGCATAACTATGATTAGCGATAATTTTGTAACCTATTCACGATGGGGAGGGAATGGCGAAATCTCAGCAGAAGATAAAGCTAAACTGAAAACAGTAATAGAAAACGCACATCAACTAAATAAACCAATTCGCTTTTGGGGAGCGCCCGATACGAAAGAATGTTGGCAGCAATTGCATGATTTGGGTGCAGATATTATAAACACAGATAAAATAAGCGAGTGTAAAGCTTACTTCGAACAGCATAAATAATGGATTTTAAGAATAAAGTAGTCATCATTACTGGCGCCTCATCGGGCATTGGTAAAGCACTAGCAGAAGAATTAGCAAAACGTGGCGCAAATTTAGTTTTAGGCGCCCGTCAGTATGTAACACTTTGCGAAATCACAGCAGAGCTAGAAAAAAACTATCAGATTAAAGCATTGGCTGTGCAAGCTGATGTGAGTAAAGAAGAAGATTGTGCAGAATTAGTAAAGCAAGCCATCAATACTTTTGGAAAAATTGATGTACTCATCAACAATGCAGGACTTTCTATGCGTGCTTTATTTAAAGATTTAGATTTATCGGTACTCAGAAATCTTATGGATGTGAACTTTTGGGGAACGGTATATTGTACAAAATATGCTTTACCAGAGATTTTAAAAACCAAAGGCACCATTGTTGGCGTATCTTCTATTGCAGGATATAGAGGTTTGCCAGGAAGAACGGGATATTCATCTTCAAAATTTGCAATGAATGGTTTCATGGAATCTTTACGTACTGAATTATTAAAAACAGGAGTTCATGTAATGGTCGCTTGCCCAGGTTTTACAACTTCAAATATACGAGTTGCGGCTTTGGCAAAAGATGGAGTAGCACATGGTGAAACTAGTATGGAAGAAGGTAAAATGATGACAGCTGAAGAAGTAGCGATTAGAATTAGTGATGGAATTACAGCTAGAAAACGTACTTTAATTATGACTGGACAAGGTAAATTAGCAGTATGGATGAACAAACTTTTCCCTGCATTTACTGATAAAAAAGTATTTGAACTCTTTGCTAAGGAGAAAAATCCACTAATAAAATAGAGCAAAGATAAATGAGCAAGGCTTAAAGACTAGTAGCTTTATCTTTAATCCTTGCTCTTTGTTCATTAATCTAAATAATATGCGCTTCAAGTTAACACTTATGATTTTCGCTTTCCTTGGTCAGATTTTTACTGGCTCTGCCCAAATACGTGTAGAAAAAAATATTAATTATGCAGGCAATGCCGATGAAGCAAACACCTTAAATATCTACCATAAAAAAGGAGAGTTGCAAAATCAAGATGTGATTATCTTTATTCACGGAGGTTCTTGGAGCAGTGGTAAAAAAGAAACGTATTGGTGGTTGGGTAGAAATTTAGCCAAAAATAATATTGTAACTGCAGTGATTAATTATCCTTTGGCACCAAATGCGACCTATAAAGAAATGGCTTTAGCAAGTGCAGAGGCTGTGAAATGGGTTAAAGATAGTATTGCCAATTACGGTGGTAATCCAAATCGAATTTTTGTAATGGGCCATTCTGCAGGTGGGCATTTATGTGAACTAATTAACGCAGATCCTCAATATTTTGCAGCTGTCGGAATGACAAACCCAATAAAGGGCGTAATATTAAATGATGCTTTTGGGTTAGATATGGACGAATATTTATCCAAAGCAGATAGAGACGACAACTACACCGATTTTCTGAGAACGTTTAGCGCAGAACAAAAGATATGGCAATTAGGTTCACCTTTGTTTTATATAAAGAATAGTACAAATCCACACCTAATTTTTTACGGCACAAAAACTTATGAAGCCATACAAATTCAATCTGAGCGGATTTACAAAACACTCCAAGCTCAAAATGTACCTGTAAAACTAGAAGTGATAGAAGGAAAAAAACATGTGGGAATGATTAGTCAGATGATTTTTGGTAGCAACCAATTATATAGAAGTATTACAGAATTTTTGGAGGATACAAAATAGCGTTACAAAACGCAACACCTTAATTCTAAATTAATTTGAAGAAAGATTTTGTAAATAATAAAAACTATTCCATATTTGTGGCAGAATGATACAGATAAACGTAAATAGAAACTGGTGGTGGCATAACGCAATAGCGTGATGTAACCTTTTTTTGTACGTTTTATTTTTTATAAAAATATAGTAAGGGTTGCTTGTAAAAGGCAACCTTTTTTGTTTTACACCCATGAAGAAAATACTTAACCACTTATTCGAAAACAAAACCTTTAGCAGAGAAGAAGCACAAAAAATACTGACTTCAATTTCTTTAGGAGAGTTTAATAGTTCGCAAATTGCTGCTTTTATTACTGCGTACGGTATGAGAAATATCACTGTAGAAGAATTGCAAGGCTTTCGAGATTCGATGTTAGATTTATGCTTAAAAGTTGATTTCTCTGATTACGAACTAGTAGATTTATGCGGTACAGGTGGCGATGGAAAAGACACATTTAATATTTCTACTTTAGCCTCTTTTGTAGTAGCTGGAGCAGGCCATAAAGTAGCTAAACACGGTAATTACGGTGTTTCATCAGGTTGTGGCTCAAGTAATGTAATGGAATATTTAGGATATACATTTACCAATGATGAAGCTAAACTGAAACGCAGTTTAGATCAAGCAGGTATTTGTTTTTTACACGCACCATTGTTCAATCCAGCTATGAAAACTGTTGCGCCTATACGAAAAGAATTGGGTGTAAAAACGTTCTTCAATATGTTAGGTCCAATGGTAAATCCGGCGCAGCCTAAAAATCAAATTGTTGGAGTCTTTAGTTTAGAGTTAGCACGTTTGTATGCTTATTTATATCAGCAAACAAATAAAAATTATACCATTATTCACGCAGTAGATGGCTTTGATGAAGTTTCTTTAACCTGCGATTTTAAAACCTTCAGTAAAAAAGGAGAAGCCTTAAATAAAATTGCAGATTTAGGTTTTGAAGAAATTAGTGAAAAGGAAATTCAAGGCGGCGATACAGTAGAGTCATCTGCAGAGATTTTTACTACTATATTAAATGGAAATGGTACTGATGCGCAAACTAATGTAGTTTTATGTAATGCAGCATTAGCCATTCAAACCATAAAAGAGGGTAGTACCTTTGCCGATTGCTTTTATGAAGCAGAAGAATCATTAGCAGGAAAAAAAGCGTTGAATAGTTTTACAAAATTAATAGCTGTTAATTAAAGATGAAGTTGAAAATAAAAGTTTGTGGAATGACACAGGCAGCTAATATTGCTGCTATTGCACACTTGCAGCCCGATTATCTCGGTTTTATTTTCTATTCAAAATCACCACGCTTTATTAGTGAAGTTTCTGCAGAACTGATTAAATATGTACCACCAACTATAAAAACAACTGGCGTTTTTGTTAATGAAGATGTAGAAGTTGTTAAAGCTTATATCTTGAAATACAATTTAAAAGCAGTGCAATTACATGGAAAAGAAAGCATAGATTATTGTGAACAGATTAAATCCACAAGCGTGGAAGTTATTAAAGCTTTTGGAGTAGATGAAAACTTTGATTTCTCAATATTAGCAGCTTACTTAAACATAGTTGATTACTTCTTATTCGATACACAAACACCTGCCCATGGTGGTTCTGGTAAAGTATTCGATTGGAAATTATTAGAAAAATACCCATTTGATAAACCATACTTTTTAAGTGGAGGTATTGATTTATCACATGCAACAACACTAAAAGAAATAAACGACCCTAGGCTATATGCTATAGATGTAAACAGCAAACTTGAGCTAGAGCCAGGGTTAAAAAATGTAGAAAAATTAAAAGAATTTTTTGCAGTAATGGAATAAATAAACTGTCATGCAGAGGAATGAAGCATCTCAAAGATAATTAGAGATTCTTCGCTACGCTCTGAATGACAAAACATAATAATTATGAACTATTTTGTAAACGAGAAAGGTTATTACGGAGATTTCGGTGGAGCTTATATTCCCGAAATGCTATATCCAAATGTTGAAGAATTAAGACAACAATACCTATCAATTATTCACGAAGAAAGCTTTCAACAAGAATTTAAAGCATTGCTTAAAGATTACGTTGGTCGCCCATCACCTTTATATTTGGCTAAACGCTTATCTGAAAAGTATGGTGCAAATATTTTCTTAAAACGCGAAGATTTAAACCATACAGGTGCACACAAAATAAACAACACCATCGGACAGATTTTACTAGCTGAACGCTTAGGTAAAAAACGTATCATAGCCGAAACTGGAGCGGGTCAGCATGGTGTAGCAACCGCAACGGTTTGTGCGTTACGCGGTTTAGAATGCGTGGTGTACATGGGTGAAGTCGATATCAAACGTCAAGCACCAAATGTAGCCCGAATGAAAATGTTAGGTGCAAAAGTTGTTCCCGCTACATCGGGTAGTAAAACCTTAAAAGATGCAACAAACGAAGCCATGAGAGATTGGATTAACAATCCTGTTGATACCCATTATATTATAGGTTCGGTGGTTGGCCCACATCCTTATCCAGATATGGTTTCTATTTTTCAGTCAGTAATCTCCGAAGAAACCAAGAAACAATTGCTAGAGCAAACTGGCAAAGACCAACCAGATTATGTAATGGCTTGCGTGGGTGGTGGCAGTAATGCTGCAGGTATGTTCTATCATTTTATTGATGATGAAAACGTAAAACTGATTGCGGTTGAAGCCGCCGGTAAGGGTGTAAGTTCTGGTTATTCTGCTGCGACAACTTATTTAGGTAAAGAAGGTGTTTTACATGGGAGTAGAAGTATTTTAATGCAAACACCAGACGGACAAGTAGTAGAACCGCATTCGGTTTCTGCAGGACTAGATTATCCAGGCATTGGCCCGCAACATGCGCATTTATTTAAAACTGGGCGTGGCGAGTATGTTTCTATTACTGATGATGAATCGCTAGATGCAGGTTTGTTATTAACTCAACTTGAAGGAATTATTCCAGCAATTGAAAGCGCTCATGCCTTAGCTTATTTAGAATACATGAAATTTAAAGGTGGAGAAAACGTAGTCGTTTGTTTATCCGGCAGGGGAGATAAAGACATGGAAACTTATATGAAACACTTTAACCTATAACAGTAAATCGTCATTGCGACGCACGAAGCAATCTTAAAGCTATTGCAACTCTTCAAGGAGATTGCTTCGTGCCTCGCAATGACGGCAAAAGAAAGATATATGAACCGATTACAACAACTCTTCCAAAATAAAAAGAAAGACATTCTTTCTATCTATTATACAGCAGGCTACCCAAACTTAAATAACACATTACAAATTGCCGAAGCATTAGAAAAAGCTGGTGCGGATTTCTTAGAGGTAGGTTTTCCGTATTCAGATCCTGTTGCCGATGGACCAATTATACAAGCCAGCAGCAAGCAAGCTTTAGATAACGGCATGACGCTTGATTTACTTTTCAAACAGTTAAAAGATTTACGGAAAACCGTAACTATTCCTATTTTATTAATGGGCTATGTTAATCCAGTATTACAATTTGGCGTAGAAAATTTCTGTAAAGCTTGCGCAGAAATAGGCGTAGATGGCTGTATTATTCCAGATTTGCCGATGTACGAGTATGAAGAATTGTATCGCCCTGCGTTTGAAGCAAACGGAATTAGCAACATCTTTTTGGTTACACCACAAACTTCCGAAGAGCGCATCCGTAAAATAGATAGTCTTAGTAATGCTTTTATTTATTTGTTATCATCAGCTGCCACTACGGGCAAGAACCTTGATGTTTCAGCAAACGCCAGAACTTATTTTGCTCGCATACAAGAGATGAACTTAAATAACCCTTTAATGATTGGTTTCGGAATTTCTGATAAACAAACATTTGATGCAGCTAACGAATATGCTAGTGGTGCAATTATAGGTAGTGCTTTTGTAAAATGTTTAGCCAGTGGCGATGTAGAGGAAAATGTAAAAACGTTTATGCAAGAGTTTAGGAGTTAGATTATTGGTTCATTAGATCATCTTTCGTCATTCCCTTGAAAACGGGAATCGTAAAGCACAAAGCAAGCCATTTATCCTTTCTGTGTCATTACGATACCCAATCGAGTTGGGTATGACGCACAATGCAAAGTCCCTTCAAAAGTTCTACTTACTTCATTTGTACCAAGCCAGCATTATACACCTTTGTATTCGATTTAAAAAGTTGCGCTAATGGAATTTTAGTTACTTTTCTATCATACGTAATTAATCCATTTACTTCCACTTCTACATCAGTAGTTTGCGTATAAACCGCTGCTGAGAGACCCAATGGGATAAGCTCTGTTAAACGAGTGGTAAATAAATCATATTTAGCAAACAATTCATCAGGGGTTTTAAAACTTTGGTAGCCCCAATTGTTTTTCTGTTGCCACGTATTTCCTTCTACTGGAAGACCTAAGCCACCATATTCGCCTAAAACCAATATGCTTGTCTTGCCAAATAAATCTGGCCTTGGCATACCAGGCTGCGGGTAACTGTGGATATCAGTAAAATGACCAGTGTTAAAAAAATTCCCTCCACTTGCACTATTTACTAATCTAGAAGGATCTTTTTTCATTGTCCACTCTGTAATCTCTACCGTTTTAAACTGCCCCCATGCCTCATTAAAAGGAACCCAAACCACAATTGATGGAAAATTATGCAATGCATCCATAATCGCATTCCATTCCTTTTTATAATAACCCTCAGATTCTGGTGTTCTAGCTCTCTCACTTTCATTATTTATGGTGCCAGGGTTTGAGTTCCACCCATTTCCCAAATCGCCACTTGGCATATCTTGCCATAATAACATTCCAACTTTATCACAATAATTATAATACCTGGCCGATTCTACTTTAATATGCTTTCTAATCATGTTAAAGCCCATTTTCTTGAGCTCATCTACATCAAATTTCATAGCTTCTTCTGTAGGGGGAGTGTATAACCCATCTGGCCACCACCCTTGGTCTAAGGGGCCAAACTGAAATAAAAACTGATTATTTAGCAACATTCGTTTAACTCCTTTGGCATCTGTGCCAACAGAAATTTTTCGCATTGCGAAATAACTTGTCACTTGATCTATCGTTTTATTATTTCTAATTAAGCTAATGCGTAAATCGTATAAAAATGGGTTTGTTGGCGACCATAATTTCTCATTAGCCAGTTTAATCACAACAGCATCTGCAGTTGCCGAAGTACTTTCTGTAATCACTTGATTTCCCTCTAAAACTTCTACTTTAAATTTATCAGTAGGTTGTGTAGCAGTAAATGTTCCCGAAACGGTAATGGTATGCGCATCAATATCAGGTGTTTGTTTAGTAGCTACAATATAGCTTTGGGGCACCGCTTCTAACCAAACCGTTTGCCAAATACCGGTAACTGGCGTATACCATATGCCATGGGGTTTTTTCACTTGCTTACCTCTAGGTTGTGGCCCATCATCTGTTGGATCCCATACACGAATTTTAATTTCTTGTGCTGCTCCCTTTTTTAATGCCGAAGTAATATTGAAACTGAACGGATCAAATCCGCCTTCATGCGTACCAACACTTTTGCCGTTAATAAAAACTTCCGTTTGCCAATCTACTGCTCCAAAATGTAACAGCACTTGTTTTCCTCGCATGGCAGCTGAAATAGCAATTTCATTTTTATACCAAAGCACACTGTCTTTACCCACAGTTTTTTGAACACCAGACATAGCTGATTCTACTGCAAATGGAACTAAAATCTTTCCATCAAATTTTGTTGGAATTTCATTGCGTGGTACAGTGGCATAATCCCATAAGCCATTTAAGTTTTGCCAGTTGTTGTTTCGAACTAATTGTGGTCGCGGGTATTCTGGCAATGGCGAATTCGGATTAACCTGTGTTGCCCAAGGTGTTAAAATCTTACCAGTTTTAAGTGCCCACGGAGTTTGAGCATGCAAGTATATAATTGAGAGTATTAAAATTCCTGTTAAAACGGTCCTTTTCTTCATGATTATATAGGGTTAGTCAGAATAAAAACTAATGTAATCTTTATTTATTTTGATACAAGTCTCTTCAACTTGCGAGTTTGAGCCTTTCCAATACTTTTTAAATAGATAAAACCTGAAACACCAGCAAAAACGGAAGCACAAAGAATTGCAAATTTGGCTTCTGAGATATAAGTCGCATCAGTAAAAGAAAGCAAAGCGATAAATATCGACATGGTAAAACCAATACCAGCTAACATACCCACACCAATTACATGTTTCCACTTTGCTCCGGAAGGAAGATTTGCCAATTTAGTTTTTACAGCCAACCATGAAAACAAGGAAACACCTATTGTTTTGCCAGCAAATAAACCTACAATTATACCTAAGCCAACAGGCGATGCTAAACCATTAATCATTTCTTTTTGAAAACTGATATTTGTATTTGCTAATGCAAAAATTGGCATGATGAGGTAGTTTACAGGAATAGTTAATGCATGTTCTAGTTTCTCTAAAGGAGATTCAATTGCTGTGTTGTTAGTGGGAATGGTAAATGCCAATAGCACGCCAGCAATGGTAGCGTGTATACCTGAATGATGTACAAAATACCATAGAAATATACCTGGCAATAAATAAAACCACAACGATTTAACTTTGAAATAGTTTAACGCCAACAGCAATGCAAAAATACCAGCAGCCATGGCTAAATAGTTCCAATGTATTTGCGCAGTATAAAAGATAGCAATAACCAAAATAGCACCTAAATCATCGGCTATGGCCAAAGCGGCTAAGAATATTTTTAACGAGGCAGGAACACTTTTTCCTAATAGCGCAATAATAGCTAATGCAAAAGCGATATCGGTTGCCATCGGAATGCCCCAACCCGAAGCGGTTTCTTCACCTTTGTTAAAAAAGAAATATAGTAAAGCAGGGATAATCATCCCGCCTAACGCGGCTAGAACTGGTAAAGATGCTTTTTTTACGCTTGACAATTCTCCTTCTATAAGTTCCCTTTTAATCTCTAAGCCCACTAAAAGGAAGAAGATAGCCATTAAGCCATCGTTTATCCATGCAGAAACGCTGTAAGTAATAGGGGCAAAGCCTATGTTTTGGGCTAAGAGATTAGAAAAACCATCGCGGTAGCTGGTATTGGCAATAATTAGGGAGATGACAACACAACATAATAGAATAATACCACCATTTTTTTCGGAGGTAAAGAATTTTTTAAAAATGGAGCGGTTTATTTTTGCTGGCATGGCTAAAAATAATCAAAACGTTTGAGATAATAGAATGATTGTGAGTGATTCTAAGTCATTCGTCATTTCGACCGTAGTGGAGAAATCTTTCTCTTTCTAGCTCGCCGCCGCTGGGCTCTTTCGTTTTTCGGCTGTTGTAGTTTTGTTTTGCCCTCAAGAATGCTTCGCAGTATCTCTTGATAGAAAAGAAACAATCTTGAGCTTGCGAAAGCATGAATACCAATAAAAAAATAAAAACTAATGAATAACATCAAGGCTTAGTATCATCTCTCGGATTAAGCTATCCAAACTTTTAAGCAACAGAAAAAGGTTCAATGAAGGATCGAACTGCTTTCTGTCTTGGGATGTGATTTTTGAAAGGTTGTGCTGAAGTTTGAATGCTTTCTCCTTCGGGATGCTACAAGGCCGTATGGCACTTTTGGGAATGGGCTGTGGTTTGAGAATGACTTATGTATAGCTGTTGCATTATCCTATAACTATCCTTCAATGTATAACTTCAACATTGCTGTGTAAGAATTGCCCAAGCTTTTCGAAGTGTTAACGCTGTGCATTTAGCTACAAGTTTCTAAAAACTGCTTACAATTTGTAGCTGTTCTGCTACCAGAAGAAAAAGCTGGCTTACTCGCGTAGTTTTAAGATGACATAAAGCGCTAATCTTCTTAATATTATCAATTTATTGGTAACAAAAGCTAATTGTTCATGAACAATAGCGCAATGTTCATAAACAAAAGTTCAATGTTCATGAACAAAAGTTCAATGTTAATGAACAATGGTTCAATGTTCATTAACAAAAGTTCAATGTAGATAAACAATGGTTCAGTGTTCATGAACAAAAGTTCAATGTAGATAAACAATGGTTCAATGTTCATGAACAAAAGTTCAATGTTAATGAACAAAAGTTCAATGTTAATGAACAATGGTTCAATGTTCATGAACAAAAGCCCAATGTTCATGAACAAAAGCTCAATGTTTATTAAGAACATGCTAATTGTGCATAGCAAAATTGGATAGCTTAACCTATAAAATTTGTAATCGTAAAATCTATGGGTAAAGAAATGATAACTATAAAATTAGCAGCAATTAAACGTGCTAGAGTATATTAATTTGAGTATTGTACGGACTGGCACCGAAATATGGGTTACCGTCCTTTCTACAATAAGTGTATTTTTTAGATATCCGTTAACTTACTATGGCAAATTAAGAATGGAATTCCCATTTTCAAAAAGACGATAAGGGTAAATAAAAAGTCCCCTAAGAAAACTTAGAGGACTTAAACAATATCTTAACACTTCCCTAAGCTCAGTGTAGGCCGAGTTAAGATCCGTTATCGGATGATAAAATGTATTACTTAAACAATGTTGCTTTTAAACTAATTTCAAAAGTGCCATTAGCAGAACCTTGTAAGGCAGAAGTTTCGGTAGTGTAAAAACCCATAATGGCCAAAGAAGATTTATAATTGATACCTGCACCAAATGATGCGCTTTTACTACTGTGGTACATCCCCATTAAAAACACCTTATTAGTGAAATTGAAGTTTGCACCGGCATCCCAAATGTTATCATAGCCTTTAATGCCTCTGTAGGCAATTTTTGGCTCAATTTCTATTGCATTAGCGCCCGTGCCTGTATTTATTTTATAACTCACGGCTGCATAAAACAAAGAACGATCTACATCATTTTCCTCTTCTTGTTTAATAAAACTTCTAATGTTCGGAATTATTCCTTCTACATTTAGCGTGTTGCTGGTATAGGCAGCGCCAAAATCGCCATCAAATAAAGAACCTTTATTATTGAACTGAGCGATAGAAGGATCGGTCACGTCGCCATTTACATTGCTGTAATCAACACGCTCGTTCATTATCCCAACCGAGGCACCAAAGTTTAATTTCTGATCGTCGTTGTTTAAAGGTAAATGATAGGCATAGGTTGCCATTGCTTTAGTGCGCTGCAAAGAACCTGCTTTTTCGTTATACACGTTAATACCTAAACCTACTTTGTTCAGTTTATAATCTGCTGTGATAGATTGCGTATTTGGTGAACCTGGGATATTGCTCCATTGCTTACGATAATTCAAGTTTAAATTTAAACCTTCAGTTAATCCGGCATATGCTGGATTGATTTGATATTGATTTAAAAAATACTGTGAACTTAAGGGATTGAGCTGTGCATTTGCCTTGTTGGTTAGCAATATGGTTAATGTTGTGGTTAGTAAAAGCAAGCAAACCGTATGCTTAAACCCGTTATATTTTTTAGTGTTGAATTTCATGTGATTTAATGCAATTTAGTTTCTTACAATAGTGATATACCCTTTAAACGGAGCGATGTTGGTTCCAAAATCTATGGTATAATAATAGGTGTCGGATGCAAGAGGAACTCCGTTAAATGTTCCGTCCCATTGGTTATCGTACCCTTTTTTAGTATACACTGTTCTGCCAGATCTATCGAAAATCTTAACAGTATTATTAGGGTAATAATCTATGTTTTGGATAATAAATTTATCATTCTTACCATCGCCATTAGGTGTTAAAATGTTAAGCGCTGTAATTTGGTAATCATCTGAAACCTGAATGGTAATAGATTGAACACTTGTACAGCCTGATGCATTGGTAACCGTTACTGTATAAGTTGTTGTTTGTTTCGGCCTTACTGTTAGATTATTTGTAATTACACCATTGTTTGCTACATTTTGGCTAGATAATACATCAGTATTTGGTGACCAGCTATAATTTACACCACCAGCTGCAGATAGGATTACGCTTGTACCCTTAGAAATTAATGCGGTGTTATTGCTTGCTATAGTTATAACTGGTAATGCGTTAATTGTTACTGTTGCTGTACCAGTTTGTGCTTGACTTGCATAGGCATCAGCTACGCTAACTAAAGCATAGGTAAATGTACCTGCTACATTTGTTGGTGCATTTAAAGTTACACTGTTAGCTGTTGATGTAATTGTTCTGTTGCTACTTCCGTTTACGGTATAGGTGAAAGTATATGGAGCAGTACCCGCAGAACCGGTAAAAGTAACCACAGGCGATGTTCCGTTTATACAAACTGCAGCTGTACTAGCAATTGTTGCAACAGGTAACGGACGAATAGTAATTGTAGCTGTTCCGGTTTGTGCTTGTCCACAGTTAGCATCAGCTACGCTTACTAAATTATAAGCAAAAGTACCAACAACATTGGTTGGGGCAGCTACTGTTACACTGTTTCCAGTTGTGGTGGTTACTGTTTTATTTGTGCCGCCATTAATGTTGTAGGTAAAGGTATATGGAGCTGTTCCGTTTGCACCTGTAAATGTAATAACTGGTGCAGTTGCATTTGCAGGAACTGCGGTAGTACCAGCAATTGTAGCAGTTGCTAAGGCATTTACGGTTAATTTAAAGGTTTTACTTGTGGTATTGATGCCTCCAAAATCTGTATTGCCATTATCTGTAACGGTTACGGTAATGTTAGCAACACCACTTACATTGTTTTTTAAATGATAGGTGATGGTTCCTTTATCAGTTCCATTAGGGGCAACAGTTAGGATGTCGAATAAATTTGCATTATCTGACGTAACCGTTAATGTAGTAGTTTGCGATGTTTCTGCACCTGCAGATATTCCTGTTAAGGCTACCGTTTGGTTAACCGTTGTATAACATATCGCTTGATTTGAGATAGCTGCTAAAGTTGGTTCGCCATTACCAAATAAATATCTCGTTTTAATTGGGTAGTGATCTGTTGTAGTGGTGTTATAATTAGTTACTAGATTTTTAACTGCATCTAATACCTCGGCTGTACCAGGTACATAATTAGCATTTAAGGCTTTGGTTACGATAACATTATCAATAACAGTTGGGAAACCTGCGGTTGATTGTTTTCCGGCTAAGCTTAAAGGCAAAGTGAGAGGGAAATAATTTGTTGGATCATTAATAAAATCTGAATACGAAGTTCCAGTACCTGAAGGCATTGGTGCAATTGTTTTATCAGGATCTAAAACATCATTAAAATCGCCTAGAATAATTACCTTTTTACCGGCAAGATTTGCATCTAACCAGTTTTTAAACTGTAAGTTTCCACCTTTTCTACGGTTATAGGCATCAATTTGATCGGCAACTGGACCTGTATTTGCTTTTGCATGGATTTCTATAAACGTAACGATATCTTTTTTGCCATTAATGGTTACTTCGGCCTCCATTGCAAAAGGAAAACGACCTGACGACCAGTTTTTGTAAGGCGTTCCATCTACGCTTGTGCTTGCAACGGCTGGGTTATACGTGTCTTGTAGTACACCATAGGTTCTAATTGGTTTAATGATATCTGTACGATACATAAAGGCCAATTTCTGTGCTAGTGGATAATCTATATCTGTTTTATTATCTGCATAAGAACCAAACTCGCTAAAGATAACATTGTAGCCTGCTGGTAAAACTGTATTTCTGAATAAAGTAGTATCTACTGCTTCGGCAAAGCCATAAATATCTGCATTAATACTATTTACAACTGTTTTAACATTTGCGGCTTGTTGGGTATCATTTGATGGGTCTTGTGCCGGACTGCCAAACCATTCGATGTTCCAATTTACAACTTCGAGTGTGTTAGCGACATCAAATGTATTACCAGATAAGGCTACGTTTTTGCCAGTTGAACCATTTGTTGCAATACTTACATTACCAGCATACGTTGAGTTTACGGCTGTTGGCGAAAACTTAGCATACACTGTTTGTGAAGTGTTGTTGATGGTAGCTTTAGTGTAGGTTAAGCTCGAGCCAAAAGTGCCACCACTTGTTTTTGATATAGTGAAATTAACAGGAGCAGTTAAAGTAACATCGTCTGTTAAATTACCTGCAGAGAAACCAAATATTTTTTCTGTTGAAGTAGTGCCTGCTGTTTGGAAACCAAAGTTTAAACTAGTAGGAGAAGCAGTAATATCTACTGGTGGAACAGTTGCTGAATTGGTAACTGCAAAATCGTCAATTGTCCAACGGCTAGCAGATGAAGTAGTAGAAGTATATACAAATGCAACATAAACTGGAGCAGCTTTGTACGCTGATAAATCTATAAAATCGGATTTTGTCCAAGTATCTGTAGCAGTTTCAGGGAATTTGCCATCAATAGCTGTCCAAGTTGCTAAGTTAGGGTTTCCTGTTCCAGTGTAATTGGTTGATACTTTAAGTTGAAGTTTATCACCAGCAAATGCTGATCTTGTCCAGAAAGACAACACCGCATAATTCATAGCCGATAAATTTAAAGCAGGAGAAATTAACCAATCTTCATTTAGAATATTACCACCTGAAAACCCATTAATCTGTAATGCATTTCCAATACTGGCTTTACCAGCTGGATCTGTACCATCATGTCCAAAAGTAGTAGTACAACCCCAAGTTTGTGGACCCGTTACGCTATATTGATAAAAACCATCTGATAAAGCCGGACTTCCTACAGTAGTACAGTTTTCGAAGCTAAAAGCAGTTTGATTAGGGTCTATACCTGGACCTGTTAAGGTAACATTCATGGTAGTAGCACCAGCACTTGCATTTGAAATTGAACCCGTTGCGTTACCAGCAGCTGTTGGGGTAAAATTAACATACACGGTTGGATTAGCTGCTATTTCAGCTGTGCTAAAACTTATTGAGTTGGAGTAAACTAAGTTATTTTTAGAAATTGAAAATGGTGCACTTACTGAAACTGTTGTGATATTCGTTAAGTTTCCACCACTTAATATATATGTTTTAGCAGTTGATGTTGTACCTACAGCTTGGTTGTTAAACGCTAAACTTGTTGGCGTGATCGTTAAATACGGGCCGCTTGTTGAAGCAGGTTCTGTAACGGTTGAGTTTTGAGGATTTGGCGCAGTGGCTATAAAATCTGTTGAGTTTTCATCTCCATCAAAACCATTTCCTGCAAATTCTTCTGACCCTCCTGTACCCAAAGTAATTGCAGTAGAAGTTGAGCTTGCCTTACGCTCTAAAGAAGTCGAATTTGTAATGGCCACTGCAGGAGCAGTGCCTTCATATCCATTTGCAGTTCCGAAACCAACTTTATCAACAATAGCTGAGCCAGTTGGATTAGCACCTGTTTGTGCCGTTGATAAATTACTTAAAAGAACTTTGCCAGTTGTGCCTGATAAATTAAGTGTACCTATTTTATCAGGTGTTGGTAAGTTTAATGTTCCATTTGCACCTGCTGCTTCTTGAATTAAATAAAAACTTTTAGGTGCAATACTACCAGATAAGACAGTGGCCTGCCATGCGCCAGTACCTGTAGCACTTGCGTATTGTACAGACCAATTTGTTAAATCTACCGATGCATTTGTTGGGTTATATAATTCAATGAAATCGTTTTTATAGGTAGCGCCAGAATTTCCACCACCACCGTATACTTCGCTAATCACCACATGATTTGCACCTGTTGGTTCAATAATTAATGAGTTTTGTGGGTTTGGTGCTTGTACAACAAAGTCAGCATTATTATTATCAGTATCTTGTCCATTGCCACTAAATTCTTCTGAACCACCAACTGCTAAAGTTGCTGCGGTAGAAGTTGAACTAGCTTTACGTTCAATAGAAGTCGAATTTGATATTACTGGAGTCGGTGCGCCTTCAAAACCAGAGGCAGTAGGGCCGAAACCAACTTTATCAATTACAGTTGCACTGGATGGATTTGCACCATTTAAAGCTGTAACCGCATTACTTAAAATAACTTTTCCTGTAGTACCAGAAAGGGCTAAAGTTCCAGTTGCATCTGGAGTAGGTAAATTTAATGTTCCATTTGCGCCAGCAGCTTCTTGGACTAGATAAAATCCTTTAGCAGGAATGCTTCCTGTTAATGGTGTAACTGCCCAGTTGCCTGTTCCCGCGGCACTTAAATATTGTACCGACCAGCCTGTTAAATCTACAGCTGCATTACTAGGATTATATAATTCGATGAAATCATTTTTATACGTAGCTCCAGTATTACCGCCACCACCATAAACTTCACTAATAACTACATGAATGGATGGCGCAGGAGGTGTGGTTCCTGTTCCAGTTAGTGCAACACTTGCCGAAATCGCATTTGTGCTTACGTTTAAAACATTATCATTCGCAACTGCTGCACTTGTTGGACTAAAGCGAACGTAAACAAGTGGGCTTGCTGCTACGTCTACAGCTGTATAGGTGATGGAAGAAGTAAAAGTAGTATTGTCTTTAGAAACTGAAAACGGTGCTGAAGTACTTACAGTTACATCGTTCGTTAAACCTGTTCCGCTTAATGTATAATTTTGAGATGTAGAATTTGTTCCGATGTTTTGAGTGCTAAAATCAAGTGATGTTTTGCTTGCATTTACGGTTCCAGAAATTCCTGTTCCATCTACAGCTACGTCAACTTGAACTGCACCATTGCTCGTATTAGTTATATTTCCAGTTGCACTTCCTCCAGCAGTAGGGGTAAAATTAACAAAGACTGTTGGGTTGGCAGCTATTTCTGCCGTGCTGAAACTTATCGAATTGGAATAAACGAGATTATTTTTAGAAACCGTAAAGGGCGCTAACGCAGTTACAGTTACATTTGAGGTTAAGTTCGATCCACTTAATACATAACTTTGAGAAGTAGTGCTACCCACATTTTGACTGCCAAATGTTAAGGTGGTTGGATTAGCATTAATTGTTGGCGTATTTGTTGCTGCATTGGTAACTGTCCCACCAATAGCAAAACCATTTGTTCCAGAAGAGCTAGAATTAAATCCCCAGCCTCCAGTAGTTGTTTGTCCACTGGCGTAATAACGTAATGTTACGATGGTGCCTTCTGGGATATTTTGCAAAGCAGTAACTGTCGCTAAATTTATTGTACCTAATAGTAAAGAGGTAGAAGTTACTTGCGAACCAATTAAAGTAAATGTGGCTCCGTCTAAACTATATGCAAATTGTGATGTTACACCTGGAGAGGCATAAAAACTTGCTGTTCCTGCAAATTTTGCATCAATACTCGTTAAGGAAAGTTGCTTTCCGGCCGCCGGAGTTAAAGTAACTTGAAAATAATCAGTATTTGATGTAGAAATACCTTCGTTTTTAAAACCTTGAGTTCTGAAAGAATTAGCACCAGCACTAGCCGTTGCAGTAGTTCCTCGTGTTAGAATAGGTGCAGCAGCAAGACCTACATCATAGGTGTTTGCTGTTGATGTTGCTAATTGGTTTTGCCCAGTAAAATCCCAGCTGGCGATTTGTGCACAAACGGTAGTGGGTAAATAAAGACTAATAGCAAAAAGAAAAAGTAGTAAAAGTTTTCTCATATAATTTGTTTAAAAAACAAATGTATACTCAAAAACAATATTTCAAAGTTAAGTTGGTGTTAAATATTCATTTTGTGGAAAACTAAATATAATCTTCTGCTAATATTGTCGTTATCAGAATTTTCTTAAACTATTAGTTAATTATTTAGCTTAATAAGTAAAAGGTAGGTTTAAAAGAAATCTTCAATATTTCCTTTGCCTTCACGAACAACTTCAAAATCCCCAGAGGTACAATCAATAACTGTAGAAGCTTCGTTATCACCATATCCGCCATCAATTACAGCATCTACTTGCTCTTGGTATTTTTCATAAATTAATTCTGGATCGGTAGAATATTCGATCAATTCATCATCATCTTTTATAGAGGTAGAAATAATTGGATTACCTAATCCTGCTACAATTGCTCTCGCTATATCGTTATCAGGAACGCGGATACCCACTGTTTTTTTATTAGAGCTTAATAATTTAGGAACATTATTGTTGGCATTAAAAATAAACGTAAATGGACCAGGCAGCGCTTTTTTTAACACTCTAAAAGTTACAGTATCAATTGGCTTAATGAAATCTGAAATATGCCTTAAATCTGAACAGATAAATGAAAAATTAGCTTTTTCAGGTTTTATTCCACGAATGCGACAAATTTTTTCAATTGCTTTTTGATTCGTAATATCACATCCTAAACCGTAAACAGTATCTGTAGGGTAAATTATTAAACCACCTTTTTTTAATATTTCAACAACTTGCTCAATTGCTTTAGGATTTGGGTTTTCTGGATAGATCTTGATTAGCATATGTAAAAATAACAAAAATAAGATGCGAGTTGTTTACTATCATTGGATTAAAATTACTTAAAGAGATAGGTTTTTGCTTATTTTTGATAGTCATCTGAGCTAAATAATTAAATATGAGAAAAGCATTCATAGCCATTGCCGCATTTTTAGTAGCCTTAACTATTATGTTAGGATTGTATCATCCATTTTTATGGTGGATTTTTATTTTTACTGGACCATTTGTTATCCTAGGCGTTTACGATTTATATCAACCTAAACATAGTATTGTACGGAATTACCCAGTTTTTGGACGATTGAGATATTTTATGGAAGAGTTGAGACCGAAAATATATCAGTACTTTGTAGAAAGCGATACCAATGGAAAACCATTTAGCCGATTAAATCGCTCATTAATTTATCAGAGGGCTAAAAAAGATAATGATACCATTCCTTTTGGGACACAATTAGATGTATATGAAAACGGTTACGAGTGGCTAAGTCATAGTATTGCAGCTATTAGTCATCATGAATTGGATGTTAATCCACGCGTAATGATTGGCGGACCAGATTGTAAACAACCTTATTCTGCAAGTATCTATAATATATCTGCCATGAGTTTTGGGTCTTTAAGTCAGAATGCGATTTTGGCTTTAAATGGCGGTGCTAAAATGGGAAACTTTGCTCATAATACAGGTGAAGGCGGTATAAGTGATTACCATGCTGGCCCAGGAGGAGATCTAATTTGGCAAATAGGAACTGGATACTTCGGTTGCAGACATCATGATGGTTCATTTAATTATGAAGCTTTTGCTGAGCGTTCGCAAACCGAAAATGTAAAAATGATTGAAATAAAACTTTCTCAAGGGGCAAAGCCTGGTCATGGTGGTATTTTGCCAGCTAAGAAAGTAACTCCAGAAATTGCTCGTATCCGTTTGGTAAAAGAAGGTTTCGATGTAATTTCTCCTCCAGCACATGCTGCATTTTCTACACCATTAGAAATGATGGATTTTGTAAAGAAACTAAGAGAATTATCTAACGGAAAACCTATTGGATTTAAGTTGTGTATTGGCAGAAGAAGTGAATTTTTCGCCATTTGCAAAGCGATGATAGAGACAGGAATTTATGTAGATTTTATTACTGTTGATGGAGGAGAAGGTGGTACTGGTGCTGCGCCACAAGAATTTTCTAACGCAGTTGGAATGCCTTTACGTGAAGGAGTTGCTTTTGTGTATGATGTATTGAGCGGATTTAATTTGAAGAAACACATAAAAATTATCGCTTCTGGTAAAATTTCATCAGGTTTCGATTTAGTCAAAAACATTGCCCTTGGTGCAGATTTATGTAATTCGGCTAGAGGAATGATGTTTGCTTTAGGCTGTATTCAGGCATTAGAATGTAATAGTAATACGTGTCCAACAGGTGTTGCAACACAAGATGAAAGCTTAATGAAAGGTTTAGTAGTTGAAGATAAAACAGTAAGAGTATTTAATTTCCACAGATTAACGGTTCAAAGTGCGGTAGAATTATTGGGCGCTGCAGGTTTACGACATCCATATCAATTAACCAGAGCGTATATTAACCGAAGAATTGGTCAGAATGTAATGCAATCTTACATGGAAACTTTTCCATATATCCCAGAGGGAAGTTTAACTCAAACACCATATCCTTCACAACACGAATTGGGAATGGCGCTAAGTACATCAGCTAGTTTTGCCCCAACAGATTATAAAGTTTCTGCAGTAGACTACCAAAATGCAAGTGCACATAGTAGTTAATTGAGATTGTAAATAATAAAAAAGTCGCTTAACATTTAAGCGACTTTTTATTTATTCCTTGTTCTTTTATCCTTAATCCAATTAAAACTCAGCGCTTTTTGGAAATCTTGGGAAAGCAATTACATCTCTAATATTGGTCATTCCGGTTACGAATAAAACTAAACGCTCGAAACCTAAACCAAAACCTGCATGTGGTGCGGAACCAAAACGACGCGTATCTAAATACCACCACAATTCTTCTTGCGGAATATTCATTTCTTCCATACGTTTAGTCAACATATCCATACGTTCTTCACGTTGCGAACCACCAATCATCTCACCAATTCCTGGGAATAAAATATCCATAGCAGCAACAGTTTTTCCATCATCATTCATACGCATGTAAAACGATTTGATGTCTTTTGGATAATTTGTTAAAATAACTGGCTTTTTAAAGTGTTTTTCTACTAAATAACGCTCGTGCTCACTTTGTAAATCAGCTCCCCATTCATCAATTAAGTATTTAAACTGCTTTTTCTGATTTGGTTTGGAGTGCTTTAATATTTGTATGGCCTCAGTATATGTTAAACGTTCAAAATCATTTGCTAAACAAAAGTTTAGTTTTTCAATTAATGATAACTCACTTCTTTCTTGCTGTGGTTTTTGTTTTTCTTCGTCTAATAAACGGTCATTTAAAAAAGCAATTTCATCTTTGTAGTTTTCTAAAGCATAGCTGATGATGTATTTCATCATATCCTCAGCCAATTGCATGTTGTTTTCTAAATCAGCAAATGCAATTTCTGGTTCAATCATCCAAAATTCCGCCAAATGGCGAGTAGTATTTGAATTTTCAGCTCTAAAAGTTGGTCCGAATGTGTAAATCTGACCAAAAGCCATTGCTGCTAATTCACCTTCTAGTTGACCAGAAACAGTTAAATTAGTTGCACGACCAAAGAAATCTGCTGAAAAATCTACTTTTCCATCATCAGTTCTAGGTGTTTTGTCAAAATCTAATGTGGTTACTTTGAACATTTCACCCGCACCTTCTGCATCACTTGCAGTAATTACAGGAGTATGCATATACACAAACCCTCTTTCGTTATAAAACTGATGAATAGCAAACGCCAATGCATGACGAATTTTAAATACCGCGTTAAATGTATTGGTACGGAAACGTAAATGTGCTTTTTCTCTTAAAAACTCTAAACTATGTTTTTTAGGTTGTAGTGGATATTCTTCAGCATTGCTATCTCCTAAAATCTCCATTGAACTCGCTTTAATATCTACTTTTTGTCCTTTACCTAAAGACTCAACTAAAACCCCTTTTACAGCAATAGCCGCCCCAGTAGTAATGCGTTTTAACAAATCTTCATTTGTATTTGCAAAATCAACCACAATTTGGATATTTCCCATGCAAGAACCATCGTTCAATGCTATAAACTGATTGTTGCGAAAAGTACGTACCCAACCCATTACGGTTACTTCTGTATCAAATGCCGTAGAATCCAGCAAGTCTATTATTTTGTCTCTCTTGATCATGCTCAGTAGCTTTATAAAGGCGTCAAAAATAAGGATTTAATCAGTAAATTCCTTATTTCTTTGTGCTTACTTTTATTAAAATCAATTTTTATTTTTCATTTTAATATGGTTATGTTTGTTATATAAACTACCTATTTCTATTTGTGTTATATCTTGGAAAACAGCTAACTAGTAGAAGATTTATCGGCAATCCCAACTTATTTTCTTTAGAAGAGAGAATATTTAATACAGTTTGCCTTTTCGTCTTTATTTCAATGTGCTTTGAAATTCCGTTTAACCTTTATATGGGTTTAATGGTGTCGGCTTTCCTATCAATATTTGGATTGTTTTTTTGTGCGGTACTCTACTATTTATCACGTTTTAAAAGAAAATCAAAATTAGGAATCAACCTTTTTTGTTTGTTATGTAACGCGGCTATAACAGGCAGTTATTTTTATAATTCTGGTATCAACGGCCCAAACTTATTAATGTTTTTATTGGTCTTTTTCTTGACTGTATCTATCATTCCAAGGAAAAATTTCAAAATATGGTTGCCATTTAATGCTCTATTGGTTTTATCCATTATTGTTGTTGAATATTTCTATCCAGAACTAATTTTAAATGTTTATGTTGATGAATTGAGTAAGACAATTGATTATAGTTTTACCTATATAATAGTTGGTGGTTTAATTTATTTGATAGTTAGTTATATCCGTAAAAACTACGATTATGAACGTGCTTCTGCATTAGAAAAGAATATTGCCATAGAAGAACAAAATGCAGAAATTCTACTTCAGAAAAAGGAACTGGAACGCTTAAACTCTGAGAAGGATAAACTTTTTTCTATCGTTTCTCATGACATAAGAATGCCTTTAAATTCTATACAAGGTTATTTAGAAATGTTATCAGAACATGACCTTGATGAAGAAGAGAAGGAGTACCTGAAGCAACAATTATTGCAATTAACTCGTGATACTTCTGATATGGTATTTAATATTTTATCTTGGTCTAAAACCCAGATGGAAGGTTCATATGTAGAATTGGCAGAATTAAACGTTAGTGAAGCATTAAAAGAAGGGCTTAATATTGAAAAAAATGCTGCTAAAAGGAAAGGCGTAGAGTTAGTTATAGAAACAGATAATAACCTAAATATTCTAGCCGATAAGAATATGTTTCAATTAGTCGTGCGTAATTTGGTGAATAATGCAATTAAATTCACTCAAAATGGAGGCTTAATTACGCTAACCACACAAAAAAAAGGAGAAGATTGTTGTATTTCTATTAAGGACAATGGATTAGGTATTCATCCAGAGCAACAAGAAAATTTGTTTAAACTAAAAGCAATATCAACTTATGGCACCAATAACGAAAGAGGAATAGGATTAGGTTTATTGTTATGTAAAGAATTTACTGATTTGCAAGGCGGAAAAATATGGTTTGAACGCAACACAGATAAAGGTTCTAACTTTTTCCTTTCATTCAAATTGGCTAATTAATTGGCAAAGAAATATAAAATGATGCGCCTTTGTTCTTGCCTTCGCTTTCTGCCCAAACCTTTCCTTGATGTAGTTCAATTAACATTTTAACTATTGATAAACCTAAGCCATTGGAATGTTCTCTGCCAGTTGGAACGGCACTTAGCTTAGCAAATTTCATAAATAATTTACCCATATCTTCTTCTGACAATCCCTGACCTTGATCTTTAAATTCAATAATTAATTGGTCATTAGCTGTGCTTACTTTAATTGTAATTTCGGTACCGGGTTGTGCGTATTTTAAAGCGTTGCTCAATAAATTCTCAAAAGCATCCTGTAGCCTTACCGAATCTGCTAGGATAGTGGAAGGACAATCGCATGAAATTTTAATGTTTTGCTTTTTTTGCTTGGCTAAAAGCTCGAAATTCTTTTTTACTACACTTAATAACTGAAAAACATCAACTTCCTGAAGATTTAATCTAAATCCTCCATTTTCTACTTGTGACAGATCCAGTAGATTATTAAGGCTTGATAATATTCCATTTGCAGCATTTTTTATGCGGTCTGCAAAGTCTGCAACAATTTTCGGATCATCAGCTTTCTTTTTAATCAGTTCTGCAGAAAGAGAAATAGTTGTATTAGGGTTTTTAAGGTCATGAACAATTCTGTTCATCATATCCGTCTGAGTGCGCATTGCTTTTCGAGTAGCTAACCGCAACTCCAGCTCATCCATTACAATAGAAGATAATGTTTCCAGCATTTTTAATTGCTGCTGTGTTACTTGCTTAGGTTCGGTGTCTAATACGCAAACTGTCCCTAATTGCAATCCCTCAGTAGTTTTAAGTGGTGCGCCTGCGTAAAATCTAATCCCATTTTCCATCATAACAAACGGATTATTTGCTAACTCTGGAACTGCAAGAACGTTTTCAAATAATGTAACCTCCTCATTTAAAATAGCAATCGAACAAAAGCTATCTTTTCTATCAATTTCTGTTGCCTCGAGCGGACTAATATTTGTTTTGAAAAAAACTCGTTCTCTGTCTACAAAAGTAACTTGTGCAATTGGTGTATTGAAAATCTGCGCTGCCAGTATAGCTATTTTGTCAAAAGAATCTTCTTCAGGTGTATCTAAAATATCGTAAGTATGAAGTTTCTGGATACGCTCATTATCGTTTGCAGGAATTAAAGTTAATGGTATTTGAAAATCGTTCATTCTTAATATTTGCCATTTTGTAATTAACAAATATAACTTAATAAGATGTAATATTTTTTTATCTAAAATTCTATTATTTTTTTAATAATCGATAAAATTATGGGTGTTTTTTAATTTTTACAAGATATTATGTACTGAATTTTAGTTTTTTAATGTTAAAACCTTAAAAATTACTTTAATATTTTAAAATAATTCGTTTTTTAGTGATTTTAATAAAATTAAAACACCTAATTTTTATATAAAAAATGATTTTCAATGTTTTTTATGAATTAATTTTTAATTATTGGTATATAAATTAAAATATTTTATCTAAAATTTGAATTTTATATCAAAAATTATTTATATTTGTCCTGTTCATACAAAAAAGTACATTTATATTTGGTTTGATTAAAGCTCTGGTTGGATGGCCAGAGCTTTTTCATTAACTCAAAACAGTAACAAAAACTCTTCAAATAGGAGTGAATTCAAAAATTTATAAATAGAACTAACAACTAACTTAAAACTATAAACAAAAAGGCCAGCTCGATTTTCGACTGGCCTTTTAAATTAAAAATGATTCTGAAATATTAATATTAGCTTTCTCCCAACTTCTTTAACGTTGACTCAATAAAAAAACCAGCCGATTACTCAACTGGTTTCTAATTAAATATGTTTTTCTGACTAGTTTGCTAATACTTTAGTTACTAAATCAGCTGCTTCTTTTAATGCAATCGCCGAATAAACTTTTAAACCCGAATCGTCGATTAATTTTTTAGCTTCTACAGCATTAGTTCCTTGTAAACGACAAATAATTGGAACTGGGACGTCACCAATTTCGTTGTATGCATCAATTACACCTTGTGCAACTCTATCGCAACGAACAATACCACCAAAAATATTAATGAAGATTGCTTTTACATTTGGGTCTTTTAAAATTATATTAAAACCAGCTTTAACCGTAGTTGCATTTGCAGTTCCACCAACATCTAAAAAGTTAGCCGGCTCACCACCAGCAATTTTGATAATATCCATAGTAGCCATTGCTAAACCAGCGCCATTAACCATACAGCCAACGTTTCCATCTAATTTAACATAGTTCAAGTTGCTTTCACTAGCTTCAACATCTGTTGGATCTTCCTCTAATTTATCACGCATTGCTGCATAATCAGGGTGACGGAACAACGCGTTTTCATCTAAATCAACCTTAGCATCAACTGCAATAATTTTATCATCGCTAGTTTTTAAAACTGGATTGATCTCAAACATTGCAGAATCTGTCTGATCGTAAGCTTTATAAAGAGCAGTAATAAATTTTACCATTTCTTTATGAGCTGCGCCTGATAACCCCAAGTTAAAAGCAATTTTACGAGCTTGGAAACCTTGTAAGCCAACTTTAGGATCAATTTCTTCTTTAAAAATTAAGTGAGGAGTGTGTTCTGCAACTTCCTCGATATCCATACCACCTTCAGTACTGTACATAATAATGTTAGTTCCGTTGGCACGGTTTAACAAAACAGAAACGTAAAATTCTTTAGTTTCAGAAGCACCTGGATAATATACATCCTGAGCAACTAAAATTTTATTTACTTTTTTACCTTCAGGACCAGTTTGAGGAGTAACCAATTGCATACCCAAAATATCAGTAGCGCGTTGTTTCACTTCGTCTAAGTTTTTAGCCAGCTTAACGCCTCCGCCTTTTCCTCTACCACCCGCATGAATTTGTGCTTTAATCACAACCCAATCAGAGTTATAGTCAGTTTTCATTTTCTTAGCCGCTTCTACAGCCTGATCAACAGTTTCAGCAACAATGCCTTCTTGTACAGCAACGCCAAAACTCTTTAAAATTTGTTTACCTTGATATTCGTGGATATTCATCTGTTTGTAATTTTGTTTTTATCTGTCAGATGGAGCCTAAGTGATTAAAAAAATTATTTCAATCTCAACGGGTTCATTTGCTCAAAAATTTGCTCAAATCTACAAATCTAAAAGCTTTTTACAAAGCCGAAATGCATTTAAGCGTAAAGTATTTGGCGTAAAATGAAAACATATAAAATTACTACTCAAAACCGCAGATTTTCTTCTAGAAAAGCAAAGACAAAAGCTATTTTAAAGTCTATCCCGCTTTACGCTTTACTCACTTCGTACCTCAGGTCGTGTTCGCTACAATCGGGTTTAGATAAGACACTTTTGTGCAAATAGGAGAGATTGCGTGGCTCTTTTCTAAATCATAAACCTAAAACTTCCTCACCATTTCGAATTTTAAATGCTACTTCCTTTTCTGGCTTTAATTTTTTAATAGTCTTTTTGAATTTTAGTGTCATTTTCATCCAGTATTTAGTGAAATTTACATGCCCAGCTTTAAACAATTTACGGTGCGCAAACCAAACCACGATAAGGGTGGAGAAATAGAAGCAAGTATAAAAATAATAGGTAAAAAACCTCATCGCTGCATTTTTATCATTATAAAGTAAGCTTAATCTTTCAGTTTGGAAAGTAATGTGTGCAGCCTCATCAATTAAAATATCCGTACATATTTGTTTTAGTAAATTGCATTTTGTGGCATCTTTTAAACACTGATAAAATATTTGGGCTGTACTTTCAACTGTAATTACAGCAATGGTCCAAAACTCCATGTGTGTGTTTAGACCTCTTATTTTTCTAAATAAACTATCGCCCCAATCTTTTTTAATTCGATCTTCGCCAATAAGATCTAAGTATTTGCCTAGGTTATTTCCATGTTTTTGTTCTTCAAGAATAAATAACTTAATAGCAGGTGTATAATGACGATCGTTAAGTTGTTTGGCATGTTTGGTTGCTGCATTTACTAAATTAGTGCCTTCAGAGGTTTCACCTAATTGCCATGCTTGCAGAGATTTTAAAATATTCTCTCTTTCTGTTTGGCTTAAAACAGGCTTAATGCTCCAGTCTATTCTTTTGTTTTTAAGATTTTGGGTAAAATAATTTATCCAGTACAATGAATTATGCATAATTAGTTGAATTTTAATGATTTTAGCATGTTTGTATATTTTAAAAGTGCTTTGAATTTCAAAGTGAATGTGTAAAAAAAATTAAACTCCTTTTATCATTTTTTCTAAAGCATCCAAATGTGCTTTAAACGCGTGTTTTCCTAAGTCTGTAATAAAATAAGTAGTGTTTGTTTTTTTGCCAATAAATGCTTTTTGAACTTTTAAATAATCGGCCTGTTCTAATGTGTTTAGGTGAGAGGCCAAATTTCCATCGGTTAATTCTAGCATTTGTTTCAATTCGTTAAAACTTACCGAATCGTTTACAATGAGTATAGACATTACACCAAGCCTTATTCGACTATCGAATATCTTGTTAAGGGCTTCAATTGGATTTACCATTATTTTGTCCTTTCATATTTAAAGTACATCAATAAGCCATAAAAGATGTGAAGTACGCCAAAACCAAATGCCCAGAAATATAAACCATATCCAATATTAAACATAGCAATAATACCAAGCACTATTTCGCAAATGCCTAAAAAACGAATATCAGTATAGGTATATTTACTCGCATTTATTAATGCTAAACCATAAAATATTAAGCAAGCTGGCGCAATAAATCCAGTGGTATTACCATTAAATAACAGTGCAATAATAAAAAAGCCACCAGCAACTAATGGAATTGCCAAATTGATTAATAATGTTTTGATTGTTTTATCCCAAAAAGGAAGTTTTTTCTTTTTGCTTTGGCGTAATGTGAATAAAAATCCGCCAGCAATTGCAACAACTAATACACTAAAACCTATTTTAATTAAGTTGGCTTCAATGTCAGAATCGGCGTCAATGCCATAACCATAGCTTCCATTATAATATTTTTTCAGCTCCAAATGCGCTAAATAAGCACCAACTAAACCCGTTAGTCCTGCAAATACACCAGATAAACCGCTTAAAGAGATAAATCTAGATGAGCGATCCATTATTTTTCTAATGTCGCTCAAGGCATTCAATTGTTCTTCCTGATTACTCATATTAAAAGTGCTTTGTTTTTCAAAGTTAATTAAGAAATTTAATATTCCAACTATTTTCAAAAGAAATTGTTCAAAGTCTATGGTTAATGGACTATTAGCCGATTTTTATTTAAGTTTGTACCATGCTAAAGGCCACAGGAATAAAAAAAGCGTATGGAAATTTACCTATTTTAAAAGGCGTAGATTTTGAAGTTGCCAAAGGAGAAATTGTAAGTATTATTGGCGCTTCTGGTGCTGGGAAAAGCACTTTATTACACATTTTAGGTAGCTTGGACAAACCAGATGAGGGTACAGTAGAATTAAAGGGCACAAAAATAAGTAAGTTATCAGGCGAATTACTTAGTGTTTTTCGAAATCAAAATATTGGCTTTATTTTTCAATTTCATCATCTTTTACCAGAGTTTACTGCTTTAGAAAATATTTGTATTCCTGCTTTTATCGCAAAAAAAAGTAAAAGAGAAGCAGAAAAAAAAGCATATGAATTATTAGCACTTTTAGGCTTAAGTGAACGAGCAAATCATAAACCTAACCAATTATCTGGTGGTGAACAACAACGTATAGCGGTTGCTAGAGCACTTGTTAATAATCCTGCAATTATTTTAGCGGACGAACCTTCTGGAAACCTAGATTCGGCCAATGCCAATGCCTTGCATCAGTTGTTTATTAACTTACGTGATAATTTTGAACAGACTTTTGTAATTGTAACACACAACGAAGATCTTGCTAAAATTAGCGATAGGGTAGTGACAATGAAAGATGGTTTTATAATTTAGATTGTATTTTGAAGATATTAATTACTGGAGGAAAATCTGCTACGGCACTTAAATTGGTAAAAGCATTTAATGGATATCAAGTATTGCTAGCTGATTATGGCGAAGTGCCATCTTTTACATCAACGGCATATACGTTAATTAGTTTAGGTGAAAAGAATGAAGATACATTAGCACATACTCTTTTAAATAAATGTTTGGATGAAGGAATAGATCTACTTTTACCGATCCATCATTTTGAAATAGAAGCTGTAGCTAAAGCAAAAACTTTATTTAATGAATTTAACATTCACATATTATTACCAAATGTAGAAGAATTGGACCAACATTTTGATGGTATTAGTTTAACTAAAGCAGACAATTGGGTTATTTTTAAATCTGGAAAAGTCATTTTTGCATCTAACCAAGAAGCAATTACCGCCAATACCGAAGAAAAAAACTTAAATGGTGCATTTTATCTTACAAAAGATGATACAACATTTAAATTGAATTTGATCACAATCTAATCACTCATCTCGATGGCTTTTGAAGAATACATTAAAGATAAAAAGGCTTTTATTTTAGGTTTAGATAACGTTTTATACCCAGAAAAAGATTATTTATTACAAGTATATTATCTCTTTGCAGAGTTTATAGAATATACCGAACAAATAAACGCAACAGAAATTATTGCATTTATGAAATCAGAATTTGTAGCTCATAATGCTGAAAATATATTTGAAAAAACGGCAACTAATTTCAATATCCCAGAAAAATATCAGGCCAACTTTGAGCTATTGCATGAAAATGCTCGTTTACCCTTAAAATTATTACTCTATGAGCAAGTACTTTCCTTTTTACAAGAAGTTGTGATGGAGAGAAAAGAGATATTTTTACTAGTTGATGGAGCACCCTTACAACAAGTAAACAAAATTAAGCAAGTAGAATGGCATGGTTTGGAAAAATATCTTAAAGTTTATTTTTCTCAAGAATTTGAGCCAAAACCTTCAGCAAATAGCATTGAATTTATATTGACTGAGCATCATTTAAAAAAAGCAGACATTTTAATGATTGGAAATACATTAGAAGATAAAGAATTCGCACTCAATTTTGGTGTAGATTATTTAATTATAGCAAAACTATTGTAATTTTTTTTACGTTAATTAGTACTATAATTTATAAAATATGAAAATAAAACTACTTGTTGCCATACTCGCAATTTCTATTATAACTATAACTGGTTGTAAAAAAACGAAGGTAACACCAGCCCCAACGCCAGATCCACCTATAGTCCCAGTTGTAGCTACAAGAGCAGAACTATCAAAAGATTCTATCTTTTTGTATGCTAAAGAAATATATTATTGGAACGACGCATTACCAACTTATCAGGCTTTTAATCCACGAAGTTATACCAATGCAAGTACAGATTTGGGTAACTATAACAATGAATTATTTGCGATTACTCGATATAAAATTAATCCTAGCACTGGTCTTTCTTATGAATATTATGCTTCAGACCCTACCGACACAAAATATTCATATATACAAGATATCACTACTAAAAACCCATCTGCATTTGTTGCTGACAAAAAAAGCTCAGTGGATTTGGAAGGAAATGGAAATGATTTTGGTATAAGATTAGGCTTTTATGGTTCAAATGCAAGTTATACTATTTATGCAACGGCCATTTATCAAGGTTCTCCAGCAGCAACGGCAGGATTTTTACGTGGGGATAAGATAACAAAAATAAATGGTGCTGAGTATGGGACGAATTTTCCATCTCAAATTTCTGCAATAGAAACCGCATTAAATGGAACTACAATTAAGCTAGAAGGAATTAATAGTGCAGGTAATAATTTTAATATAACCTTAACTAAAGCAGTATTTAAAAGCAGCCCAATTTATAAAAAAAAAATATTAACAGCAGGCACTAGAAAAATAGGTTATTTAGCTTATGCTAGATTTTCTACGCTAACTAATTCTCAACCAGAGTTTGATGCTGCATTTGCAGACTTTGCTACTGCTGGAGTTACAGATTTAATTGTTGATTTAAGATATAATGGCGGAGGATACATTGAAACAGCGGAGTATCTAATTAATTTAATAGCCCCTTCAAGTTTAAGTGGCTCAGTTATGTTTACGGAGCATTATAATACGACTATGCAGAATAATCAAGCCACAATTCTAAAAAACCAACCGTTATTGGATAGAAATAATAAAGTTCAATATTCCAACGGGAAAATTGTAAATCTGTACGATTACATGACTAACCCATATTCTGTAGCAAATAACACCTCAAAATTTGCTAAAAAGGGCCCTTTAAATAGCGTGGCAAATGTTGTTTTTATTGTTTCGGGAAGTACGGCTTCAGCAAGTGAATTGGTTATTAATAGCTTAAAACCTCATGTTACTGTGAAACTGGTTGGTCTTACTACATATGGCAAACCTGTTGGGTTTTTCCCAGTTACAATCGAGAATAAATATGATGTATACTTTTCATTGTTTGAAACAAAAAACTCTTTAGGCCAAGGCGGTTATTATACTGGAATTGTTCCCGATGTTTCAGCATCAGAAGTGCCAGCAAATACAGTAATGTATGATTTTGGTAATGTGAATGATAACTATTTAAAACTAGCACTTAATTCTTTAAATCTGGGCGTTCCTGTTACTGGTCAGGCTAAAACATTGTCTGCCGCTAGAGAAAGAAGCTTAGCTGTACAATCATCTGAAGTGATTAATTCTGATCTTAATAATAATGAGTTTAAAGGAATGATTGAAAATAGAACTAGAAGGAAAAATTAATTATTCCTTTGTAAGCTATAAACTAAAAAGGTCGCATATAGCGACCTTTTTTATTTCAATGTAATTAATTTACTGTTTTTTCATTTGCAATCGCTCTCTAAAAATTGCTTGTATATCACGTTGTTTATCAATATTTACAATAACTTCTTGAATAGCATTTGCTGCATCTATAAAGAAAGTTTTGTTAATATTTTGGTATTCATCTGTTGCTTTATGATAATCTTTATGATCTTCTACTCCAAAATAGAGAAAAGGAATGTTTTTAGCGTTAAAAGCACCCTGATCACTTTGATTTGTCCAATCATCATGACCAAGTTTAGGATCATCATGACCCATTAATAACTTTAAATTCGGATTAGTTGTAACTAGATATGATTTCAATTCTGGATATTTAAAAGTTCCAGCCACATACAATTCTTGTTTATCGTTATGACTAATCATATCCATATTAATATTCAATTTAATTTTATCTAGTGCAACTGGAGGATTTGCAACAAATGCTTTTGCGCCTTGTAAACCCATTTCTTCTCCATCAAATAAGGCAAAGATTAAGGTATTATTTGGTTTGTTTTTAGAGAAATATTTGGCAAATTGTAATAAACCAGCGGTGCCAGATGCATTATCATCAGCGCCATTATAAACTTCATTCTTAATAACTCCTATGTGATCATAATGTGCAGAAATCACAATTATATTATCGCTCTTACCTGGAATATACGAGATTAGATTTTTACCTTGAATGGAAGCAGCTCCATTACGACCTTTAATTTCAAAACTTTGCTCATAACTACTTTGGCCTGGATATGGTTTCAATCCTATTTCTTTTAATCGGCCAATTAAATAAGTTCTAGCCATTTCTGCTCCTTTAGTTCCGGTTTTGCGACCTTCATAACTGTCTAAAGAAAGTGTTTGCACGTCTTTAAGTAATTGTTCTCCGGTTTTAGAATTATCCTGATTGTTTTTAACTGTACTACAGCTTAGTAAAAACGCTAGTGAAATTAAAAGTAATTTTTTCATTCGATTTTGTATTTGTTTCTAAAATAAAGGTAAAGATATTGTCTGATAAAAGAAGCGTGTAAGTTTTGTAAAAACTTAGTGCGCTCATAAAATGTTGTATTTTTAAACCTTAATTTGGGATATAATTTTAAAATAATATAGACGAAAATGGAATATAGACGTTTAGGAAAATCAGGTTTACAAGTAAGCGCACTTTCTTTAGGCAGTTGGTTAACTTTTGGAAATCAAATTAGTGACAAAGTTGCAGACGAATTAATGGGAATTGCCTATGATGCAGGTGTAAATTTTTTCGACAATGCTGAAGGATACGCAGAAGGGAAATCTGAAGAAGTAATGGGAAAGATTTTGAAATCACAGAAATGGGAAAGAGAATCTTTTATAGTATCTAGTAAAGTGTTTTTCGGAACAGAAAATAAAGGACCAAATAGAGTAGGTTTATCGCGTAAACATGTAATTGAAGCTTGTAATGGAGCTTTAAAACGTTTACAAGTTGATTATTTAGATCTTTATTTTTGCCACAGACCAGATAAACAAACCCCAATTGAAGAAACGGTTTGGGCAATGAATACGCTTTTGCAACAAGGTAAAATCTTATATTGGGGTACGTCAGAATGGAGCGCTGCAGAAATTATGGAAGCAATTGTTGTGGCTAAACAATATAATTTGATTGGACCAACAATGGAACAACCTCAATACAATTTAATAGAACGCAACAAATTAGAAAATGAATACTTGCATCTATTTAAAGAACATGGTTTAGGTACCACTATTTGGTCGCCTTTGGCCTCGGGATTATTATCTGGAAAATACACCACAGGTGATACTAAAAATACCCGATTGGATTTAAAAGGAATGGATTGGCTAAAAGATAGGGTAATGGCAGAAGAGTTGTTGAACTTCAAAAATTAGCTGATAAAATGAATTTACCATTAGCTAAATTATCACTGGCTTGGTGTCTTAAAAATCCGAATGTAAGTACAATGATATTAGGCGCATCTAAAGCTGCACAACTGAAAGAAAATTTGACTGTCTTAGAAGTAGTGCAATTATTAACTGATAAAGTAATGGCTGGTATTGATAAAATTATGGGAACAAAACCAGAATTGTCACCATTTTAAATGATTTTCCGAGCTTACGAGGAATCTCTTTACAATTTAGTAATGAGATTCTTCGTAAGCTCAGAATGAGAAGTATGTATTAAATATAGATTTCTCCTTTTAGATAGGTCACTGCTTTACCTGACATTAGCACACGATCACCTTTTAAAGTGCACCATAGTTCTCCTCTACGTTCTGATACTTGGTAAGCATGCAATTCATTTTTGCCTAATTTTTCTGCCCAATAGGGGATAAGATTGCAATGAGCAGAACCCGTTACAGGATCTTCGTTTATACCAGCAGCAGGAGCAAAAAATCTAGAAACGAAATCACTTTTATCGCCTTTGGCGGTTGCAGTAATAGCAAATGCATCTACGTTTTTTAGTGCATTAAAATCTGGCTTCAAACTAGTTATTTCAGCTTCAGTTTGATAAACAACTACATAATCTCGTAGTTTCAAAACTTCAACGGCGTTGATATTTCCTAAAGCTTCTAATAAACCGTTTGGTGCCTCGCAAATTTGTAGCGGTCGTGATGGGAAATCTAATGTATAGAGATCATCAGTTTTACTTACCGATAATGTACCGGCTTTTAGGGTGTGGAAATGAATAACGTCTTTTGAGTAGCCCAACTCAGTAAATAAAATATGTGCCGTAGCTAAAGTAGCATGACCACATAGATCTATTTCTACTTCTGGTGTAAACCAACGTAACTCAAAATTTTCACCTTGTGGAACAAAAAAAGCAGTTTCAGCTAAATTGTTTTCTGCTGCAATCTTTTGCATTAAAGGTGCAGATAGCCATTCTGTTAAAGGAACAATTGCTGCTGGATTTCCGCCAAAAAGTTGATCTGTAAAAGCATCAACCTGATAGATTTGAAGTTTCATATGTAATTTAAATAATTCAAATTTACTAGTTTTAATAATAAGTTAATCGTACTACACCAGCTAATCTTTTTGCTAAACGAATAACCTGACGAGTATACCCATATTCGTTATCATACCAGGCATATAAAACAATAGATTTATTATCGCGAGAAATAATAGTTGCAGGTCCATCAATAATAGATGCATGACTGTTGCCAATTAAATCACTGCTTACCAATTCGTTAGAAACAGAATATTCTAATTGTTCTGATAGATCTCCAAACAATGAAGCTTGTTTTAATACAGTTTCAACTTCTTCTTTCGATGTAATTTTATCAAGCGATAAATTTAAAATAGCTAGTGAAACGTTAGGGGTTGGTACACGAACTGCATTTCCTGTAAGTTTTCCGGCTAAGTGAGGAATTACTTTTGCAACTGCTTTATCTGCTCCAGTTTCTGTAATTACTAAATTTAATGCTGCAGAACGACCTCTGCGATATTTTTTATGGTAATTATCTAATAAATTTTGATCGTTGGTATAGGAATGCACTGTTTCAATGTGACCTTTATCAATACCAAAAGCTGTATCAATTACTTTTAACACTGGAATAATTGCATTTGTTGTACACGATGCATTTGAGAAAATGGTTTCAGTTTGATAATCGAAATCGCCATCATTTATTCCGGTAACTATATTTGGAATATCTCCTTTGGCTGGTGCAGTTAATAACACTTTACTAATTCCTTTTGCATTTAAATGTCTCCCTAACCCTTCGCGATCGCGGAAAACACCAGTATTGTCAATTAACAAAGCATCTTCAATTCCGTAGGCAGTGTAATCCGCATCTTCGGGATTTTTAGCCACAATAAGATAAATGGTTTGCCCATTTATAATTAGTGCTTTATTTTCAAAATCTTCTATAATGGTACCGTTGAAGGGGCCATGAATAGAATCTGTACGTAATAACTCTGCTCGTTTTATCAGTTCCTCATCACTATATGTACGAGTTACAATGGCTCTTAAGCGTAATTGCTCTCCTTTCCCAGCTTGTACAATTAATTCTCTGGCGGCAATTCTACCAATTCTGCCAAAACCATATAAAACAACATCTTTTGGTTTTAAACTAATCTTATCCTTGCCAATATGTTTACTGAGTTTGCTAATCACAAAATCACGGATGGTAGAGTGCTTATTGTTTTCATCTAGCCATTCTGCTGCTAAACGACCAACATCAACACGAGAAGGGGCTAGACTGCATTTTGCAATAGTAGAAGCCAATTCAAGAGTTTCGTAAATAGAAATATCTTTGCCACTTACTTCTTTTGCGTATTGGTGATAAGCGAGTATTTCGCTACTGCCAACATCGAATAAAGGTTTACGGAAAAGAACAAGTTCGATCGATCGATCAAACCATAATTGCCCTACAACACTGATTAATTCAAGCGCTTTTTTTTCTTTTTCAATCCAGTTTTGAAACTCTGATTGATACTTATTTAACATACAAGAAAATTTATTTGATTAGAATGGCACAAAAGTAAAAAAGATCGGGTGAGTACCCAATCTTTTTCTATTTATTTTCTTGTAAAAATCTATGTTATAAGGTGTTTGAAACACACTAAGTAGTCATTTTTTAAAGGATTATCCTAGGTAAGATTTTAAGATTTTACTACGTGAAGTATGACGTAAACGTTGTAAAGCTTTGTCTTTAATCTGACGAACACGTTCACGTGTTAAATTAAATTTCTCTCCAATTTCCTCTAATGAAAGTGGGTGATTAGTGCTTAAACCAAAGAATAAAACAATGATTTCACGCTCACGCTCGGTTAAAGTAGATAAAGAACGTTTAATCTCTTCAGAAAGTGATTCGTTAATTAAATTACTATCTGTGTTTGGCTCATGATTTTCAAGTACATCTAATAATGTATTTTCTTCACCTTGTACAAACGGCGCATCCATAGAAACATGGCGACCAGAATTACTCAACGTATCAGAAATTTTATCAACCGTTGTTTCTAAGATATCTGCCAGCTCTTCAGGAGAAGGTTCACGCTCAAATTCTTGCTCTAATTTAGAGAAAGCCTTACTGATTTTACTTAAAGAACCAACTTGATTAAGTGGTAAACGTACAATACGACTTTGCTCTGCAATTGCTTGCAAAATTGATTGACGAATCCACCAAACAGCATATGAAATGAATTTAAAACCTTTAGTTTCATCAAAACGTTTAGCCGCTTTAATTAAACCTAAGTTTCCTTCATTAATTAAATCGCCTAATGTTAAACCTTGATTTTGGTATTGTTTAGCTACCGATACAACGAAACGTAAGTTGGTTTTTGTTAAGCGTTCTAAAGCTGCTTGGTCACCTTCACGTATTTTTCGGGCTAGTATTACTTCTTCTTCTGCTGTAATTAAATCTACTTTTCCAATCTCGTGCAAGTATTTGTCTAACGATTGACTTTCGCGGTTGGTGATGGATTGGGTAATCTTGAGTTGTCTCATCTATGTGTTTTAGTCCTCTTTATAATTCGATTCTGCAAAAGTATGAATTTTTGTACAGAATGAAAGGGTAAATTGCTGAAAATGTTACGCTTTACGTCACAATTTTTAACAAATACTTAACTACAAAAATCATTCCAAATTATATTTGGCAGTGTTTGTGAATTGATCGAGTTTAGTGTAAATAAGTATTGAATTGAATTGATATTTTCTGTTTATAATTAATATTAAGCATCATATTATAAATAAATCTGATTAATTAGTCTAAAAATTGGCTTTCACTCCATAGCCTAATTTAAATATTTCATAAAATGGTGTACTCTTTCTATTTTTAAACCAACTAATAGCATATAAGTCATTTGTATTTGCTTCTGTATACAAGCTTATTGATTTAATTTTGGATTCTTTAGTTGTCAAAATCTTTACTTCAGAGCCAGCTCCCATATGTAATCTAAACGCTGATGACCAAAAATAATAGTCCTTCCTATATTGTGGTTTTTCAAATTTGAAATCGAAGTTTTTCCCTAAGGTATAAGATGTAAAAATAACTGGGTTTATGGGGTGAATAATTAATTTGTTTTTAATATTGATTGAAAACGGTTTGTAATCATATTTTATCCCAATAATGGTTAATTCACCACCTAAATCTTCAGGAACATAGCCAAAATGAAAGCTTAAATTGGTCTTTTCTTTAAAGAAATTATAACCAACACCAACACTCAAAAAGCCAATACTTCCAGCATATTGTAAATTAATTTGGTTTGGCTCCAATCGTTGTAAAAATGTTTTTTGAGCAAATGATTGCTGACAAAAACACAGTAATAAAGCGATTGCAATTCTAAAAGTTAATTTCTTGTGCAGTAATTTGTTCATTTTTAATTTCTACTAATGTATAGGCTCTGTTTACAATTGCATTGGTAATAATGAACGGTATGCCAGTTCCATTTTTGTAATAAAACTCCAATTTGCTATGTCGGTGAGAGTGAATAGAAGCAATTAAGCCAGGGGTTTGATTAAGCAAATTTTCATACGGCACCACTAATTTCGGATCAAAATCAGCATCTATAGGAGGGACGTGAGATATGGCAATAAGATTAGTAATTCCTGCATCTAATTTTAAATTGTTTTTTAACCATGTTAAATTCGGGGTAGATCCATTAAAGTCATATTCTCTGCCATTTGTGTCATGACAAACGAATTTAATTCCAGCGTAGTTGAAAGTGAAATTTAGCGGGCCAAACATCCTTTCGTAAACTGCTCTTCCGTTAGCTACCAGATCATGGTTGCCAATAACACTAATAAATGGTATGCGGAGCTTGCTGTATAGTTTGTAAATGCCATCAAATTCTAATAATAGGCCAAAATCAGAAATATCTCCATTTAAAATAACAAAGTCGATATCATTACGTTGGTTAATCTGATCTACAAAAATTTTAGTTTCCTCATAGCTTCTTTGTGTATCTCCAGAGACGATAATTTTTATAGGTGTGCCTACAGTTTTTTGAGTAAGTAAAGCAATTTGCTTAGTATTAACTTCAGTTGCAGTGTTTTTATTAAATACTTGATTTGGACTGTACTCATCGGAATTACAACCTAATGAAAAAATAACAAAAATAAAGAAAATGAAGTAGGGAGGGGATTTTCTCATGAGAACTAAACAATTATTTGCCTAGAATGTTCGCAAATAATGCCTAAATATCTGTAAGTTTCAGTGTATCTTTTAGTCTAACACCTTTTTCTGTTTGTTGTACGGTACAACATTCATGTATGGGATCGTGCTCCAAGAAAAGAATGTATTCATTAGCTGCTGCTTCATCCAAAAATTCTTTTTTCTCTTTTAAAGTTTGCAATGGAAACATATCATATGCCATAACGTAAGGAAGCGGAATATGACCAATTGACGGTAATAAATCTGCCATATAAACGATGGTTTTATCTTTGTAATTTAACTGAGGCAACATCATTGCATCAGTATGCCCATACGCAAAGCGGATTTTAATACCTTCATGAAAAACCACACCATTCTGTGAAGGAATAAATCTTAATTGCCCACTTTCTTGAATGGGAAGAATATTTTCTTTTAAAAAGGATGCTTTTTCTCTTGCATTTGGATGTATAGCCCAATCCCAATGTTGTTGGTTTGTCCAATAAATTGCATTTTTAAATGCAGGACGAAGCTTATCGCCAACTTTTTCAATTGAGCCACCACAATGATCAAAATGAAGATGCGTTAAAAATACATCAGTAATATCGTCTCTATTAAAGCCATGAGCTGCTAAAGATTTGTCTAACGCATCATCACCATGCAAAAAGTAATGACTTAAAAACTTTTCATCTTGCTTGTTTCCAATACCATTATCAACCAAAATTAGCCTACTTCCATCTTCAATCAATAAACAGCGCATTGCCCAGCTACATAAATTGTTTGCATCTGCAGGATTACTTTTTTGCCAGATAGATTTTGGTACAACGCCAAACATTGCACCACCGTCTAATTTAAAAAAGCCTGTGTTTATAGTGTAGAGTTTCATATTGATTTTCGATTTTAGATCCGTTAGTTATCGGGTTACAAATTACGATTAAATATAATAGGCTGTAAATGAAAATTGGTTAATTGTATTTAACAATTAACCAATTTAAACAGTTTATAATCTATTAAACCTTATAAATGAATTACTTCACCATAAGCATCAGCTGCAGCTTCCATAATTGCTTCACTCATGGTAGGGTGAGGATGTACAGCTTTAATCATTTCATGACCAGTCGTTTCTAATTTGCGAGCTACAACAATTTCTGCAATCATTTCAGTAACATTAGCCCCAATCATGTGTGCACCTAATAATTCACCGTATTTTGCATCGAAAATTAATTTCACAAAACCATCTTTTGCACCAGCAGCACTTGCCTTACCCGAAGCTGAGAAAGGGAATTTTCCAATTTTCAATTCGTAACCAGCCGCTTTAGCTGCTTTTTCGGTATATCCAACAGATGCAATTTCTGGAGTACAATACGTACATCCTGGAATGTTGTTATAATCTAAAGGCTCAACGTGTTGGCCTGCAATTTTCTCTACACAAATAATACCTTCAGCAGATGCTACGTGAGCTAAAGATTGACCGCCAACTACATCTCCGATAGCATAATATCCTTTTACAGAAGTATTATAGAATTCATCTGTAACGATTTTGCCTTTTTCAGTTTTAATTCCAGTTTCTTCTAAGCCAATGTTCTCAATATTTGCTACAACGCCTGCGGCAGAAAGAACAATATCACATTCAATGGTTTGCATTCCTGCAGCTGTTTTAACTTGAACTTTACAACCGCTTCCACTTGTATCAACAGATTCAACACTTGAAGAAGTCATGATTTCAATTCCTGTTTTTTTCAAACTACGTAACAATTGTTTAGAAACATCTTCATCTTCTACAGGAACAACGTTTTCCATAAATTCAACAATGGTAACTTTTGTACCCATTGTTGCATAGAAATAGGCAAATTCTACCCCAATAGCACCTGAACCTACAACTACCATAGATTTTGGTTGCTCAGGTAAAACCATTGCTTGGCGATAGCCGATTATTTTTTTACCGTCTTGTTTCAAGTTTGGTAATTCTCTTGAACGTGCACCTGTGGCAATTACAATATTTTTAGCTGTTAATTCCTGTTGAGTTCCATCAGCAGCTTTAATATCAACTTTATTGCCTGGCTTAACTTTAGCAGTACCCATAATCACGTCAATTTTATTTTTTTTCATTAAAAATTGAACGCCTTTACTCATGCCATCAGCAACACCACGACTACGTTTAATCACAGCAGCGAAATCAGCGGTTGCTTCTGGAGCATTAATTCCATAATCAGCAGCATGATTAATATATTCGAATACTTGTGCACTTTTTAATAAAGCTTTGGTTGGTATACATCCCCAGTTGAGGCATATGCCACCTAAAGATTCTCTTTCTACAATTGCAGTTTTTAAACCCAATTGAGAAGCCCTTATTGCAGTAACATATCCACCAGGACCGCTGCCTATAACAATTAAATCGTAGTTCATATCTTTTTAAAGGAAAATTAACTTAAACAATGCGTCAAAATTAAAAAAAATGTTGATTAAAATTACTTTAAAGATGCTACACACTACAATTTGACAATTCTAAGTTTTCTAATCATTGTTATCCGTATCTATAAGTTAAAACACATAAATAGCAAGCGATTGATAAAGTGCTAGTTAGGGCTTTTAACCTTTATGTTAAGTGTTGATAAGTTTTGCGATAATTAATAATTATTTAACATTGGAAATAAGAATCGGAATAAAATAAATATTTACATTTGCAGGCGATATTTTAACATATCTTAACAAAAACAAAAAAATAATTAAAAGAGTATGAAGAAATCTTTACTATTAAAAGTTGTAGTAATTGTTTTTGCCTTTGTTGGTTTCATTTCTGTTGCGAATGCACAGATAACAACATCGTCATTGACAGGTACAATTAAAGACTCAAAGGAGACTTTACCTGGTGCCAGCATTAAAGCTACACACACACCTACCGGTACGGTTTATGGTGTTATTACAAATGCTGATGGTCGTTATACTATTGGTAATATGCGTGTAGGTGGTCCTTACACTATTGAAGTTAGCTTTGTAGGTTACAAGCCACAAAGATTTGACGATGTTACCCTTAAATTAGGTGAACCATTTGTTTTAAATGTAACATTAGCTGATAATAGCTCTACTTTAGCTACAGTTAATATTATAGGTACAGCTTCTAACCCAATTATGAACTCTAATAAAAGCGGTGCAAATACCGTGGTGAGCAGGGCCCAAATCCAAACTTTACCATCTATTTCTCGTAGTGTAAACGATATTACGCGTTTAACACCTCAATCAAATAGTAATAATGGTATTGGTGGTGGTAACTATCGTTCTAACAACTTTTCTGTTGATGGTGCTAACTACAATAACCAATTTGGTATTGGAGCTAATATTCCTGCTGGTGGTTCTCCAATCTCTATTGATGCATTAGAGCAAATCTCAATTAACGTAACTCCTTATGATGTTCGTCAAACAGGTTTTACTGGTGGTTCTGTAAATGCGGTAACACGTTCTGGTGGAAACAAATTTTTCGGAAATGTTTTTTATACCATGCGTGGTGATGATCAACAAGGTCGTAAAATTGGTGATTATACTATCCAAAACTTACAAAAATTAGATGAGAAAAACTACGGTGCTAGTTTCGGTGGTCCAATCATTAAAGATAAATTGTTCTTTTTTGTAAACTATGAAAAGAAACTGAGTAAAGCGCCAGGTACAAGTAGAATTGCTGCTACACCTTCTCTTCCTTACGGTTCAATTTCGACTGTAACTAAAACAACAGCTGATTTCATGAATACAGTTAGTTCATATTTAGATGCTAAATACGGTTACAAAACTGGTCCTTACCAAAACTATGAAAACGTTAGTGAGAATGAAAAAATGTTTGCTCGTTTAGATTGGAATATTTCTAAAAATCATCGTTTCAGTATCCGTTATAATCAAGTAGAAAGTCAAAGCCCAAGCCCTGCAAGTACTTCTGTTAGTGGTTCTGCTGTTGCTGGTTCTTTAGGATATGGAAACGTTAGATCAGGTAATGCTTCAAATGCAGGTTTGCCTTTCTTTAACTCAAACTATTATCAAGCAGCGAATTTATATTCAGCAACTGCTGAGTTAAACTCTTCATTTGGAAGTAAAGTAACTAACACTTTGCGTGTAGCTTATTCTCACCAAAATGACCCAAGAAATTCTGATAGTGCTCCATTCCCTTTAGTTGATATTTTAGATAATACACAAACTGGTACAAGTGCTGGTAACGTATTAACTACATTCGGTTACGAAGCCTTTACATATGGAAACTTAAGAGATGTTACTTCTTATACCTATAGTGATGATTTAGGTTTAGCTTTAGGTAAGCACAATTTAACTTTAGGTTTACAAGCAGAGTTTAGTAAAACTAAAAATGGTTTCCAACGTTTTGGTACAGGTTTCTATACTTTCAAATCTTGGGATGATTTCGTAAACAATGCTAGACCATTACAATATTCAGTTACCTATCCATTAACTCCAGATGGTTCACAAGCATTCCCTTCATTTAAATTCGCTCAATATTCAGCTTATTTACAAGATGAATTCAATGTTTCTGATCGTTTAAAATTAACTGCTGGTATCAGATTTGAACAAGCAACATATCCAGGTGTTGATGAAATCAAAACTCATCCATTAGTTGCTGCACAAACATTTGCTAATGGCGAAAAAATCAATACTGGTGAATTGCCAGAAAATAAAATGACGTATTCTCCACGTTTCGGTTTTAACTGGGATGTAAATGGTGATCGTTCGTTACAAGTTAGAGGTGGTACTGGTATCTTCACTGGTAGAGTTCCATTTGTATGGATTGTTTCTCAATCAGGTGATGCTGGTTTAATTCAATACACTCAAACTTATTCAGGTTCAACTACTCCATTCTTTAACCCAAGTATTGCGCCAAATTTAGTAGGCCCTAAAGGTGTTGTTGGTACAACTATACCAAGTACAATTAGTGCAATGTCTAAAGACTTAAGATTCCCTTCTACTTGGAAATCAAGTTTAGCTGTTGATGCGAAATTACCGTGGGGTATCGTTGGTACGTTAGAAGGTATTTATGGTAAAGATCTTTATTCAGCAGTTGCGGTTAACGTTAACTTAAAAGATCCAACTCCTTTAAATATTGCTGGTTACCCAGATAACAGACCATTCTTCGCTGCTACAGCATTTGATAAACAAGCAGTTCCACTTACATCTGGTGGTTTAGTTGCAGCTTCTTCAGCAACAACTTCAAATACTTTGTTCAATGCAATTAAAATGAAAAATGCTAAAGGTGGTTACAACTGGAGTTTAACTGGCCAGTTAAGCAAACAATTTAGCAGAGGTTTAGGTATAATGGTCGCTTATACAAAATCAGATCAACGTAATTTTGGTGATGGTAGTGGAGATCAATTGTTAAACTTATGGTCAATTCCTCAAACATCAACAAACCCTAACGTAGCATCTTTAAGCTATTCATCTAACTTGAATCCTGATCGTGTAATTGCATCAGTATCCTACAAAAAAGAATACTTCAAGAACTTAGCGACTTCAATCGCATTATTCTATGAAGGTTCTCAACAAGGTAGATTCTCTTATACGTATTCAGCAGATTTTAACCGCGATGGACAAACAAATGATTTGATCTATGTGCCAAAAGATGCTTCTGAAATTACTTTTAGTGGTAACGTTGTTATTGCAGCTACTGCAACTACTCCTGCTAAAACATATACACCTCAACAACAAAGTGATATTTTCATGGCTTACATTGAGCAAGATGATTACTTAAAAACTCGTAAAGGTCAATATGCAGAGCGTAATGGTGCTAAATCTCCATGGAGAAATCAAGTTGATTTTAGATTAACACAAGAAATCTTCAAAAACGTTGGTGCAACTAAAAATTCAGTACAGTTCTCAGTTGATATTTTCAACGTAGGTAACATGTTGAACAAAAATTGGGGTAACATTAATTTCGTAAATAATGCTGCAATTCTAGTTCCTCAAAATGTGACTGCAATTAATTCTACTACTAAACCAACATTTAGAATGAATACTGCAAACGGTGATATTGTTAGAACTACTTTTGGTACTTCTCAAACTATTTCATCTACATTCTATATGCAATTTGGTTTGCGTTATAACTTTAACTAAAATCGAGTACGTTTAATGATAAATCCCGCTAACCTTAATTGGTTAGCGGGATTTTTTTGAATATTATGGCGTAAACAAATCAGCAACAATTCGTATCTTGGAATGTATAAACCCTAATCCCATTATCATGGATCAAAAGATCATCACACTCTACGATTCGTATACTCACAGTCAATTAAGTAGAAAAGAGTTTATGAAGAAGTTGGCTATGCTAATGGGTAGTACGGCTTTAGCTTTAACTGTTTTACCCTTATTAGAAAATAATTATGTTGCTGCTGCTTCATTTGATAATGAAGATATAGTAAGTGAAAACATTACTTATCCAGGTGTGGAAGGGGGTATGAAGGCTATATTGGCTCAACCAAAAGGTAAAAAGAAATTAGGAAGTGTGTTAGTTATACATGAGAACAGAGGGCTTAATCCTCATATTATAGATGTAACCAAAAGGATAGCGGCAGAAGGTTTCCTAGCATTAGGTGTTGATGCTTTATCACCGTTTGGTGGTACACCAGCCGATGAAGATAAAGGAAGAGAGTTAATTGGGAAATTGGATGCTGACAAAAACCTACAAAACTATTTAAAGGGGTTAGCCTATTTAAGAAACCATAAAAACGGAAATGGTAAAACCGCTTGTGTTGGTTTTTGTTGGGGTGGAGGAATGGCAAATAAATTGGCAGTAAACGATTCTAAATTACAAGCAACTGTTGCGTATTATGGAGCTCAACCAAAAGCTGAAGAGGTATCTAAAATTAAAGCGAGCATAATGTTGCATTACGGTGGATTAGATGAGCGCATTAATGCCGGAATTGCTGCTTATGAAGCAGCTCTAAAGCAAAACAATATAGATTACAAAATCTTTATTTACGATGGAGTAAACCATGCGTTTAATAACAATACTTCACCAACAAGATACAATGAAGCTGCGGCTAAATTAGCTTGGCAAAGAACAATTGATTTGTTTAAAGCAAAAATAGGATAATACTTGTACTCGTCATTTCGACCTTGTGGAGAAATCTTTATGTTGACAAAACGGGAAAGTGTACTAGTATTATTTAAAGATCTCTCTATTTCGCTTCGCTACAATCGAGATGACGATTTTCTAATTATAAACAAACGTTCCAAATTCGCTGGTTAGCGTCACTTGTTTTTGATTCCCTTTTTCTACTCGGCCAATTATTTGTGCATCTATATTAAAGCTTTTAGAAATAGCAATAATGTCTTCGGCAATTGCTTGAGGAACATAAATCTCCATTCTATGGCCCATATTAAATACTTTGTACATCTCTTTCCAGTCAGTGCCAGATTGTTCTTGTATCAATTTAAATAACGGTGGAATAGGAAATAGGTTGTCTTTAATTACATGAACATCATTATTTATGAAATGTAATACTTTGGTTTGCGCACCACCACTGCAATGAACCAAACCATGAATATCTTTGCGATATGCATCTAAAACCTTTTTTAGAACAGGCGCATAGGTCCGCGTAGGAGATAAAACAAGTTTTCCTGCAGTAATGCTATTTTGCTCATCTAGCTGAATTTCGTCAGTTAATTTTTTACCACCTGAAAAAACCAAGTCTAGAGGTACAGCTGGATCAAAGCTCTCGGGATATGCAGTAGCAATAGATTTATCAAATACATCATGACGAGCAGAGGTTAATCCATTAGAGCCCATTCCGCCATTGTATTCTGTTTCGTAAGTGGATTGACCATAAGAGGCCAAACCTACAATTACATCACCATCTTGAATAGTATGATTACTGATAATTTCATCCCGCTTTATGCGGCAAGTAACTGTAGAATCAACAATGATAGTACGAACTAAATCGCCAACATCAGCAGTTTCTCCACCAGTAGAAAAAATTGAAATCCCTAAGGCTCTTAAATTAGCTAAAATCTCTTCAGTTCCATTAATAATAGCAGCAATAACTTCTCCAGGAATGAGATTTTTATTACGCCCGATGGTTGAGGATAGCAAGATGTTTTCGGTAGCGCCAACGCAAATTAAATCATCTAAATTCATGATAATTGCATCTTGAGCTATGCCTTTCCAAACCGAAATATCACCAGTTTCTTTCCAATAGGTATACGCTAGGGAAGATTTAGTGCCAGCACCATCTGCATGCATAATGTTGCAATAGGTTTCATCATTTCCTAAAATATCTGGAATAATTTTACAAAATGCCTGTGGGAAAATGCCTTTATCAATGTTTTTGATAGCAGCATGCACATCTTCTTTTGATGCAGAAACACCACGCTGGTTATACCTGTTATCGCTCATATTGCTTGCAAAGATACTATTTTAGTCAGAAAGTCTATAGTCGGGAAGCTCGAAAATGAGTATAAAAAAAGCGTTCAAATTTTACTTTGAACGCTTTTTTTATTAAAACTGAAAAAAACTATTTTAAGAAAAGTAATTCTCTGAATTTAGGCAATGGCCAAACGCTATCGTCAACAATTTGCTCTAATTTATCAGTATGGTAACGAATAGTATCGAAATAAACTTTCACTTTTTCGTCATAACCAATTGCTTTATCGCGGCTATCTTCAATTGCATTTGTTTTTTTACGCTCTTCTAACATCGCATCGATATTAGTTTTAACGATATTAATATGCTCAGATAGTTTGCTGATAATTGCCAACGGAGTAGCAATTGCTTCTTTACTTAAACCAAGTTCTTTTAATCCTTTAGCATTTTCTATTAATACATTTTGATAAGCGATAGCTGCTGGTAAAATTTGACTGTTCGTCACATCACCCATTACACGAGCTTCAATCTGTAATTTTCTGAAGAAACTCTCTAATAAAATCTCATGACGAGCATGTAATTCGCGTTTACTAAAAATATTTGTTTTGGTGAATAATTCAGTGGTTTTATCACTTACGTAAGCATCAAGTGCTTTTGGTGTAGTTTTAATGTTTGATAAACCACGTTTGGCGGCTTCATCAGCCCATTCTTGGCTATAGCCATTTCCTTCAAAACGGATATCTTTAGATTCTTTGATGTATTTTTTGATAACCGTTAATAATGCAAGGTCTTTTTTATCACCTTTCTTAATTAATTTATCTACATCAGCTTTAAATTTAACCAATTGATCTGCAACGATTGCATTTAAAACCGTCATTGGAGCAGATGAATTAGCAGAAGAACCAACCGCTCTTAATTCGAATTTGTTACCTGTAAATGCGAATGGAGAAGTACGATTACGATCTGTATTATCTAATGTGATTTGAGGAATTTTAGGAATACCTAACCACAAACCATTATCTTCTTTAATTTTTTTGCTGATACGAGAGTGCTCGATCTCATCTAATATTTCATCTAATTGTTGACCTAAGAAGATAGAGATAATTGCTGGTGGAGCTTCGTTAGCGCCCAAACGGTGATCATTGCTTACCGAAGTAATACTTGCTCTCAATAAATCTGCATGTTCGTGAACTGCTTTAATAGTGTTTACGAAAAACGCTAAGAACATCAAGTTGTTTTTAGGTGTTTTTCCTGGAGCTAATAAGTTTTTACCAGTATCCGTAATTAACGACCAGTTATTGTGTTTACCAGAACCGTTGATGCCTGCATATGGTTTCTCGTGTAATAACACTTTGAAGTTATGACGACGAGCAACTTTTTCCATTAAATCCATCAATAATTGATTGTGATCAATCGCTAAGTTGATTTCTTCATAAATAGGAGCACACTCAAATTGAGAAGGAGCTACTTCATTGTGACGAGTTTTTAAAGGAATACCTAATTTCAGTGCTTCGTTTTCGAAATCTACCATGTAAGCAAAAACACGCTCAGGGATAGAACCGAAATAATGATCTTCTAATTGTTGGCCTTTAGCAGACATGTGCCCGAATAAAGTACGACCAGTTAATACTAAATCTGGACGAGCATTAAATAAAGCAAGGTCTACTAAGAAATATTCTTGCTCGATACCTAATGAAGCAGTTACTTTAGTAATGCTTTTATCGAAATATTGACACACATCAACAGCTGCTTTATCCATAGCGGCTAATGCTTTTAATAAAGGTGCTTTATAATCTAATGATTCGCCTGTATATGAAATAAATACGGTTGGAATACAAAGTGTTTTTCCAGCTTTGCTTTCCATGATAAATGCAGGAGAAGAAGGATCCCATGCTGTATAACCACGAGCTTCGAATGTATTACGAATACCGCCGTTAGGGAAGCTTGAAGCATCTGGTTCTTGTTGAACTAGTGCGCTACCTGCAAATTTTTCAATTGCTCCGTCGCCACTAGGCTCGAAAAATGAATCATGTTTCTCTGCTGTAGATCCAGTTAAAGGTTGAAACCAATGTGTATAATGAGTAGCGCCTTTACCCATTGCCCAAGTTTTCATTGCAGAGGCAATCTGATTTGCATCGTCTTGATTAATTAATTCTCCTTGACCTATTGTAGAAATTAATTTTTCATAAACTTCTTTAGATAAGAAGTCTCTCATTTTTTTCTTATCAAAAACATTCGAACCGAAAAATTCAGAAATTTTCGATGATGGTGCATGAACTTCTGGTGAAATCCTATTTTGCGCCTCTTTTAGAGCAATTGTTCTTAGACTTTTCATTGATTTTTAATTGTTTTTTTATCTGTTATGAAGATACCATGAGTTTTTATTGTCTTTTTTGGGTGTAAACTCATGATGGTTTCATTGATTTGTTTAAATTTTATCCAAAAATATAATTTTTAATCTATTTTTTCAATCGATTTTAAATTATTATGCAGATTTTTTAGAATTTTTTAGTTAAAACACGAATTTTTTGTTGAAAATGTAAAAAATGTTTAAAAATACACCCCAAAAATATTTTTATAAAAACTTATGGAATACTTCGACACCTAACATCATAGTTAAAAAACTTAAAGCTATGTTTAACAACTCATCAAATTTATATGGTAGCGAGTGGCTCGCTCTCGTATTTAGTAACAGAAACAAAAGTTATGGAGCTTATGAACTAAGATCTCAATCTTCATCAATTTTAACAAAGTCTCTGTTTATCGCCGGTACCGTTTTTATTTCCATGTTTGTTATCCCTATGGTATATGCACATTTTAAACCTACTCCAGAAGTTTTAACAACAAGGGTAATTGAGATTGCAAATCCTGAGGCTATTCATCAACTAAAAAAAGAAGAGCCTAAAAAAGAAGAACCAATTAAAAAGGCAGAACCGATTAAACAACAAGTTGCTGCTAAAAGTGTAAGTATAAGTGTAAAAGTGGTGAGCGATCCAGTTGATGATACACCTCCGCCAACAAGTGTTCAAATACAAACTTCAATAGTAAGTAGCACTCCACAAGAGGGAGCTGAAGGAAAAGGAAATGCGGAGCCAACACCTAATACTGGTGGCGGTGGTTTGGGTACAGCCCCAGATGGAGCAAGTGATACTAAAATATATGAAGGCGGAGTTGAAAATTATCCAGAGTTCCCTGGTGGGATGGCAGCTTGGACTAAGTTTATTCAGAAAAACTTAAGATACCCTTATATGGCACAAGATGCAGGAATTCAAGGAAAAGTATTTTTAAGTTTCGTAGTAGAGAAAGATGGGTCTATAACTGATGTAAGCGTTAGTAAAGGAATTGGCTATGGTTGTGATGATGAAGCGGTACGTGTAATCAAAAAATCGCCAAGATGGATAGCTGGAAAACAAAATAACCAAACGGTAAGAGTTCGATATACTATGCCAATTAGTTATATGCTAAATTAATAACAAGTTTTAATGATAAGTGAAAGCGATGAAACATCTGTTCATCGCTTTTTTTATATTAAGCCATCCATTTTTGATACCACATTTGAAATTGCAGTAACAACCAAACCTTTTGCGCATTGTATGTAGTCGGATTTGCGTAAAAGGCCGATTTAATTCTTAAAACTTCCTGTACATTTAATAAATTATGCTGATTTAGGCTTTCTGCAGATAAATTAGACTCTAGTAAAGGTTTAAAAGTTGTTTTTAACCAAGAAGCTAATGGAATAACAAATCCTTTTTTAGGTTTATTCATCAAAATTTTAGGAATGTATTTATTGGTAATCTTTTTAAGCAGATATTTCTGTTCACCATCTTTAATAAACCATTTAGAATCAAGTGTCGTTAAATAAGCTATTAAATCTGTTTTTAACAATGCGTCTCTATTGTCAATGCCAAAATGCATAAAACATTTATCGCTCATAGAGAGAATGTTGTTTGGCAAATAATCGTGTAAGTCGTGAATTAAAAGATCTTTTATGTTCTGTGCTTTATTCCTAGTGTGAATAGAAAATGTATAATCGCTGTTTAAAAGTCGATTAATTTCATTCGTGGTAAAACATGCGTTAATTGCCAAATACTTATTTAATAAACCATCAGCTTCTAAAACCTCTTTCATTTTTGGCTGAGTTTTTTTCAATAAACCAATGAATGCATCCTTTAAAAATTTTGGAATACGCTTATGTGCTAACGCATCTAATTTAATTGCCTTGGCATATGTTCTATAGCCACCAAATAGTTCATCTCCACCCTCTGCTCCTAATAGAACTTTAACTTCATTATTTGCTTTTTCGGCGATAAAGAGTAGGGCAAGTGCAGCGCTATCTCCCATAGGTTCATCGAAAATAGTTGGTAAATTTTGAACAATAGTTAAAGCTTCGTTTTTATCAAGGTAATATTCGTGGTGATTAGTTTTTAAATATTCAGCAATTTTACTGGCTTGAGGTGCTTCATCTACTTTTTCGTTTTTAAAGCCAACAGTAAAAGTCTTTATCCGTTTAGTTTGATTTTTTTGCAAAATGGCAGCTACGGTAGAGCTATCGTATCCTCCACCTAATAAAACACCAACAGGTACATCAGCAACATTTCTTTTTAAAATAGATTCGGTTAAATGTTCCTCTATCTTTTTTGAAATCTGGTCTTCATTTTCTACTTCAGATTTTTGAATGGGAGGGACGCTTAACTTAAGAAAACTATCGTAACTGTTCCCGCTATGTAAATCTATAGTGGTAAACGTTCCTTTTTTAAATTTGAAGATATGCTCGTAAATCGTCTCATCATTTGTGAAATATCCATACCTAAAAAAAGCCGCAAGCGCATTTTTATTGATATTTTTCTGAGCAATAGGGTAGCCAAACAATGCGTTAATTTCCGATGCGAATAGGTAACAGCCTTTCTCGTTATAATAGTATAAAGGTTTAGCGCCTATTTCGTCTCTAGCAATAATTAACTGATTTAATTTTCGATCTATTAACGCAAAAGCAAAAGAGCCATCTAATTTTTCAAATGATTTAGTACCCCATTTTTTATAGCTTTCTAAAATAACTTCAGTATCTGTTAAGGTAGAAAATATAACCCCATATTTGATTAATGTTTCCCTTAGCTCTAAATAATTATAAATGGTGCCGTTAAACGTGATGCTGTAATTACCACACGTTGATGTTAGGGGTTGTAAGGCATTTTTGCTTAAATCTATAGTAGCTAGCCGTTCATTAGCTATGCCTAACGTATAATGTTCTTTCTGATCAAAAATAAAACCATTGCCATTGCCACCTCGATGCCTTAAAATTTCAGACGATTTTTTAAGATTAGCTTCACTTATGCTATGATTATGATCAATAAATCCCGTTATTCCGCACATAAGTTTACTTAGAATTTGAGCATAAATTGCTGCCTAATTTCAGGTTGATATTTGGTTATTGCTATAAAAAATCCGCACTTCAATTAATACGAAAATAATTGATTATTGTCTCCTGTAAAAGTTTTGAAAGGGATTTTTATTAGCCCAAAACTACAAATATTGAGCCAAATATTAACTAACTAATTCATATAAATTAGCCGTGAAAAAGCGGGAGATGAAAAAAAGCTATCCTTACTTTGGATAGCTTTTAAATTTTATTTGCTGTGTTGCTCCACCCATTTTCTGGCATTTACAAAAGCTTCCATCCAAGGAGAAACTTCATCTTTTCTTCCCTTTGGATAATTGGCCCAATGCCATTGAAACAACGAACGCTCAATGTGTGGCATCATTACTAAATGTCTACCAGTTTCATCGCATAACATTGCAGTATTGTAATCAGATCCGTTAGGACTAGCTGGATAAGTTTCATACGCATATTTAGAAACAATTTGATAGCGATCTTCGCTGTAGGGTAATTGAAATCTTCCTTCGCCATGCGATACCCAAACGCCCAATGTACTACCTGCCAAAGTAGAAAGCATTACCGACTTATTTTCCTGTATAGTTAATGAAGTAAAAATGCTTTCGTGTTTGCCACTTTTGTTGTGCAACATTTTTGGCTTTTCAGTATGATTTTTATTGATTAAGCCTAACTCCACAAATAATTGACAACCATTACAAACACCTACTGAAAGGGTGTCTTCACGATTAAAGAAATTTTCTAAAGCAACTCTAGCTTTTTCGTTGTACATAAATGCACCAGCCCAACCTTTAGCCGATCCTAACACATCTGAGTTAGAGAAGCCACCAACTGCGCCAATAAATTTAATATCTTCCAGTGTTTCTCTGCCCGCAATTAAATCGGTCATGTGTACATCTTTCACATCAAAACCTGCTAAATACATGGCATTTGCTAATTCACGCTCAGAATTACTTCCCTTTTCACGAATAATAGCAGCTTTTGGTCTTGGTACCGAAACATCAATCACCGGTTTCTTTCCATCAAACTGATTAGGGAAAGTATAGTTCAGCACATGGTTTTTATAATTGTCGTAACGCTCTTTTGCTAATCCATTGCCAGTTTGTTTGCTGTCTAACAAATAAGAAGTTTTGAACCAAACATCACGTAAATGATTAATATCGAATGAAAAATTGTCAGTTGCATTTTTATGTCCAGCGTAGCTGATGAGGAAACACTGCCAATTTTATGGAATGAAATCTCGTTAGCAGAAAAAACACTTTCTACAGCAGCATCTGCTTGAAAAACGATTCCAATATTTTCTGAGAATAATAATTTTATGCTATCGGCTTCGCCTAAAGAAGTTAAATCTAAGGTTGCGCCCAAATTGCGATCAGCAAAACATAGTTCTAATAAGGTAGTAATTAAACCGCCGCTACCAATATCATGCCCTGCTTGTATTTTTTCTTCCTTAATTAAAGTTTGAATGGTGTTAAAAGCATTTTTAAATTTCGCTGCATCTTTAACATCAGGGGTTTCATTACCAATTCTATTTAAGATTTGAGCAAATGAAGAACCACCTAGTTTATACGTATCGTTACTTAAGTTGATGTAATAAATGTTACCACCATCTTTTTGTAAAACTGGTTCAACAACTTTCGTAACATCATCGCAATTACCACCAGCCGAAATAATCACAGTGCCTGGTGCAATTACATCGCCATCTTTGTATTTCTGTTTCATTGAAAGCGAATCTTTTCCTGTTGGGATATTGATTCCAAGTTCAATTGCGAAATCTGAACACGCTTTTACAGCTTCGTATAATCTTGCGTCTTCTCCTTCATTTTTACAAGCCCACATCCAGTTTGCTGAAAGCGAAACAGATGTTAAACCATCTTTTAACGGGGCCCAAACTATATTCGATAATGATTCTGCAATAGCAATTCTACTTCCTGCACCAGCATCAATTAAAGCAGATAGGGGAGCGTGACCAACTGAAGTTGCAATACCTTCTTTTCCTTGAAAATCTAATGCCATTACGCCACAATTGTTCAATGGTAATTGTAATGGTCCGGCACATTGTTGTTTCGCTACTCTACCACCAACACATCTATCAACTTTGTTGGTTAACCAATCTTTACTCGCAACAGCTTCTAATTGTAAAACTTGTTCTAAGTAAGTATTTAACTGTGTTTTGTCATAAGTCACAGCTTGATATTTTCGATCAATGGTTTGGTCTTCCATTACTACTTTAGGAGAACTACCAAACATATCTGCTAAAGCTAAATCCATTGGTTTAGCTCCGGAAGTTGCAGATTCGAATGTAAAACGATGATTGCCCGTAACCTTACCAACGGTATACATTGGTGAGCGTTCACGATCAGCAATTTTTTGCAACGTAGCGATGTGTTCATTATCAATTACTAATCCTAGCCTTTCTTGAGATTCGTTGCCGATTATTTCTTTTGCAGAAAGGGTAGGATCGCCTACTGGAAGTTTATCTAAATTAATTAATCCGCCAGTTTCTTCAACTAACTCAGAAAGACAGTTTAAATGTCCGCCTGCACCATGATCGTGAATAGAAATAATTGAATTGTGATCACTTTCTACCATACCTCGAACTGCATTTGCAGCACGTTTTTGCATTTCTGGATTAGAACGTTGTATCGCATTTAATTCGATTCCAGTTCCGTGTTCGCCTGTATCGGCAGATGAAACTGCCGCACCACCCATTCCAATTCTATAATTTTCACCACCAAGAATGACAATATTATCACCTTCTTGAGGTTTTTTCTTTTGCGCTTGACTAGCTTTGCCATAGCCCACACCACCAGCAAGCATAATTACTTTATCAAAACCTAACTTTCTTGGTGTCACGCCAAGCTTGTCGAAGTGTTCGTCGTGTTCAAAAGTTAAAACAGAACCAGTAATTAAGGGTTGACCGAACTTATTACCAAAATCAGTAGCTCCATTAGATGCTTTGATTAAAATATCCATTGGCGTTTGATACAGCCATTTTCTTTCTTCTACACCTTTTTCCCATGCTCTACCTTCTTCTAAACGAGAAAGTGCAGTCATGTAAACTGCAGTTCCAGCTAAAGGCAACGAACCTTGTCCACCAGCCAAACGATCTCTAATTTCACCACCGGAACCTGTAGCCGCACCATTAAAAGGTTCAACAGTTGTCGGGAAATTATGGGTTTCGGCTTTTAATGAAATTACCGATTCGAAATCGCTTGTAGTATAATAATCAGGTTCATCGGCACGTTTTGGTGCAAATTGTTGTACCACTGGACCTTTTATAAAAGCTACGTTATCTTTATAGGCAGAAACAATATCATTAGGGTTTGCTTCTGAAGTTTTACGAATTAATTTGAATAAAGATGTAGGTTGCTCTACACCATCGATTACAAATTTGCCGTTAAAAATTTTATGTCTACAGTGCTCAGAGTTTACTTGAGAAAAACCAAAAACTTCTGAGTCTGTTAAAGGGCGTTCTAACTTTTTAGCTAATGAATTTAAATAATCAACTTCTTCATCGCTCAAAGAAAGCCCTTCTTGCTTATTGTAAGCCGTAATATCAGTAATTTCTAAAATTGGCTCAGGTTTTATGTGTATGGTGTAAACATCCTGATCTAAGCCTTCATATTTTTGAGAAAGCATTGGGTCGTAACCTGAAAAATCTTCATTTACTTTTTTAAATTCTTCTATTCTGATAATACCAGTGATACTCATGTTCTGCGTAATTTCTACAGCATTAGTGCTCCAAGGAGTGATCATTGCTGCACGAGGACCAACAAAAAAACCGCTTAGCGCAGTTTCATTTTGTTTTTTGGCACCGCCGAATAACCATTCAAGTTTTGTAATATCACTTGCAGATAAGGGTTGTTCTGTTTGTAAAACAAAAACCGCCTCAGATTGACTTAAGAAGAAATGAATCATGCTTGTTTTTTGAAGATGCAAATTTAGCTTTAAAATTTTAAAAATGCCAGTTAAACGAGGGATAATATTACCTACTTTTGAACAATTAATGTAATAATTAAGGGGTTTTCCACATTAGAAAATATTAGACTTATCAAATGTTCAACCGCATTCATCACATTGCTATTATTTGCTCCGATTATGAAATATCTAAAGATTTTTATGTGAATAAATTGGGTTTTCAAGTAATTGCAGAAGTGTACAGAGCAGAACGAAAATCTTATAAATTAGATTTAGCCGTAAATGGGGTTTATCAGCTAGAGCTTTTCTCTTTTGAAAATCCTGTAGCCAGACCATCAAGACCAGAAGCTGCGGGCCTAAGGCATTTAGCTTTTGCAGTTGACAATGTTGAAAAAACAAGTTTAATGCTTAATGAAAAAGGAATAGCAACAGAACCTATTCGTGTAGATGAATTTACAGGTAAGAAATTTACTTTTTTTACGGACCCTGATGGATTGCCCTTAGAGATTTATCAACAGTAAAATGAAAATTTTAATATTAAATATTTTCGGCTGTATTTTATTTATTTCTTTAGGGATATTAATTCTGAGTGATATAACTAAGAAATTTACTACGGTTAAAAATTTTTCACAAAGCAATAATTACAAACTTTATTTTGCAGGAATTATTTCTTTCTCGATAGGATTTGGCTTGTTATTCTATTTATTTAAATCTAAGTAGATGAGTTCAATTTTCAAGTTTAAACAGTTTGAAGTTGATCAGCGTGGTTGTGCCATGAAAATAAATACCGATGGAGTTTTATTAGCAGCTTTAGCAGAATGCAATTCACCTAAAAGGATTTTAGATATTGGAACTGGAACTGGAGTAATTGCCTTAATGTTAGCTCAGCGATTTGCTCATGCCCACCTAGAAGCCGTAGAGATTGATGAAGAAGCATCAAAAACGGCAGATCTCAATTTTAAATCTTCAATTTTCAGCAATAGATTAACAATCAACCATACCCCAATAGAACAATACAACACTACCGATAAATTTGACCTGATTGTTTCCAATCCTCCATATTTTGTAAATGATTTAAAGAATTTTGAAGAAAAAAAAGGCATTGCCCGACACACGAACGAGGAGTTTTTTAACGACTTACTGATAAAAGTAAATTCTCTTTTAACTGAAAATGGAAGTTTTTGGTTTGTGTTACCAATTAAACAAGCGGAGCAATTAATTAAAAACGCTTCGATCTACCGATTGTCTGTTTCAAAACAAATTCATTTACATTCTGATGAAAGTAAACCAGAATTTAGACGGATAGTTTGCTTAAAAAGAAAGATTACTACACCAATTCATGAACACTTTTACATTTACGAAAGCGAAAAAGTGTACACCAAAACGTATAAAAATTTATTGAAAGATTTCTTTTTGAACTATTAGCTTGGTGATTACAATCATAAATAGTGCGAAAATCCTTTTTGTTTTTACACTTGTCATCCAGAGCGAAGCGAAGGATCTATTTGGTTTGCTAATGAAATTCCTCGTGCCTCGGATCCGATAGCTATCGGATGACAAAAAGAGCCCAACAAAAAGATTATAGCAAAACCCTCAATTAACGTAAATTTGACTAAATGAAACCATCATGAGTTTGCAATCTCAAATCAAACAAATAAACTCATGATAGCTTCATTATCCTTAAAAATAAACCGAGTTCATGAGCTCATTAATACCATTAAAACATTAACAACTTATAATAGTTATATCCCAATGAAAAAAATAGGTTTACTTTCTGATACGCATGGTTTTTTAGATGACGCAGTGTTTAAATATTTTGATGAATGTGATGAAATATGGCATGCTGGAGACTTCGGTGCAGATGTAGCGGAACCTTTAGCGGCATTTAAACCTTTACGTGGCGTTTATGGAAATATTGATGGAAAAGATATTCGGTCAAGCTATCCTGAAAATTTACGGTTTATGTGCGAGGATGTTGATGTTTGGATGACGCACATTGGCGGCTATCCCAATCATTACGCTCCACAAGTAAAAGCAGAAATATACACTAAGCCACCAATGCTATTTATAAGCGGTCACTCGCATATTTTAAAAGTGATTTTTGACGAGAAAATAAAATGTTTACATATTAACCCCGGTGCAGCTGGAAAACATGGTTGGCATAAAGTAAGAACTTTGATTCGGTTTTGCATTTCAGCAGAAAAAATACATACCTTAGAGGCCATAGAATTAGGGAATAGATAACGTAAAAAATACACTAAGTAAATATGTCGGGTATAAAAACATTAGGTCAATTCATTATTGAAAAACAGTTAGACTTTCCTTACGCCAAAGGCGAACTATCCAGATTATTAAGAGATATCGGTATTGCCTCAAAAATTGTGAATAGAGAGGTAAACAAAGCAGGTTTAGTAGATATTTTAGGGGATGCCGGCACGACAAACATACAAGGTGAAGGACAAAAAAAGCTAGATGTATATGCTAACGAGCAATTTATATCGGCCTTAACTAGTGGTGGAGAATGTTGTATTGTAGCTACTGAAGAAGAAGATGAATTTGTACCAATTGATTCGCCAGTCTCTAAAAATGCTAAATATATTGTCTGTATTGATCCGTTGGATGGCTCATCGAACATAGATTGCAATGTAGCAGTTGGTACTATTTTTTCAATTTACCGTCGGAAATCTGTAGAAGGAATGGCTACTTTAGCCGATGTTTTACAAAAAGGAACGGAGCAAGTTGCTGCGGGTTATGTAATTTACGGATCATCAACCATGTTGGTGTACACTACCGGAAAAGGAGTGAACGGCTTTACGTTAGATCCATCTATTGGCGAATTTTGTTTATCGCATCCTAACATGAAAATACCTGAAGATGGAATTATTTATTCTATAAATGAAGGTAATTATGTGCATTTTCCAGATGGCGTTAAGAAGTACCTAAAATATGCGCAAGTAGAAGATTTAGCAACTAAAAGACCCTATACCTCAAGGTATATCGGTTCGATGGTGGCCGATATTCACCGTAATTTAATCAAAGGTGGCATTTATATTTACCCAACTACAGCAGCTTCGCCAAATGGAAAATTAAGACTGTTGTATGAGTGCAATCCGATGGCTTTTATTATTGAACAAGCTGGTGGGATTGCATCTGACGGCTTAAACCGTATTTTAGCTATTGAACCTACAGAATTACATCAACGTACCTCTATATTTATTGGCTCAGCTAAAATGGTAAAAATGGCAGAGGCGCTAATGGCCGAATATTCGCCAGTTAACAGTTTATTGAACGATAAATCTGAAGAAAAACTAGCGCAAATGGGTGTAATAGGGGGGATAGATTAATCTAGTTTATCTCATCAGTTTTCAATTAATCTTTACAAATTCAGTTTATTCAATCTATTAACTAGGAAAAAGAATTTGCTGTCTTATCTTTGCAAAAAAATAATTGGATGAAAAAGATAGAGGAATCCCCGGCATTAGCCTATATAGTTAAGACGTTAACGAAAGCAATAGCTGATTCGAAAGTAGAGCAAAAATCAGCAACTGAATATACAATTAAGGATGGCAATGATGAGATTGTTTTGGCACAAACATCAGGTGACAATGACAACGCTAATGCAATAGTGATTACAGATAAAAGGAATATTATTTTCAGTGAAGACTTATTAGAAACCTTACAGCACCTTCATAAAACTGTAAAAGGAGATGATATTCTTAAAGCTTCTTTAAAAGATACCACCGTTATTATCAATGGATTAGATATTGAAACCGACTTTGTGTTTCAAGCAGTTAAGGATTTTCTTGATCAGTTAAGTAATAGCTATGAGTTTGTACAGACTGTTGAAACTAATGTGACTAAAATAGGAGCTGGCTTTAAGTTTGGTAAACATATTTTTAGATTAAACATTACAAACGAACCGAATGCAATTACCCTTGAACCAAGGTTTGTAGCCTCTTTTGATGCAGGTATCCAGAAAACCATTGCCGATGATATTGTTAAAGTTCAGCTTGCTGTAAATAAGATGTTTAAGAAATTATAATAGCATTTACCGCTAAGAAAAGGCCCTATACTGTAGTGATTATGGTGTAGGGCTTTTTTAGGATGAAGAAATTAAACCATCACCTTGCCTAAATACTGACTATCGGATTGAGCTGTACGATCGGCAGAAACGAACCCGATATAAACATTTATTTCTGTAGTTGAAAGATGAGGATCGAGCTCGATTTTTAATTCGCCATCCCTTCTAAAAGCCCCATTGAATATTCGTGTAGTCGCAATTTTATGTAAGGGATCATATATCAATACCATCAATTGATCCGCCTCTTCCTCGTAATTTAGCGTAGTGATGTCCCAAGTAATGAGCAATGCTGGATCATTCCATACCATGGCAGGATTTATGGCTTGAGGCAATACACCCCCACTAATTTTAAATAAGGCAGGATCTATATAGCAATTACCATCAGCATCACTTACTAAGGCTTCTCTTCTGGTATAGGCTAAAGCAGCACGAAAGCCTCCTGTTTTGGTGTAATAATTAGCGAAACCTACTTTTAGCAAATCTTTTAATGGGTTAAGGTAAGCCTGCACCATTCCCATCTTTTTCTGGTTTTCGAGTTCGTTTGTCGTGAAATGAGTTCTTTTTTTAGGTAAGGATCGGATGATGCATGCATCACCTTTTATAACACCCACTACTGTACCCACTTTGCCAGAGAAGCCACCTAAAATTCCATTGATTAATCTTGCCATTAACTATTGCTTTTAATCAAATGTAGGTGACTGTTCGTACTAATCCAAATGAAAATATACTATAAAATGCTGCTAATTAGATGTTTACACATATATAATAAGGTCGAAAATCTTGTTTATACCTTGTTATCACCTTGTTTGCACCCTGTAAATTCCTAGTTAAAATTAAATGTGTAAACAAATAAATCCCTCCAAACCAGGGTTAATTTTTTTTAAAAATAATTTTTAATTAAGCAAGATTTCGTTCTGCTTCGAAGAAAGTGTCAATAGCTAATTCGCTTTTGTTTTGTGAAGCTGCTACCGCTAAACGATCACAACGCTCATTTTCGGGATGGTCGTTATGGCCTTTAATCCAGATGAATTTAATGGTATGTAATTTATGAAGATTGAGGTACTGGATCCATAAATCTTTGTTCTTCTTGTCCTTAAATGCTTTTTTTACCCAGCCAAATACCCAACCTTTTTCTACAGAATCAACTACGTATTTTGAATCGGAATAAATGGTAACCTGTTGACCTGGTTTTTTGATTGCTTTTAAACCTTCTATAACAGCCAATAATTCCATGCGATTATTGGTGGTTAAACGAAAACCACCACTTAATTCTTTATAGTGTGCACCAGCACGTAAAATTACTCCATAACCTCCTGGGCCAGGGTTGCCGCTTGCCGCACCGTCTGTATAAATTTCTATCATAAACTAACCCAAAGCTAGCTTTTTATCTTGTATAATTCATTCACCATACTCATTTCGGCAAAATATTTAATTGGAAACGATTGGTTTTTAAAACGTTAAAATAAAGATGGATTGAAATTTTTAAAAAAATTTGATTACCTTATTAAAAGTCGTACTTTTGTTGCTCTGAAAAAACACGGTGGTTGTAGCTCAGTTGGTTAGAGTATTGGTTTGTGGTGCCGAGGGTCGTGGGTTCGAGCCCCATCAGCCACCCAGAGTTTTAAAGCAGTCTGAAAAGACTGCTTTTTTTGTTTAAGTCTAAGTGGTAATAAGAATTTTTACAAACTGTATTTACCAAATGCAGTCATGAAAATCATTATACGATTTCTGAAAATAATTCTTTAAAATCAGTTAAAGCCAATTTCTCTATAGATGGATTTGATTTTGAACTATTTGGACAGCATATTCCCTACAACCCAGCAATATGGATATCTTCACCTAGTAATTGAGGATAGGTTATTATCCGAAAAAGGTGAGGCTTTTAAGAAAGAGATTGTCCGATTAAAAAAGGGGGTATTAAAGAACCAGCATTTGAGGTAGATACTGTTTAAACTGTAGGATAATTAACGCCCCATAATTTCACTTGGACTTTTCCCAAACTCTTTCTTAAAAGCGAAAGAAAAATGCGATAAATCCTCAAAACCAACTTCCAGATACACATCACTTGGTTTTAGATGTTGCTTGGAAATCTGGAAATAAGCCTCATCTAATCGTTTCTTCTTTAACCATTCACCTGGGGCAGAACCAAAGATTTTTTGGAAATCCCTTTTAAATGAAGATAAACTTCTGCCGGTTAAATATGCAAAGCGTTCGAGGCTTACATTAAATCGAAAATTGCGGTTCATATAGATTTCTAAATCCATTTTATGTGGAATACCAAAATTGAAAAATATATCTGCCAAGTCTGGTTGAGTTTTCAGCAATATCATGATTAATTCCTCTCTTTTGATGTTCGCAAAAGTTTCATCTAATTGCATATCACCAGTGTAGTAGGGCTCTAGCGATTGGACGTAACTCTCAATCAGCTTATTTTCTGTAATAAAAAGAAACGCATCTTGATTCTTAGTTGGGTGAACATCATGAGGATGCCTTTCTAAAAATTGCCTCATAAAGGGTTCATCCAACGTAATAATAATTTTTTCGAATGCACCATTGTCTTTGAATTTGGTGTAGCGCACAAGGTGGTTTTTTCTGGTCAAATAGTAATCTCCAGGCTTTATTTGGTAATGCTTATTACCATCGTAGGCTTTCATAGAACCTTTTAGTAGATACAAAAAGTAATGCTCCTGAATGAGTAGTTCGGGAGAAATTTCTGGCCCTAAATAACAGGATTGTATGTTGTTAACTTTCAATCGTTTTAAAAATAAATCGCTCGTAAATATAGAAAATCCTATTTATTGTACACTATCAACACTTGCAAGTATAGCTTCTTCTCTGCTTCTTGGTTGCCAATTTAAAATTGTTCTTGCTTTTTGATTAGACATTTGTTTATAAAACACGGTTGACGTAGGTTGCATGTCTGCGATATTACCCGAAATAGATGGGCGTTCTTTTCTAATGAGTTCAGCTACATCGTAAAAGCTCATTACCCCATCTGCATTTGCTAAAAATCGTTCCCCTGCTGCTTTTGGGTGCGTCATTGCTTTGATATGGATATCAGCCACGTCTCGCACATCAACTACGCCCATCGTAAAGTCGCCGCTTTGACTGGTTGTTCCGTTTAAAATCCCTATGATCGCAATATCCAGCGATGCTGATGTAATGCCACCCAATGCAGGCCCAAAAATTCCGACAGGATTGATAACGGTTAATTCCAGGCCTTTCCCCTCATTTGCAACAAAATCCCATGCAGCTTTTTCTGCAACAGTTTTTGATTTGATATAAGCTGGGAGCGGAATGTTCACATCTGTCCAATCTTCTTCTGTAAAAGTATGACCATCCATATCAATACTATAACCAACAGCAGCAAAAGAGGATGTTAAGACTACTCTTTTTACCCCCGCGTTCTTTGCCACCTTCAATACGCGTAGAGCGCCGTCGCGGGCAGGTACAAGAAGTTCATTTTCATCTTTCGGTTCTTTTGCAGGAAAAGGCGAGGCAATATGCAATACGTAGTCGCAATCCCTCGCAGCGGCATCCCAGCCCTCGTCTGCAGTAAGTTCTGCTTCGAAGAAGGATAATCTGCTGAAATTGGTAATACCACCCTCTTTTAACGCTTCGATGATATGTTCTTTTTTTGCTAAAGATCGCAATGTGGTGTTAACAGTATAGCCTTGTTTCAATAATTGTAAAATTGTATGGATTCCCACAAATCCTGTACCGCCGGTAACTAACACTTTTTGATTGTTCATTTGATATCGATTAAATTTCAAATGCAAAATTCAATAATAAATGAATACACTGTTTTGTTATGGAGTTCAACTTTTGTTTGTTGTACGGTTCAAGGTATAACGAAGATTACGCTTGGAGAATGAATAGCCGAATCTTTAATAATTTTCGACAGTGCCAAGTTAGCGGTCTGTTCGTTTAGGTGCTTTCTGAGCGTTTCTAGTTGAACTGGATTATATATTCGTTCCTGGGATCATTCTTCCATGCATTTGGCTGTGAGGTGGGAGATATCCCAAACAAGGGAGAAAATGTTCGGACCTTAACTGTTTTGTTATCAGGAAAAAATTCCAGGATACGTAGCCAACCATCTCCACCGTTGCCAATACGGCCACCGCCCCCCATAGACTGTGCATCGAACATGATTTGGTGAACAGTCTTGCCTTTATCATTCTTGTCCTTCCGGTAACCTTCACCAGAGAAATGGCCACTAAGCACCATTTCTATGTTGGAAGATGGTTTTACCAACTTTTCCCACATCTGTTTACCGTTATTGGCAGCTGGGAGTTTGATACGTGGAGATTTTTTGATCATATCATTCTCACGATAAGGTTCCCAATACAGCCAGGTTACATCTCCGCCGGCCAAACTGTCGTTGGTACTGATGTAACTGTGGGACGATAGTACAATG
>NZ_JBAZRL010000003.1:0-142865 GCF_041662865.1 Pedobacter sp.
AATTACGCCCCCTTCTGGTACATTGGTTAATAAGTAAAAACCACTTGCATTGGTAATTGCGGTATGTATGGAGGTTTGCGTGATGGTCGTTTTATTGATCTCCGTGTTTTTTGGAGCTTCCATAATGGTTTTGGTACTGTTCTCTAAACTCACGTTGATCTGAGAGAGTGGATTTCCTAACGTATCTCTTACGGTTCCGCGAACATTGATAGGTTTGAGTACCCTAAATATTCCCGAAGCAGTTGGTGCTACATCCTCTTCTGTACTTTTAAGGGTGATGTTTTTGTCGACGATTCGATAGCTTAAGCCTACCGCTTTGAAATACTTGGATAGTACCTCATTAATCGAGGCATTTTTTACATTGATCGTAATCTTGTCATTTGGCAGCTTATCTTCATTATAAAGGAACACGTAGTCAGTTTGTGATTCAATGGCTTGGGTAAGCTTAATAATTGAAGTTCTTTTTAGGTTAAGGGTGATTTGGCCAAAACTTTTTGCGCTAAGTTGCATTATCGACAAAACGACCAATAAAGCTGCTAGTCTCATGGTGCGTAAAATTAGGTTATACGATCTCCTCTGCAGTACAGAGTATCCTGTATTACTTTTAATAAATTTCATTAGATTTGTGAATGTTGGGTTATGGATGATGCCTATAATCATTAATTTACCGGTATTCGATACCGATGGGATAACTCAATTTCCACGGAAGTGCTCGTAACACTTTCGTGGATTAATGAACCACCATTTCTGGGCCTAATTAAGGAGTACTTTTCTTGTCATAATTTGTTTGGTTAATGGTTGTTTGGTTAATTGTTTATTTTGATAAAACGGTTACGTTTCGATTTTGTATTTTAAATCTGACCCCTAAAAAAGTGAGGTTATTTAAAGCTTCATCCAGATTGAGGTTCCGATAAATCTTCCCCGTGAAAAATATATCAGGTGCATTTTTTTCAAACTTTACGTCAATATTGTACCAACGCTCAAATTGGCGGAGCACTGTCTGCAGATTGGCTCTTTGAAAACTGAACATTCCCTCTTTCCATGCCAAAAACTCTTCAGTTTCTACTTTTCTTAATTCGATTTTTTGGTTAATCGTACTTTGAGATTGTTCTCCCGGTTTCAATACCACATTTTCAATTAGGTTAGACATCCTCACACTGCCTTCAAGTAAGGTAGTAACTAATTTAGCTTCATCTCTGTAGCTATTTACGTTAAATTTAGTCCCCAAAACCTGGATTGATTGTCCTTCTACTTTAACCGTGAATGGACGAGCAGGGTTTTTTGCAACTTCGAAATATGCCTCCCCTTTAAGTTCAACTATACGCTCTGCAGATGAAAATGACGAAGGGAATTTGATGCTAGAAGCTGCGTTAAGCCAAACTTTAGAGCCATCCTCTAATAATACCTGATAGGTTCCACCACGAGGTGTTTCGATTGTATGGTAACTGCGCTGGGCTGCAGTAACGTTTGTGGCATGGCTCACATCGTAAATGATTTCGCCCGATGCTTTTTTGATAATCTTTACCCCTGATTCTTCCGCCAATTTTCCATCAGCTTTTTCTTCAAGGTTAATCCGACGACCATCGGCCAAGGTCAATATCGCCTTATTACCTCCAGGCGGTATCTTCAAATTGGCCATTTGAACTGGGCTGGCCTCGTTCAATACCTCTTTGCGTTGTAAAAAGTAATAGCTTACACTCGATACCAACACAATGGAAGCGGCAACAGCCACCTTTTTCCATAAGGGCACACTAGGTGTTTGTTTAATGTGTAAAGCCTGCATCATTCTCAATTCTGAGGCCTCCAAATCAGCAGAACGAAGATCTATTTCTTTATCCTCATTTAAATGAATATACCAGGTTTCAATCCAAGCTAGCTCCTCGGCATTGCACAATCCCTGTTCGTACTTATTGAATAAGTCTTCTGTTTCTTTTCTTGTCATTACCTACTTTTATCGGCTTTATAAATACAAGACGGATAAGTAAGCGGTAGGGGGGATAAAAATTTTTATTTTTTTAAAACAATTACGTTTTAGAATTGTATTTGCCAAATTCTCTGTTAAATCAGAAAAAAACACAAGCCCATTCTCGTTCTCAAAATCTTCAATGCTTTTTTGATTTGATCCGTTACCGTATGTTCGCTCAAATTGAGTTGGGAAGCAATTTCTTTATGACTGAGGTGTTGATTTCTACTGAGCTCAAAAACTCTCCTCATTTTTAATGGTAGCCTGCCAATCTCACGCTCAATAATTTCTTTCATTTGCCTTTCTCTCACTAAATGATCAGTAAGCGCCACGCCATTTTCTACGAAGTATTTAAGCGAATCAACATATCGAGATTCCGTTCTTTGACGGGCGATCACATCTAATGCTCTATTTTTAACAGCGGTGTAGAGGTAGCCTGATAAGTTGGTAGCCACGCTGATACTTTCTCTTTTTTGCCAAAGTGTAGAAAACACTTCCTGCACGATATCTTCAGCTACTTCCTGCTGCTCCAGCTTTTTGTAGGCGTGGATTAATAAAATGCTATTGTAACGTTTGAATATTTGGGCGAACGCGTTCCTATCTTGCTCCGATAACAACTCGGCAAGTTCATGATCAGCAAGACTATCATAATCAATAACGGTACGCATCTTGAAATATTAACTATTGAAAACAGAATATACAATTAAGCCAATTAAGATAATGAGCTAGGGCAATTTATTTCACTAATATAGCATTTTTTTAGCAAGTGACGAGAATCGAACTACCGTAGGTTACCCAATAATCGACTTTTCACAAGATTTTTAAAATTAACTCCGAAATGCAAGTTCTTAGCTAAAAATTATCGAACACCAAAATGACTGCTTTAGCTAATTATTTCTTATTAATAAACAACAGTCAGTAATAAAATAACAAGGGGAATAAAGTTAAAAAACTCTATTCCCGTGAAGTGGTCTCAAAGACACCAATTTCAAACTCTTTTTTAGAAGATTTGCAACTAATTATTGAGATTCTGGTAGTGAGGATGGATTTTAAATATCTCGACGAGACAGATTTCAAACTATTTTAGTGTTTTTTGTCTTAAAAAACCGTTTATATCCTATATGTCCAATTTTACGAAATAAATGAACAGGTGATGATTTTGTGTTCATTTATTTTATCCTTTTCCACAACGTGTTCATTTTTTTAAAAAAAATGAACACGTTGTGCTTATATGTCCACCTACTATGTGTATATTTGTTTATAAGTTCAATATTACCTAAAAACTGAACATATGCCGTACGATAGAACGCAGCCTTTCAATGATCTTCCATTTCTACCTCCACTTAAAAATATGGAAGAAGATATTGAAGTGATGAAAAAACTCGTCGCTGCTTCCCGTGCGCTGGCAACTACAAATTCCAGTATCCATAGGCTTCCAAACCCTACCATGCTCATCAATACCATTGCACTTCAAGAGGCGCAAACCTCTACAGCAATCGAGAACATATTTACCACCGAAGATGAACTTTACAAGGCGGTTTCAGAAACTATTCGGGAAGAAAATATAAAACCAGCTACAAAGGAGGTACTTCGCTATCGGGAGGCATTATGGGAGGGATACAACATCACCCAAGAGAAAGGAAAGATGGACATGGATAGTATCATTAGGATCTTTAGACAGGTTAAGAACTCCACAGCTGGAATAAGGCCACCACAGACCCTTACCGTGATTAGACGCGGACAAAGTGAATTCAGATCGGGAGAGGTAATATATACCCCTCCAAGAGGAGCGGGCATCATAGAAGCCAAGATGGAAAATCTGGTAGAGTACCTAAATGATGACAAGAAATACCCTACCGACCCGCTGATCAAAATGTGCATTGCCCATTATCAGTTTGAAGCCATACACCCATTTTCAGATGGAAACGGAAGAACCGGTAGGATTTTGAATCTTTTATACCTTGTGAACAAAGGGCTATTAGGGCAACCAGTACTCTATCTTTCCAAATACATCATGATCAACAAGGACGACTATTACCATCATTTGAGCGGGGTTACCCAACGTGGTGCATGGAAGCCATGGGTGATGTACATGCTAGATGCCGTGGAAAAAACAGCAGAGTTGACCAATCAATTGATCACAAGCATTCTTAGCCAGATGGAAGCGACACTTACCCATGGCAGGGCAACTATTAAATGGTACAACAAGGAGGTAAACGAGACGATCTTCAGCCAACCTTACATCAAACCAAAATTCATCGGAGAAATATTGGGCATTACCTCTAGAACTACGTTAACTAAATACTTTGGCGAACTCGTTTCTGCTAAGATCTTGAGCCCAGCTAAAGACGGAAAAGAGGTGTATTACATCAATGATGATCTTGTACAAATTCTGATGGGCTAACGCAGGATAGATGATCGGAGTAGAATTGTCATATATTTTTTCGACACTTTTGGTAGGTCTATAAAAGATAAGAGGCTGCAAACATTAATTTACAGCCTCTTATACATTTTGTTGATGTTTCTAGTGGTCCCGACGAGAATCGAACTCATATCTAAAGTTTAGGAAACTTCTATTCTATCCGTTGAACTACGGGACCATTGAAGACGCAAATATATAAAAATATCTAGCTCAACTTCATATTGTAGGCTCCTTATAAGCTATAGTTTTTAAAGAAGAAATTTTTAAAGTATATGCTTTGCCCAAGCTAAACTTAAAATGATTTTCCTGCAACAGTTCCTTTATTTTAGGACTGCTAATTAAAACATCAAATAAATCTCTGGCAACAGCAGAACCTGAAATATTATTTTTTACTTTACCATTTTCTATTTCTAAGCTAAAACTATAATCGGCCTTGTTACGGTTACCTAAGCTATGCAGGTCAGATTTAGTAAAACCGATCTCTTGCTCTTCAGTTAGTGCTTTTTTAAGCTGTATAGCAAATACAGGTAAATACTTTTTCCAAAGGGGATAGTATAAATTTATTTGAGTCATCATATATTAATCGTATTTAGTTCTTTAATAAGTTTAAAAGGCTAATGAAATGCAGGATTAAATCCGTTTTATGAAATTACTTTTTCAACTTTACCACTAGGTGTGGTTCATAGAATTTTTTCTCGTTAAGGATTCGTTTTAACCAACCCTATTGCCCATTGCAAAGGTGCTAATACTTTACTTAAGAAAATGTAATGATAGCGAGAAATATTTCTTTTCCAATTTAGCCCCTATTCCTTACTAAGGAAATCTTGTTTTCTGTTGCTTTATTAAATTAATCGCCTTTCAAAAAAACAACACTTTTTCCGCTGATTAGGGCAGTTGGCTTGCCATTTATAAGCTGTTCACATTGCAAAACATAGAGCAATTGAGCGCTTTCAGGTAAAGCTGTAAATTGGAAATGTAAAGTTCCAGTTTTTTCGCCCTCCTTAGTTTCCCCTTCCAATTTTTCTATCGAGAAAGGATTTAGTAACGTTTCATCGCTTGCAATACGCAATAGGCTTAACTTATAACCCTCAGTGTTTTTCAAGTAATACGTAAGTTCAAGCGAATGTTCTGCTTTTTCTTTCTGATGATGGAGTGTAAATCTACCTTTCCTTGAAGATGGGTAATCCAATCTCATTTCCATTCCATTAAAACCCGCGTAGTTATAAACCTGATTAGCCTTTTTCTGCTGACGGAAAACGGACACCAGCCTACTCCAAAACTTACCATTCTTAAAGCCAGGTGCAAGTTCATTAACGGCATCAAAAATTATTTTTGCCATTAAGTTAGCTTGAGTTTGATTTGTCGAGCTAGAGATCATCCCCTCAGATTTTTCCCAGATCGTTCTTTTCTTCCTGCCATGAAAACCATAAGCATTACTATCTACAAAAGTGATATCGCCAATAGTGCCACTTAATTTAATAATTGAACGAGCCTTTGCCATAAAAAATGTATATTTAAAAACCTTTCAATATACAACGATTTTCCGTTACAAATCCTAATTTTTTCTTACTGCTTACCGCGACACTAAGGCGACCTTATAGCGACCTTACCGCGACTTATGTTCTAGCAGAGTTCGTGTTTAGTTCTGTATTAGTTTGGGTTACGTGCTGGTTGTGGTCTATACAGGTATTCAAAATTGTACATTTTGTAGAACAAGACTCGGACTAAGTAGGACGTTGGCCATAAGCGAGTGGCCTACAAGCACCAACGAATATTGATGGTTATATTAATGGAATTAACCCCTTTTCTTTAAAGAAAAGGGGTATAAGATTTAATTGATGACAATACTTTCAATTCCTTTCGCTAAGGCATTGTCCTGAATTCCAGGAATTGAGGTGCCTTCTGCACGAACAACAGTTACATCGGTTATACCCAGAAAGCCAAATACCGATTTTAAGTAAGGGGTTGCTGTATCGTAACTTGCCATCGGACCATCTGTATAAATTCCTCCGGCAGAGAAAGCGATGTATAGCTTTTTATTTTTGATTAATCCCTCTGGTCCATTTTCATTGTACTTAAAAGTAACCCCAGCTCTACTAATGTGATCTATCCATGCTTTTAAGTTAGAAGGTATGCTGAAATTATAGAGCGGTACACCCAGTACGATAATATCTGCATCCATAATTTCGGCAATGGCTTCATCGGAGTGTTTAATGGCAACTAAATTTTCTGGAGTTCTGTTTGCTGCGGGAGTAAAGAATGCATTTAAATGGGCCTCTTCTAAATGTGGAAAGCGTTCATCAACCAAACTAACTTCCTTAACCGTACTATCAGCATAAGCTAGTTGTATTTTATCTATAATGGCATTTCCTAATCTGATGCTATAAGATGCATCTCCCCTTGGGCTAGAAATAATGTGTAATATCTTTTTCATTGTTTTATATAATTTATGTCGACAAATCTATTTACATTTGGTTGTAAAATGTTAGTAGTATACAAAAGGTTAGTGGTAATGTTTTGTATAGTAATATGATAATCAAATAGTTATGGAACATGAAGAAACGGAGGAAGGTTGCAATGCTTTTCTAAATCCGATTGGGGATGCCTTATACGTAATTGGTGGGAAATGGAAACTCCGCGTCATCTCTGGACTAAGGGATGGAAGCAAACGATTTAATGAAATTCAACGAGCTGTTCATGGAATTTCAGCTCGTGTGCTATCGGCAGAGTTAAAGGAGCTAGAGTTAAACGGTTTTGTGAAAAGAGTGGTTCATCATCAACAAATACCTGTAGTAGTAGAATACCAACTTACGGAATATGCTGGGAGTTTAAGCAATGTGCTACATGCTTTGGCAGATTGGGGAACGATGCACCGTGATAAATTAAGACAAGAGAGGTAATAGTTTTGATGGCAAGTGAAATTTGGTCATTATATGCAATAGATACCTTTTAAACGTCTTAATCGAAAAGCACTTTTTTCAAACTGTTGTTAATTTTAACTGTTTATAAAAATACCATCTAATGATGCTAATTTGTTTCATTTAACTAGGTATAGTCATGGCAAAATATTCAGAAAAAGCAGGCGAAAAAGTAGAAAAAACAATGCATGAAAAAAAAGAAGGAACGTTAAAAACCGGAACGGGTAAAAAAGTAACTTCTAAAAAACAAGCCATCGCAATCGGCTTATCAGAAGCTAGGAAAGAGGGTGCAAAAGTTCCAAAAAAGAAATAAGTTATGAAAAATTTTAAATTGCTTATTGCGTGTTTATGTTTTGGAATAAGCATGATCGCATGTAATTCTTCTGCTAAAAATGAAGAAGAATCGGACTCAGCTTTAGTAGCTCCTGTTGATACATTAGGCGGAGATACTACTCGGCACTCAATGACAGATAGTTCGGCAACATCAGGGGTTGATACTACTCAAAGAAATCCATAACATGTTTCAAAATTTCAAGAGAATGATCTACATTCTCTTGAAATGCTTGAATTACCACCAGCCTCTAACATTATAAATTATTGCGTGGGGTTGTTGTGCATTAGCATAAGCCGCGGCAGCTGTATATGCAGATTTTAGAACATCAGCATCTGCTTGTTGTTGCTTAAATATAAAATTCCACTCGCGTTTATCGTTTTCTTTGATGCTTTTTGCAATTTGGTTCACAAAGTTTTTTACATCCGTATAGCAAGAAGAATTAGGATCAATTTGCGATAAGATATCACCAGCTTTATTTGCGCCTTCAAAATTCTGGTTTGCTGCCCAAACGGTTTTCGCCTCCATTAATCTTACTTGGCAAATTTTGTTAATGTGTTTTTTATAAATCGGAATGATAGCCGCTTTTGCTTTACTGTAACATGCACTACTCGCTTCTGGTATGCCAGATAATTTGTAAAATGCTTCTTCATATCTTCCTTGATTAGCTAGGCTTTGAGCATCGCTGATAATGAAATCACAACGCGTGTTGAAGTACTTTAAGATTTTAGCTTTTCCAGATTCTAAAAATGCTTGAATAGCGCTATTGTTGCCATTGATGTTTTTTATAGCAGAAATATAGGCCTTAGTTTCATTTTCTCCCACACCTTTTACACTAAGCGTAGTGCTTGCGAATTTTGTGCCATCTATACCATCACCAACGTAAAGCGTTACATCTAAAGATAAAGCGATCATGGTTGGCGCTGTTGATGTCATATCTTTTGAGAGCACACCAACATTAGCAGTGATGATAAATCGTTCGTTCATGTTGCTACCGCCTATTCCATTTTGAGAGATGAGTTGATTTAACTTATTAGACAAAATACTTCTGGCTGATTCTGGCATTCTCTCAATTTGATCCGGTACATACGCAGCAAGCGTTATTCTACCAAGATCATCTGATTTACCCTGGGTGTTTTGAGCGTATGTGCCTAAAACAGAAGAAAGAGCAATAAAGAAAATTAGTAATTTTTTCATGTTTAACTTTTTAAGTTTTTATTTATCTCCCAAAACAATTACAGCCTGACCAAGTCCTTTAGTCATTAGTTTATTTACTATGGTGTAAGGGGCTGCGGTAAGGAATTTCTGCAAATTTCTAGTAAATCCTCTTGCATCAATTGCATTGCCTGAAGCATCGTATAACGGAATACGCACTTGTTCAAATAGCAACATATTTTCTGTTGATTCGCTTGTGCTAAATCGGCCTTTAACGGTATTTGCTCTCATCCAATTTTCGATAATGGTACCCAGTTCTTCGCCACCATATTCTTTTTCTAAATCACCATTCCACTTTTCGAATTTCTTAACACGAACAATTATTTCACGTCCATTCGCAAATAAATCATCAAAGTGTCGTTGTAAGCCTGCGTTAAAATTATCAATCTTGTCAATCACTGCTTCTTCCAACATCACCGCTGGGTCTGCACTAAATGAAGGATTTCCTGTTCCTCCTGCTGTTGCCACCTCTTTATCGGTATACGCATCAATTCCTTGTAACGTAAAACGAATAGATTTTTTAGGTCCGGTTTTTAAAACTTCAAATGTTAACTGCATAATGATATCGGCTTTAGCAGTTTTCCTTAACTTATCAATGGGAGATTCAACTACACCACTACCGCCACTTTTAGAGGTGAGCATTGCATCCTCAGCACTTTCAGATGCTAATGATTTCATTACAGATTCCATGTTTTTTAAAGGGAAACCTCTCTCCGCCATTAATCCGTTAATTTTACTAATCATTGCAATGAGATCGGCATTTTCTTGAAATGCTCTTTTATAGTCAGGAACTTTTTCTTTCGTTCCTTGATTATCGAATTCTTTCATGTATCCATTCTGATTGCACCAAACGTCACTTGGTACCACCATAATGGTAGGTTTTTTTGCCTGAGAGAATCCAGAAGTGGTAAAGCCCAGTATCATTAAAGATAAGAGCATTATTTTCATGATTTTTAGTTTCATATTTATCTTTATGCTAGGTTATTGTTTAAGAATGCCATCGGCAATCATTTTTTGTTTGAGATCTGGTTTTTTAATTTTAATGATAAATCCACTATTGATCATTCTTTTTGCATACTCAGGATCTTTTGAAAAGTTCACCTCAACCATATCATCCTTAATAAAAGCGTAGTTTCTATATTCGCCGCCATCGGCGAAAAACTTATTAAAGTAAGCTTCATTATTGGCTTTAATATTTGCTTCGGCAAGAATAGGTTTCACATCACAGCTCGCTTTTCCTTCTACAATACCTCCAAATAAAATATCATTTATCGCATTCTTTTTAGCTTGCTCAATAACAGTAACTGTTTCGGCAGTGTTAGACCAGGCATTTACTACTTGAGTTCCATCTAGCTCAACACTCACACATTCTGTTTTATGGGTGTAATAGTTATTAGCCACTTTTTTTGGAGTTGAGCAACTTGCATAGCTTAGCACTACAGCTAAACCAGCGTATAACAATTTCTTTCTCATGGTTTAAAAATTAAAAGCCAGCATTAAGAGATTTTAGAATTCCTGCATCTTCTAAATCTTTTCTTAGTAAGGCAACATTCACAGAAACTAGCACGCCAATTTTGTATTCTTTACCCACCCTCATTCTGTCTTCCGCCGCTACAGCACCATCCGTTGTTAAAGAAACGAACTTCATGTACTTACCACCTTCGCTAAAAAAGTCAGTAAAGAAGTCTTTCTTTTCTTCTTCAATATTCACGTTTGTGGTTAATGGTGGTTTACCAGCAATGCCGGTTTTCCCTGGAAATCCCTTAAATATGATCGCATGTACTGCATTCTTTTTTGCTTGTTCAATAGCAACTGCAGGACGTTTAGAGTACGACCATACTTTAATTAAATAGGTGCCTTGTACGCCTGTTCCGGCCACTTCAACTTCATACCTCCAAGCTTCGGTTGCTTCATCGGCTTTTTTCTTTGCATGCGCTTGCGCTTGGGCAGTTAGGGTAAACCCAACTATAAACAAGCACAATAAGAGCGAACTTAAGATGTGTTTTTTCATCTGTGTATTAAATTATAATTGTTGGTTTATTTTATTTGTCTGATTAGCATTCCGGCAGCGAAGTTCTTTCCACCTTTAAAAGTTGTTCTATCTAGTGGAGTTTTAGACTTGCTTTTTTTATCTTCTTTTTCAGATATTTCACCTTCTGCAGCATTGTATCGGTTATCCCAAATAGAGTTTTTATCAACTGTAATGATGCCTTTTCTCACATAAGATGTTAAGCCAGTTTTAGGGTCTAAAGTTTGCTCCAATACTTCGAATCTATCACCCCCTTCTATACCTTCTTTCAGACCAATTTTAGCAGTGATAGGATCACCCGAATACAATGGAGTTTTTGGTTTAAATACATCGTATTCTTTTTGAAGTTTTGCAAAAACGTTATCTACGTTTCGTACAGTTGCTAACTCTACAATCTCATCTTCAGTTCTTTTAGATTTTAATGAAAAAGTAACGAGTGTGCTTGATTTTTCGCTGCCCACAAATTCCATATCAAAATCTGTTGCGTTATTAAATGCTTCTTTTTTCTTAGCATTTAAACTTTTTTTATCCATCCAATATTTATCATAAAAAACAGCTGCGGTGGTGTCGTTCCATTTTAAGCGATATAAATAAGAAGTTGTCCAAACAGAATAACCCTCTTTAGTTTTGTTATAAACTGCATCTGCTGCTTTATCGGCAAGCATTTGTCCAAGAGTACCCAGCTTCGAAGTTTGTGTCTTAGCGGCTATTCTAATAGCTGCTGCGATAGGTTCGTTGCTTACGAATTTCAATTTTGTAAAGACCACGAAAGTGTTTTTTATCAATTCTTCTCCTGCATCCGCTAAGGAAGCAGTTCCTCTAGCAGATCCTTTTGCAATATTTGCTTCCATCTCACTTGCATTATAAGAACCTCTTTCTGCAACAAGTTTCATATCAAATGAGCCATCCGGTTGACGGTCGAACCACTTTGCAATTAGCTGATTAGCTAATTTTTTCTCTTTAATAAATTTATTAATTACTAGTGACATTTCGGATCCATCACCGTCTCCACCTGCGCCTGTTACAGCAGTCAAACTACTAAACATGCCTTTTTTTGAGCTTACAGCTGCTGTCTGAGTTGTTCCAGTCACACTGTATTGCGTTGGATCGAAAGAATTAAAACCGATAGAATGATTATTGTATTTTTCTGGAAATGGAGCATTACTGTATGCTTTCATTACGGTTTCCTTTCTAGGAAAATCTTCTGATTCAAGTAAGATTAAATGGAGCGAATTTCTGCGGTATTTTACTGCACTTTCTGTATCGCCAGCCTGGGCTTTTACTAGGGTACTAAAACCCATAAGTAGCCCAAGTAGAACGAATAATTTTTGTGGATTTTTCATAATATTGATATAGTTTGTTTGGTTTAAGAGCGTTGTATGATAACCTTAATAGATTGATAATAGCTTTACCTGTGATTTTCGATTAGCATTATTATTCGTCTATTTTTAACTATTAATTATTATGTTTTCCTTTAGGTAGGATTATTTATTAAAAGTCAATAAATTGGATGTAACAAAAAATACCTATTTATGGGTATTTTTCATCAATATTTGCCCGTATTTTGGAGGATTAGGGATTTTTAACGCTTATTTTCTGTGATTTGAGGTTTCTTTATACGAAAAACTGCATAGATGGCGCATACTCATCTGAGGCCAAATGAATAGCAAAATTTAATAAAGAAAGTTAAGTGGTTATTAGATTCTATGATAAATAGTTTCTGTTGCTTTAGCTTCATCACCTTCTGGCGAAATATTGTAAGCTCTGATAATAAATTGAGTAGAATTGATGATTTCTAGTTCAGTTCTCCAACCCCAAGGTTCAGGAATACCAATCCATCCATATTTACCTGTTACAGCAAAACCATTTCCGGTTTCATGTCCTTCAGATTGTAAAATGCCAGTTCCCATATGAAAACTATCTACCCAACTGCATTGACATTTTTCATTGCCTAAATCGTAAGCCCACAACATTTTACCTTCAAAAGGTTTTCCGTTTAATGTGCCTTCGTATTCGTAACTTAGAAATCTACCGTCCATGATCATAGAAATTCTACCCCGCATTGGCGATTCATCTGCTAAAATGTCTTTCTCAAACCAGGTACGCGTTGTGCCATCCCAACTTCCTACTAAAGCTGCTAACCGGTGGTGCGGACCATTTTCTTTAGAAATATCGAATTTACTTTTGCTCATCAGTACTAAAATACAGATTTTAATTAAATTTACAGCTAGTCAATCCTTAAGAAATAAGCATGAAAGCAAATCATATCTTCTTTATCGTACTGTTAAGTGCCGTAACCGCTTGCAATTCTCCAATTAAAAAAGAAGTGCCAAAACTAGAAAGGTATACCAGTAACGAAATTGGTTGGACAATTGAAATTCCTAATGGATTTCAATCCCTAAGTAAATCAAGAATTGAAGCTAGCCTACAAAAGGGGAAAGAAGCAGTTGGTAAAGTTGCTGAGGGGAATATAGAAACAAGTGAACTGGTAAATTTAGTAAACTTTCAGAAAAATCAATTTAACTCGTTTTTTGCAACAATTGAAGCCTTCAAAGAAAAAGATGATTTTTTTAAAAGTAATCAATTGATTAAAAAATTGATATTCGATACTTACACAAACCAGAAAATTAAAGTTGATACCTTATCGGGAAAAGAAACAATAGCCGGGCAAACCTTTAATACGTTTATTATTAAAATTCACGGGCCAACTGGCGAAATTTTGATGAACCAAATTATGTTTAATCAATTGATAAAGGGATATAATTTTGGAGTAAATATTAACTATAATAATGAAACAGATAAAAAAATACTGCTAGACGCGTTTAAGCAATCCAAATTTGCTAAATAGTAAAATAAATACTGAAATTCATTTTATCTTCGCTACATGTCATCACATCATATTGTAAGAGAAAAACAAGAGCCAGCATTATATATTCATCATTTAGGTAATTTTGATGAAGAACTTTTAGGTCAGTTATTAGAATGGAGCCCAACTTTATTGGTGGCAGCAGATGAATACGAAAAAGCGATTTCTTTAGGACTGAAAGTTGATGTAGTAATTGGTGCTGATGATAATTTACAAGGACAAGAAAACACAAAGTGGATATTCTCATCGACGGCTAATTTGCAAACTGTAGTTAAATATTTAATAGCCGAGAAATACCCTGCGGTAAACATCATTAGTAAAGAAAATCGGTTTGATGATTTGGCCGAATTTTTACCAGAGATTAATATCGTGTTGTTTACTGAAACAGAGAAAAGCTATGCAGTTAAACCTGGCTTTAGTGTTTGGAAACCAGCAGGCTCTATTTTTCATATTGATATTATTTCCTATTTCGAAACAAGCAATTTAAAGCAACAAGAAAATGGAGATTTTGTGGTGTTGAATGATGGCTTTGTCAGTTTTAATTTTAGTACCGATTATTTGTTTTTAAGCGAATTATTATGATCGTTTTAAGAAGAGCGAAAGAAGATGACCTAGCTATTATAAGTGATTTAGCGGAGCGAATTTGGCCACAAACCTATAGTGCTTACCTTAGCCAAGAGCAATTGAAATATATGCTTGATTTAATGTACAGTCGTGGTGAATTGTTATCGCAACTACAAAAAGGGCATACATTTTTAATCGCAACAGATACAGAAGAAGACAAAGATGTTGGTTTTGCTGGATTTTCAGCTATAGATAGCGAAAACCATATTTACAAGTTACATAAGTTATATGTTTTGCCAGAAACACATGGTAAAGGTGTAGGTAAAATACTCATTAATGAAGTTAAAGATTTAGTTGTTCGAGATGGTGCAAAAGCATTGCAACTAAATGTAAATCGGAACAATAAGGCTAAAGATTTTTATGTGAAAGCAGGCTTCAGAATCAAAGAAACCGTTGACATTGAAATTGGCAACGGTTTCTTGATGAATGATTATGTAATGGAGTTAGCGCTTTAGACTTCATCCATTAAAACATTTACTGTCTTCCAGTTAATTTTGAAATACGAGTTGGCGTATCAATACCTTTTACAATACTTACTGCACTTTTAGCAATCGCTTTGATAGTTGATAAAATATTTTCTACATCAAGCGTTTTGTATTCGTCGGTAACTTGGTGATAGTGTTTATCAATATCAATTTGATCTGTACTAATGGTATGTGCAGGAACTCCTAACGCTGCTAAAGTTGCATTGTCACTTCTATAAAATAAGTTTTGTTCGGTATAAGGATCTGGATGAAAAGTAAACTCTGTTCCTTCTAGATTTTTCTGAAGAATTTTTCCGAAATCTGATCTTTCGTAACCTGTAATAAATGCTGTATTTTTTCCGAATTTACTATCCTTACCAATCATTTCGATATTAAACATGGCAACAACATCATCAGGATTTAATTGTTGTGAGAAGTAACGAGCGCCATAACCACCAATTTCTTCTGCTGTGAAACCAACAAAAATTAAGGTACGCTCATTGTTATTTAGTTTTTTGTAGTATTTAGCTAAAGCAATCATGGCTGAAGTTCCAGAAGCATCATCATCTGCACCGTTCATAATACTATCTCCTTCTTTCGGAGCAACAATTCCCATGTGATCATAATGACCAGAAAAAATAACCAATTCTTTCGCTTTAGATTTACCAGGAATGATACCGGCTACATTAAATAAAGGCATCTTTACAACTTCGTTTTTCAATTCTACTTTAAAATCTTTAGCGACTGTGTCTTTATCTAAAACAAAAACGAAAGCATTTTTTGAAGTTGTTAGATCTTTTTCATCAACTGGCCTGCCGCCTTGAGCTTTTAAACGTTTAAACATATCTACAAACTTTACATCAACCAAGATCAGTTTTTTACCACCATCTTTATTAAGTGCTCTGTATTGGCTCATAAAATCTTTTCCTGGATCAAGTTTAACCCAACCGTCACCAGTAGTTTGATCAAAAGAAAGTTCTTTCGCGTTGTTACCAACTATGGCGATGTTTTGGCTATCTACAGTTTTTCCATCAACAGTTACATTAATTGATAATGGTTTTAATTGGTATTTGTAAAATGTTTGGCGATATCCCGTAGCGCCATCAAGTGGTTTTAATCCGATTTGTTTAAACTCATTTTCGATAAAAGAAGCTGCTTTGTCAATGCCTGGCGTAAAGGTTCTTCTGCCTTGCATATCATCACTGCTCAGTGTTTTTATCAAATGATCTACATAATCTTTTGTGATGATTTTATTAATGTCTTGTGCCGATGCAATTGAAGCTGTACACAATAGCAATAGGGTGTAAATTGTTCTTTTCATTTTATGTTTATTATTTCTTAATTCCTTAAGGGTTTGAGTTATTTAACTTTTGAGTTTAACCAATTATCTCTAAACGATTGCATAGCTGGAGTTAAAACACCACCAGTTTTTTCTATCGAAACTAATTCTAAAGCAGGATTTTCACTAAAAGTCAGTTTAGTCGTTTTTTCTTCTCCTCGATACGAATACGTAATGATAATTACATCTCCTGGCTTGTGTGCTTCGGTTATTTTAGTTAAAGCAGCTTGATCTTTAATCTCAACACCATCAACTGTTAAAAGAATGTCGCCAATATCTAATCCAGCATCGTATGCAGGTGTATCTTGTGTAGTACCGCCTAATGTTGCTTTTCCATTTTCAAAGTCTACTCTACCAAAACCGGTGTATGCTTTTCCGGGGTTAGCTTTTCGTAAAACGAAACCAGCATTTAACAATAATTTAGCATAATCATTTTTAGTAGTTCCATACACATAGTTTTTAAAGAAATCTGAAGCAAACGTTGGATTTTTTGTCAACTGACCCAACGTTTGCTCTAAATCAGACATGGAGTATGCAATTTCAGTTTTGCCGTATGCTTTCCATAAAGCTCGCATATAATCATCAAGCGTTAGTTTAAAATCAGAACGTAAACGAAGATCAAGTGCTAAAGCAACTGCTGCTCCGTAGGTGTAATAAGAAGTAAAAATATTATTTTTATTGGTTTGGTCTATTGCCACACCAGCATCTGCAAATACGGCATAACGACTTGCCTGAATAGGAGTAAAGTTTTTAGCCCCTGGCGAATTAAGAACTGTATTCACCAAACCATTAAAGGTTTGTGCAGCATTATCAACAGTTCTAAAGCCTGCTCTTGCTAACAATAAATTGCCATAATATTGAGTAAAACCCTCTGCTACCCAAAGTCCATCGGTTATATTGGAATGCTCGAAATTAAATGGCTCTAATCCCTTTGGTCTTAATCTTTCTACATTCCAACTGTGAAAATACTCATGAGAAAATGTACCTAATAGTGCCGATTCATAGCCTGCAATTTTTGGGGTGCGTTGAACAATTGAAGTGGAGTTTCTATGCTCCATTCCATCGCCCGCATTTGCTGGATATACATCTTGCATAAAGTAGTAGTTTCCGTAATCGTAAGTTGGAAACTCTCCCCAAACAGCCATGTGTTCTGCTACCATCTTTTTAACCATAGCTGCATAATCATCAATGGTTTTCTGGTCATCGTCAGAATGTGAAATTAGATGGATTGTTTGTATTTTTCCATTCGGACTTTTCACTTCCCAGCTTGCGGTTTTATAGTTTGCAATTTCTGTTGGACTATCCATGAAATATTGCAGGTTTGGCGCATAATAGATGCCTTTTCCCATTGGCTTAAGTTGGGTAGCAACTTTCCAATTTTGCTTTTCTGCATAGTTAAACTTTACAATACGCGGGCGATTGTCCATTCCAAGTGGAAAAGCGAAAGTTGCTGGAATATTCATGTGCGCATGCGTTTCGTCGAAACCAACATACGTGCCATCTATCCAATTGCCAAACAAAGTGTAAGTTATTTTTACACTTGTGCCATGAGTTGGAATTTCATATACATCGCCCGCTGGCTGATTTAAAGCTAAGGATTTACCATTAGCATCAAATGCTTTTAAATTATATACATTTTTTCCAAACTCGTGAGTTGCATATCTACCTGGTGAAGAACGGCTCATTCGAACTTTTAAAGGTCCGGCAGGGACATTTGGTATAGACATGCTAATTTGCGCTTCATGGTGAATGGCATTTGGGAAGCTAACTTCATAGCTAATTTCTTGTTGTGCTTGAACACCAATTGATGTTGCCAACACGCTTATGGCAAGTATAATTTTCTTCATCAGATTAAAATAATGCCTTAAGGTAATGCTATTCAATAAAAAAACACAAATTGTCTGAAAATTATTACGAATGAGATGATTTGCTAGTCTTCGCCATGCAATTCTTTATACGCTTTAGTACGAATTTGTTCTTTACGCTTTTCTATTTCTGTACTTACACGAGTTTCGTGAATGCCATCTGCTACTTCAACTTCAAATTCTCTTTCTTTATCTGATAAATGGACCTGTGAAATTTCTATGTTTTCAACAGAATGATCGTAAGGACCTCTGCTACTCATCAGTTTTACAAAAACTGGCAAACATTCGAAGAAAATAAATAGAAGTCCAATAAAAGTGACGGCTAAAGAAGTGTTTAAATCTCGAGTTCCATCTACATTAAAACTCAACTGCCCTAATGCCCAATTGCGATCTGCAAAACCTGCAATATTGCTTAAACTGTCGAGCTGTTTTGTGGTATATAGTTTTTCGTTCATTAAGCCGTCAAACTGTTTTCTGCCATCCACAAATTTCTCTAATTGACGAACGTCACTGGCTAACGTATCTAAATTTTGTTCACGCTGTTTTAGCTCAGCTTCTTTTCTTTTTGCATAAGGCCCATAACCCATAATGCCAGAGGTTTCCGTTGTTTTATTCCCGAAAATCTCGAAATTCAATTTCTGTCTATCTGCCTTGATACCTGCTGCTAATGAATCACGTTGTGCTTTTGCATCATTTAATTTACCAATTTCAATAGTGTATTTTTTATCAAAAGCCTTGTTTAACGTATCAATTTTAGAGCGCTGGCCATTCAAATAACTTACGTTTAAACGTTCTTTAATTTCTTTATCGAAAATTTTAAGCTCAAGCGGACGGGAAATTACAATCCCGATCATAATTGCTAAAAGAATACGAGGTGTTGCCTGCCAAACTTGCTTGCTTGTAGTTGCGTTTTTATTAATGCTGGATACAATATATCTATCCATATTAAAAATAGCTAAACCCCAAATTATACCAAAAATTATGGCAAATAACCAAGCGAAATCTCCGCCTTTAAATACAAAATACATGGCATATCCACCAGAAAGTGCGGCAAACAATCCGGTAAAAAAGATAGTTGCACCAATACCAATGTATTTATTATGTTCTGTAGGATGTTTTTCTAAAGTGGAAAGGTGTGTGCCAGAGCAAAACCAAAAGAAACGAGAGATGCTATTCATAATAAAAGCAAAATTAACCAAGATTTATTATTAAACGCTTTTAAGAGCAAGTTGTTACAGTAAATCAAGGAATAAAATAAACGATATTTCTTTGAGTTCTTTAGCCATAACATATTTCAATGTAGGCAGATGATTTTTTAGTCAATTAAATTACTACGTGGCAATGGGTAGTTAAAAATACCAAGAAGACGGTATTTATGTAATGTGTTGACATTCTGATATTTATTTAAAATTAAACATCATGAAAAAACTATTACTAACAGCGGCATTTGCATTATCATTGTGCTTTGCTGCAAACGCCCAAGAAGAGGTGATCGACAACAATCCTGCTGAAGTAACGGATTCAAAAGCATTATCGCTAGATGAATTAAAAGCTCAACGTGCAGCTTTAGTTGCATTAGCAACATCTGAAGAGTTTTTAGCGAAACTCGCTAAAGCAGATAAATTAGAAGCGCCAAAAGAAACGGGAATTGGCGGGTTAGATGCTTTGACCTCAATGGCATCAAAACTGCTTGGTCAAATGAAAACTACTCGAGGTTCTATTCCTCAGTTTTATGCAAGTATTACAGGTCAAACGATGGATGGGTCTCCTGCAGGTACAGTTACGCCAATACAGCCCGATCAATTAATTGCATTATCTAAAATGTTTGTAACTATGGGAGTTGATTTGGTGAAATCTTCAAAAGAATTAATAACCATGCCAGGCGAAATTAAAAGTGCAGGTGTAATGAAAGCAATGAAGGCGTTAAAATCTATGGCTTATATCAAAAATGCTTTTGTGGCTTTAAAGCAAGAAATTTCTTTTAATGCTAAAATGACGCAAAACTTAATTGCCACAAATAAGGCGATGAATGGAGATAAATCAAAATAACATTTAGTAATATTACACACGCTCAAAGAATTTAAATCCCGGTTTTAAACTGGGATTTTTACTTTTAAACGATTTTGTTGAGGTTGCCTGTAAAACTGGTTTTTGTATATTTCCTCTATAAAGGTATATTTTCAATGGTCGAGGAGAGAACGATAAATTGCCTTTTATATATATCAACTAATTATATTGCATATAAAAGGCAATTTATCTAAGTTTGAAAAAAATATAAAATCATGAAAGAAATTTCGGTACAAGAATTAAAACAGAAAATAGATAACAAAGAAGATTTTCAACTAATTGATGTTAGAGAAACTTTCGAATATGAAACTTCTAATCTTGATGGATTAAACATCCCTTTGGGCGGAATTTTAATTGAAACAGATAAAATTGCTACCGATAAACCTGTAATTGTACAATGCCGTAGTGGTAAAAGAAGTGCCGCAGCAATTATGCAATTAGAGCAATTACACGGTTTCGATAATTTATACAATTTAAAAGGTGGAATTTTAGCTTGGCAAGAAGCTTTTGATCCAAATATGCCAGTATACTAATGCGTAAAAAGATTTTCTTAAACGTACTTTTTAATTTAGGAATTATCCTCTCCATTTTTGGAATGGGATGGTCATTTAATAATAATAGCCCATTGGTTGTTGCATTTTTTGCAGCAACTTTTGTGGCATTTATTTATGTTAAAATCCAGTTGCTTAAAACACTTAAAGATTTTAAGAAGTAGATTTATTTATGTCAATAGTGCATAGACAAATAGACTAACTAAACAAATCTTCTTTTATTCCTGTCAATCCCAAACCTGGTAAATCGTTTAAAATGTAACGCCCGTCTTTCATTTCTGGTGCGTCAAAAGGATTGTTTTTAGTTAACCAAGGTCCATCTAAATCAGACCAGTCGCAAAGCGGAGCAAGGGCTGCCCCAGCTAACGTAGCAATAGAAGTTTCGCTCATGCAACCAATCAAAATTTTCATGCCAAAGCTTCTAGCTTTTAAAATCATTTGATGCGCTTCGTACATCCCCGCAGTTTTCATTAGTTTGATATTAATGCCATGATAAGCCCCTTTTAATCCTTCCAAATCAGCTAACCGTTGCACCGCTTCATCAGCCAAAATTGGTATCGGACTACGTTGTGTAAGCCAAGCATTTCCTTCTAAATTGTTTTTATCCATTGGTTGTTCAATTAATAAAACACCTTGATCGTGTAACCAATAACACATGTCAATTGCTTGTTTTTTGTCACTCCAACCTTGATTTGCATCAACATATAAAGGCAAATCACTCACACTTCTAATGGTTTGTATCAACTCCTTATCGTTATCTCTGCCTAACTTTATTTTTAACACTTTAAAACCTTTGGCATCGGCAACTTTTTCTTTTAAAACTTCGGGGGTGTCAATTCCTAAAGTATAAGAAGTAACAGGCATTTTTGTTTTATCAGCGCCATAAATTGTAGCGCAAGGCTGATTTAAAATCTTACCATTTATATCATTCAAAGCAATATCTATTGCTGCTTTTACTGCCGGATTTCCCAGAGCAATACTATCCAAATAGGGATGAATTTCTGCAAAATCAAACGGGTGTTTAAATCTAGTCCAGTCTACTTTCGCAATAAATTCCGCAGCACTTGCCTGACTTTCGCCCATGTATGGAACCATGCTTGCTTCGCCATACCCAATAAAACCCTCATAATTGAGCTTTAAAAGTAATAATGGTGTACTCGTTCTAGTAAATTTAGAAATCGAAAAGGGATGTTTTAATTCTAATTCAAACTGCTTGCAACTTATTTTCATTTGATATCGTCTAGTTAATAAAAGGTATTCGTGCCAACAGTATATTTGTTAACGCTAACACAAACGCCATGAAAACTATTTCAAGATTACGGTATTTTCTTTATTTATCCATACTAATTGTTGGATGTACCACTGGAAAAAATGCTTTGCAAAAAGGAAATTACGATGCATCAGTTTCTAAAGCAGTAGATCGTTTAAAAAATTCACCAAAAAATGCAGAAGCAACACAAGTTTTACCTGCTGCTTATGAATTGGCGCTAAAAGATCATTTAAGAAAAATTGACGAAGCCAAATTTTCTTCGAACGTTTTAAAATGGGAAACTATAGTAAGCCATTATCAACAAATCAATCAGCTAAGTGATGAGATTAACAGTTCGCCTGCGGCACAAAGTTTAGTGCCAAATCCTCCAAAATATATTGCTGAAGTTGAGGATAGTAAATACAAAGCGGCAGAAGCTCGTTATGCTTTGGGCATAGATCAATTAAATGAAAACAATCGAGTTAGTGCTAAAAATGCCTATTTCAATTTCGAAAAAGCAAACTATTTCTACCCTAATTATAAAGATGTTCAGCATAAAATGGATGATGCCTATTGGGCTGCGGTTTTAAAAGTTGTTGTACAGCCTGTTATGGTTCAGAGTAATTATTATAAATTGAGTAACCAATATTTTCAGCAACTGGTAAATGCATTTATGAGCAATTACCAAAAAAATAGATTTGTGATTTTTTATTCTGAACAACAAGCAAATGCTCAGAAAATAACTCCAAATCAAGTGTTGAGATTGAACTTTGATGATTTTGTAGTTGGTCAGACCTATGTTAAAGAAAGGGTTGAAAAACTTAAAAGAGATAGTGTTGTAATTGGAGAAACTAGAGCCAATGGTAAAGTTTATGGAACTGTAAAAGCAACGTTGAGTATTTTCGATAAAAAAGTTTCATCATCTGGTTTGTTAGCAATGACTATTTACGATTATCAAACTAACAAAATTATTAAGCAACAACGTTTGCCAGGAACTTACATTTGGCAAGATAGCTGGGCAAGTTACAAAGGCGATGAAAGAGCTTTAACTGCACAACAGTTAAGCATGACTAAAAGAAGAGAAATATTGCCACCTGCTCCAGATGCATTGTTTGTAGAATTTACCAAACCAATTTATGCACAACTGGTAGACGAGATTAGCTATTTTTATAATAAATATTAGTTGAGTTACGAGTTGCGGGTTACGAGTTGTGAGGCAATATGTCTAAAAAACTTAGGTCTGTAACCCGCAACTCACAACCCATAACCTAATAAAGTCTTTTGACTTGCTATTGATTTATTGTATCAATTTATTAGCTTAATATTTGTCATAATGCTTGGGGCCTTTAGCATTAATAAGTACGGGAGTAAGAAATACCTGTTTTCTATTTGTGCCTTTTATTTTATTAGCCGTTAATGAAATTTGCTTCCAATTATTTACAATTTGTTCCCCATTATTAAAACTAAGAAAATAATCATCTCCTCTAGATATCATTACCATTAACACTAATATTTCATTTTTATGTTCAACAAAGTCAGTTTTATTCTTTTTTAATTCACGGCTTATTTTAGGGAGATCAAAAAGCTGAATCAAATCTTCATTTTTCTCATCTGAGAAAAGTACAGAGTCAATAACTCCTTTTTCATTTACCGCCATGTTTATAGTAAAAAAGAGAGCCTTTTCATAGAATTTTCCCGAAAAGAAAAATCGATTATCTACATTAATCACTTTATGAAGTGTTTTGTAAACGCCATCATTTTGAGCAAGTGCTAAATTTGCTATTCCAAGTAATAAGGTAAAAATTAGTATGGGTTTTATTTGCTTCATCTTTTATTTTGAAAAACATTTATTAATTACATCGGCTTCCTGCGGTACCATGTTTAGTATAACTATATTCGATGTTGAGATAATCTATCTGCGAGTCGTCGGGCCGCAAATCCCACATCACAGTATCATGTAAACCATTCCATGCTAATGCACTGGCATTTACAGCTGACAGGTTTGGGAATCTGGCCATTAATACATTTTTTAACATATTAGTATAAGAGCTAGCCATGGCGGCATGATGAACCCCATTAAACAGGCCGCCTAGTTTATGAAAATATGCGTGTAAAATTTCATGATAAATTACTGCAGTCTTATATTCTTGTGAGGCGCCAGCCAAAACACGTGTGTTCAAATATAGTGTTCCTAAAAGATAATCTTCTCCATTAATTATTTTAGGAACAAGGCCTGGCATTTCGCCTGCAGCATCTTCATCGCCAAAATCCTCATCTTTAAATGTGATGATAAGATGGTCGTCACCTAAAAGAAAGTCATGCATCAATGTTTGAAATTGACTTTTCACCTCTGAATTCAATAGAGAAACTACAAGAGCTCTTAAACAAGAATCCGTAATATTATTTACAGTATCAATTGGAGTTGGAACTATTTCATCTAAAATACATTCTCCAGTTGCAAAAATTAAAACACCCAAACAAGGTTCAGGGTCTTCTGGGCTTGGGCCGCCTCCGCCATCACCGGTACCATTACCTGGAGGACAGGGGGTTTCGACATATTGTACATTATAGACCACAACCGGATCACAGTAATAGGGAAATTCAGATTCGGGTGATGTGTAGTAACAATCTTGGTACCAATCCCAACTTACATTATAGCACTTTTGGTCAGGGCTCCCTCCTCCAACATCTACCACCATTACTTTTCCGCCACCTGTTTTTGTAGTGTTCGAAGATGTAATTTTGCCTGTTGTGCTTTTAAGCATATCGTATTTTTTAACAGGTTTGCCATTTACTATTCGTAATACAAATAATGCCTTGCCATCCCAATCTTTGTAATGTAAATAACCAACAAAATCATGGTCCAGTTTATCAATTCTATTATGGTTTATGTTGTTTTTATGTTTGGTTAGATAAGCCTCGTCTGGTATAAAACTAATAATTCGCTGATTTATTTTACCCTTTTTATCTTTATAGATAATTAACCTATCAAAGCTAGCGTCAATGATCTTTTGATTTGGAGTGGGAATTACATTTGGATTTTGATTAATGCCAAAAGTATGCGTAATCTTATGTGTGTAAGTTAACGGTAGTTCTACATAATCGTAATATGGCGTAACGCCCGCCTTAGATTCTTCCCAGTGTGGCTTTTTTTCGTTGGTTAACCTTGTGTTTTTTACGCTAATGCTTTTGTCTGCACTTGCTGTTAGATTAAGCTTGTAGTTCTGGTTTATTTGAAGGTTGTTTTCATAATAATCCTTTGCCCACTGAACACTCTGTTCGTTTCCATCAAAAAAATGCTTAATATCTTTTTTGCAGGAGTAGATTAGCATTATACTGATGAAGGCAATAGATAGAATAAATGGAGAGGTTAATTTTTTCATAGTATTTTCGGTTAACTAAATATATGAGTATTTTTTTGAAAGCTAAAGTATTAACATCAAATAAGTTATGGTTAGATGCTTATCTCATGCCAAAAAAAAGTCTTTTGACTTGCTATTGATTTATCGTATCAATTTATTAGCTAATATTGCAGCAATGAATATTGCCTTATACAATCCTTTCAAAAACTTCGATTTTAAGAACGATAAATGCTTTTTAAGTGGTGATAGTTTTTCATCGCCTTTGGCAACTATTGATGTTTTGCCTGATTGGCTTTTGAGCATGGCAAACTTAACTGGCGAAGAAAAAATCCAATTACTGGATGAAACTATTCGTACTTATAAAAGCCTGGTAGTTCCTTGTAATAGTACGGTTTACGATCAGTTTGTTTCTCCTTTGGAAGATAAAATTGCACTAGCTTTTGGAAAAGGATATGAAGGTGTTTCGGCTTTGCCGGAGATAGATTTATTTAATTGGATTGGTAAATTGATGTACAGCTTCTTGTATATCGAAATGCAAGGCGCTATTCGTTTGCAACAGTTAAGCGGCGATGGAATTAATATGTCGCAAGGATTAATGCACAAATTTGGCAACTTACACACCATGCTGCAAAGCATTTATAGAGAAGTAGTTTTAGAAGACTTTACGCCTTGGTCTATCGTGGTTGTGCAGCTAGAAAATGCAGATACAGCATTCAGTTTTAGAGACGAAATTAATACTTTAACCTTCTCTTTAAAATTTAAGGATTTTGGAATTATCGCCTGTTTGCAAGATAACGGAACGAACAAAAGATACCATCAAGAAATTATTGATTCTATAAAAGACAAAAAACTTTCAGAACAACAGTTTGAAGAACTTGCCGCTAGATTTTTCTATTCGGCCTATTTATTTAATCGCTTGCCAGAATATACAATCATGCCTGTTGAAGATGTAATTTATATTGATGCTATGCCATTAAAAGGAACACAAAACAAGGCGCTTTTTGATGTTTGGACCAACAAAACTTATGGACAGGTTTTAGAAAACTTCTGGAAACCTTGGGGACATACGTTGTTTGAAATTATTAAAGATCCAACAGCGCCAATGAGTTATTTTGAGCAACCCTTTTTACCCATTTCCAGTTAGCTTCTCGATAAAATAAGGGATAATTCCAGGCACAAAAATCACAGTAAAAATCAAACCTGTTAAAGCGCCAAAAAAGTGTGCGTCATGCCCAATATTGTCTTTTGCATTTTTAGACATATACCACGAATAAGCCAAATACAGTATAGCAAATAAAATAGCTGGCATTGGTATAAACATTACGCCAATTAAACTCATTGGATCAAACATTATGTAGCTAAATAGCACTGCACTAATTGCCCCCGAAGCACCTAAACTGTTATACCAAAAATGATCTTTATGCTTGATAACGGTTGGAATATCGCTCAAGATTAAACTTAAGAAATAAAGCAAGCCAAATTGCCAATGCCCAATCATCATTTCTAATCTAAAAGCAAAGAAATAGAACGTAAACATATTGAAAAACAAGTGCATCCAATCGGCATGAATTAAACCACTTGTAATGAAAGTATATAGTTTTTTTCCTTTGCTAACCGTATATGGATGCAGCATAAATTTACCATACAATTGATGATCATTAAAAGCATAAATACTTGTAATTAATGTAAAAACAAATATAATTGAAGCTACAGGCGTATCGTTTAGATAGTTCATAGTATTATTTCAGGTTTAACTTGATGTCTTGTTTTAATCTCCCAATGGGATAACGCATGTACGTTTTTTCGTAATAATCGGAGTTTTTATACACAAAATCTAATTGAGCTCTACCATTTTTTGCAAAATCAGGATTTTTTGCTTTCTCTGCCTCTAATTTTTGCTTAAGTTCTGGATATTTTTTTAATAAATCTGCTGCGGTATCTTCAAAAACATAAGAAGAATATCCTTCTTTTTGACCTAGAACAGAATCGAAGAAATTCCAATTGAAAAATGAATCAATTGCTTGTGGTTCTAAGGTTTCAACAATATATCTGTTATTGGGTTGATTTACATAAACGATATAATCGCCAGCATAAAATTGCACCTTTTGATTTACAGGATTCAATACCACTGCCGAATGCTGGTAATGCCCTTCGTAAGGTCTAGTTGAGGTTTTCATATCAGCAATGTAATACATCTCTAAATCTAGTTTTGCATCTGCTGTCAATTGCTGCATGTTAACATTATTCAATTTAAGCAGTTCAATTACCTTGCTCCAAGCTTTGGGAATAACATAAGCAATTGGTTTGGCCACAGTTAAGCTAGGTTCAAACTTATCCCAATATTTTATTTTTTTAGTGTAAGGTTCGTTTCTATCGTAATATAACCGATCTACGCCACTAATTTCACTTGGTTTGTATTTCGCTGCATAACCTTTAAATTCAATGCTGTCGTAAACCGAGCGATTCAATTTCCAGTCTAATGGGAAATCTTTTTGTTGTGCAGTAAATTCATCCGCTTTGCGTTTATTTTCACCAATAATTTTCGCATCTCGGACAATAATATCTACATAGGTTTGCAACAATTTATAGGTTGATTCTACACGTTTATCAAACGATTTCAGCATGTGAGTTTCAGGCATAAAGCCGATAGAATTGTGCAAAGCCGCATAACCAGTAGAATAACGCGGCGATTCGATGTAACCTGTAATCCCAGCATCTGGAGTTTCATTTATAGAGTTTACATAAGGAATCAACTCATAGTTTTTGCCTTTCATTTGGCTATATAAATCGGGCACCATTGTTTTAGTTAAGTACGCCGATAAAATAGGATTCAACTTATCTTTTTGAGTAGGAATAAGCGTCATCGTATACTGATAATCAGCACCGTTGCTGGTGTGCGTATCTACAAAAATCTCTGGTTGCCACGTATTGAATATTTGCTGAAACGCTTGTGAATTTTTCGAATCTGTTTTAATAAAATCTCTATTCAAATCGTAATTCTTACTATTTCCTCTAAATCCATAAGCAACTGGGCCGTTTTGGTTGGCACGAGATGTACCACTGCGGTTGTGACTGCCGTCAATATTATATACAGGAATAATGCAAATCACTACATCTTCGGGCAATTTATTGGCTTTTAATAAATCTCTTGCGAACATCATGCTGGCATCAATTCCTTCAGGTTCACCAGGATGAATGCCGTTGTTAATTAAAAAAATTCTTTTGTTATTCTTTCTTAAAGCGATGGGATCAAATACACCTTTTTTCGATAAAACCAATAGATGCAAAGGTTTTCCAAAATCAGTGCTTCCGTATGTAAATAATTTCGATTGTTGAGGAAATGCTTTCGCTAAATCCTGATAAAAAGAAATCGCTGCTTCATAAGTAGTTGTTTCTTTTTTATTACTAAGCTCAAAAGGAGTCTGTTGGGCAAAAGTTTCCATATTTATAAAAATCAGCAGGAGTAAAAATAATCTCTTCATAAAATGAATGGCTAAATTAAAACTCTAAATTACTTTTTTATTTGAGAGCTAACTGTAACATTCTTTTCTCTTTGAATGGATTTTGAAAAATATGTGGTTTTCGCTAAAATCTTTATCGCTTATAGGTTCAATATGTTAATTTTGAAGTATGATTTATTCAAATGCAACACACAAACTTGAAGATAGATTTTTCAATTACGTAAAAATAGATACTCAATCAGATCCAACTTCTAAAACCACTCCGTCAACCCTAAAACAAAAGAATTTAGCAAAAGTATTAGTTGCCGAATTGTTAGAAATAGGTATTCAGGATGCGCACATGGATGATTTTGGTTATGTGTATGCAACAATTCCAAGCACTACGCAAAAGCATGTTCCTGTAATTTGTTTTTGCTCTCACATGGATACTTCACCAGATTGTAGCGGCGAAAGTGTAAAACCAATTATTCATAAAAATTACCAAGGTGAAGATTTGATTTTGCCAGATGACAATTCCATCATTTTAAAATTGGCAGAACATAAGGATTTAAAAGATCAACTTGGAAACGATATTATAACTGCAAGTGGCACCACACTTTTAGGCGCAGATAATAAAGCTGGGTTAGCAGAAATTATGGAAGCGTCAGCTTTTTTAATCCAAAACCCAAGCATTAAACATGGTACTATAAAAATTTTATTTACGCCTGATGAAGAAATTGGAAGAGGTGTAGATAAAGCAGATTTGAAGAAATTAGGTGCAGATTTTGCCTACACAGTTGATGGAGAAACATTGGGATCTATTGAAGATGAAACTTTCTCTGCAGATGGTGTGAAGCTAATTATAAATGGTGTAAGCGCTCATCCTGGTTTTGCAAAAGGTAAAATGGAAAGTGCAATTAAAGCATTGGCTGATATTTTATCGGCTTTGCCTAAAGATAAATTAACACCAGAGGCGACAAGTGGAAAAGAAGGATTTATTCATCCTGTAAGTTTTGCTGGCCATGCCGAGCAAGCAGAAGCTCAATTTATTATTAGAGATTTTGATGATGAATTGCTGAAATCTCATGAAGTTTTTTTAGAGAATTTAGTTAAAGAAGTATTGAAATCCTATCCTAATTCAACGTACGAATTTGAAGTTTCTGAACAATATCGAAACATGAAAAAAGTATTAGATAAATATCCTCAGCTAATTGAAAACGGGATAGAAGCGATTAAAAGAGCAGGTTTAACACCAAAAAAGCAAAGTATTAGAGGTGGAACAGATGGTTCGCGTTTATCTTTTATGGGTTTACCTTGTCCGAATATTTTTGCAGGCGAACATGCTTTTCATGGTAAGCAAGAATGGGTTTCAGTTCAGGATATGGAAAAAGCGGTACAAACAATTATAAATATTGCCTGTATTTGGGAAGAAAGAGCGTAAACTCTGAATGCGTATCCCTGAATTTATTTCAGGGTCTTTCTATTTACGGATGATGAAATGAATTCAGAATGACGATGTTGATTTAACCAATTAAAGTTAATCGAGCTAAGTATTGATCTTCTCCATCGTCAAAAACAATCTCGCTTTCCCAACCATTTTCGTTCGCAGTGCGGATTAAAGTTTCTTGATCTAAATACAACCAATTAAACCAATTCCCTTTTTGCTTTTTATATTCGTAGCAGTAACTAACTTCTCCGTAATATTTGCTTTCTGGCTTAGGAAGTTCTGTATATAAATAAGCAATATCCGAACTATCAAAAAGTAATTGCCCATCTGGGTTAATTAACGTTTTTGCTTTCTCCAAAAAATCGATAAATCCAGCTATTGTTCCAGTTAAACCAATACCATTCATTAAAAGCAAGAGTGTGTCGTATTTTTCTATGGAAGTAAAAACATCCTGTACAATGGCTTTTTTAATACCGCGTTGCTGCATCAATTTTACAGCATCAATAGATATGTCAATGGCGGTTACATCGGCACCTGCTTCTTGTAAAAACAATGCATGACTGCCTACACCTGCGCCGACATCTAAAACTTTGCCATAACATAGGGTTAAAGCTTTATGTTCTAAATCTGGCATTTCCTCAAATTCTCTAAAGAAGATGTCAACTGGCATCTCTTCAGGCTCATCGTAAGAATTGTGCAGCCATAAAATCTCAGCTTTGCCCTTTTTGTAATAGTCTGTTAAAGCATTTCCAAAAACATCCATGCTTCAAAGATAGTTTATTGGTAAGCTTTATGCCTAAATTTAAGCGTTAACTTTCGCTAAATTATCTTTAACTAAATTGCCTACAGCATTAAGTTTGTCTTTAGAACTATCTAAAAGATCGCAAAACCAATCGCTAACTTTTCCTTTTAATTCGTCGTTTTTATCAGCAGCAATTACTAAGGCAACTACAGCACCAATAGCGGCACCAGCCAATAAACCAGTTAATATTTTTGTTTGCTTTGTCATAATTCAAGTTTTAATAAATTTCTAACAATCTCAAAACGGATTTGTTCTTTAGATTTGCATTTTTAATCTTTATTTAGCTAATATGCTCCAAAAATTATCTTACTTTAATTTAATAGCAGCAATACTTTATGGGCTGATTTATTTAAAGAGTGGAACACTTAATTCTACCGCTGGAATTTTTGTAGTTATAGTTTTTAGTTGGTTATGTTTAAGAAGTTATCAGCTTGATAACTACCAATGGAAAATTTGGCATTACTTAACAGGATTATGGTGCCTGTACTTTATTGGATCAATAATTTATGGTGCAATATATATAATCAGCCCAGCTATTGAATACGACTTTATGAGCAGTGATACAGCCACTTATCTAACCATTAGTTTTATCTTTTGTATTTCAGTAATAGCCCATTTAATAATATACTTTATAAAAAACTATAGGGAATTGAAGGCATAATTTTTTAAATTTGAGTAAGACCAAAAACTTAAAAAACAAAAAAATGAAAAGATTAACCATTGCTTCGTATTTTGTGTTGTTATTTGCGGTAGCATGTAACAGTGAAAAAAAAGACACTACATCAGATAGTGCAAAGGTAGATACAGCTGCAGCTGCAACCACTCAGGTAGATACGGCTGCTATGAATAAGGCATGGGCAGCATACATGACACCAGGAGATGCTCATAAAATGATGGCAGCAGCCGATGGAAAATGGAATGCAGAAATTACCATGTATTATTCACCGGACCAACCACCTAGTGTAAACAAAGCCGTTTGTGAAAATAAAATGATTTTAGGAGGACGCTATCAACAATCCGCCTATAAAGGATCTTTTGAGGGCATGCCTTTTGAAGGGATAAGTACATTAGCTTATGATAATTCGAAGAAAATTTATGTAAGTACTTGGGTAGATAATATGGGAACTGGTATAATGTATTTAGAAGGAACATTTGACGCCGCAACAAAGACCATGAATATGAAAGGTAAAGCAACAGATGTGGTTTCTGGTAAAGATATTACGATTAGAGAAACCATGAAATTTATTGATGATAATACTCAACAAATGGAAATGTTCGATACAAAAGACGGCAAAGAAGTTAAAACAATGTCAATTAACTTGAAAAGAGCAAAGTAATTTATTCTAGTAAAGGATAAATTGAAGGCCCAAGCATACTGCTTGGGCTTTTTTATACAAACTTAATTTAGTAGGGTAGTTCATATACTGACCGGTATGCATGCTACAGATTAAAACGAAACTACAGGCATGTTTTATTTTGCCAGTTAGAACAACAAATCTAAGTCCATTTCTCCTATATTCCTCCTAGTATGCTCCTACATTTCTCCTGCTAAATGCGGTTTTAGAAGAACAAACCTAGGGTAATCCTCGAACAACACTAGAACAACACAAGTTTTATACTGACATTTCCGGACATTCACAGACATTTTCGGACATTCAAATCGCCGAAATTTAATTTTAAAGCCACCCTTGAAAAAACATTTAACTATGGGAGGCTTTCTTCGCCATATCACATTTTGCCAACACTTTTATGCTGTGTATAAACTCGTTTTTTTAATAGTGTTATCAGCAAAAACTTGTCAGTTTACCTCATTTGACTAAAAACCTTCAAATTTTTCGCCTCAACCCTTTGGTAATTAAAGTATTCTCCCTATCTTTGCAGTCCCTAAAAAACAGGGATAATAAATATTTTTTAACAAATTAAATAAAAGCAAGTGAATACGTTAAGTTACAAAACTGTCTCTGCCAATGCCAAAACTGTTAATAAACAGTGGGTTGTAGTTGATGCACAAGGAGAGATTTTGGGGCGCTTGTCTTCTAAAATCGCAATGATTATTAGAGGAAAAAACAAGCCAGAGTTTACCCCAAACGTAGACTGCGGTGATAACGTTATCGTTATTAATGCAGACAAGGTAAAACTGACAGGAAACAAATTAAGCGATAAGCAATATGTTTCTTATACTGGTTATCCAGGTGGTCAGAAATTTATTTCTCCTAAAGAATTAATGGCAAAACACCCTACTCGCGTAGTTGAGAAGGCTGTTCGTGGTATGTTACCAAAAACAAAATTGGGCAAAAAATTGTACACCAATCTTTTTGTTTACGCTGGTTCGGAGCATCCGCACTCGGCACAAGCACCAAAAACCATTACACTTTAATTAAAAGAGAAAAGAAATGTCAGTTACAAACACTTCAGGTAGAAGAAAAACTGCAGTTGCCCGTATCTATTTAAAAGAAGGCAGCGGCATCATTACCGTTAACGGTAAAGACCACAAAGAATATTTCCCAACCTTACCATTACAATATATCGTAAACCAATCGTTCGAAGTTTCTGAACTAACTGGTAAATATGATGTAACCGTAAATGTAAACGGTGGTGGAGTTACAGGACAAGCACAGGCTGTTCGTTTAGCTATCGCTAAAGCTATTGTTGAATTAGATGCTGAGAAAAAACCAGCATTACGCGCTAAAGGGTTAATGACCCGTGATATGCGTATGGTTGAACGTAAAAAACCAGGACGTAAAAAAGCACGTAAGAAATTCCAATTCAGTAAACGTTAATCTTAAAGGAGACAAACACAATGGCAAGAACTACATATCAAGACTTATTGGATGCAGGTGTACACTTTGGTCACCTTACCCGCAAATGGAATCCGAAAATGGCACCATATATTTTTATGGAACGCAACGGGATTCACATTATAGATTTAAATAAAACTTTAACTAAAACTGAAGAAGCTGCAGCAGCGATTAAACAAATCGTAAAATCAGGTCGTAAGATCTTATTCGTAGCTACGAAGAAACAAGCTAAAGAAATCGTTGCTGAACAAGCAAGAAAAGTAAACATGCCTTTCGTAACCGAGCGTTGGTTAGGTGGTATGTTAACCAACTTCGCTACAGTACGCAAGTCAATTAAAAAGATGGTTACCATCGATAAAATGACTAAAGACGGTACTTATTCTATCCTTTCTAAAAAAGAACGTTTGATGATTCAACGTGAGCGTATCAAATTAGAAAGTTTATTAGGCGGTATTGCAGATTTAAACCGTTTACCAGCTGCGATTTTCTTAATCGACGTTAAAAAAGAGCATATTGCTGTAGCAGAAGCGATGAAATTAAACATCCCTACTTTTGCAATGGTTGATACGAACTCTGATCCATCTAACATCGATTTCCCAATTCCAGCGAATGATGATGCAACTAAATCAATTTTATTGATTACTGATGTAATTATCAAAGCTATCGAAGAAGGTTTAGATGAGCGCAAACGCGAAAAAGATGATGAAGCTGAAAAAGAAGCTGTAGCTGTTAAGGCTGCTGCTGATGCTCCAGAAACTAAAGAGCCTAGAGCTGCTGGCGAGAAAAGACCAACTAAAAAAGAAACTGCTGAAGCACAAGCATCAACAGAAGATACTACAGAAGCTTAAATTAAGTTGTGGGTTGAGAGTTACGAGTTGCGGGTTTGCCCATAACCTTGTAACCTTCAACCCATAATATTTTATAAAAAAAATAAAAATCATACAAAATGTCTACAGTACAAATTACTGCCGCAGATGTAAATAAATTACGCCAACAAACCGGAGCCGGTATGATGGATTGCAAAAAAGCATTAGTAGAAGCCAATGGCGATTTCGAAGCTGCTGTTGATTTATTACGTAAAAAAGGTCAAAAAGTATCTGCCGCTCGTTCTGGTAATGCTACTTCTGAAGGTCAAGTATTAATCAATATTTCAGCAGATGGAACAAATGGTAAATTAGTTGCTTTAGCTTGTGAAACTGAGCCAGTTTCTAAAGTTGAAGATTTCCGTAATCTTGCTCAGGCTGTTTTAGCTGCAGCAGTTGCGAACAATCCTGCTTCTGCCGAAGAATTAGCAGCAATTACATTAGAAGATGGACGTACAGTTGCAGAAACTATCACTGAGTTAACTGGTAAAATAGGTGAGAAAATCGTTATTCAAGAGTACGCAAATGTATCTGGCGAAAAAATCGTTTCTTATATCCACTCTAATGGTAAAATGGGAGTTTTAGTAGTATTCGAAGGCGCTAATGGCACAGATATTACTGAAGCTGGTAAAGATGTTGCAATGCAAATTGCTGCAATGAACCCAGTTGCTGTTGATAAAGACGGTGTTGATCCAGCTACTATCGAGCGTGAAATCGAAATTGCTAAGGATGTAATTCGTCAAGAAGGTAAACCAGAAGAAATGGTAGAAAAAATTGCTGCTGGTAAATTGAACAAATTCTACAAAGACAGTACTTTATTAAACCAAGAGTTTGTAAAAGACGGTTCTATGGATGTTCGTAAATTTTTAGACAATACAGTTAAAGGTTTAACTGTAAAAGCTTTCAAAAGAGTACAATTAGGTTCTTAAATCAAGAATATTTTATAAAAAAGGGTCGGTTAATTTAACCGACCCTTTTTTTATTTCCTTTTTGCAGTATAACTGCCTACTTCTTTGCCAAGATCATCTAACATGCTAACCTTTATTTCATTAGCATTGGCAGTAATTTTTGTTAATGTTCTGGTTCCATCTCTTGGCCCACCCCCAATTATTAAGGGGTATTTATTTAGTTCTTCATTTGGTTGATGCACCTTATAGGTATGCGTATGCCCACTTAAAACCAAATCTACTTTTCCTTGATTAATAAAGGCTCAAATAATTCGGTGCAATGCTTAGGCCCATGTGCATCTCCTGAAAAACGTGGTGGAATATGCATTAATACAATTCGAAATGGAGCTTTTTTAAATGCCTTAGAGTTGATTTCATTTTTAAACCATTCTGCTTGTTCAATTCTGTATTGATCAAAATCAACTATGCCAGCGTAAACAGGATGCGCATCTTCCTTATCTTCCCCGGTATCTAAAACCACAAAGCGCACAGGGCCTACACTAAATGCATCGTAGCCTACATGTTTAAAATACTGAGGAAATTCTCTGGCAAATTTTCCTCTAGTTTCATGGTTTCCTCTTACGTATATAAATGGTGTTTTCTTTGCAAATGAATCAACACAAGGTTTTAGCATGTGATCAATAATTTGCTGCTCATCTGTCTGATAATCAAAAATATCTCCATTAAAAAAGATAAAATCATTCTTCTTTTCTTTATCTAAATCCAATAACAAAGGAATAGATTTTGGTCGATCATGAATATCGTTTAACATTAAAAATGAAACATCTTTTTTAGCTATATCAGTATTGATAAAACTTTCGGTTTCAGTATTTATCGTATTTCCGTAAGTAAGTTTATACGGTTGGAAATCTTTAATTTCTTTAGAATAAATCCGATAATAATAGGTTTTCCCTGGCATTAAGCCTTTAAGTGTAACACAGTTTAATTTGCTATTTGCGGCTTTTAAACCTAATTCAGCTTTGCCATATGCTTTTTGATTTAGCTTATCAGGAGAATCTCCAAACTCTACCCAGCCAGCAGCAACTTTGTTTGTCAGCCATAAGATACTCATCTCATTACCAAAATTAGTTTGTAAATATGGTCCAACGGAAATAGTAAATTCATCCGCTTTTTCTGGTAAACTAGCTATTGTTTGTAATGGATTGATAAACGCCGTAGCGCCAAGAGCTAAAGTTGTTTTAAGAAAATTTCTTCTTTTTGAGGTCTGTATTTTATCCATATCTGAAGGTTTCTAGCAACCAATATAAAAGATTAAAATATTACCTTAGCACAAATCACCCGCTTAACATGATGCAAACGTTTGATATTTACAACTATTTCGACGGAGATACAATAAAGCCTTTAAAAGGATTAGAAATCGCAGATGGAAAAATTAAATCTGTACTAGAATCCGAAATCGTTTCGAAAAGAGAAAATCTTATTATTCCTGGTTTTATTGATCTTCAAATTTATGGCGCTGGAGGTAAGCTGTTTTCTGCAGATCCAACAGTAGAAGCGTTAACAATTATTGAAGAAAATCTTTTAAGAACGGGTACAACTAGTTTCCTGACTTGTATTGCAACAAATACACCAGAAGTTTTTAATGCTTGTATTACAGCTGCAAAAGAGCACCGAAAAGCAGCAAAAAATTGCTTGGGTTTACACTTGGAAGGACCATTCCTAAATCCAAAACGTAGAGGCGCCCATGTAAGTGAATTTATCCGCAAAGCGACACTTGATGAAATTAAAGCATTGCTTGATTTTGGCGATGGTGTAATTAAAATGATAACCATTGCTCCAGAATTACAAGATGAAAAAGTAATTCAATACTTGTTGGATAATCAGGTTGTAGTATCATTAGGGCATAGTGATGCTAGTTTTGAACAAGCAACGAAAGCATATGATTTAGGCATACAAACTACCACACATTTATTTAATGCGATGTCTCCAATTCATCATAGAGAACCAGGTATTCCGACAGCAGTTTTTAATCACAATAAAGCAATGGCAAGTATCATTGCCGATGGCAATCATGTAGATTTTGAAGTGATAAAGTTTAGTCAGAAATTGTTAAAGGAGAGAATGTTTTTAATTACAGATGCTGTAACAGAATGTTCATCAGGTCCTTATCAACACCAGTTAGTTGGAGATAAATTTGTAATGCCAGACGGAACATTATCAGGATCATCTTTAACGATGCTACAAGCCGTTAAAAATTGTGTAAATCAATGTGATATCGATCTAAAGGATGCTTTAAAAATGAGCTCGTTGTATCCAGCAAAATTACTTGGAGAAGATAGCTTAAAGGGAAGAATTCAATCAGGCTACCAAGCAGATTTACTTATTTTAGACAAAGAATTGAACTTAAAAGAAGTACTATTTAAAGGAGAATCGATCCACAACTAAATAATTACATCAATTGTTTAAAAAGCATAGCAGCTAAGTAAAAAATTGTTAATATTTTTGAGGTCATGAGGTATAAACGGATTTTACTAAAATTGAGTGGCGAATCGTTGATGGGTGATTTGCAATACGGTATTGACAATGAACGAGTTAGACAATATGCTGAAGATATTAAAGCAGTTCACGATAAAGGCCTTGAAATAGCTATCGTTATTGGAGGAGGTAATATTTTTAGAGGATTAAGTGCAGAAAAATCTGGAATGGACAGAGCACAAGCTGATTACATGGGCATGTTAGCTACCGTAATTAATAGTATGGCTTTGCAAGATGCACTTGAAAAAGTGGGTATCAAAACCCGTTTGTTATCAGCTATTAAAATGGAACAAATTTGTGAACCATTTGTTAGGAGAAGAGCCGTTCGACATTTAGAAAAAGGCCGTGTAGTTATTTTTGGAGCAGGTACTGGAAATCCATACTTCACAACAGATTCTGCAGCGGCATTAAGAGCAATAGAAATTAATGCAGATGTAGTTTTAAAAGGAACTCGTGTTGATGGAATCTATACTGCAGATCCAGAAAAAGATCCAACTGCAACAAAATATACGGAGATTTCTTTCAAAGAAGTTTACGCTAAAGGATTAAACGTAATGGACATGACAGCTTTCACGCTTTGTGAAGAAAACAAAGTTCCAATTATCGTTTTCGATATGAATAAAAACGGCAACTTTATGAAAATTGCCAATGGAGAAGAAATAGGTACTTTAGTTCAAGGCTAATCTTAACCATTTTTTATATTTTTGTATAAACAGAACACATTATGAACGACCTCATAAAGAAACAATTAGAAGATGCACAAGTAGCAATGGAAAAAGCAATTGCTCATTGCGAATCTGAATTAACTAAAATAAGAGCGGGTAAAGCATCGGCAGGCATGCTTGATGGAATTATGGTAGATTATTATGGAACACCCACTCCATTAGCGCAAGTTGGTGGCATTACTACCCCAGATGCACGTACTTTAATTATTCAACCTTGGGAAAAATCTTTATTAGTGCCAATAGAACGTGCTATTATGGAAGCTAATATTGGTATCAACCCCCAAAATGATGGTGTAATTATCCGTTTAGTTGTACCACCATTAACAGAAGAACGTCGTAAGGACTTAGTGAAAAAAGTAAAAGAAGAAGCGGAAAGAGGACGTATCACTGTTCGCAATATTCGTAAAGATGCTAACAGTAAAATTCAAAGACTAAAAGGCGAAAGCGTTTCTGATGATGAAATAAAAACTGGAGAAGGTGAAGTTCAGAAAATTACCGATGCATATATTGTTAAAGTTGATAAGCATGCAGAAGTTAAAGAAAAAGATATCATGACAATCTAATTTCTATATCGTTAGATTGTAATTTAAAAGGGAATGTAGCATAGCTTCATTCCCTTTGTTTATTTTTGAAACCCAAACATAAAAAAATGAATTTATTACTTCAGTATTTAAAAACACATAAGTGGATTGTGGTTTTGGCGCTTGTATTAGCCGCTTTTAACATAGGTTTCTCTTTAATGGATCCTTACTTTACAGGGAGAATTTTAGATAGATTCATCAACAGACACAACGAATTAAGTAGAAGTGAATATATCTGGGGCGTTTTAGGTCTTGTTGGCTTAGCAGTTGGTGCTGCAATGGTTTCCAGAATTGCGAAGAACTTCCAAGATTATTTTACCAATATTATTGTACAAAAAGTTGGTGCAAAAATGTACGCCGATGGATTAAAGCATTCGCTAGAATTGCCTTATCAAGTATTTGAGGATCAAAGAAGCGGTGAGACGTTAGGTATCTTGCAAAAAGTTAGATTAGATAGCGAAAAGTTCATCACCTCATTCATCAGTATTCTTTTTGTTAGTTTAATTGGGCTAATCTTCGTAATCGTTTACTCACTTTCAGTTAGCTATAAAGTTTCGTTAATTTATGCTGCATCAATTCCGATTATTAGTTTTTTAAGTTGGTTTTTAAGTCGTAAAATTAAAACGATACAACGTTCAATTGTTGCAGAAACGACAGCTTTAGCAGGTTCTACAACAGAATCACTTCGTAATATCGAATTGGTAAAAAGTTTAGGTTTAGCTAGTCAAGAAATAGAGCGATTAAATAAAACTACCTACAAAATATTAGGCTTAGAATTAAGAAAAGTAAAATATGTTCGCAGCATGAGTTTTGTACAAGGAACTACTGTAAACTTGGTTCGTAGTACAATGGTAGTGGTTTTATTAATCTTAATATTTGAGAATACGATTTCTCCAGGACAGTATTTTTCTTTCTTATTTTACTCGTTCTTTTTGTTTGGTCCGCTGCAAGAATTGGGAAATGTGATTTTATCTTGGAGGGAGGCAGAAGTATCGCTAGGTAATTTTAAAAAGATTTTAAATACACCTGTAGATGTAAAACCTGTGAACCCTATTCGCTTAGAAAAAATAGAAACCTTAGCGTTTTCAAATGTAAGTTTCAAACATTTATCAGGAAGAACTAATGCTTTAAATAACATCAGCTTTGCTACCAATAATGGAGAAACTATAGCTTTTGTCGGCCCATCAGGCTCTGGAAAAACAACTTTAGTAAAGCTACTAGTAGGACTTTATCAGCCAATTGAAGGTGAAGTGTTGTACAATAGAACTTCTGGCAAAGAGATAGATTTAGATCAGTTGAGAGAGAAAATAGGGTTTGTAACACAAGATACACAACTGTTTTCTGGAACAATTAGGGAAAACTTACTGTTTGTAAAACCTGGGGCAAGTGATGAAGATTGTATGCGAGTTTTACATCAAGCGGCCTGTCAGAATTTACTGGCCAGAGCAGATAAAGGTTTGGATACTGTAATTGGTGAAGGTGGTGTAAAAGTTTCTGGCGGAGAAAAACAACGTTTATCAATTGCTAGAGCACTATTACGTAATCCAGATATTTTGGTATTTGATGAGGCCACCTCATCCTTAGATTCATTAACTGAAGAAGAAATTACAATGACAATTAGAGATGTGTCGGTTTTAACCAGTCATGTAACCATTTTAATTGCGCACCGTTTATCAACCATCCGTCATGCAGATCGGATTTATGTTTTAGAGAAAGGACATATTATTGAGCAAGGTAAACACGCAGACTTATTGGCTGAAAAAGGCTTGTATTTCGCAATGTGGAGACAACAGGTTGGTGAACGAGTGGACAATGAAGTTTTATCTTAGATTCTAGAGATCTTTTTACCCGATAGGGACATAGAAAACATAGGCAACATAAAACTATATTTTTTATGCCCCTATATATTTTAGTCTAAATCTGATCCTCAATTTTATCCGCAGGCTTGATATCGTTTAGCGTTAACGGCAATAAACTTTTAGTTTTGAAATACGTAATTGCTGCAATGCCCAAAGTCATACTGCCACCAAAAACCACAGCAGGTACGGTTCGCATCAGCTTTGCTGTTAGACCAGATTCGAATGCGCCAATTTCATTAGATGAACCTATAAACATGCTATTTACTGCCGAAACTCTGCCTCTCATTTGATCGGGTGTAAGGAGCTGCATAATGGTAGAACGAATAATTACACTCACGCTATCAAATGCTCCTTCGCAGAATAAAAAGAACAATGTTAAATAGAAACTAGTTGATAAACCGTAGCAGATAATACTGGTCGCAAAGCCTACAACGGCAATTAATAAGTTACGCCAAGGTTTATTCATAGGCGAAAACCTAGTCATTAAGAGCATGGTAATTACAGCTCCGCTGGATGCAGCAGCTCGCATAAAACCTAAACCTTCGGAGCCTACTTTTAAAATATCATTGGCAAATACGGGAAGTAATGCAACGGCGCCACCAAAAAATACAGAGAATAAATCTAAACTCATTGCGCCTAGCATCATTTTGCTTTTAAAAACAAAGTTGATGCCTTCGGTTAGGCTTTTTACAATACTTTCTTTAGGTATAAAGGTGGGTTGATGTTTCTTAAGGAAGAAAATACAGATTAAGGAAATAAATATAAAGATGATAATAACAATATACGTAGGCGTGATGCCATAAAAACCATAAATTAACCCACCGGCCGCTGGGCCTAAGATTGAAGCTAATTGCCAGCTAGAACTGCTCCAGGTACTTGCATTTGGATATAATTCTTTTGGTAAAATTTGCGCCATTAAAGAAAATGTGGCTGGACCGAAAAATCCTCGAGCTAAACCAACTCCAAAAACCATACAATACATAATGGGTATGATATAGCTTGTTGGAATGTAGGTATGCATTTGTTTAGAAGTGGCAACCAACATAATTAATGAACACAAGAATACTCCACTAAATATTTTCAATAATAAACCTCTTTTCTCTGATTTATCAGCAACATAACCTCCATATAAAGCAATGCTGATGGCAGGGATAGCTTCACAAAGCCCTATTAAACCTAATGCTAAAGGATCTTTTGTTAAGTGATAAATATGAAAACCAATAATTACGGCTTGCATTTGATAGGCAAACGTAAAGAAGAAACGCATGCCTAAATAAGAGCGAAATTCTCGGTAACGGAGTGCGGCAAATGGGTCTTTTTTTTCGGTAATGATGGGCTGCTCTTCCAAAGGAATTAATTTGTAGTAAAATTACTATTTCGGGATTTTAAATTAGGGGTTGCGCCGGATTATTTTTGTAATAATCTAGTTTGTATTGAAACATTTCACTCATTTTAGCAGCTCTCCATTTTGCCTCACTTGCTTTTTCACCTGTAAAATGTTCATCAACGGTTTGGTTAAATAAGCTGATCCAGGTATCAAAGTGTTCTTTTGCAATGGGCAGTTTGGCGTGTTTTAAAAATGGACTGCCACTGTAAGTAGGTGTTTCTAATAAAATGGTTTGCCAAAAGGTATACATCTTTTCTAAATGAGCCTGCCAGTTATCTTTAATTACACTGTTAAAAACAGGGGCTAGTAATTGATTGTCTCTCACTTTTCCATAAAAGTCATCTACCAATGTTTTTACGTCATCAAGGTTGAGAATATCTGTGCTTTCGCTTTGCATAGTAGTATTGCTTAATACCATCAAATATAAGCGGTTGTAGCTGAGATGCTTTATTTACAATCATAAAATGACCTCCAGTTGGTATTTCTGCTGGTGATGTTTTGTGATTGTAGTATAAGTAGGAGTGTCCTCGTTCTTGGGAATGGAGGTTTGGGAAGGGTTGTAAAGCGGACGTCTTGCGAGGCAAGAAGCAATCTCCTATTTGTTTTACGCAATGACGAGTGTGTTAAGTAATTGTGGAAATGTATTAAATAACAGCTTTATAAAAACCTGAATAAGCCTCATGCATATCTGTAGCTTGATTAATGGCTGATGAGGCAGCAATACCATAAATGCCTGTTGCTAAAAGTTGCGGTATATCTGTTAAAGTTACTCCACCAACCGCCAAAATTGGTAAGTCTATGTTTGCCCTTTTTAATGCTTCTATTGCATCTTCGTAGCCTCTTACGCCAAGCAAGGGCGCATTATTTGGTTTAGTAGTAGTTACTTTAAAAGGACCAAATCCCGCATAATCTGCGCCTTCGCTGGCTAATCTAATCAGGTTTTCTATAGTGTTTGATGAGCCACCTAAGGTATATTCCTCGCCAAGTTGTTTACGCAGGGCGATAAAATCTGCATCCATATCTTCTATGTGGAAACCCTGTATATCGGCTTTACCTTTTAAATGAATGTGATTGGTAACGATTAGAGTTGCACCCCAATCATCACAAATTTCTGCAATGGTGTTTATATCTGCTAATAGGTCATCATCAGCTTTGCTTAAACACCGATATTGGATCCATTTAGCACCTGCTTCGCAAGCTATTTGTGCCTGCGCTATATGCGAATGTTGTGGAATATCGTGGGTGATGAAGTGGAGTTTTTCTATGTATTTTTTCATTGGTTAGGTCGTCGATTATATAAATGTTATTGAAAAGGAACGAAGTAATTTGTTTAAGGAGATTGCTTCGTTCCTCGCAATGACGGGTTTGTTAAAAGATTAAAACTTTAAATTTAAACTTAGCATTAAATTCGTTCCACTTTGTGGGAAATAAAAATTCTCTGTGGTTTGTGCACCTCCGTAAAAGTAACCGTAAGTGTAGCCATTGCTTTCATATTTATTGTTTAAAATATTGTTAACTAACAAAGCGATGTTGATGTTTTTAAATCCTTTTAGCTGCATATCGTATGCTAAACGTGCATTATTAACCCAGTATGAGTTTAATTTGCGGGTGTCGTTTTGGGTGTTATCTAAGTATTGCTTGCCTACATATTTACTTTGCCAGCCTAAAGCCAATGCTTTTATTGGGCTATACACTAACTCGCTAGAAATTACAGCATTTGGCGAGAATGAAATATTGGTGCTTTTGTAAGTGTTTACGATTTGCCCGCCATTATCATAATCATCTACAAATTCGGTAAAGTTTTTAATTTTATTACGACTTAAAGCTGCGTTTGCTAATACAGAAAACTGCTGATTAATGGTATAAGTAGCATCTAATTCTACACCTGCTCGGTAACTCTTGTCTACATTTTGACGGTAGTATTCGCCTACATCGTTAATTTTTCCAGTTACGACTAATTGATCTTTATACCACATGCCATACACATTTACACCTGCAGATAGATAAGCGTTTTTGAAACGATAACCCGCTTCTAAATTGTTTAATCGCTCAGATTTTGGTAGCGTTCCAGCTTCTACATTTACATAGTCATCGCGGCCAGGTTCTTTATTGGCTACACTAAACGATGCGTAAATATTTGCATTAGGGTCAACAAAATAACTTGCGCCAACTTTAGGATTAAAGAAATCAAGTTTGTCTTTAATATCTAACTGATTTAGACTTTTCTCAGTTCCTAAAACAGTGTAATAAATATGTCGGTATTGTAAGTCTGCAAAAACTGTCAGCTTTTCTATTGGGTTAAAATTGGCTTTTAAATAAGAGTTGAAGTCGGTTTTAAAACCATCATTATCGTAATAATGCCTGTCGTTGTTGCCATTACTTCCGTACTGTGCGTAAATAATCTGTCCAAAGTGAGCGCCTTTATATTCGTTATATCCGCCACCCAAAGTTAATTGTAATTTTGCAGCAGGCTTATAATTGAAGGCATAAGTAAAACCATAAAAGTCGTTGTCTAACCATCTTCTACGTACTAAATCTGTTTTGGTGATGGTTGTAGCGCCCACAACTACTGGCTGTAAACCATAGTCTGCTAGTTTCTGCCCTTCTTTAAATTCTTCGTAATATCCTCGCCCTGCAGTATAATGTAAAGCACCATTAAAAGAGAATTGATCACTAAATTGCTTAGCGTACAGGAGTTGATAATGATCTTGCCAATAGTTGTCAGTTTGATCTTTATACGTAAAACTGTTGTAGGTTCTACTACCAGAGTTTAACAAGTTGGCGGCATCTGCCGGATTTAATTCATTACGAGAAATGTAGTCGTTCATGCCTGCAACATCTCCATTTAAACGCGATTCTGGTATGCCATTCCATGCCTGATATGTTTTTTCGCTACCTGAAAACACATTAATGCGCAGTAAATCCGTTTTTCCGTGGTAAGCTCCTGATAGGAAATAAGATTTAAGATTAGAAGCAGCACGATCAATAAAACCATCAGATTTGATGCGAGATAATCGGCCATCAAAACTCCAATGATCGTTAATTAAACCCGTACCAACTTTTACCGTATTTTTCCATGTATTGAAAGATCCGTAAGTATTATTTAACTCTGCATAAGCTTCGGTTTCACCTGCTGTAGTTTGAATATTTAAACTTCCTCCGAAAGCGCCTGCACCATTAGTAGAAGTCCCAACTCCACGCTGAATTTGAATATTATCTACCGATGAAGCGAAATCTGGCATATTTACCCAAAATGTTCCTTGACTTTCACTATCGTTGTACGGAATACCGTTTAACGTTACATTTACTCGAGTTGCATCACTCCCGCGGATGCGAATACCTGTATAACCTACACCCGCACCAGCATCTGAAGTAATGACAACGCCTGGTGTGTTATCTAACAAGAAAGGTAAATCTTGCCCGAAATTGTTTTTAGCGATGGCTTCCTTATCGATGTTTTTGTATGTACTCGCCGAGTTTACAGCTGCTCGAGTTGCGCTTACTACAATTTCATTAGCTAAAAAAGTAAGTTGGTTTAATTTAAAATCTAATACAACATTTGCTTTTAGATTTATAGTTTGCTCTTGGCTTTGATAGCCTAAAAAACTCACAGCTATAGTGTAATTACCTGCCGGAAGATTTTTAAACTCGTAATGTCCAGCTTCATTACTAGAAAGAACCGATGATTTACCTTTTAATCGGATTGTTGCGCCTGATAAAATGGCGTTGTTTTTTTCAGATACCGTACCCGAAATGTTGAATTGTGCCATCGAAATGATTGGGCACAATAGCGCAGCGATTACTGCTAACTTAAATTTTTTCAATTTGTATTTTTTGTTTTAGTTAAACCTGCCGACGTAGGGGCACTCCCGACTTTAGTTAAACTCCATAAACCATCCCTACGCCAGCATTATCTGGATCAGGTGCATTTAAAGCTTTACGCTTTAAAATGGGTATGTTCTCAGCCTGTATTTGCGTTTTTTACAAAACAAGGCACCCCTTATTGATGGTGCAAATGTAAGGCAAAAGGATTGATATTAAGAAATAGTTTTAGAAAATATACGATTGAGACCTATTGCTTTAGAAAATTATTTATGGCGTTTATAGCGTTTTGCAGACGATTTTCTATGCCTCCAATTACTTTATACGGCGCATGGAGTGCTTTTAGTTCTTTATGCCAAATTTCCATAAAATGTTCTCGCATGTGCGGAAAGTCTCTTAAAGGATCTTCTTGCCAAGGTAAATCGATATCAAGCAAGAGATAGAAATCGTATGGACGGGTTTTTAAGGCATCGAGCACTATTTGAGGTGTTTCGCCTAACATTTCATCGCTCCAAATTTTTACTGTTACAAAAGTTGTATCGCATATAATAAAATCAGTACCAGCCATTGCCAAAACAGATTCCTCTAAAGCAACTTGACCATGAAACATATTAATTTCATCCTGTAAAGTACAATCGGCGGTTAAAGCTGCGCAATAATAACGAGCATATTCTGGCACCCAAGGCACATTATAATGTTTAGCCAATTGTTGAGATATGGTCGATTTCCCTGTACTTTCCGGGCCAACAATTGCTATTTTTTTAATTTGTTTGTTCACGGTAGATTTTTCTCCAATCTATATAACCCATAGTAGCTATAACAACGTATAAAGCGTACATTAACCCTGTTGCATATAATTCTTTAGAGAAATACACACTTACATAAATGATGTCTACGAATATCCAAATTAACCAATTATGTAATACTTTTCTTGCTAAAAATACCTGTGCAATTAAGCTACAAGCAGTACAAAAACTATCTATAAAAGGGAAGGAAGCATCCGTGTTTTTGTGTAGTATAAAACCTAAGGCGAGTGTAAAAACAATTATTCCAATACTAGATAATACAATTTCTTTTGAAGTAATTAGGCTAATTGGTCGTTCTTTTTCTGGATTATCTCTCTGTTTACTCCAATAGTACCAACCATAAATATTCATAGCGAAGAAGTAAAATTGCAAACCCATATCTGCATATAACTTACTTTCGAAAAAGATAACAATGTAAATCAGTACGCTAATTATTGCAATTGGCCAATTCCAGATGTTGTTTTTTGCAGCTAGCCATACACAGAGAATTCCTGTAAAAACTCCACACCATTCTAATACCCCAGTCCCAAAAATGAATTGAGATATACTTTCTTTAAAACCGCCAATCAATAGTAACATGTTTCAAAAGTATAAAATAGTACCATTAAAATGTATGTGGTATAAAACAAAAAAGTCCGATAGGGAACAACCCCTACCGGACAATAAACCAAACAAACTATTTATGAAGAATCCTCAAACTTGTTGAGGAAATTTTAGTTCTATTTTGTATTTGGCGATGAGCTAAAATTTATCGCCGCTCTTACACTCACATCACTCGTTAAACTATTCCTTAACGTGTATTCCATCCTCATTCTCAAATTACTTCCTTTGATATATTCATCTACAAAACGTGAATTGTCTATATCTAGTACAAGATTGTTGCCAATATTTTCTGATACATCATTTCTTGACGCAACCATGACTTCTGAACTGCCATTCCCTAAAAATAGCTTTACGCTTTTAAATATCCCTAAGTTTTGGCTACTTGGATTGCTAGCATCTAATCTTACAGAAGTAACTCGCACATCTCTAATGTAATCTGTACCACTTTGGTTTCCGAATATTTGATCAAAACTGCTAGCCGTACTAGTTGTTACCTGCACAACATTGTTCTTAGTACCTGCTGGGATGACTAATGTCGCTGTATAAGGAAATGTTGATTTTATGATAGATTGTACTGTAGCGCAACTGCTAATGAGAACAACTAAAGCAATAAGTGGTAAGATTATCTTTTTCATCTGTATGTGATTTGTTAATTATAGTATACTAAACAAATGCTATTCCAAATAGTTTTAATAGTTTAAGGACATGATTCCTGTCTATAATTTAAGACGCTTTAACGGCATTTCTTAAGCAGTTTTCAATTTAGTTTGAGTTAAGCAGGCAATATCTTTTAAAACAAGTTCGTTATAAAAGTGTTTATTTAAACGCACCTATAAAAAACTAAACATTAATTTAAACTCGTTAGATGGAAAAAACTTACGCTTAATTAATAGAAGTTTAACTAAAATTAAAAGTATGAAAAGAGCGAGTTTAAATTTTTTAGCTGTTGCAGGTTTATCATTAGGATTGTTTGCATTCGGCTCAATTAAAGAAGGTGGAATACAAGGTAAAGTAACACCTGCCGAGGGTGCAAAAGAAGTTGTTGCAGTTGCTGGAACGGACACTTTAAAAAGTCAGATTAGTAATGGCGCTTTTGTATTTAGTAATGTTAAGAAAGGCACTTATACCATTTGGGTAAAAGCAAATGCCCCATATAAAGATGCTTCTATAGAAAATGTTGCAGTTACAGATAGCGCAACAACAGATTTAGGAGAAATAAAATTGCAACAATAAATATAAATTGTGTGTTAAAAACAAAAAGAGGGCTTGATGCCCTCTTTTTTTATTACAATAAATTTCAAAAAACAGCATCTTTTTTCTTTCAAAAAACCTATCTTTGCATCCCGACAGAGCAGTTGGGATTTTCATTTTATAGCATAGGAATTCTCCCAGCTAGCAGTCAAATTGACTATTACTTTAGACTTTTTTAAACCCCCACAATGCCTAAAGATACCTCCATACGCTCAGTACTTATTATCGGATCGGGACCTATTATTATTGGTCAAGCTTGCGAATTTGATTATGCTGGTTCACAAGCCGCACTTTCACTTAAAGACGAAGGAATTACAGTTTCCATTATCAATTCTAATCCGGCAACCATTATGACCGATAAAGTTATTGGTGATCATGTTTATTTGTTGCCTTTAACTTTAGAATCGATTGAACAGATTTTAACGGATCATGCAAATAACCCAAACCTTCCTAAAATTGATGCAGTACTGCCAACAATGGGAGGTCAAACAGCTTTAAATCTTTGTGTTGATGCAGAAGAACGTGGTATTTGGAAAGCACACGGTGTAAGAATTATTGGTGTAGATGTAGCTGCAATTGAGAAAACTGAGAATAGAGAATCATTCCGCCAGTTAATGGTTGATATCGGTGTAGGTGTTGCTCCATCTAAAATTGCAAACTCTTATTTAGAAGGAAAAGAAGCAGCACAAGATATTGGTTTTCCATTAGTAATTCGTCCATCATATACCCTTGGTGGTTCTGGCGGTGGCTTTGTACACAAAAAAGAAGATTTTGATGCTGCCTTAAAACGCGGTTTAGAAGCGTCTCCAACTCACGAAGTTTTAGTAGAAAAAGCAGTTTTAGGTTGGAAAGAATACGAATTGGAATTGTTGAGAGATAATAACGATAATGTAATCATCATTTGTTCTATCGAGAATTTCGATCCAATGGGAATTCACACGGGAGATTCAATTACCGTAGCTCCTGCTATGACGTTATCAGATCGTTGCTACCAAGAAATGCGTAATCAAGCTATAAAAATGATGCGTGCCATTGGTAATTTTGCTGGCGGATGTAATGTTCAGTTCTCTGTAAATCCAGATAACGATGATATTATTGCGATTGAAATTAACCCTCGTGTTTCACGTTCATCAGCCTTAGCAAGTAAAGCGACAGGTTATCCAATTGCAAAAATTGCAGCTAAACTAGCCATCGGTTACAACTTAGATGAGATTGAAAATCAAATTACTAAAACTACCTCTGCGTATTTTGAGCCTACTTTGGATTACGTTATCGTAAAAATCCCACGTTGGAATTTCGATAAATTTAAAGGAGCAAACATGGAGTTAGGCTTACAAATGAAATCTGTAGGCGAGGTAATGGCAATTGGTCGTAGTTTTATTGAGGCTTTGCAAAAAGCTACCCAAAGTTTAGAGATTGGTAGAGCAGGTTTAGGTGCAGATGGTAGGCATAACAGAAGTATTGACGAAATAATGTACGGCTTAGAGCACCCTAGTTGGAACAGATTGTTCTTAATTAAAGATGCAATGAGCATGGGCGTTCCTTTAGAATCTATTCGTAAAGTAACTAAAATAGATAAATGGTTCTTGTCTCAAATTCAAGAATTAGTAAACTTAGAAGTAGAACTTAAACGTTATTCATTAACTAATATTCCAAAAGATTTCTTCTTCAACCTAAAACAAAGAGGCTTTTCTGATATACAAATTGCCTATGTTTTAGGCAACGTAACCGAAGATGAGGTTTACAATCGCCGTAAAGAATTAGGTATTAAACGTGTGTATAAAATGGTTGATACCTGTGCAGCAGAGTTTGCAGCACAAACGCCATATTTCTATTCAACTTTTGAAGAGGCACCTATTCAGATCTCTTTAGTTGGTAACGAAATACTTTCAAATGGAGATGAATTAGGGACAAACGAATCAATAGTTTCCGATAAGAAAAAAGTAATTGTTTTAGGTTCTGGACCAAATAGAATTGGTCAAGGTATAGAATTTGATTACTCTTGTGTACATGGATTATTAGCAGCTAAAGAAAGCGGTTTTGAAGCCATCATGATTAACTGTAATCCTGAGACGGTATCTACAGACTTTAACATGGCCGATAAATTATACTTCGAGCCAGTTTTCTGGGAACATGTTCGTGAGATTATAGAGCTAGAAAATCCGGTAGGTGTTATTGTTCAACTTGGTGGACAAACAGCCCTTAAAATGGCTGAAAAACTTCATGAAAACAATATAAAAATTATAGGCACTTCCTATAACGATATGGATGTTGCCGAAGATCGTGGCCGTTTCTCAGACTTATTAAAAGAATTAGATATTCCTTATCCAAAATATGGTGTAGCCGAGAATGCTGAAGAAGCAATTGTAGTTGCAAATGAAGTTGGTTACCCAGTTTTAGTTCGCCCAAGTTATGTTTTAGGTGGACAAGGAATGAGTATTGTAATTAACGATGAGGATTTAGAAAAAGCGGTTGTTAAGTTATTGGGGGATTTACCTGGAAACAGAGTGTTGATCGATCATTTCTTAGATAGAGCAGAAGAAACCGAATCAGATTCTATTAGCGATGGAACAGATGTGCATATTGTTGGTTTAATGGAACACATTGAGCCTGCAGGTATTCACTCTGGAGATTCAAGTGCAGTTTTACCTCCATTCAGCTTATCAGAACAGGTAATTTCCGATATGGAAACCTACTCTAAGAAAATTGCAAGAGCTTTAAATGTAATCGGATTATTGAACATTCAGTTTGCGGTTAAAGATGATAAGGTGTATGTAATTGAGGCAAATCCAAGAGCTTCTCGTACAGTTCCATTCATCGCAAAAGCCTATGATGTGCCTTACATTAATATCGCAGCCAGAATTATGCTAGGTGTAAACAAGTTAAAAGACTTTAACATTGTTCGTAAACTAAAAGGATATGCAATTAAAGAACCTGTATTTTCTTTTGATAAATTCCCTGAAGTAACGAAAGAATTGGGTCCAGAAATGAAATCAACTGGCGAAGCCATTCGTTTCATTAAAGACTTAGAAGATCCTTATTCCGTAAATTATATAAAGATAAATCGATGTATTTATCAAAATAGAATAAATGATACTGTGAGTCTAAGCTTGTCGAAGACTAATTAACAAAGTAAAATCCCTTAACAAAAGTTGAGGGATTTTTATTTAATTACTGTTTTGTCCAAATCCTTGTATTCAAATCTAGCTCCCGTACAATATCATACATAAAGTTCAACACAGACATATCATCATCTAATAAATCTGGTTTTAGTAGGGTTTTAAAAACAGGGGGTTCGAAATAATTTTTATCCAATGGGAAAGCAATATACATTCTAGTATCTATAAATGATAAAGAGATGGTATAGGCCGATCGCTGATTGAGGTCGTTAATTTTTTCCATCATTGCTGGAGTTAAAATATATCGGGCTTCAATTTGATCAGTACCATAGGTTACAAAATTTTTATTAAAGCCATCGTTTTCAAGCTCCACTAAGTTTTTATCTCCAAATGAATATACATTTTTAGAAAACCAGGCGCCAATCTTACTGCCAAAATCTTTCGGCCTAACTACAGTAACGCCATTAAAATTTTTGTTGAAATCTGCTGTAAATACAATTCCTTTTAAAATGTCATGCCAAGTTACCTGTCTGCCACTTTTTGTCTGAACTTCAGTTTTATATTCTGCATGTACCTCCGCGAAATAGAAGCTGGTTTTACCTATATTTCCACATATTAAATCTTCTGTACTATAACGATCTGGAGATGTTGTAAAAAGCTGTGAAGATGTAAATTCTGATTGTGTAATTCCTCTGCTAGGATCCAATGTTAAACTTTTATCTACTGTACTTAACGCAGCACCTATTACTTCTTGTTTAAATCGTCTTTTATAATTAGAAACATTATCACCAATGCGGAATAAAATAATTACACCAGGGATTGCGATAATAAAACCAACAATTGCTAGTATAACTAGACTTAAAACTGAACCAAAAGCAAAGCAAATAACGCCCAAAACAATAAAGCTCCAGCCTTGTAGTTTACTAGAAACTATTTTTTTTCGTTCAATTTCTAGTTCAGCAAGTACGTTTTCTACAGCCGAAGGTAGCGTGAAATTTGTAGACATTAATTATTGAAAAGGTCTTTGGCACTTACGTTTTTACGTTCTTCTTCAGCAGTTTCTAAAACTGTTATTGGTTGATAACCCAGCATGCCCGCAAACATATTTCCAGGGAACATCATTACAGCCTTATTGTAAGCGGTTACTGAAGAATTATAATTTCTTCTGGCTGCTGCAATTTGTTCTTCACTCTCTGTCCAAGTGCTTTGTAAGTTTAAAAAGTTTTGATTTGCTTTTAAATCAGGGTAATTTTCAACACTTACCATTAAGCCTTTTACAGCAGTTCCAATTTGTTGATCTAAAGCTAATTTATCACTTTCACTAACATTTGTTCCTAAAGCTTTACCTCTTAATTCAGTGATCTTGGTTAACGTATCACCTTCGTATTGCATGTATTGCTTAACAGTTTCCACTAAGTTTGGAATTAAGTCGAAACGTTTTTTAAGCATTACATCTATAGCAGAAAATGCATTTGCTACTTGATTTTTTTTACTAATTAAGGAATTGTATATCCCAATACCAATAATTAAAACGGCGATTGCAATGATAGCGACTATAATCATATCTGTTTGTGTTTAAGTAGTAAGATAAACATAAAATTTTTTGTTTTTAGATTGGATGTGGATGTTTGCAAAACGTTACAGCATTTCAACCTTCAAATTTTGCAAACAATCAATTGTGTAAAAAAACCCTACTCCGGAGAGAGCAGGGTTCAATCAATCAATATTAAAAAGGAGAACCTTTCTAATCTTCCAAAATTACGACTCCTTTTGCTTCAAACACAATTTCTTTTTTAGGTTTTGTGATTTTTGCAATTTCTTCAGCTGGTTTCTTAGCATCTTCTGCAATATGTTTTAGATCTTCAACAGATGTTTCCGTTCTTTCTGCAAAACCATCAATTACTACTTTTTTACCTGCTAAATCTTTAGGCATAAAAAAAGCATAATCTTTAAAATTCACACGAATAGTCTCGCCATTTGGTGCTTCTAAATTCATAAAACAACCCTTTTTTTGGCAAACTAGTGTTACTAAGCCAGTAACTTTCATGTCTTTTTTGGTTTCATTGCCAAGTTTTGCATTTACTTCTGCAGTTGTAATTACATTTCCTTTTTTAACACCTTCACCAAAAGATTTTCCTTCAAATGAAGTTGCGTCTTGTGCAAAAGCAAATGCAGTAAACATACAAAGGGCTAGGCTTAAAATAATTTTTTTCATTTTCTCTATTTTTAATTTGGATGTACTCTTATCTATCTGATACAAAAATATTTAAAATCTTTTTAATTAAGGAATATTCTCCTTATAAATGTGGGGTTGAAAAAAATCCCCACTACTTAAAAGCAGTGGGGGTCAATCATCCCTATTTATTAGTAATCATGAAAATACCAATGCTAAGTAAGAAGCAATAGATTGTCCAAATAATAAATTAAATAAAATAATATTCATAGATAACTGATAAATAGCTAATTAAATATTAATTGACTAAGATTTTGTGATGAGCCTTAATATTTAACTGTAGAAATATAATACCAGATAATCATAATATGGGCAATTTATTTCCTCAAGAGAAATCAAAAAGTTACCCAAAAAGTAATGAGAAAACCTCTTCAATTTTGCTAACGGTAATTATTTGTATTTTGAATTTATCCTTCACCAACCCTTTTAGGTTGTAATTTGAGATAAATATTTTTTCGAAACCTAATTTTTCTGCTTCTGAAATGCGTTGCTCTATACGATTTACTGCTCTAATCTCTCCAGATAAACCAACTTCAGCAGCAAAGCAAATCTTAGAGGAGATAAAGATATCTTCATGAGATGAAATAATCGCCGCCATGATCGCCAAATCAATCGCAGGATCCTCTACTTTAATTCCACCGGCAATATTTAAGAAAACATCTTTTGCGCTCAATCTAAATCCACATCTTTTTTCTAATACGGCAAGCAACATATTCATCCGTTTAGTATCAAAGCCTGTGGCAGATCGCTGCGGAGTTCCATAAGCAGCAATGCTAACTAATGCTTGAGTTTCAATTAGCATTGGTCTAGCGCCCTCTAAAGTTGCTCCAATTGTAATTCCGCTTAATTCTTCATCTCGTTGTGAAAGAAGAATTTCTGATGGATTTGAAACTTCTCTTAATCCACTGCTTTGCATGGCATAAATTCCTAGCTCTGAAGCTGCACCAAAACGGTTTTTAATAGATCTTAAAATCCGATAAATGTGATGCCTGTCTCCTTCAAATTGCAAAACAGTATCCACCATGTGCTCTAAAATTTTAGGCCCCGCAATTGCACCATCTTTGGTAATATGCCCAATTAAAAAAACAGGTGTGTCTGTTTCCTTTGCAAAACGCAATAGTTCCGCAGTACATTCTCTAACTTGAGAAACACTGCCCGGAGTAGATTCAATATGTGCAGAATGTAAGGTTTGGATAGAATCAATAATTACAATTTCTGGCTCTAAATGCTCTATTTGCTTAAAAATATTTTGAGTTGAAGTCTCAGTGAGAATATAGCAGTCTGCTTTTGGATTGATTGTAATTCTTTCTGCTCGCATTTTAATTTGCTGCTCACTTTCCTCCCCAGAAACATACAATACTTTCCTGCCAGATACATTTAGTGCAACCTGTAACATTAAAGTTGATTTACCAATCCCAGGTTCGCCACCAATTAAAATAACCGAACCTGCAACTAATCCACCACCTAAAACCCGATCCAATTCTGAATCGCCTGTAGTGGTTCTCTCTTCATTTGCGCTTTGAATCTCCTCAACCTTGCTGGGCTTACTTAACCTTTGTGTGCCTGTGGCTGATTTCCACGTTGGAACATGAGTTGCCCCTTTATCAATTATTTCCTCTACAAAGGTATTCCATTGGTTACATGAGGGACATTTGCCCAACCATTTTGCAGATTCATAACCACAACTCTGACAGAAATATGCTGATTTTGTTTTAGCCAATTTGATTTACGATTTGTTACTACGAATTTAGATTTATTCAGCTGAAAAAGCTTGAAAATTTATGAACAATAAAAAAGCCTGATTTCTTTTTAGAAACCAGGCCCTCAGTTTTATTAGTTGTTTATAATTTAATTTCTTCGTCTTTTGAAGATAAAAAATGAAATTCCGTTAAGTTGTAAGAAGATACTGATCTTATCTTAATTCGTTGGCCAAATTTGAAGAACCATTTCCATTGTAATGAAAGAAATCCTTTTTTAATATAAGCTTCAATATAAGGGTGCACACAAAGTGTGATGTTCTTTTCATTCTGCTCTTGCAAAATATAGGTCAAATTACTTTCTATGTCATCCATTAAAACAATACTTGCTTTAATTTCTCCAGTACCATCACATGTAGGGCATTTTTCTACCGTAACAATATTCATTTCTGGCCTAACACGCTGACGAGTAATTTGAACTAATCCAAATTTGCTTGGCGGCAAAATAGTGTGTTTAGCACGGTCAAGCAACATCAAATCACGTAAATAATCAAAAAGCATTTTACGATTAGTTGGTTTATGCATATCGATAAAATCGATTACCACAATACCGCCCATATCTCTCAATCTTAATTGACGAGCAATTTCTTTTGCAGCTTCTTTATTTACTTGAAGTGCATTTTCTTCTTGATTTTCTTTACTTGCAGTTCTATTACCACTGTTTACATCAATAACATGTAAAGCTTCAGTATGTTCTATTACTAAATAAGCTCCGCCAGCAAGATTAACCGTTTTGCCGAAGCCATTTTTAATTTGCTTTTCTACACCGAAATGTTCGAAAATGGGTTCTTTATGTTTGTAATGTTTAACGATTTTCTCCATTTCTGGTGAAATCTCATGTACATAAGAACGAATATCTTCAAATAGATTTGCATCGTTTACATAAACATTTGTAAAGTCGGTGCTTAAAATATCTCTGATTAGGGTAGAAGTACGATCCATTTCTCCCCAAACACGTTTAGAAGGTTCTGCATCGGGCAACTTCTTTGTGAAGTTTTCCCACTTAGATACAGAATCCAATAAATCTTTTTGTAATTCGGCAACGCCTTTTCCTTCAGATACCGTTCTGATGATCACCCCAAAATTTTTGGGTTTTATACTTTCAATAATCTTTTTTAAACGATTACGTTCGGTATTACTCTTAATCTTTTTAGAGATCGATATTACATTAGAAAAGGGCACTAAAACTATGTATCTTCCTGCAATAGAAAGATCAGAGCTTAATCTAGGGCCTTTAGTAGAAATAGGTTCTTTAGCAATTTGAACGGGTAGGATCAAATTTTTACTGACGATTTCGGATATTTTACCCGCTTTATTAATGTCAGATTCTAATTTAAAATTATCTAATAAAGTGCCATTAACTGTGCCGTTACGCTTAATTTTAGTAAGCTTTATTAAAGACTGTACTTGCGGACCTAAATCGAAATAATGCAAAAATGCATCTTTCTCATAACCTACATCAACAAACGCAGCATTTAAACCAGGCATAATTTTTTTAATGCGGCCTAAATAGATATCGCCAACGGCGTAATTGTTGTTAATGTGTTCCTTATGAAGTTCTACAAGATGTTTATCTTCAATTAAAGCTATGGTTACTCCCGTGGGAGTCGAATCGATTATTAATTCCTTTACCAAAAGCTACAGATTTTAAGGCAATTTAATGCCTTATTACACATGGACCAAAAAACATTGAATCCAAAAATAAATACCCGAATCATCAGATATTTATTTTTGATCAATACACTAATAGGGAAATCCTATTTTTTCTTGTGTCTGTTTTTTCTTAAACGTTTTTTACGTTTGTGCGTAGCCATTTTATGTCTTTTTCTTTTTTTACCGCTTGGCATAATTTTAAGTTTTTAATGTTTTTATTAATTCTGTTAATTAACGTTTATTCTTTAACTCAGCTACCTTAGTATCAATCCATTTGGATAATGTTGGGTTAGCTGCTAATTTCTTGCTATTTAAATAAGCGTCTATTGCTTCTTTGTTGTTACCTAAATTTTCATTAGCAGTAGCTAAATAAAAATAGGCATCTGGTGTAGCTTTGATATTGGTAATTATATCGTTAAAACGAATAATTGCTTTATCAAATTGACCAGATTTAATCGCGAACATGCCTAATTGCATATTTGCTTTAAGGTTCTTAGGATCTTTTTTAACTACATCCAATAGCATTGCTATACCTTGCATTGGTGCACCTAAACCATTAACAATGGTAGTTCCTAAACCAGTTCTTGCATCGCTGCTCGTAGAGTCTATTGCTAAGGCTTTAGTAAAAGCTGCATTTGCTTTTTGCAACATAACTGGTTGAACCAAGCTATCTTGTACAGCATTATCAAAAGCTTTTAAAAAACGTGTCCCAGCATTTAACCAATTCGTTAACGTTGGTTCTTCGTTTGCAACAACTTCTAAGTACATTGCACTAGGAGCTGCTTGCTCAACATCATCCCATTTTTGAGCCAATTGCTTAGCTTGAGTGGTTTTTTCTGCTCCTGAGGCGCCTTTATAAGCGCTTTCTAAAGCGGATATCTCTTTTGATGTAGCATTGCTCACTAAGTTCTTTGCAGTAGCAGATAACTCTTCAATAGTTAATTGTGCAGTAGTCGAATTTGCAGTAGCCTGCTCAGTTGGCATTTTACTAGCCTCATCCTTTGGTTTAACTAAACCCTTAATTTCTCTTGTAAACAAAAATCCAACAAGCAATAAAATTGCAATAATTATAAAAACTTGTTTTGAACGGACTGTGTTTAACATAATGAATTAAGCTTCTGCTTTAACTTTTTTAGAGTTGTTTTTTACTTTATCAACAAAAACTTTTGCTGGTTTAAAGCTTGGAACAAAATGCTCTGGAATAATAATCGCAGTGTTTTTAGAAATATTTCTAGCAGTTTTTTGTGCTCTCTTTTTTACAACGAAACTACCAAATCCTCTTACGTAAACATTTTCTCCGCCAATCATGCTATTTTTGATCACCTTGAAAAACGCCTCAACTGTTTCCTGTACGTCTACTTTCTCAATTCCTGTTTTTGTTGATATTTCTGAAATAATATCTGCCTTAGTCATATTTTTCTATTATTAAGTTATTGTTGTTAAATATTATAACTGTTTTGGGGTTGCAAAAGTATTGCTTTTTAATGAGATAGGAAAATAAAAGATGATTTATTTACAATCAAACTTATCATGTTAATGCAAGTTTTGTTAAAATGATATATTTTGATTGTATTTTTGAAGGAATGAACTTCCAAAATGAAATTGTAAAATGGTATAAAACTAATAAACGTGAGCTTCCGTGGCGTAATACTACTGATGCGTATGTGATTTGGTTATCAGAAATTATTTTACAACAAACCCGTGTTGAGCAAGGATTGCCCTACTTCAATAAATTTTTAGCACACTTCCCTACGGTTAAATCTTTTGCAGAGGCAACGGAAAATCAAGTATTGAAACTTTGGCAAGGTTTGGGCTATTATTCGCGTGGTAGAAATATGTTGTTTACTGCTAAACAAGTAATGGAAATACACGATGGAATATTTCCGATGCACTACGAAAAGCTAATTCAGTTGAAAGGAATTGGCGAATATACCGCTGCGGCAATATCATCTTTCTCTAATAATCAATCTAAAGCTGTTTTAGACGGTAATGTTTTTAGAGTATTGGCAAGATATTTTGGTATTGAGGAGCCTATAAATTCTACCACTGGGAAAAAATTGTTCTCAGAACTTTCACAGAGTTTAATCGAAAATCAAAAACCATCTGTATACAACCAAGCTATTATGGAGTTTGGCGCCTTACAATGTAAACCTAAATCACCAGCGTGTAATATATGCCCTTTACAACTAGGGTGTTATGCATATAAACATCACAAAGTGGATGTTTTACCTGTAAAATTAAAAAAGCTTAAAGTAAGAGAACGATGGTTTAATTACTTTGTTGGAATAGACAATGGTCAAATTCTAACAAAGCAGCGTAAACCTGGAGATGTGTGGCAACATCTATATGATTTCCCTTTAATTGAGACGGAAGAAAGGCCTGATTTTGAAGAAAAATCTTTCATTGAAAAAGTAAAAAGTACATTCGGATCAAACGTTAAAATTATACCTAAAATGCAAAAAAAGCATTTATTAACCCACCAAATTATATATGTACAATTTTTTGGTTTAGATAATTATATTATTAACTTTAATCTACATACAGACATTAAATCTGTTTTGCTTGAAGATTTTGAAGATTTACCTCATCCTAAAGTAATAAGCGATTTTATTAACCTGTATATAAAAAACTAATCAAATATATCTATGTCTGGCATTAACAAAGTTATTTTAGTGGGACACCTGGGAAAAGACCCAGAGGTTCGGCATTTAGAAGGTGGGGTCACGGTAGCGAGTTTTCCGTTAGCTACTTCAGAAACGTATAATAAAGACGGCAAGCGTGTAGAACAAACTGAATGGCACAACATTGTGCTGTGGAGAGGTTTGGCGGAAGTTGCTTCTAAGTATCTCCAAAAAGGAAAGTTGGTCTATATCGAAGGTAAGTTGCGCACTCGATCTTTCGAAGACAAGGAAAAAGTTAAAAAGTATGTTACTGAAGTTGTAGCAGAGAATTTTACGATGTTAGGTAGAAAAAGTGATTTCGAAAATACCCCTGCAAGTAATGGAGGTACCACTCCTAAAAGTGAGGATGATTTTGTAAGTCCAGTAGACGAAACTGGTGATTTGCCCTTTTAATGCTCAAAACTTATTTAAACAAAAAGGCTCGATATTATCGAGCCTTTTTGTTTTATTCTACGGTTACAGATTTTGCTAAATTTCTCGGCTGGTCAACATTACAGCCTCTTAAGACTGCAATATGATAAGATAATAATTGTAGTGGGATTGTTGCTAATAGTGGTAAAAATGCCTCACTCGAATCAGGGATTTCAATGCAATAATCGGCCATCTTTTTAACTTCAGTATCACCTTCTGTTACAATCGCAATAACAACTCCTTTTCTAGCTTTAACCTCTTGGATGTTGCTGATTACTTTTTCGTAAGATGAATTCTTGGTAGCAATAACAACGACAGGCATTTCTTCATCAATTAAAGCTATTGGACCATGTTTCATTTCTGCTGCAGGATAACCTTCTGCATGGATATAAGAGATCTCTTTTAATTTTAAAGCACCTTCTAAAGCAACAGGGAAACCACTTCCTCTACCTAAAAACAAACAATTTCTTGAATCTTTGAATTTTTCTGAGATTGCTTTAACAATATCATTTGATTGCAATGCAATATGAATTTTATCAGGAATACAATCTAATTCAGTTAAAAGTTCTACTAATTTTGAATTAGAAATAGTTCCTTTTTGTTGTGCCATGTAAAACGCCATTAGCGTTAGAACCGTTACTTGTGCCGTAAATGCTTTTGTAGATGCTACACCAATTTCTGGACCAGCATGCGTATATACACCAGCATGAGTTATTCTAGGGATAGAGGCTCCAACTACATTACAAACACCAAAAATAGTGGCGCCTTTTTCTTTAGCCATTTCTATGGCGGCCATTGTATCTGCAGTTTCGCCAGATTGAGAGATAGCAATAACTACATCTTTTTCAGTAATAATCGGATTTCTGTATCTAAATTCTGATGCATATTCCACTTCAACAGGAATGCGGGCATATTCTTCTATTAAATATTCACCTACTAAACCAGCATGCCAAGAAGTGCCACAGGCAACTATAATAATGCGATCTATATTTTTAAGCTTGTCTGCAAACTCTTTAATTCCGCCTAGTTGTACTTTGCCCTCTTCAGGATAGATACGACCTCTCATACAGTCTCTAATCGAACGAGGTTGCTCATAAATTTCCTTTAGCATAAAGTGATCGTAACCACCTTTTTCAAGCATTTCTAATTGAAGCTCTAATTCTTGTACATATGGAGTTTGTATAACATTATCTAATCGTTTAATTAAAAGCTCATCTCTTTTTACAAAAGCAATTTCATTATCGTTTAGGTAAATAACATTTTTAGTATATTCTATAATAGGCGTAGCGTCAGATGCAATAAAATATTCTCCTTGACCAACGCCAATAACCATAGGACTACCTTTTCTAGCAGCTATTAATTCATTTGGATTATCTTGATCCATTATAACAATAGCATAAGCACCGCTAACTTCATTTAATGCCAGCCTAACAGCCTCTAACAAGTCAACTTCCTCGTTTTTATAGATTTCTTCTACCAAATGGATTAAAACCTCTGTATCAGTATCGCTATTAAAAGTATGACCTCTTCTTAAAAGTTCTTCTTTTAGGGTAGCATAGTTTTCAATAATTCCATTATGGATGATACTTAATCTGCTATTGTTGGAAGTGTGAGGGTGAGAATTACGATCTGATGGTGCGCCATGGGTTGCCCAACGTGTATGCCCCATACCAATCGTTCCTGACAAATTTTTATCTACGGAATAATTTTCGAGTTCTTGAACCTTTCCGGCCTTTTTATAGATGTTTAAATTACCATTATTAATTAATGCAACGCCTGCACTATCGTAACCACGGTATTCTAATCTTTTTAGCCCTTTAATTACAATTGGCCATGCCTCACGAAAACCAATATAACCTACAATTCCACACATATAAATTTTTCCATTAAAATAAGAAATCGCTCAAAAGTATTGCTTTTGAGCGATTAATCAAACGGTTGCGTAAAATAAATTTTTAGTTTATTTTGGTATAGTAGATGTTTAATTTCATCAAATTATCGCCTGCAACGGGAGTCTTTTTAAAAGAGCCAATTACGGATCTGGCAGCAGCAGAAATAGATGGATAGATTTGATATTCATTAGTAGGTGTTACTGCTAAAAAAGTACCATAATCTGTAGTTTTTCCGTTCAATAGATCTTGGATATAACTCGTTACCACAAATACATACTGTTTAGTTACTGAATTATAATATCCACCAAAAACTGTTGGGCTCAATGAACGAGGATCTCCGCTATTATACTGCGTTGCCGAATTATTATCTGGCACATTTTGTCTTTGTTCAGCAATATCATACCTGTAAAGGGCAAGTCTCGGCGCAGCTCCATAAGGAATCACATCTGATCCTGTACTTATATCTATCACCAATTCAGCTTTATTAACCACAATCTTACCAATATTAGCAGCAAATTTGTTTAAATAAGGAAAAGCAATTTTATTTCTTAAACCAACTAGTGGCTGTAAATAAGTTACAGGGTATTGTACCGTAGGGTTACTTAGTTGTGTTGCCACAGGTGTGCTTGAGTAATTGTGCTTAATAGTTGCTGCAATAGGATTAGATACGGTTTCAATAGGAAAATTGACAGATGTGGTATCTTTAAGACCGGTAGTAGCGTTTTGGTTTTTATAATACAATACTACAGCAGAATTAGTGCCTGCAAAATCAAAGAACATAATTCCGCCTTTTCCAGTTGAACTGGTTTTGTTAATCTGAAGATGAAGCCCTCCAAAATAACCAGTAAAATTCGAGTTATATTTCAAATCTGTAGCATTTGCTTCAGCAATATTAGCTTGGATGAAATTTTTATCTAAGGGTATTCTTAGTTGGGGAGTAACAGTTCTTAACGTATCAGCTTTTCCAACTACTATATCCGTAACTTTATATTTTGTGGTTGGATATAATTTTCCTGTTTTGTTTCCAATAATTGGGTTAAAATATGGCCAATCTTTATTGCTCAAAAAAGAAGTTTCTTTGGAAAGATCAGTTTTCAACTGACGTACATCAATACTGTAAGTTGAAGTACTATCTCCATAAAATTCGCCACCATAATTTAATACTAATATAGCAGAATCAATAGTCGGAGTGTTACCAAAACTATAAGCATTAACAGGTAAATTTACGGTCATTGCCAAACTCGATTCTGTTGTACCAAATGTCGGATCTATTAAATATCCAAAAGGATGTCTAGTCGCTGTACTTGTTTCTATATCGCTTTCTTGTATAGTACGAGAGGTAATAGTAATCGAATCAACTAAAGAACCTTGTATAGCGCTACTAGGATCTACTTCTAATCCTATTGTTGATGTGTTTTCGCATGATGCGAAAAGAAAAAGACTTATCAACAGGGTTAATAAGTCTAGTTTTGAAAATTTCATATTTGATATTAAAATAATGCTCGCTTTTAAGCTACTGAAACCAATTCTTCATCAGAGATTTCTTCGTAAAAATTGAAGAAGTTCTCGTAATTTTCGGTTAAATTAAAGGCTAAAGTTGGCTTATTAGAATCTTTAACAAATTTTAACACATCTTTATCTAAGTTTACATCAGCCAAAACAACGGCATCAGAATGGCTTATTGCCCCCATATGCAAGCTGTTACAGTCTGCTTTAACGAATGCTTTTGTATCCTCTTCAGTCATGTTATTCATCACCGCTTTTTTATGCAAATCAGCATTTAAAGTTTCAGTAAAGCAATTCTCATAAACAGAGTAAACTACTTTTGCATTTTTAAATGTAGGGTCGTTTTTATAAGTCGTTTTGATATAAGCGGGTACTAAAGATGTCATCCAGCCATGGCAATGAACAATGTCTGGTGCCCAGCCCAATTTTTTAACAGTTTCTAAAGCGCCTTTGCAGAAGAAAATAGTACGCTCATCATTGTCTGCATAAAATTTGTTTTCCTTATCTCTGAAGACATACTTTCTCTGAAAATAATCTTCATTATCTAAGAAATAAACTTGCATACGTGCAGCTGGAATTGATGCAACTTTAATGATTAGTGGATTATCATTGTCATCAATAATAATGTTCATACCTGATAAACGGATAACCTCATGTAACCTGTTTCTTCTTTCGTTAATGTTACCAAACCTTGGCATTAGAATGCGGATTTCAAATCCTTTTTCTTGCATTGCTTGCGGTAATTGGCGAGTAATTTCTGAAATTTTAGTGAGTTCGAGGAAAGGCGACATCTCGTGTGTAACAATCAGTAGCTTCGTTTTTGCCATCTCCATAGTGTATATTAAATTATGTTAATTTAAAGATTATCAAGGTGCAAAGGTACGTAAAATATTAATATTTATCAATAACTTATGCAATAGGCTTTGTAAGTTTTAGATAATTGTTCAACTTTGAGCCTTTAAAACCAATTGGTAATTTGGAAATTATACATACAATCTCAGCACTGCAATTATTATTAAAGCCATTGCAGAAGTCAAAATCTAAAATCGCATTGGTACCAACTATGGGCGCTCTGCATAAAGGCCATTTATCGCTCATTAAAATTGCGCAGCAACAGGCTGATATAGTAGTGTGCAGCATTTTTGTAAATCCCACTCAATTTAGAGATCCTAAAGATTTAGAAAAATACCCAAGGCCTTTAGAGCATGATATCAAAATGCTAAATGATGCTGGTTGCGATGTAGTATTTATGCCATCAGTTAAAGAGATGTACCCGAGCTTTCCTAAACCAGAAAATTGGCATATAGATTTAGGCAATGCAGAATTTTTGTTGGAAGGAGAATTTAGGAAAGGTCATTATCAGGGTGTAACTCAAATTGTAAAAAAACTTTTTGATGCTGTAACTCCAGATATTGCTTTTTTCGGTCAAAAAGATTTCCAACAGGTGCTGATGATTAAAAATATGGTGAACTATTTTAATATGCCTGTAGAAATTATTTCTTGCCCAATTATAAGAGAAGAAGATGGATTGGCCATGAGTTCTAGAAATATCCATTTATCTGAAATAGATAGAAAGAATGCCTTGGTGTTAAGTAGGGCCTTACAATATGTGAAGGATAATTTTAATCTGTTGAGTTTAGCACAACTATTAGAGGGTGCAAAAAAAATGATTAATGAAATTGTTGGTGTTGAATTAGATTATTTTACAATTGCAGATGGAGAGACCTTATTGCCAATCGAAAATAAAACTGCTAAATATCCTGTAGCACTCGTTGCAGCTAAAGTTGGCGAAACAAGATTAATAGATAATATGCTACTAAAAAAGTAAAATGTAATATGTAAAATGGATTGGATATGACACATCTTCCATCTTACATTATATATCTTCCGTAATAATGTGCTAACTTTGCAGTATGATTATCGAGATTCTAAAATCGAAAATACACCGTGTTAAAGTAACGCAGGCAGAATTAAATTACGTTGGCAGTATTACTATAGATGAAGATTTATTAGATGCAGCTAATATTATCGCAAATGAAAAAGTTCAAATTGTAAATAATAACAATGGCGAACGTTTTGAAACATATGCAATTAGAGGCGAACGCGGTACTGGTACTATTTGTCTAAATGGTGCAACAGCTAGAAAAGTTCAAGTTGGCGATATCTTAATTATCATGTCTTATGGCTCTTTGCCTGTAGAAGAGGCTAAAAAATATCAACCCATTCTTGTTTTCCCAGACGATAATAACAAACTTCTGAAATAATATCCTCTTCTTAACAATACAGAGCTTTCCCAACTGATTTTTAGAGTTTTTTAATCCTAAGTTTGACAATTTTAATTTTTTCGAACAATAGCCTAGTAGTTTGAATGTCCGAAAATGTCTGTAAATGTCCAGAAATGTCAGTAAAAAAGTGACGTTGCTCTAGTGTTGTTCGAGGTTTACCCTAGGTTTGTTCTTCTCAAAGGGCATTTTTCAAGAGAAATGTAGGAGGAGACTAGGAGGAATGTAGGAGAAATGAATCCTAAATTTTGAATTTAAGCATGTTTAAAAAATCATCTTTGGTTAGGTTTTCCTATGCATGGTTGAAACAAAATCGAATGAAGACGACTAATTTGGAAAAACTCATCGGTATAGCGAAAAGTGTGGTCTTGACATCAATTCGAATAAAGTGCAAATAAATCCGACTGTTTTTGTCGCATTTCTAAACTAAAATATAACAGCAATAAATTGTCTAACTTTTATCCTAGATGTCCTATTTATTGAAAAAATTACTATGCAACCATAGTAATTTGGTTAAGAAGTACTAAATTTGGAAAATCTAACCATTTATAGATCATAATTATGCTTTTTGAGTTAAGTGAAGAACAATTGATGATACAACAGGCTGCCAGAGATTTTGCACAAACAGAATTGAAGCCAGGAGTAATCGAAAGAGATGAACATCAGAAATTTCCAACTGAACAAGTTAAAAAACTTGGCGAACTTGGATTTTTAGGAATGATGGTTGATCCAAAATATAATGGAAGTGGCATGGATGCTGTTTCTTATGTTTTGGTAATGGAAGAATTATCGAAAATTGATGCGTCTGCGTCAGTAGTGGTTTCCGTAAATAATTCATTAGTTTGTTATGGACTCGAAGCTTTTGCAAACGAAGCACAAAAAGAAAAATATTTAAAACCATTAGCTTCAGGAGAAAAAATTGGTGCTTTTTGCCTTTCTGAACCTGAAGCGGGCTCTGACGCTACATCTCAGCAAACTACCGCTGAAGACAAAGGAGATTACTATTTATTAAATGGTACTAAAAACTGGATAACCAATGGTAGTACTGCAAGCACATATTTAGTAATTGCTCAAACGCACAAAGAATTGAGACATAAAGGTATCAATGCTTTTATAGTTGAAAAAGGAACTCCAGGATTTACTATTGGGCCAAAAGAAAATAAGCTAGGTATTCGTGGATCTGATACGCATTCGTTAATGTTTAATGATGTAAAAGTTCCAAAAGAAAATAGAATTGGAGATGATGGATTTGGATTTTCTTTTGCCATGAAAACCTTAGAAGGTGGTAGAATTGGGATTGCAGCCCAGGCATTGGGCATTGCTGCCGGTGCGTATGAATTAGCACTTAACTATTCAAAGCAACGTAAGGCATTTGGTAAACCAATTTCAGATCATCAAGCAATTGCTTTTAAATTGGCAGATATGGCTACTCAGATTGAAGCAGCTAGAATGTTAGTTTATAAAGCGGCGTGGTTAAAAGATCAAGGACAATCGTATACATTGGCAGGTTCTATGGCTAAATTATTTGCAAGTAAAGTTGCCATGGATGTTACAGTTGAAGCGATACAAATACATGGTGGCTACGGCTTTGTAAAAGAATATCATGTAGAACGATTAATGAGAGACGCAAAAATTACCCAGATATATGAAGGTACATCTGAAATACAAAAGATGGTAATTAGCAGAAGCATTTTAAGTTAAATAGTCAGAGATGACTGAAAGTCGGAAGACGAAAGAAGCCGCTGATTTGCAAAATCAGCGGCTTAAATTTTTGAATTATTTTTTCTCAACTCCAAAAATAGAATCCAATATCATTTTAATAATCGAAACGGCTATTGCTAAAATTGCAGCAGCTAAAAATCCAGAGGTGTTAAATCCTGTCATCCAGTTATCTACCAGTAAAATCATAAGTACGGTAATAATAAATGAGATTAGGCCTAACGTTAATACGTTTAGTGGAAATGTAAAAATTCTTAGAATTAATCCGATCGTTGCATTTGCAACTGCAATTAAGATGGCGGCAATAATTGCGCTGCCGTATCCATCTACACTAACACCTGGAACAATGTAAGCGCCAAGCATCATGGCTAAACCCATAAGTAAAATTTCGAGTATCAACTTCATAATGTTAATTTAGTTAAATGTTAAAATATTTAAAAGTATCAATTTGGCTTTTATGCCTTTTCTTATTTGGCTGTACAACAAATAACAAGCCATTGTTAATTCATTTTTCTAAAGATAGCAGTGTTATCGTAATTACTAATATAGAGGCTGCAGGTCTTTTCCAACTTAAAAATAACATAAATACAGATACGACGTATCAAAATTTAGTATCAGTTTTACAAACTCCTGCTGATGACGATTCGACAAGCATGGAGGTTGAATGCCCTGGAAAATTAAGTATTGCTGGTGATAGTCTATTATTTACCCCGACAACACCATTTGTAAAAGGAAAATCATATCTAATTGAAACAATGTTGAATGCACAATTTGCAAGTGGAAAAGAAATCATAAAATCTAATGTTGGTCATAAAGTGAAAGCTCAACAACAAATCTTAAAGCGATAATAAATAACTCATTTATAGGCTTTTTTATTTTGAAAAATATTCGTACATTTGCACCGTAATAGAGGAAGAAGAGGGGACAGAGTCCCCTCTTTTCTTTTGCAACAATTTAGGATATGCAGGTAGAAAAAAGAGTTAAAGAGCTCGTAGAGGAAAAGATTGCAGATAGACCTGAACTGTTTTTGGTAAACATAAAAATGCTGCCAAATAACAAACTTATTATCCATGTAGATGGTGATGAGGGAATAAGTATTCAGGATTGTGCAGCAATTAGTAGGCATGTTGGTTTTCACTTAGAAGAAGAAAACACAATTGAGAAAGCTTACAATTTAGAAGTTTCATCTCCAGGTGTTGGTGAGCCACTTCAATTGATTCGTCAATACCATAAAAATATTGGTAGAGAATTGAGCGTTAAACTATCCAATGGAGAAAAAAAAGAAGGCAAATTGCTTTCCGTTAATGATAATGCAATCTCGATAGAAGAGAAAATTAAAGAAAAAGGTAAAAAAGCCCAATTGGTAGAAACCCCAATTGAGTTTAATACAATAGTAGAAACAAAGGTTTTAATTTCATTTAAATAGAACCGCTATGGTTTACTGAATAAAATAAACCAATTAAACCATAGCAGCTTCATCACAAATGAAGACAAAATTAAAAGGATGAAAAAATGAGCAATATTAATTTAATCGATTCATTTCAGGAGTTTAAAGACTTCAAAAATATCGACCGCCCTACAGTAATTAGCGTACTGGAAGAGGTATTTCGCAGTATGTTGCGTAAAAAATATGGCACAGACGAAAACTGTGACGTAATTGTGAACCCAGATAATGGGGATTTGGAAATCTGGAGGACTAGAAAAGTGATGGAAGATGGGTTTTCTGAAGATGATGACCTAGAAATCGAACTTGCTGAAGTAAAGCAACTAGATCCAGATATGGAAGTTGGTGATGATTACATTGAACAAATTACGTTAGAAAGTTTTGGCCGCAGAGCGATTTTAGCAGCTCGTCAGACCCTTGTATCTAAAGTTTTAGAATTAGAGAAAGACGAAATCTTCAAAAAATATAAAGATAGAGTTGGTGAGATTGTAACTGGTGAAGTTTATCAAGTTTGGAAAAAAGAGACGTTGGTATTGGATGATGAAGGCAACGAATTAATGATGCCTAAAACTGAACAAATTCCAGCAGATTATTTCAAAAAAGGAGATTCAGTTCGTGCTGTAATTTCTAAAGTTGATATGGTGAATGCAACTCCAAAAATTATTATTTCACGTATTGCGCCAGAGTTTTTACAACGTTTATTCGAAATTGAAGTTCCAGAAATTTTTGATGGTTTAATTACCATTAAGAAAATCGTTCGCGAACCAGGAGAACGTGCTAAGGTTGCTGTAGAAAGTTACGATGATAGAATTGACCCAGTTGGTGCTTGTGTTGGTATGAAAGGTTCTCGTATCCACGGTATCGTGAGAGAATTAAAAAATGAAAATATTGATGTAATTAACTTCACAAACAATATTTCATTATACATTCAACGTGCGTTGAGCCCTGCAAAAATCACTTCTATTAAATTAGATGATGCTACAAAACACGCTTCAGTTTACTTAAAACCAGATCAAGTATCTTTAGCAATTGGTCGTGGTGGTCATAACATTAAATTGGCAGGTAAATTGACGGGATATGAAATCGATGTTTATCGTGAAGCCGGAGAAGAAGATGAAGATGTGGATATCGAAGAATTCTCGGATGAAATTGATAGCTGGATTATTGATGAGCTAAAAGCAATTGGTTGCGATACAGCAAAAAGTGTTTTAGCCTTATCAGTAGATGAATTAGTAAAACGTACCGATCTTGAAGAAGAAACCATTAAAGAAGTGATCGCAATTCTTCAATCGGAATTTGAATAACGTGTTATGCTTGAATAAATAAGAATAAACGTTACTTTTGTATATAATTAGTAAAAAAATAGGATAATAAATGTCAGACGACAAAGCCATAATTTTATTTAAAGCAGCCAAAGAGCTTAACATAGGGATTGCTACAGCCGTAGAGTTTCTAGGTAAGAAAGGCTTTGCTGTGGAAAATAAGCCCACTACCAAACTTTCAAAAGATATGTACGATACATTATTGAGAGAGTTTCAGGGGGATAAAATCGTAAAAGAAGAAGCCAATCAGATCGTTATAGGTAAAATTCGTCGTGATGAACCCGAAGTAGTTGAGAAAGCTGCTGAGGTGCCTAGAAAAAAACAAGATTTTGAAAACGAAGGTATTTTAATTAAAAACCTTCATTCATATACTCCTCCTGCTGCTGAGAAGCCGAAGGAAGAAAAGCCAGTTGAAACTAAGGTAGAGGAGCCTGTAAAAGCGCCTGCTAAAGTTGATGCTGTAACCGAAGAAGGATCTTTGCCTGGTGTGAAAATTGTTGGAAAAATAGATCTTAACGATTTAAACAGTAAAACTCGTCCTGCTAAGAAAGAAGAAGCGCCTGTTGAAGTTAAAGCTGCTGAGGTAGCTAAAAAAGAAACTCCAGCAGTTGTTGAAACTCCTAAAGCAGAGGTGCCAGTTGTAGAAAAACCTGCTGAAGTTAAAGAAGAAAAAGCACCAGTTGTTGAAGCTAAAGTTGAAGAAAAACCTAAAGCACCAACACCTGTAACACCAGTGGCAGAAACTCCAACTTCTCCCGATGACGAAGTTATTAAAGCTCGTTCGGTTAAATTATCAGGACCAAATATTGTAGGTAAAATTGTTTTGCCAACTACCCCTGATCGTAGAAACCAACCTGTAGCTTCTTCTGGCGATAGTGAAGCTGCAAAACGCAAACGCAAACGCAAAAAAACACCTGGTGGACCTAATGCTCCTCAACAAGGACAAGGTCAACAGAATCAAGGTCAACAACAAGGTACAAATCAACCTCGTCCGGCAGGAACACCTGCTCCACACGTTGGTAACAGACCTGATTTTAGAAATAATACAAATAATACGGCTGGTGGTCGTCCAAACTTTAGAAATGCTAAACCAGGTGCTGCACCGGGTGGGCCTAAAGAGGAACCAACAGAAAAAGAAATACAAGATCAGATTAAAGCAACACTTGCTCGTTTAAGTGGCGCTGGAAAATCTGGTAAATTTGCACAACGTGCTAAACTTCGTCGTCAAAAACGTGATGATGTAGCATTAACAGCTGAAGAAGCGGCAGCAGAAGAACAATTACAATCTAAAGTATTAAAGGTTACCGAGTTTGTTACGGCAAATGAATTAGCCAATATGATGGATGTGCCTGTAACTAAAATTATTGGTACTTGTATGAGTTTGGGCATGTTCGTTTCCATCAATCAACGTTTGGATGCAGAAACTTTAACAATTGTTGCTGATGAATTTGGTTACGAAATCCAGTTTGTAAAAGCGGATGAAGAAGCAGATAGTGTTATTGAAGAGGAAGATGCACCAGAAGATTTAGAACCAAGAGTTCCTGTGGTTACCATTATGGGTCACGTAGATCATGGTAAAACATCATTACTAGATTATATTCGTAAAGCGAATGTGGTAGCTGGTGAGGCCGGTGGTATTACACAACACATTGGTGCATATAAAGTAACAACTAACTCAGGTAAACAAGTAACTTTCTTAGATACGCCAGGTCACGAAGCCTTTACAGCAATGCGTGCTCGTGGTGCGAAAGTAGCAGATATAGCAATTATTGTAATTGCAGCAGATGATGCGGTGATGCCTCAAACAAAGGAAGCAATTAATCATGCACAAGCTGCGGGCGTACCATTGGTATTTGCCTTTACAAAAATTGATAAGCCAGGTGCAAATTCAGATAGAGTAAAAGAACAATTATCTGCGATGAATATTTTGGTTGAGGACTGGGGTGGTAAATTCCAATCGCAAGAAATATCAAGTAAAAGCGGATTAAATGTAGATTTACTCTTAGATAAAGTATTATTAGAAGCAGAATTATTAGAATTACAAGCTAATCCTAATAAACGTGCAACTGGTACGGTTATCGAAGCAACCTTAGATAAAGGACGTGGTATTGTAACTACAGTATTGGTACAAGCTGGTACGTTAAGAGTTGGTGATCCAATTTTAGCAGGTAGTTATAGCGGTAAAGTGAAAGCTTTATTTAACGAACGTGGTCAAAAAGTTGAAGAAGCTGGGCCATCAGTGCCAGTACAAGTATTGGGTATGCAAGGCGCTCCAACAGCTGGAGATAAGTTTAACGCAATGGAAAGCGAAGTTGAGGCAAGAGAAATTGCTAATAAACGCTTACAATTAATGCGTGAACAAGGTTTGCGTACACAGAAACATATTACTTTAGATGAGATTGGTCGTCGTTTAGCAATTGGAAACTTTAAAGAGTTAAACTTAATTGTTAAAGGTGATGTGGATGGTTCAATCGAAGCATTAGCCGATTCATTATTAAAACTATCTACGGAGGAAATACAAATCAATATTATTGGTAAAGCAGTAGGTCAAATTTCAGAATCTGATGTATTGTTAGCGTCTGCTTCAGATGCGATTATTATTGGTTTCCAAGTACGTCCTTCGCCAGGTGCTCGTAAATTAGCAGAGCAAGAACAAATAGATATTCGTTTATACTCTATTATTTATGATGCTATTAACGAGATTAAAGCTGCAATGGAAGGTATGTTGGCTCCAGAATTTGAAGAGAAGATTGTGGCAAACGTAGAAATTAGAGAAACCTTTAAAATTACTAAAGTGGGTACCATTGCAGGTTGTATGGTATTAGATGGTAAAATTACTAGAAATAGCAAAATCCGTATTGTACGTGATGGTGTTGTAATTTATACTGGAGAATTAGCTTCATTAAAACGCTTTAAAGACGACGTTAAAGAAGTAGCTAAAGGTTATGAATGCGGTCTAAATATCCAAAACTTTAATAATATTGAAGTTGGAGATATTGTAGAAGCTTACGAACAAGTAGAAGTTAAAAGAAAGTTATAAACTGATAGCATGAATATTTTTGGAACGCCTCAATTTTGGGGCGTTCTTTTTTTGCCCTTTTGGTTAAATTAAAAGCTTGAAATAATTAAATTAAATATATTTGATTGATGAAAAGATTGATAAAGAAGTTTTTTAATTTAGTGATGGGTTATAAGTCTATCGTGCCTAATGTAAATATGGTGAAGAATATAGGGATGGGAGAAAGCGGAACACATACTTTTGGCGATCATCCTCTAACTAAAAATTAATTTGGAGATATCAAAAAATTATTCATCCAATCTTTAAAATTCAAGACGTGGTGGTGGATAGTCATACCCAGAGTAAAGAGTTTATGCGCAACCAAATCAAAAAAGTTTGCTTTCTAAAGCATGGAAGGCAGTTAAAAATAAATTGTAAATATAATGCAGAGTAAAGTAACTGGAGGCGCTACGATCGTTCTTTTCAAGGTGAAAATTTTGAACAAATACGAGATTACGTATTTTAAATGCGTAGAAACTGGATTTATTCAAACAGAAGAGCCCTATTGGTTAGAAGAGGCCTATTCATCTGCAATTACCAAATTGGATATTGGTTTAGTATATAGAAATGAAAACCTGCGTGGTAAACTACTTAAAATCTTAAGTAAACATTTCGATAAGAATGGAAAATACTTGGATTATGCGGGAGGTTATGGTCTATTTACTCGTTTAATGAGAGATCAGGGATATGATTTTTACCATACAGATATCTATTGTAAAAATATATTTGCAGAGTATTTTGATTTGAGTAATTTGCCTAGCAACACTAAGTTTGAACTGCTGACAGCTTTCGAGGTTTTTGAACATCTACCCAATCCATTAACTGAGATTGAAGCGATGATGAAACATAGTGATTCCATCTTTTTTAGTACAGAGTTGGTCCCTCAAATGCCATTGAATTCATCTGATGATTGGTGGTATTTCATCCCAGAAACAGGACAGCACCTTGCGTTTTATACTGAGAAATCACTTGCTTTTATTGCAGAAAAATTTGGTTTCAACTTTTATACTGATGGTGCAAGTATACATTTATTTACTAAAAAGACATTTTCAGAGGATCCATTCAAAATTAAGAGAGATCCATTTTTAATTAGGAAGATGCGGAAAATGGTGAAGAAATTTGATCAAAAACAATATCCATCGTATACTAGTTTGTTGAACGCTGATTGGGAGATGGTGAAAGAGAAGTTAAAATAATACCAAAATCTATCTATGAAAATTCTATTTGATGATCAGATCTTTTTACTTCAAAAATTTGGAGGTATTTCCCGGTATTTCACCGAGTTAATTTATGAGTTGAATCAAAGTAAAGATCATCAGGCAATTTGTCCAATTGTACAGACAAAAAACATCCATTATAATGAGAAAATTGATAAAGGGTTAAGTTTAATGGAACGTTTAAAACGAATTTCTTCCTTTAAATTTAGTGAAAAAGGAATAAGTAGATATGCAGCTAGACAAAATCGGAAAAATGTAATCAAAGCATTAAAGGAAAAAGATTTTGATTTGTTTGTGCCAACTTATTACGATCCTTATTTTCTTCCTTATTTAGATGATAAACCTTTTGTGTTGAATGTATATGATATGATTCATGAAATTTACCCTACATACTTTACAGCAGATGATCTTGCATTAAATCACAAAAAAGGACTGATTGAAAAAGCAACTAAAATTATAGCTATTTCAGAAAGTACAAAAAGGGATATCCTTAAAATTTATCCAAATACGCCGGCAGAAAAAATTGAAGTTGTGCACTTGGCTGGCGGTATTGATGATCAAAGTACCCTAGATTTAGAACTTCCAAAATCTTATATTTTATTTGTTGGAAATAGAGCACATTATAAAAATTTCAATTTCTTTTTTAAGTCAATCGCACCAATTTTAAAAGAAAACCCAAGTTTATATTTGGTTTGCGCAGGTGGTAATGAATTTACGCCTGAAGAATTATTACTAATCAAACAACAAGGTGTAGCCAATCAAGTTATGCAGCGGAATTTTAAAGATGCTGAATTGGCAAGCTATTATCTCAACGCAAAGTGTTTTGTTTTTCCATCGGTTTATGAAGGATTTGGAATTCCTGTTTTAGAAGCAATGAGTTGTGGATGCCCTATCGTTTTAGCAAACCATAGCTCATTTCCAGAAGTTGCTGGAGATGCAGGGATTTACTTTGAATTAGAAGATGAGGCTGATTTAAGAGCAAAAGTATCTACTCTTGTTTTTAATGAAGATCTTCGGGCAGAATTTAAGCAAAAAGGATTAGTGCAATGCAAGAAATTCGGTTGGGGAAAAACAGCAAAAGAATGTATCTCTATATTTAATTCAATCCAAAAATCTTGAAAACAGCAATCATAACTGGTATAACAGGGCAAGACGGCGCCTATCTTTCTACTTTATTATTGAAGAATGACTATAAGGTAATTGGGTTGGTGAGAAATGATCAGCCTAATTTAACCGGATTGGATTACTTGAAAATAAAAGAGCATGTTGAAATTGTTAAATGTAATTTGCTCGATATTGAACAAACTGAAACTGTTCTGAAAAAATATTCACCCGATGAAATTTATAACCTTGCAGCACAAAGTTCGGTTTCAATTTCATTTGAGCAGCCAATTGCCACTTTTCAATTCAATACATTGAGTGTATTCAATCTGTTGGAGAGTATTAAAACTATAAATCGAAGTATTCGCTTTTACCAAGCCAGCAGTAGTGAAATGTGTGGAAAGGTAAATCAACTTCCCATTACAGAAGATAGTGTTTTACACCCTTTGAGTCCTTATGCCACGTCTAAAGTCGCGGCTCATTTTACCTGTACCAATTATCGCGAAAGCTATGGGATGTACATTGCTTGCGGAATTCTTTTTAATCACGAATCGTATTTAAGAAGTAATGGTTTCTTTGTAAAAAAGGTAATTCGAGAAAGTATCCAGCTTCACTTAGGTAATAAAACACATTTAGAAGTTGGAAATATCGATATCAAACGTGATTTTGGCTATTCTCCTTTATATGTGGAAGCGATGTACAAAATGTTACAACAAGAAACACCAGCTGATTATTTAGTGTGTTCAGGAGAATCAATCAGCTTGAGGAAGATTATCTATTACGTTTTTTCTGTTTTGGGCATCTCTAACGACAAGTGTGTTGTCAATCCAAAATTATATCGCCCAAATGAAATTGAAAATATTTATGGGGATAATGCAAAAGCAAAACGAGAGTTAGATTGGAAATACGATTATAATTTTTACCAAGTTTTGGACTTACTGATTGCTGAAGAACAAGCTAATTTGAATAAGTAATTATTTTGTTTTTGGTAAGAATAATAAAATAAAACTCATCCAAGCTTTTAAAATTTTATAAGCAAAGCCGTACTTTTTGATATAAAAAAACTGTTGCCCTCTTTTGGAGTTAAGTATTGTTATTTTTTCATAATCCTTAATAAATAACGGAAAGTATCTTTCCAGTGTTTGTCTACGTTCTTCGTTCATAGATTTATGATTACTAATTATAGAAGAAATCCCTGATACATCATAGTTGCAAATTATCATATCTACATGTTGATATGGCCTATTCTCTTTACAAATGGCATAAATAAAAAACTCCCAGTCAGAAACAATTTTGTAATCCTCATTGTAAAAAAATAGATCATAAAATAAAGACTTTCTTATAAAAGAAGTTTGATGAGATAGATTATGAGCCATGAAAAATCCAAAACTTAATTCATTAGGATAAGTTCGAACAACTTTTCCATTAGGTTCAAGGTAAGCAGCGTTACCATAGATGATATCGTCATCCGAATTTAAATATGGGTCAATTTTTTCAAGTACATCATTGTTTGACAGCGTATCACCACTATTTAAAAATAAAAGAAATTTGCCTTTCGCCACTCTAATTCCCTTATTCATAGCATGGTAAATGCCTTGATCGGGTTCGCTTACATTATAAGAAAAATGGTGTTTATAAAGATTAATTGATGCTTTACTTCCATCTGTACTACCCCCATCAATTATAATATATTCGAATTTTTTACTGGTTTGACTAATTACGCTCTCGATTGTTTTCTGAAGCCCAAATTCATTATTGTAATTAATTGTTATGATAGAAATTAATAGTTCCATTTTATCAATTTAAGCTAATAAATAGATTTGTAAGTTGCAGCTTAACTTTTTCTGCACTATAATTTAAAATAGAATTTGCTGCATTAGATTTAATTTTCCCCCATAACTGTTGATTTTCATAAAGCTCAATTATTTGATGTGCAAATTCTTTTACATCATCAGCAATAATTACATTTTCTCCATGTATTAAATTCATGCCTTCTGCACCTATAGTAGTGGTTACAATTGGTAGGCTAAATTCTAAGCTCTGACCAATTTTGCCTTTCATGCCAGCGCCATACCTTAAAGGAGCTACAAAAACTCTAGAGGAATAGAAAAAATCACTTACATCATTTAAATACCCGGGAACAACTACCAGACTGCTTGATAAGTTTAATACTTCATCTGTTGGGTAGCTACCTAATAAATAAACGGGCACATTTTCTAATTTTCGCCAAACTATTGGCATAATTTCGTTAATCAGCCATTTTACTGCATCTATATTTGGCTCATGTTTATAGCCACCAATAAACAATATACCATGCCTTTCTTCATAAGAGATTTCTTTTGGTGCTTGATGAAGTTCATGAATATTTGGGATTGTAAAAACATGGTTGATTTTTTCATTCTCTAAAATCTGTTGCTCAAGCTCGGTTACTGTAATTGTGGCATTCGCATTTTTTGCCAATCGAAGTTCAAGTTTTTTAAATTTTAGTGCTCTTCTGTATAATTTCTCATCTTTTTCATTTTCCGATTGACGCAGTAGTCTAATATAATGGAGATCTACTGTATCGAAAATAATTTTCGTCTTTTTGTTCTTTTTAACTATTTTTTGGAATGATTTGTTTAGCATTGGTCTTGAAATCCATGCATAATCAATATACTTTAGCAAGGACTGTAATGTTTTTAGCATTTGCTTTTTTTCATTTATTACCAAATCAATCTCTAACTCTTTCAATAGTTGATCGTAAGGGGAAATTTGCAATCCGTCTGCAGGAAAGAAAATCACATTCAAGCCCATGCTTTTAAAAATTTTAGTTAATTCGAAAATGCGCTTTGATCCTGAAGATTTATCGTGTTGTGGCAAGTTTTCATCAATCACTAAGATTGTTTTTTTGGTTGGATCAAAAAAATTAAGTTTTTTAATCTCATCTGCAGTACTAGGATTGAATAATAATTTTAATTTATTCCACATGTGATCTTCAAATAATAAACTAAATCCTTATTAAATATATTTATTTAAGGAATAATGATTTACGAATATAAACAGTTGTTGTAAACGGCTTAGCAATGTTTAAAAAATAATTCAAAGGAATCATTTTTTTAGGGGTACTTAAACTAAGTATTTCTTTAATTTATATCCCCAAGCATATTTAATAATAAAATTGATTTTACTAAAGGTTGATTTCTTTTTAATAAATAGCAATTGAGCTCTATGACGATAAATAAAAAAAGCCAAAGAAAATGAAAAATATGAACCCATTCTATTGGTATAAAGTTTTAATAATTGGGTTTTAAAAGCCTGAAAATTATTAAATTCATAGTCATGAAAGAATTTTAAGCGATGATATTCTTGCTCAATTTGTAGCAAAGCATTTCTTTTCTTCGATGAATCTCTTTTCATTCCCAAAATATTGGTGTTCGCATCCGTATGCTGACGATATTTTACCAAACAATTGCTTATAAAGCTTATTTTTCCATTATTACTCGCTACATAAACAATCCACCAATCATGAAAACTGTTCTTATCAAACTCACCAATAAAATTCAGCAATTCTTTTTTGAATAATATGGCATGACCAGAAACACAATTTTCCAATAGGAAGACTCTAGAATCTTGTCCCACATAAAAATTTCTAACATCACTCATTTTACGATTCATACTTATTCCTTCTTCAGTCATAAATTCAGAATCGTGATATAGCAGTAAATTGTCTTTAATCTCTTGCATCATGATGCTAATCTTATCCAACGCCCAGCTATCGTCTTGGTCAGATAAAGCAATAAAATCACCATTGCATAAAGAAATAGCCTTTTCGAAATTTTTGGTATAACCTAGATTTTGCTCATTTTGATACACCTTAAAAAAAGGATAAGTCGATTCATACTGTTTTAAAATAGCTACAGTTTGATCTTTAGAACCATCATCTACTACTATCACTTCTAATTCTGGGTAATGTTGCTTAACAAGCGTATCCAATTGTTCAATTAAATACTTTTCGCCATTATAGGTGCAGAGAGCAATAGAAACTAAGGGCATAGGCTTTAATCGTTGAAAGTTTGCATATCAATTAGCCTCTTATAAACTCTATTGTTGGCAATTAATTCTTGATGGGTCCCTCTTTCAACAATTTCACCTTTGTCTATTACCACAATAAGATCTGCTAGTTGAATAGTACTTAATCGATGAGCAATTACAATTGAAGTTCTGTTTTGCATTAAATTATTCAACGCTTCTTGCACTAATTTTTCAGATTCTGTATCTAACGCAGATGTTGCTTCATCTAATAACATAATCGGAGGGTTCGCTAAAACTGCTCTAGCAATGCAAATTCTTTGTTTTTGCCCTCCAGATAATCTATTCCCTCTATCTCCAACAAAGGATTGATAGCCTTGATCAGTATTTAAAATAAATTCATGAGCGTTGGCAATTTTTGCAGCTGTGATTACTTCTTCTAGCGTGGCTTCTGGTTTTGCAAATGCGATATTGTTAAAAATAGTATCATTAAATAAAAACGATTCCTGATTAACAGTACCCATTTGAGCTCGAATGCTTTCTATTGTTAAGTCTTTATAATTATACCCGTCAATTTTTATATCACCCATCAAGGGATCATGAAAACGAGGAATTAAATCCATTAATGTACTTTTCCCACCGCCAGAAGGGCCTACAAGAGCTACTGTTTTACCTTTCTCAATACTTAGATTAATATTTTTTAGTACTTGTTTATCTCCATAACTGAAAGAAACATTTTCTATATCCAGCGCTTTTTTAAATTCAGGTAAGATAATAGCATTCGGTTTATTTTCTAACTCTGCCTTCGTGTCTATTAAATCTAAAACACGTTCTCCTGCAGCAATTCCAGAATGAATGCCACTAAATGAATCAGTTAATGCTTTAATAGGTTGCATGATTTGAGAAAATGTAGCAAGGTAAACCACAAATTTTGCTGATGTAAGATCACCGTGTCCACTCAAAATCTCTGTTCCGCCATACAATAAAATAAATACAACTACTAAAACGCCTAAAGTTTGAGAAACTGGAGATGCCAATTGCTGCCTCCTTGCCATTTTACGGTTTAGATTAGAATAGTATTTATTTTCTTCATGAAATTTTTCTTTTATTCTAAAGGTTGCGTTAAAGGCTTTTATAATTTTTATTCCGCTCAAAGCTTCATCTAAAAATCCAATCATTTTAGCAAAAGACTCATGAGACTGAGTAGATTGTTGCTTTAATCTTTTTACGATTTTACTAATGATAAATCCAGAAATTGGAATGACTAAAAGCGAGAATATAGTTAACTTAAAAGAGATTGAAACTAATACTCCTATAAAAAATAACAATTGCACTGGCTCTTTAAAAACCACTTGGAGAGTATTGGTTACTGTAAACTGAACAACTTGTACATCAGATGCGACTTTAGAAATGATATCCCCTTTACGTTCATTGCTAAAATAACCGACATGTAAATTCATCACGTTATTAAAAACAGCTCTTCTTAAATTTAAAAGAGTGTGTACTCTCAAATCTTCCATGAATCGTTGAGAGAAATAACGGAAAAAATTAGCTAAAAAAACAGTAGCTATAATGACGATGCAGATTATCTTTAAAGCAAATATTTTATCGTCAGAGATAATATTCCCTATATAATTATCAAATTGATGCATTGGATTCCATGAATCGCTGGCTTCGGGAACTTTTGTTGGGTCTTCGCACTTTCCAAGAAATAAAGCCTGCATTAGTGGGCCTAACAAAGTAAAAAGAAAAGTATTAAAAATGATGGCAAAAAGTGTTGCGATGATATAAGGTATAGCAAACTTTTCTATTGGTTTAGCAAAAGATAATAATCTGAAATAGGTTTTCATTCAAGGGGTATAAACATACAAAGCTACATATTTTGTTCTTTCTTTACGGATTGATCGTTTTACTGTACATAATATTACCAAAAACAAACTATATCACATGTAGTTACATTGGATGATACATACTTAATAAAATTCTGTTTATTTGTACTAAAGATAGTTTGCAATGAGTTCGCATCAGATACTTAAGGAAGGAATTGAACAAGGAAATTTTAGGATTTTAGCAAGAGCTTTAACTTTTGTGGAGAATGACATTGAGCCCTCATCGACTTTGTTAAAAGAAATTCATATTAAAAATGAAGTGCCTGTTTTAGGAATAACTGGTCCACCGGGTGCGGGTAAAAGCACTTTAATAAATGCGATTACAAATTATTTTATTGAGCAGAATAAGAAAATAGCCATTTTGGCAGTAGATCCTACTTCTCCATTCAATTTTGGGTCATTATTGGGAGATAGAATTAGAATGGCTCAGCAGTTTAACAATCCAAATGTTTTTATCAGATCTATTGCTACTCGAGGCGCTTTAGGAGGGGTTTCTCTTAAAACGTTAGAAATGGTAGATGTATTAAAAGCTGCCAAATTCGATTTAATTTTAATAGAAACAGTTGGTGTGGGACAATCTGAAGTAGAAATAGCAGGATTGGCAGATAAAACAATTGTGGTGTTGGTTCCCGAATCGGGAGATGAAATACAGAATATAAAATCAGGATTGATGGAAATTGCTCAAGGTTTTATCGTTAATAAAGCAGATAGAGAAGGTGCAGATGCTTTTGCAAATAATTTAAAAAAGTTAGTAAGTCAGCAGCATCAAAATATACCCGTTTTTAAAACAGTGGCAGATAAAAATGAAGGCATAAGCGCAGTATGCAAATGGATTTTGAAACCAATTGATGCAATTAATGAGCGTAAGAAATTCTTAATGGCAGAAAAAGCACTAAGAATTATTCAGCACTACCGAATGAAAGATATTGATAAAATGCAATTACGTTTGGATGTTGAAGCAGCAGTAATGCAACCAGACTTTAATATTTATCGTTTTACAGAAAACTGGATTAAGCATTCATAAGATCTTCAATTTCATCTACTTCAATAGGGATATTGGCCATTAGATCGAGATTTCCATTCTTTGTAATCAAAATATCATTTTCTAATCTTACGCCAAATCCTTCCTCTGGAATATAAATGCCAGGTTCGCAAGTTAAAATATTTCCTTCTGCAAAAGGAGTATATCTACTTGCAAAATCATGCACATCTATCCCTAAATGATGAGAGGTTCCATGCATAAAATATTTTTTGTAAGCAGGATATGTTAAGCTTTGATTTTTTACATCAGAAGAAGAAATTAGCTTAAGTTTAATAAGTTGTTCCGTCATAATTTCTCCAACTTCTTCATGATAAGTATTCCAAATCGCTCCTGCAACCATCAATTTTTTAGCTTCCTTCATTACATGTAAAACGGCATTATAAACCTCTTTTTGTCTTGAAGTGAATTTGCCATTTACTGGGATAGTTCTTGTTAAATCTGCATTGTAATTGGCATATTCTGCTCCGAAATCCATTAAAATCAACTCACCATCCTTGCATTTCTGATTATTATCGGTGTAATGCAATATGTTAGCATTGTTGCCAGAGGCTATTATTGGGTTATACGCATGGCCAGTAGCTGCTTGTTTAATGAATTCGTGAATAATTTCTGCTTCAATTTCATATTCAAATACATTTGGCTTTACAAATTTAAGCACCCTTCTAAAAGCATCATTGGTGATATCGCATGCCTTTTGGGTAAGTTCTACCTCTATTTCAGATTTAATTGCTCGTAAATCCCGCATTAGAGGGGCAGCTCGCTCATATTTGTGTAATGGATATTTTTCACGTAATTCTTTAATGAAGCGAATATCTCTATATGGTATTGAGTGAGCATAACGGTCATTTTCGTTTAAATTTATATAAACATATTCTGCATAGTGAATTATACTGTGTAGAATGTTGTCAAAATCATCCAACCAATATATATTCTTAATTCCTGATGTTGCTCTAGCTTGGTCTTTGGTATATTTATGGCCTTCCCACACCTTAATGTGGTCATTAGTCTGTCTTAAAAACAGGACTTCTCTGTATAATGGATTAGGACAGTTTGGATATAGCAATAAAATAGATTGTTCTTGATCTATGCCAGATAAGTAAAAAAGGTCAGGATTTTGCTTAAAAGGAAAGTTTTGATCTCCACTTCTGGGAAACTCGTCACTTGACTGAAATATAGCTATTGCATTGTCAGGCAATAGATTTATAAAATTGTCTCTGTTCATTAAAAATAGAGAAGAGCTTATTTCTTTGTATTTCATAATTTTACTATCTTTAAATGAGATAATTTTTCCAAATGTAATAAAATGATCAGTTCTTTAGAAGTTTGGAACGGAGTTTGTATGGTGTTTTGAGATTATAAAAATTTGTTTAATTTTGTCTTACAAAAAATTATACAATTAATATTTGTTTAACCTTAAAAAAGAAAATTATGAATTATTCTACTTTAAAAAAAGGCGTTGTAGCTTCTTTAGTAGCTTTAATGGGAGTAACAACTCTTGCTAATGCTCAGGATGCTCCTGCAATGTCTTCTTCTGCCAAAGTGTTTGGTGGTAGAGCACAGTACAGAACGTGGTCATTTGGTATCAACGGGGGTGTTTTAGCGCCAGTTGTTGTAACAGGTGGATCTAACGATTTTACTAACTGGGATGTTAACTTAGGTTATGGTATCTCATTACGCAAACAATTAGGCCATGCATTTGGCTTAGAAGGTAACATTTTCCGTGGCAAATTATCTGGAACTAATAAAGATGCTACTGGTGGTGTTCAAAACGGAGCTAAAGAATTTGAAACTGATATTCAATACGCAGCTGATTTAAGAGGTGTTGTAAATGTTGCAACTGTAGATTTTTTGCGTCGTGAGAATTCAGTTAACTTCTTTGTAACTGCTGGTTACGGTTTAATGGCTTATAACCCTAAACTTACTTTAGCTAACGGTACTGTAGTTAATACTAAAGGTCAATATGGTGAAAATGGCGATAATGATTATATCAAAGAAGCTTACATTCCTGTAGGTGCTGGTATCAAATTTAAAGTGTCTGACCGTGTATCTTTCAACTTAGCTTATACAATGAATTTTGTTGATGGTGATAACGTTGATAGAGTTTATGCTGGTGGTACTTCAAAAGATAAATATTCTTACACTTCTGCTGGATTAGAATTCTCTTTAGGTTCGAAAGCTAAACCTAACTTGGATTGGGTTAACCCATTAGCTATGATGTATGATGAATTGAAAGATCCTACATTACGTCAAGAAGTTGAAGCATTGAAAAATCGTGTTTCTAACGTAGAAAAATCAGTTGAAGATTTGAAAAAAGATACTGACGGTGACGGTGTTGCTGATCAATTTGACAAATGTGCTGGAACTCCAGCTGGAACTAAAGTTGACGGATCAGGATGTCCACTTCCTGTAGCTGCAGCTCCTGTTACCCAAGTTGAAACTTCAAACGTAACTGGTTGGGAAACTATCCAATTTGAATTTAACAGTTCAGTATTAAAAACTGAATCTTATCCTACTTTAGATAAATTATCTTCAGTATTGCGTGAAAACGGTGGTAAAATAACTGCTAAAGGTTATGCTTCAAGCGAAGGTACTACTGCATACAATTTGAAATTATCTAAAGACAGAGCTAATTCTGTTAAAACTTACTTAGTAAACTCTGGCGTTAATTCTAGCCAAGTAACTGCTAAAGGTTTTGGTGAAGCTAATCCAGTTGCTTCTAACGATACTGAAGAAGGTCGTATCCAAAATCGTCGTGTTGAGACTTCAAGAAACTAATCTTTCTTAATTCGATATAAAAAGTGCTCCGAAATTTCGGAGCACTTTTTTTTTATACCTATATTTGTTCTATGTACTTCTTTAGAAAGAAAGATCCACAACGCCCAACTAATATCAATATTAAGATAATGCACATCATTAATGCAATTGCTATCTTATTGTTTACTGGTGGAATAATCTGGAAATTGATACAATGGTTTATATTAAAAAAATAAATGAAAACAATTATTAATACCCACAATGCACCAGCACCAATTGGTCCTTATAGTCAGGCAGTATTGGCTAATGGATTTTTATTTATATCTGGTCAGGTAGCCATTAATCCCGAAAATGGAGAGATAAACCTTTCATCAATTTCTGAAGAAACGCATCAAATAATGCGAAATATTAAAGCGGTATTATTAGAGGCAGAATACGAGTTTGATCACGTTGTAAAAACCACTATTTTTTTATCAGACATGAGTTTGTTTACAGAAGTTAATGAAGTCTATGGGTCTTATTTTCAATCTAATTTCCCTGCCCGCGAAACAGTTGCTGTTAAAGGTTTGCCAAAAGGTGTAAATGTAGAAATATCGGTGACAGCATTTAAAGCATAAGCTTTGTTGAAGTCGAAATCTCGTTATTTATTTGCTGCCTTTTTATCCGTTGCCATTTGGGGATTTTTCTCTATTCCTTTAAGGAATCTAAAAGCATTTCCTTCTGAGGAAATATTATATTATCGCATATTTACTTCCCTTGTTGTTATTTGGATAGCGATACTTTTATTTAGACGAAAAATTTTAACTAAGGATATTAGGTATTTTAAAAACGCCCTACCAAAGGAAAAACGAATAATTGTTTTTCAGATTATAGGCGCAACTATTTTGCTCACCTTAAATTGGTACACATTTATTTACGCAGTTAATCATATCAATCTTAAGTCTGCTGCTTTTGCATACATGGTATGTCCATTGATAACTGCGTTTGGTGGTTTCCTGATTTTAAAAGAAGAACTTTCTAACTTAAAATTAGTAGCTCTTGGTATAGCATTACTAAGTATTATCATGCTGGCCACAGGCTCTTTTATCGATGTGCTTTGGTCGGTTATTATTGCAGCATTGTATGCATTTTATCTTATCATTCAACGTAAAATGCAACACTTAGATAAATTGAATGTACTCGCATTACAAATAACAGTAGCGGTTTTATTAATGTTGCCTTTTTATATATATCATCATGCAGACTTTCCAACAGGGGTGTGGTTTTGGAGTCACATCGTTATCATTGCAGTAGTGTTTACGGTGATTCCCCTTTTTTTAAGCTTGTATGCGTTAATAGGGATTCCATCATCCACTTTGGGCATTATTATTTATGTAAATCCAATTATCGCATTTGCTGTTGCGGTTTTATATTTCAACGAAAAAATAAGTCTCCATCAACTACTTGCCTATTTACTATTATTATTCGCTGTTTTTCTTTTTAATTGGAACTTGATAAAAGATATTTTTACTTTTAAGAGAAAATAAATCTGCTTTGTTTGCCTCAAATTTAGATACTTCTTTAGTTTATTTAAAGGGTGTTGGCCCTAAACGTGCCGAACTGCTGCAAAAGGAGTTGGGCATATCAACTTATGAGCAACTTTTAGATCATTACCCTTTTAGGTACATCGATAGAACTCGTTTTTATAAAATAAATGAATTAAATCCTGATATGCCTTTGGTGCAAGTAATTGGCAGAATTACGAGTAAAGAAACCATAGGTGAAAAACATAAAAAAAGAATTGTTGCCAAATTTACAGATGATACTGGAACGATGGATTTGGTGTGGTTTCAAAGTTTAAAATGGGTAGAAGATCATGTGATGCGTGGTAGTCTTTACGTCGCCTTTGGCAAACCAACCTTGTTTAATGGTGGTTTTAGTATTTCACATCCAGATTTGGAAACCTATCCTAGACAAACTGGAATAACGGGTAATTTAACACTACAACCAATTTATAATTCTACTGAGAAACTAAAAAAGAGTTTTTTAGATAGCAAAGGTATTCAGAAGTTAATTCATCATATTATTGAATTACATATCAATGAAGTTAGAGAAACTCTGCCAGCTTATATTTTAGAGAAATATAAATTAATTAGTAGAAAAGAAGCTTTGATTCACATTCATTTTCCTGCTAACACTTCAATGTTACAACATGCAGAAAGGCGATTAAAATTTGAAGAGCTTTTCTTTATCCAACTACAGTTATTGCACAATAAACAATTACGAAGTTTAAAGTTTAAAGGAGCGCTATTTAATACTGTTGGAGAGAAAGTAAATACATTTTACAACACAATGCTTCCTTTTGATTTAACGAACGCACAGAAGCGAGTTATTAAGGAAATTAGACTAGATACTCAAAGGGGGAGTCAAATGAACCGTCTAATTCAAGGGGATGTTGGTAGCGGAAAAACCGTGGTGGCTTTAATGAGTATGTTATTGGCAAATGATAATGGCTATCAGGCATGTATGATGGCACCAACCGAAATTTTAGCCCGACAACATTATCAATCTTTAGCAGACTTATTACGGGGTGAATTAATAAATGTTGCCATTTTAACAGGAAACACTACCAAAAAACAACGAACCGTTTTACACCAACAATTAGAAGCCGGTGATATAGATATTTTAGTTGGTACGCATGCATTGATTGAAGATAAAGTTCAATTTAAGAATTTAGGCTTGGTAGTAATTGATGAACAACACCGTTTTGGTGTTGAACAAAGGGCGAAGCTGTGGCGTAAAAATGTTGTTCCGCCACATATTTTAGTAATGACAGCTACTCCAATTCCTCGAACATTGGCTATGACCTTATATGGGGATTTAGATGTTTCGGTAATTGATGAATTGCCAGTAGGAAGAAAGCCGATTGAAACCAAACATTTATTCGAAGGTCAACGATTGCGAATGTTTGGTTTTATGAAGCAAGAAATTGCCAAAGGTCGACAGGTTTATATTGTTTATCCTTTGATACGGGAAAGCGAAAAGTTAGATTTATTACATATGGAGGCTGGAGTAGAACAAATGCGCTATCAATTTCCTTTGCCAGATTATCAAATTAGTATTGTGCATGGACAAATGCCAAATGCAGATAAACAATATGAAATGCAACGTTTTATTGATGGTAAGAGTCAGATTATGGTGGCTACAACTGTGATAGAAGTTGGTGTGAATGTACCCAACGCATCTGTAATGATTATTGAAAACGCAGAACGATTTGGACTTTCGCAATTACATCAATTAAGAGGTAGAGTTGGTCGAGGTGCAGAGCAATCTTTTTGTATTTTAATGACAGGAAATAAATTGGGTCCAAACTCAAAGTTGCGAATAGAAACCATGGTTAAAACCAATAATGGTTTTGAAATTTCAGAAATAGATTTACAGCTTCGTGGTCCAGGAGATATTACAGGCACACAACAAAGTGGGGTTCTAGAACTCAAAATGGCAAACTTGGCTAAAGATCAAATCATTTTACAAGAAGCAAGAAATACGGTAATTGAACTTTTTGAAAAAGATGCAATGCTCGAATTACCAGAAAACATACTCCTTAAGAATTACCTTAATAAAAGAACAAGAGCAATCGCTTTTGATAAAATTTCTTAATTAATCTTCATCTGTTCCAGGTAAAGAACCACTTCCTGTGTAAGCCCCTTTACGGATAATCGGCATTTTTAAATACTTGAACAATTCATCTAAATGCATTAAACTTCCATTGGTTAAATTGCCCAAGAAAATAACTACAATATCTTTATCTAAATCGCGAACATAAATATGGCGGAAACCATGCCACCAACCTGTATGATACACAACTTTGTCCATTCCTTTGCCGTCAAACATTCTCCAGCCATAACCATAATTAAAGTGGCCATTTACAGGTTTATTATGGCCTGTATAAGCAGAATCTAAACTTTTTTGAGTTAATAATCTTCCATTTTTTAGATACTTATCGTATAAAACTAAATCGTGTAAAGTGCTATAAATTCCTTTATCGCCAACTGGCCCATCTAAGAAATTTTGTACAACAGAGTATCTGAAATTATTACGATCATGTCCAACCACATCAACAGGAACTTTTGGATAAACAGTGGTTGAATAAACATGCGTATGTTTCATTCCGGCAGGTTTAAAAACATGTTCCATCATGTAATCTGCATAAGGTTTACCTGTCACTTTCTCTATAATCGCACCCAAAACCATAAAATTTGAGTTGTTGTAGTGAAATATCTTATCAGGCTTGGTATATGGGTTTGGCTTTCTTTCGGCAATTACATCCATTACTTCTTGGTTAGATACACCTTTCTTTTGATCACGTTTTTCCTTGCGCCAAATGTCGTCGATAAAATAAACGTAATTCATCATTCCACTTCTGTGAGATAAAAGCAATTTAATCGTTATCCCATCGTATGGAAAATTTGGATAGAATTTCTTTACATCATCTGTTAGTTTTAGCTTTCCAGCCTCTACTAGTTGCATAATTGCAACACTCGTAAAAGTTTTAGTAATAGAGGCTAACTCAAATTCTGAATTTATTTTTAGGCTATCGCGATGTAAATAATCTGCCCAACCAATTGCTTTTTCATATAAGATTTTACCTTTTCTAGCCACAAGCATATTACCATTAAAGCCGGATTTTTTATGGAGATTTTGAGCAAAATCTGCAATCCATTGATCTCCTTTAGCTGGGTCATAAGCAATTAGCAAACTATCTGCTTTATCGTCTTCTTTGGTTCTTACTTTTTTATCGGCCTCTGCCTTTTTAGTTTTTTCTTCTTTAGATGTACAAGATGAAATGGATATGGTAGTGATTGCAAAAGCTGCAATGAATAAACGAAACTTCATGTAGGATGATATACAGGTTTAAAAGGCGAAAAATAAGAATTATTGTCTTTTTAAACGCAAAAGAGTTTTAAACATTGCCGATAAATTTTCTTTTAAGTTAATAATATACAATCCTATTAAATATTTTACTTCAAAGCGGTTCAAAATCTTTAAATTTGCCAAAAAAAGAGCAACATCATGAGTTTCAGAATAGAACACGATACCATGGGCGAGGTACAGGTACCCGCTGATAAATATTGGGGCGCACAAACAGAACGTTCGCGTAATAATTTTAAAATTGGACCAGAGGCAAGTATGCCAAAGGAAATTATACATGCTTTTGGTTACTTAAAGAAAGCGGCAGCTTTGGCAAATACTGAATTAGGAGTTTTGTCTAGTGAAAAAGCAACGTTAATTGCAAATGCTTGTGATGAAGTTATTGCAGGTAAATTGGATGCAGAATTTCCATTGGTAATTTGGCAAACAGGTTCTGGTACGCAAAGTAATATGAACGCCAATGAAGTTATTGCAAATCGTGCTCATGTATTAAATGGGGGAAGTTTAGCTGATGATAAAAAAGTGCTTCACCCAAATGATGATGTGAATAAATCGCAATCATCAAATGATACCTATCCTACGGCGATGCACATTGCTGCCTACAAACAAGCAGTAGAAATTACTATCCCAGGATTGGAAAAATTAAGAAATACTTTAGAAAAAAAAGCCACATCTTGGAATGATATTGTTAAAACTGGTCGTACTCATTTTATGGATGCTACCCCTTTAACTTTGGGTCAGGAGTTTTCTGGTTATGTACAGCAAATAGACAATGGCATTAGAGCAATAAAAAATGCTTTAGTAATGATTAGTGAATTAGCTTTAGGTGGTACAGCAGTTGGTACGGGCCTAAATACACCAAATGGATATGATGTTTTAGTAGCTAAAAAAATTGCAGAACTAACAGGTTTAGCTTTTGTAACTGCTCCAAATAAATTTGAGGCGTTAGCAGCACATGATGCAATGGTTGAGTTATCTGGTGCTTACAAACGTGTAGCAGTTTCGTTAATGAAAATAGCTAACGATATTAGAATCTTAAGTTCTGGCCCACGCTGTGGAATTGGAGAAATTATTATTCCTGATAACGAACCCGGTTCTTCTATTATGCCAGGAAAAGTAAACCCAACACAACCAGAAGCATTAACAATGGTTTGTGCTCAAGTTATGGGTAACGATGTAACTGTTGGTATTGGTGGTAGCAATGGCCATTTTGAGTTGAACGTTTTTAAACCAGTTATCGCTGCAAACGTATTACAAAGTGGTCGTTTAATTGGTGACGCTTGTGTTTCGTTTAACGATAAATGTGCAGTAGGTATTGAACCAAACAGGCCAGTAATTCAACAACACATGGAAAATTCATTGATGTTGGTTACAGCTTTAAATCCACATATTGGGTATGAAAATGCAGCTAAAATTGCTAAAAAAGCACATAAAGAAAACAAAACTTTACGTGAAGCTGCGGTTGAATTAGGTTTGTTAACCAGCGAACAATTTACCGAATGGGTAAAACCCGAAGATATGGTTGGAAGCCTTAAATAATTAAGCCAAAAGGCTAAAGCAGAAAGCTACTATTAAGGTGCAAAATATAACGATGTAATTATTTAATGATGCCATTTTTTTTTAAGAAAAATATACACTTTGCTTTAATCTTTGGTCTTTCGGCTTTGATCTTTTCTTGCACACGCTTACCCAACGTACAAGGTAAAGGAGAGGTGTTTCTGCAAGGAGTTTGGAATCAAGATAGTATTGCTAATTCGGTTAAATTGCTAAACTACACTCAACATCACTTCAAAATAAGTTGCGATTCATTTTATGTAGATTTAACTACCCATTCTAAAGTTAATTACTACGCGGATTCGTGTTTTAATAAAGGCATTTGGAAAGAATATGCGAAAGGAACTTATGCTGTTAAAGGCGATACATTAATGTTAATCGGCACATTTACAAAAGCTAATTATAAGCAAAAAGCTTCTGGATGTTACCGAAATGGACAATATATAAGCAATTTCAAGATTAAATCATCAAGTTCGACTAGTTTAGTACTAGAGAATTTAAACGACCAAAGAGAATGTACACTTGTTTTAAAAGAAAAAATAACCTGTGTACCTAAAGAATTATAAAAAATGAAACCATCATGAGCAAACACTTACAAACAGTAATGAATATTGCTCATGATAGCTTAATCACCATTAAGAATAATTATATACTGATGAAAAAATTATCCGTTTTTAAAGAAATCGTTATCGTATTTGCCTTGATTTATGTGCCATTTACTGCTGGTGCATGGGGTGTTTTAGGACATAGAATTGTTGGTGAAGTTGCTGATCAATATCTGCAAGCAAAAACCCGTTTGGCCATAAAGCAAATTTTAGGAACAGAGAGCATGGCAATGGCAGCTAATTGGGCAGATTTTATAAAATCTGATACCACCTATAATTATTTGAGCAACTGGCATTATGTAAATCTTCCAGCAGATTTATCAAAAAATGATGTCTATAGTTTTTTAGAAAATCAGCCTGCGGCTAATATCTATAATAAACTTAATGAAATGATCGCTGTACTTAAAAATGTAAAAAGTACTACTGATCAAAAGAAATTAGCTTTACGTATGGTAATTCATTTGGTTGGAGATTTGCATCAGCCTATGCATACAGCTAGAAAAGATGATTTAGGTGGCAATAAAATTCTGTTGACATGGTTTGGCGAAAAATCTAATTTACATAGAGTTTGGGATGAAGGATTAGTAGGTTTTCAGCAATTGAGCTTTACAGAATACACAAAAGCAATTAATCACCCTACAAAACAACAAGTTATTAATTGGCAGCAAACAAGTTTAAAAGATTGTGTATTTGAATCATATCAAATCTGTAATAAAATTTATGCTACTGGTATTAAAAATGATGATAAATTAAGTTACAAATATAATTTTGACTGGATTGACACTGTAAATGAACAATTGCTTAAAGGTGGTGTTCGTTTGGCGAAAATTTTAAACGATATTTATAAGTAAATATTAATTTATCTATGATGAAAAAGCTAATTTTATTTGTTTGTATGTGCGCATTATTTTCTTGTAAAAAGGAAAATGTAGATGACATTACGAAGTTCAATTGGGTTTTGAAAACGCAAATTGTAACCCCAGCAATAACTATTGATGGTAAAACTTCTACAAATTATTTAAGTTTGCAAAATCCTGATGGTTGCTCTAAAAATTTTACAATTTCGTTTCATGATAATGGCGTATTTACAGTTGGATCAAACGGAGCGCTTTGTGACATGGTAGCAAATTCTAATGCACAAAAATGGACAAAGGAAGGTGACCAAATCACTTTAGATTACGGAAATGGTCCCAGCGCACCTTTAACACTAAAAGACAACACCTTAATTACTACCTCTACTTTTCCTAATAACGGAGCCATTTATTCGTTAACAACCACATATGTTGCAATAAAATCAAAATAGAGTGAAAATTTTAATGGTTTGTTTAGGTAATATTTGTCGTTCGCCAATGGCTGAAGGAATTATGCGCCATTTAGTTAATGAACAACACTTAGATTGGGAAATTGCATCTGCCGGAACAGGAAATTGGCACGTTGGGCAAGCGCCAGATAGAAGAAGCATTCTCATTGCTAAAACCTTTGGTTATGATATTTCAGATCAAAGGGGAAGACATTTCACAACCGAGTTATTTGATCAGTTTGACCATATTTTGGTAATGGATAAATACAATTTGAGGGATGTTTTAAATTTAGCTGAAACTGAAGGGCAAAGAAGTAAAGTGAAGTTGTTTTTAGCTGATGAAGCAGATGTTACTGATCCTTATAAGGATAGTTCATTATTTGAATCGGTTTGTGCATTGATAGAGAAAAGATGCATGGAATTAATCGAGGAGTTAAAATAATAATATTAAAACCAATGCCAGCACCACAATTGTTTATGGTTTTATTGGGTTGTAGACCAGAAGGAAGACATATTGAACAACATGATATTTTTTTTGGTATAGGTACTTCTTTACAAGAATTGATACCACAAATGAATGCTTTTTGGCCTGAGGCGAAAGGCAAAATTCATGTAGATGCTTGGCGAAGTGTTAACCAAGTTGATGGATATAAAGTAGAAGTTGTCGCTAAAAGCGAAGAAGCAAAAGCTGATTTAGTTAGTCTATTCTTTTTAAACTTAGGAGGCTATAAGAAGAACGAATTTGATGAATTGCATTATAAAATGCTAGTAGTATCCGATCAAAAAGCGTTAGCAATTAAGCAAGCCAAAGAAACAACTTTTTATAAACACACAGCTTTTGAAGGTGCCACTTCTCATATAGATGATAAATTCGGAGTTGATGTAGATGATATTTTTGAGATCAAAGATATTTTATCATCAGCAACAAAAAGCAAATACGCTTTAAAGTTTACTCCAAACATCGATTTGCCTGAAGATGAAATCTTTTTAGGGTATTTGCCTTTATCTAAAATATAGAGGTTAAGCAGGTTGCAAATGAGTAGCAATCGCCATTCTATTCCATGCATTAATTGTTATTATTGCCATCATGAGCTGGGCCAATTGGTTTTCATCAAAAAGACTTTTTGCTTTCTGATAAGTTTCCTCAGATACACCACCATTTGCAATTAGAGTCATTTCTTCAGTTAATGCTAAAATTGCCCTTTCTTCTTCTGTATATAAATCATGCACTTCTCTCCAAGCATTCAATAAATAAATACGTTGTTCGGTTTCTCCATGTTTTCTTGCATCTGTAGTATGCATATTGATGCAGAAAGCGCAACCATTAATTTGAGAACTTCTAATTTTAATCAGTTCTTTATGAGTTTTGTTAATTGTAGTGGTTGCTAAATAACTTTCTAAGCCCATTAAGGCTTTATAAGCTGCTGGTTCAAGTTGTCCAATATTAATTCGTTTTTCCATTTTTGTTTATCTTTTAATTTGATACATCAAAGGTAAAACGAACCCTGTTTAAAAAACTTAAGCTAGTTTAAGAAATTAATTTAAGGATTTTTTTTTCGTAATTCGCTCAAATATTCTGGTGTAATTCCTAAATAAGAAGCCAGCATATATTGTGGAATGCGTTGTACAAATTTCGGAAATAACGAAACAAATTGCCTGTAATTTTCTTCTTTAGAAAAGTCATGAAAATATTTAACTCTCATTTGTGAAGCGGCGTATGCTCTTTGCATCATAATTCTAAAATATCGTTCAAGCCGCGGTAGTTTTTCAAATAATTCTTCTTGTTTTTGATGTTCAACTACTACAACTTCAGAGTCTTCTACCGCTTGAAGATAGAATTTGGAAGGGGCCTGGATCATTAAACTCATATAATCTGACAGCCACCAATTTTCTAAAGCGAACTGAGTAATTTGTTCAGTTCCTTTTTCATTGATGTAAAACATTCGTAAAAGACCAGTTTCCACGAAGTAATTGCCTTTACAAGTTTGCCCTTCTTCTAACAAAAACTCCTTTTTCTTAATCGATTTTATTTTCACATAAGTAGATAAAATTTGGATATCATTATCTGTTAAGGAAATATATTTTTTAAGATGTTGGATAAAATTTGGATACATGGATATATGATTACAGTTCAAATATATCAAAGCTTATTGTATTCCTAAATGCGCTAAGGTATTTTAAACTTTTCATTTTTATCGCTGTTCTTAAAGTACATCAAAACAATAATGATATGGAAACTAGAATAGCAAACGCAGAAGTATTAAACGATCTCATCCTAATTAATAACGACAGAGTTAATGGCTATCAAAAGGCGATTGAAGAATTAAGCCCTGAAGATTCTGATTTAAAAACACTTTTTGTGAAAATGATTGGAGAAAGCCATAGACATAAAATGGCTTTAGCAACAGAAGTGCAGGCTTTAGGCGAAGATGTTGAACAAGGTACTACGAACTCTGGTAAAATATATAGAGCATGGATGGATGTGAAAGCAATGTTCACAGGTCATGATCGTAAAACAGTTTTAAATAATTGTGAATTTGGCGAAGATGCCGCTCAAAAAGCATATAAAATGGCATTAGAAACTGATGGCTTATCAGCAAATTTGAGAACTATGATTACCGAACAAAAAGCTGAATTAAGAGCGTCACATGATGAAATCAAGATGCTGAGAGACTCCCAAGCGTAATTAAAACTCTCGGTTAAACAAAAATCCTCCTGAATTGACTCGGGAGGATTTTTTATTTTAGGTAATTCGATCGCTTATTTTTTATCCAATTCTTTATCTAAATAATAAGTTGCTTTATGAATGGCATCATCAATTGTGTCACTTAAAATGGTAATAAATGAACCAGATTTAGCTGTAGCAATTAGATTTTTCATGCAATCTTCTCCATTGTTATTAATTTCAATTGGAATATTTGGCTTAATCTCTTTCAGTCCAACTAATAACAAATCAATCAATTCTTGTTGTTTACGTCCTCGAAGATATTTCTCCTGACATATCACTACTTTATCGAACATTTTAGCTGCAATACGAGCTGTTTCGATAATGTCTTCATCTCTTCTATCCCCAGTTCCAGATATTACACCTACGTGTTCTGTTGCTTCAACAGTTTGTAAATAATCTTTAATACCATTAAATCCATCCGGATTATGTGCGAAATCTACTAGCACTTTAAAGTCTTTAAATTTAAAAATATTCATCCTTCCAGGCGTATGTGCCGCCGATGGAATAAAAGTTTCTAAAGATGTTCTAATGTCCTCAGTTTTATAGCCCCACAAAAAAGTAGTAAGTGTAGCAGCTAAAACGTTCTGTATCATAAAATCGACAGAAGCATTAAACGTTAAGGGAATATGTGTGGCTTTTTCTACACGAATCTTCCAGTCGCCCTTTTTAATAGTTACATAACCGTTTTCGTAAATCGCTGCAATGCCGCCTTTTTTGCAATGTTCTTTTATGACTGGATTTTTTTCATCCATACTAAAGTAGGCGATATTACAATCTGCACTAGCGGCAATCTTCAAACAATATGAATTGTCAGCATTTAAAACTGCCCAGCCACTTCTTTTTACTGCGCCAATAATTACCGCTTTTACACGGGTTAAATCATCTAAAGTATCAATGTCAGAAATACCTAAATGATCTTCCTGTATATTAGTAACTACGCCAATATCACATTTATTAAAACCCAACCCTGCACGTAATATTCCTCCTCTGGCAGTTTCTAATACCGCAACTTCTACGGTAGGGTCTTTTAAAATAAATTCTGCACTAAACGGACCAGTAGTATCACCTTTCATTAACAAGGTATTTTGCACATAAATTCCATCAGAAGTTGTAAAGCCAACTCTACTACCATTATTTTTCACAATGTGCGCAATTAAACGTGTAGTTGTAGTTTTCCCATTAGTTCCGGTTACCGCAATAATTGGAATACGAGCAGATTTTCCTGGAGGATACAACATATCGATAACAGGAGCCGCAACATTACGTGGTAAACCTTCGCTTGGTGCTAAGTGCATTCTAAAGCCTGGTGCTGCATTTACTTCTAAAACAACACCGCCATTTTCAGTTAAAGGCTCAGTTAAATTCTGCGCCATAATATCGATACCACAAATGTCCAAGCCAACTATTCTTGAAATACGTTCACAATTAAAAACATTTTGAGGGTGCACTTGATCTGTAACATCAATGGAAGTTCCGCCAGTACTTAAATTAGCCGTAGATTTTAAATATACAATTTCTCCTTTTGGAGCTACAGTTTCTAAAGTATATGCTTTCTTATCTAAAAGATCTAAAGTATCACGATCTACTGTAATTTCAGTTAAAACATTTTCATGTCCATAACCACGTCGTGGATCTTCATTTTCTTTGTCAATTAATTGCTGAATTGTAAGTTTTCCATCACCTTTTACATGAGCAGGTACACGTAAAGCTGCTGCTACCATTTTATGATCGATTACCAAAACTCTAAAGTCATGTCCGGTAATAAAACTTTCTACAATAATCCGTCGTGAATATTCTTTAGCATAATGAAAAGCAGCAATTGCCTCTTCTTCATTTTTCACATTAATAGTTGCCCCTTTACCATGATTTCCATCTAAAGGTTTAAAAACCAAAGGGAAGCCCACTCTTTTTATGGCATCATATACATCTTCTAAGGTAGAGGCAGTTACGCCTTTTGCAACTGGAATTGCTGCATCACTTAATAAGCGTTTAGTTTCATCTTTATTACCCGCAATATCAACAGCAATACTACTTGTTCTTTCAGTCATGGTGGCTCTAAAACGAACTTGATTTTTGCCATAACCTAATTGTACCAAGGAACTTTTGTTTAATCTAATCCATGGAATATCTCTTGCAATTGCTTCATCAACTATAGAACCTGTACTTGGGCCTAAACGTTCTGATTCTCGTAATTCACGCATGCGCTGAATATCATGCTCCAAATCATATTCTTTATTATCAATTAATGCTTCCGCTATGCGAACTGCAGATTCTGCGGCATAAACACCAGCTTTTTCTTCTAAATAACTAAAAACAACATTATAAATACCTTCAGTTTTGGTCTGACGAGTTCTGCCAAAGCCAGTATCCATACCAGCTAAAGTTTGTATTTCTAGCGCAATGTGTTCTATTACATGCCCCATCCATGTGCCTTCTTCCACACGCAATAAAAATCCACCAGGTGCTGCTTTAGAACAACGATGAGATTGTAGGGTAGGAATTAGTTTTTCTATTCGCTCCCTAAAACCATCGATTGTATTGGTTGGTCGTTGCTCTAATTCCTCCAAATCTAAACGCATTTGGATTAATTTTTTTCGGTTAACAGACCAAATATTTGGTCCTCGTAGCACTTGTATGCCTAGTATTTTCATTGTTGTTTATTTTAAGTCGTGGTAAAGAGCGTTACGAATTGAGGGTATAATTTCAAAGAAAAAATTAAAGTATAAATTTTTTTTCAAATTAACCTTTATCTACAGTTAAATTTTGCAATCGTTTTTATTCAATTGAGGAAATAAACGAAAACCAGTTTAAATGTTAATTAAAAGTATAATATTGATAAAAATAATGTTAATTATTAGGCTAATGGTATATATTTGAATTTTAGCGAAAACCTAAACAATAAGATGGCTCCAAAAGGGAAATTAATAATAATTGGCGGTGCAATAAATACTGGAAGTTTTGCCGAAACACAGTTCGGACTGCCACAGAACATGAACTTTTTTGAGCGTGGAATTTTAAAAAGAATAACTACTGAATCTGTTAAAGGAAATGATTCTCGGTTTGAAATTATGACGACAGCATCTTTAATTCCAGAACGAGTTGGTGAAGAATACATTAAAGCTTTTGCTCAATTAGATGTTCATGATGTTGGTGTACTTAATATTGGAAGTAGAGAAGAAGCAAATAGAGTTGAATACGCAGAACGCGTTAAAAAAGCCGATGTAATTATTTTTACGGGTGGAGATCAATTACGGTTATCATCTATTTTTGGTGGAACAGAAATTCACCGTATTTTACTAGATAAATATCAAAACACTGAAATAGTAATTGCAGGTACATCTGCTGGAGCTGCTGCTAGTTCTAAAAACATGATTTATCAAGGAAGTAGTAAAGATGCTTTATTAAAAGGAGAAGTTAAAATAACTGGAGGATTAGGATTTATTGATGATGTAATTGTTGATACGCATTTTGTACAAAGAGGTAGGATTGGCCGTTTGTTGTATGCAGTAGCAAGTAATCCAGGGATATTAGGAATTGGGTTAGGTGAAGATACTGGTTTATATATTAATGAACATAGTATGGAAGCCATTGGCTCAGGCATGGTAATTTTGGTTGATGGTCGTTACATGGCAGATACGAATTTAACTGATGTTGAAATGGGGCAACCGGTTTCTATAAAAAACATGATTGTACACGTAATGTGTGATGGAGATATGTATGATTTGACAAATCATCAATTAGTTATTCAGCATCCTAAAGTTGTTCCAACAGAATAATTAGCTATTTTTTATCTAAATACTATTCTATACTAGATGAAAGTAATCATACATGGTGGGTTTTTTAGCGAATCTTCTACCAATCAAGAAACAAAAAGAGCGAAGCAAGATGCTTTAGCTGAAATTGTAGAAAAAGCTTATCATTTTTTAGCGACACATACAGCACTAGAAACGGTTGTGTACGCTACAAGTTTATTGGAAAATAACGAACTTTTTAATGCGGGTATTGGTTCTCAAATACAAAGTGATGGTAAAGTGAGATTAAGTGCGTCGTTAATGGATGGTAAAACCCAAAAATTTAGCGGAGTTATTAATTTAGAAGATGTTAAAAATCCGATTGAAGTTGCTCAGAAATTATTGGATTATGATGATCGTGTATTAAGTGGAGAAGGAGCTTTAGCTTTTGCTAGAAATAATGGTTTTGATTATTTTAATCCAATAACCGCTCAAAGACAAGCGGAATACGAAGCAAAATTAAATCAACAAGAAAGAAAAGGAACTGTGGGCTGTGTAGCCTTAGATGTGGCTGGAAATTTAGCTGCTGCAACATCAACTGGCGGAAAAGGTTTTGAAATTCCTTGTCGTGTTAGCGATTCCGCAACGATAGCTGGTAATTTCGCAACTAATTTTGCAGGGATTTCCTGTACATGTGTAGGCGAAGATATTGTAAGTGGCGCATTAGCTGCTAAAATTGTAACCCGCGTAACCGATGGCTTTACTTTAAAAGCTGCTTGCGATAAATCTTTTGCAGAATTGAAACCATTTGATGGATTTGCAGGCGTAGTTGGAATATCAGCCAAAGAGGAAATTTATCATTGCGATTCTCACCCTTATATGGTTTGGGCATCTTTTGATGGTAGTTTACAGGTGTTTAACTAAATTTTATATATCTTTATAGGATGAATAAAATCTGTTTAACGCTTGTTTGTTTGTTTTTGGTTTCTATATCAAATGCACAAAATGTTAATTCAGGGCCTCAAGATACTCCTCAACCGATATCCGCAATTAATATTTCGGTATCAAATGTGGAGGAAACTACTGCCGATGAATTTTTTGAAGATGCAGATCGTAATGAGCGTCGTGGTGATTTAAATGAGGCTTTAATTTTATTTGGTAAAGCTGCATTTGAATATAATAACGACAAGAAGTTTAGCCGTTATGGTGCATCTTTACTTAGAATGAGTAATGTACACTTATTGCTTTTACATTATACTGAAGCAGAGCAAGTTATACTTAATGCGGCATTAAAAACATATTCGCGTATTGGCAGTAAATCTGGTCAAATGGCATCGTATAATCAACTTGGAAAAATTTACTTTGCAGCTAATAAACTTACCCAATCATTATGGTTTTATACCCAACAGGGTATGTTAGCGCAACAGCTTAAAAACAAAACCTCTTATATCGATTCGGTATTAGGTATTGCTTTAGTTAAAATTAAAAAGAAAGAATATAGCCTAGCTATTAAGGATGTAGACAGAGCTGAATTGCTTGCGAAAAATGCAAAAATCACTCAATTTGCGCAGCAGATTAAAAGTAGTAGAGCTGCTATCGCGGAGAAGCAAAGTATTAAGAAATAGGAAATTCTTTCAAAATCAGTAGAATAGGGTATTTGATTATTAGCTTATTAGTCGAACTTTGTTTTGTGTCTCCTGAAAAACCATATTTATTAAAAAAGATTTTCATTTCTATTACAACAGTACTAGGAGTGTTGATTTTGTCGTTGCCCGCAATTGCCCAGCAAAATAAACTATTAGATTCTGCTAAAAATAGCTTCAGGGCTAAACCAGAATTAGCTTCATCACTTTTAGTACAGGTAAAAAATAATGCAATAAAAACAAATGACAATTATTCAATTATTACAGCAGAACTTATTGAAGGGAATATTGCTTATTTTAAAGGAAAACACGATCAAGCATTAGCAATTTATCTCCATGCTTTAACAATTGCTGAAAAAAATAATTTACATGAGCAGATAGCGGCAATTTGCAATGAAATTGGTACGCTATTTAAGAAAAACAAAGACCTTAAAAAAGCACTGCTTTATTATACTCGAGCTATGAATGAGTCAATAATCATTAGCAATGATACTCAAATAGCGAATTCACATAATAATATTGGCTTGGTTTATGAGCAGGATGGCAAATTCTCAACTGCTTTAAAACAATATAAAAAAGCATTATTTTATTATCAAAAGGCCAAAGACAAACTGGGTGAGTCTTACAGCTTAGAATATATTGGTTACGTGTTTGGGTTAATGAAAAATTATGATTCTGCTAATAAATACCTACAAAAAAGCTTATCACTTCGAAAAGAATTGAAAGATAATTATGGTATTGCAGTTTGTCTAATTGAATTAGCGGAAATTAATAGAGATAAAAAAGATTTTAATCTAGCGATAAATTATGCCAAGCAAGCTATTTTCTTTTGCAAGAAAATAAATTATCCTGACATGTTGCAGCAAGGCTATTTAGTGCTTTCAGAAATTTACGAACATAAAAAGGATTTCGCACAAGCTTATGAAGCACATAAAAAGTATGTGGCTGTAAAAGATTCAATATTTAGTGTTGCTAAAAGCAATCAGATAAACGAATTACAAACACGATACGACACGGAGAAAAAACAGCAAAAAATTGATCTTTTAAATAAAGAAAGTGCAATCCAAAAACTGAAGTTAACACAACGTGAGGGAATTATCATAGTGATATCCGTAGGCTTTTTATTCAGCTTAGTTATAGGTTATTTAGTGTATAATCGATTTAAATTAAGGCAAAATGCTAGATTACAAAATGAAGTCATCGCTCAACAAGATTTAGCTACAAAAGCAGTTTTAAATGCCGAAGAAAATGAGCGAAAACGCATTGCTAGTGAGTTGCACGATGGGCTTGGTCAGATGTTTTCGGCAGTAAAATTAAACTTATCAGCATTAGCAGATCATTTTGAATTTAAGGATGAGCACGGCAAAAAAATGTACTATAAAACTCTAAGTTTGGTAGATGAAAGCTGTAAAGAAGTTCGAGTAATTTCGCATCAAATGGCGCCAAATGTGTTACTAAAAGCAGGATTAACAAGTGCAATACGAGATTTTATTGACAAAATAGATGTCAAAAAACTAAAGGTCAATTTAAGCACGTTTGGTTTGCAAGATCGTTTAGATCAAAATATTGAAATTGTGTTATATCGTGTAATACAAGAGGCAGTTAATAATGTAATCAAACATTCAGGAGCAAATAGCTTGGATATTCAATTAACTAAAGATGAAGAAGGGATAAATGTGATGATTGAAGATAATGGAAATGGTTTTGATACAAATCAACTGGAAAAATTTGAAAGTATTGGACTAAAGAATATCCTTACTCGTGTAATTTATCTGAATGGAACTTTAGATTTTTCTTCAACACCCGGTCAAGGAACTCTCATTGCAATTTTTATCCCTTTTTAGGGAAAGGTTCTAAATGTTTAAAACACAATCTTTTATATTAAAAATACCCGCTAGTGGGTATATGAGTTGCTGCTAATAAAAGTAATTTTGAAATGCTAAATCATCCCAATGAAATTTACGCTCATCCTCATATTATTTTACGTTACAGGAGTCTGTCAAGTCAATGCCCAACGTCAAAGAGGTTTGGATAGCTTAAAAAGAACGCTTAAAAAACCCTCAGTAACAGAACAAGCTAAAAATCTTAACAAGCTTTCATCGGCGTACTTTAATACTAATTTGGATAGTGCTATCCAATATGCCAATAAATCCATCAGTTTTTCTACTCAGCATAAAATTTATAAGGAACTTGCTACTGGCTATAATTATTTAGGGCAAATGATGTACTATAAAGGCAATTATGTAGAGTCCTTATCAAATTTTGAAAAGTTTAGAGCAATTGCTGTTATAATAGAAGATAATGTACTTGCTACTCAAGCTAATAATAATATTGCTAATGTACTTATAGATCAAGGTAAAACCGATGATGCAATTCAAAAATATGAAGAGATATTAGCAACTAGTAAAAAGAATAATGACAAGAAAGGTCAATCATTAGGGTACGGGAATTTAGCTTTTGTATATCGATATATAGGGAATAATGCAAAAGCTATTAGCTATATCTTCGAACAAATGAAAATAGATGAAGAGCTCGATAATAAAATGGGATTGGCACATTCTTATCAACAATTGGTATTGCTATACAATCAAAAAAATGACCTAGTTAATGCAAAGAAATATTTGGACTTATCTTTAGATAAGTTCAAAGAATTAAATGATGGTAGGAATATAGCCGTAAGTTATGATTTGTATGCTACTTATTTTGCTAGCCTGAAAAACACATCAAAGGCTATTGAACATGAAAAAATGGCTATAAATCTGGCCGATAAATATGGTGACAAACGTTCTTTGGCAATCTTTCAATCAAAATTGGCTAATTTTTATTTTGAAGAAGGGCTATACGAACAGGCGGCTAAAGATTTTATTCAGGCAATAAATCTGCATGAAGCAATAAATCTGCAAAAAACTCTAGCAGCTGCTTATATAGGATATGGAAAGACGTTGCTAAAATTGAATAAGATTGATCAAGCTAAGGTTAATTTAGATAAAGGTTTGGCACTTGCAATCAATCAAAAATCAGCTATTGATAAAAGAAGTGGTTATGAAGCTATGACTGAGTATTTCATCAGAATTAGTGAACCAAATAAGGCCATTAAAAGTCAGAAACAATTTATTGCAATAAAAGATAGCTTATTAAATGAAAATAATAGTAAGCAGATAAATGAATTAAATACCATTTATCAAACTCAAAAGAAAGAACAGCAGATTCTATTATTGGATAAACAAAACTTGATTCAAGTTTTGAAGCTAAATGAAAATAAGCTGGTCATAGAAAATAAAAACCTTGAACTGGATAAGAATAATTTCCGTATCGAATCTCAAAATTTATCATTACAAAAGAACAAGGCATTGTTGACTCAAAAACAAGCAGAAACTAAAGCAAAAACACAGCAAATAAAATTGCTTGCTATCCAAAATGATGTTCAAAAACTAGAGATACTCAAAAGAAATATATTGTTGAGTGTTATTGCTGGTGTTCTGCTCATCACCATACTGCTAGGTTATTTGTTATATAATCGATATAAATTAAAACAAGAGACTCGTTTGCAAAAAGCAGTTTTGACACAACAAGACTTAGCCGCCAAATCTGTTTTAAATGCAGAAGAAAATGAGAGAAAACGGATTTCTGGTGAATTACATGATGGACTTGGACAAATGTTTTCTGCCGTGAAAATGAATCTCTCTGCATTAACAGATGATCTGACCTTTAAAGATGAGAGTGGCAAAAAAATGTTCGAGAAAACCTTGAATCTGGTAGATGAAAGTTGCAAAGAAGTAAGGTCAATTTCACATCAAATGGCACCGAATGTATTGTTAAAATCTGGCCTGGCTAATGCTGTTAGAGACTTCATTAATAAAATTGATGCCCGTAAACTGAAAATTAATTTAGAGACATTCGGATTGCAACAACGGTTAGACCAAAATGTGGAAACTGTTTTATATAGAGTGATTCAAGAAACGGTTAATAACGTAATCAAGCATTCTGGAGCAAATAGTCTAGATATTCAACTCACAAAAGATAATGAAGGAATTAATGTTATGATTGAAGACAACGGAAAAGGATTTGATACGACATCCTTAGAAAAATTTGAAGGGATAGGTTTAAAAAATATTCAGAGTAGAGTAGAGTACTTAAAAGGTGTCGTAGATTTTTCATCTAAACTTGGTTCTGGAACACTTGTCGCTATTCATATTCCTTTGTAAATTAGTAAGATGGAAACCGGTATTATTTTCAAAACATGTATTATTAAAATAAGGCATAATAGCTTCATCAACATTAAAAAATAGTAGACTGATGGAAAATAAGCTCTCAACAAATTTATTCATTGTAGACGATCACCAATTGGTAGTTGATGGTTTACTGTCTTTGCTTAACAACGAAGAAAAATATACTATCGTTGGCTGTAGTAATCAGCCCAAAGAAGTTATGGGACGGCTTGATGAACTGAATGTAAATATTCTTCTTACCGATATCAATATGCCAGAAATGTCTGGTGTAGAGTTGACAAGAAATGTAAAGAAAAAGCACCCACATATTAAAGTTCTTGCATTATCCATGTTTGGCGAGCGACAAGTTATTAAAGAAATGGTAGATGCAGGCATATCAGGATATATTCTTAAAAACACTGGAAAACAAGAATTACTAGAGGCACTAGATAAATTGGCTAAAGGTCAAACTTTTTTTGGGGAAGAAGTAACTCGTGAGTTAATGAAATCTTTTAGAAACAGTGACGAAGAATCTCACTTAACCAATAGAGAGGTAGAAATTATTCGATTGATAGAATGCGAACATAGCAACAAAAAAATCGCGGATTTATTGTTTATCAGTGAACGCACTGTAGAAACACACCGTAAAAATATTTTCAGAAAAACGTGTACACAGAGTATTGTAGGGCTGTTAAAATACGCATACGATCATAAAATAATTTAAGCTATACCTGCTGTTGGGTAGATGAATATACCCGTGTAAAGGTATTGTAGGGAGAAGTACTTTTTTCAACTTTTGTTTAATAAAACAAATCAAAAATGAAAAAATTTACAATCCTCCTTGTAGCATTTGCAATGCTAAGTACAGTAGTTATTTCTTGTAAAAAAGAAGAACAAACAGTTAAAGCAGCAGGTTCTGCAAGTGCATCATTAACAGTTGGAAGTGCAGCGGCTGTAACATGGACAGCAACTTCGGCTACAGCAGTAAAATCCGGAACTAGTTACACGATTACTGCCATAGGTGCAAATAGCACAAATCTTGTGATTAAAGTAGACAACGTGACAGCAGCAGGCACTTACAACTTAACAACAGCTACAAGAACAGCATCATTTACAACTGGCGGAAAAACGTACGCAACAACAAATGGTGGTGGCGGGAATATTATTATCACCTCATTAACAAGTGATAAAATTGAAGGAACCTTCTTAGCAGAAATGTTCGATGGCACAACCTCATCAGCTGTTTATTGTAGCTTAGGAAGCGGCAAGTTTTCGGCTTCTTTTTAAGGAAATGAAGAAATGATTTAAAACCAACCGCTATGAATATGAAAGCAAGTACTAAAGTAATTGATGTTTTGAGCAGGCGGGAGGTAGAAATTATTAAACTTATAACTCAGGAATACAGCAATGAAGATATTGCATCTTATTTAGCGATAAGTAAACGAACGGTAGAAACACATCGCAAAAACATCTTCAAAAAAACAAAGGTTAAAAGTGTTGTTGGTTTGGTGATGTTAGCTATTAAAAGCAAGTTAATTTCAGCATAGAATTATTTAACTTTACAAAGTTTACAAAAAAGATACAGTTTAAAGCTGTATCTTTTTTGTTTATTTGAGAAATTGGTATCATATTGGATAATGATTTTATAAGAATGAATTTTAAAATAGTTAAAGAGATGTTGAGAAGAGTATTGATGATTACGTTTACAGCCGCAGCGTTGGCATGTAGCGCTTCGCCTAAACCTCAAAAAATGGTTGACGGTGTGCAAAATATTAAACCAGACGATCAGCAAAGTTTGGTGCTTAGGCAAGTAGTCTCACTAATTGAGGGCTATAATTATAAACAAATAAAGCTGAATGATTCTATTTCATCTCTAATTTTAGATAGATATATAAAAGCATTAGATCCTTCTAAGTATTATTTTTTAGCAAGTGATATTGCTGAGTTCGAAAAAAATAGAACCACGTTGGATGATGACTTTAAAATTGGAGACTTGAGTGCGCCATTTTATATTTTCAACGTCTATTTAAAAAGATATAACGAACGTATCGACTACTCTATCTCTCAAATAAAAAACAAATATGATTTTAATCAAAATGATACTTATGTGTATGATAGAGAGAAGATGCCGTGGGTAAGCAGCTCAACTGCGTTAGATGATATTTGGAAAAAAAGAGTTAAATATGAGTTGGTAAACCTTAAAATTGCAGGAACAGATCAGGCAAAAAACATAGAGACTTTAACCAAGCGTTATCAAAGTTTAAAATCCCAAGCTGCCAAATTCAATAACCAAGATGTGTTTCAAATTTTGATGGACTCTTTTACAGAAGCTATTGATCCACACACTAATTATTTTAATCCAAGAAACGCTGAGGTTTTCAATCAAGAAATGGCTCGCTCACTTGAAGGAATTGGCGCAACTTTACAATTAGAAAATGAGGTTACTAAAATTGTAACCATTGTTCCAGGAAGTCCGGCTTTTAAAAGCAAGCAATTAAATGCTGGTGATAAAATCATTGCGGTAGCACAAGGAGCAAATGGAGAATTTGAAGATGTAGTTGGGTGGAGAATAGATAATACAGTTTCTAAAATCAAAGGGCCTAAAGGAACTACCGTTAAATTAAAAGTAATTCCAAGTGGACAAGAACTCTCATCTAAACCAATTATCGTTACCTTAGTTAGAGATAAAATTATTTTGGCTGATCAATCTGCAAAAAAATCAGTTAAAACCATTCAATCTGATGGGAAACCATATAAAATTGGAATTATTGAAGTACCAGCTTTTTATGCAGATTTTAAAGCAGCAAATGCAGGTGACAAAAATTATAAAAGCACCACTCGTGATGTACGTTTATTAATAGACACCTTAAAAAACATGGATAAAGTTGATGCCATTGTAATGGACTTACGTTCAAATGGTGGTGGTTCTTTAAATGAGGCAATAGATTTAACAGGATTGTTTATTGATAAAGGTCCAGTTGTACAGACAAGAGAATTTAACAACACCATTAAAGTTAACGATGATAAAAATGCTGGTGCTGCTTGGACTGGGCCATTTGGTGTAATGGTAGATAGGTTAAGTGCATCTGCTTCTGAGATTTTTGCAGGAGCAATACAAGATTATGGTCGTGGTATTGTGATGGGCACTCAAACTTATGGTAAAGGAACTGTTCAACGTACAATTGATCTTAATGAAATGATTGATCCAACGATTTTGCAAAAAATGGCGGCCGTTTTAGCAGCTACAAAAGCAAAAATTGTAGGACAAAAAATTCAAAACCCTGGTTCAACAAGTGTAACTATAGTAGATAAGGATGGCATTCCCCAACTTGGTCAGTTGAATTTAACTATGGGCAAGTTTTACCGTATAAATGGAAATAGCACACAGCATAAAGGTGTTATACCTGATGTTACATTCCCATCAATTTATCCCTTGGATAAAATTGGTGAAGATACTGAACCATCGGCTTTGCCTTTTGATATGATTAAACCATCTAATTACGTAACAGTTTCAGATTTAACTGGCATTAAAGCGAATTTGGTAAAACTACACAATGATAGAATGACAGCTTCTTTAGATTATAAAGCATTAGTAGATGATATTGCGGAATCTAAGAAACGTGATGTCGAAACCTCAATTACATTAAATGAAGCTAAATTGAAAGCAGAACGCGATCAATTGGAAACAAAAGGGTTGGCTCGTTTAAATCAAATAAGAGTTGCAAGAGGATTAGCTCCAGTTAAAAAAGGAGACAAAGCTTTAAAAGAAGAAGCTTATGATTTTATTGAAGATGAGAGTTTGAAAATTATGGTTGATTTAATGAAAATGACTGATGGATCAAAAACAGCTAGTGTAACTCAAAACTTTAATAAATAGAAGTTACAATATTTTATACAAAAAAAGTCCAGAGTTTATTGCCTGGACTTTTTTATTAAACTAGAAGTTGAGATTATTTTTTAACTTTTTCCATTTGCATAGACATCATTTCTTTCATCGTTTTGTTCATCCCCTCAGTACTGCCATCTAAGAAAATCACATTGCCATCACTGTTTTCCGCAAAGTGTTTAATTGATTCTGTCCACATGGTGAATAGAATTACAGAGATATCTAAATTAGCTTGCTCCATTTCCTGAGCAGCTTTTGTCATACCATGTGCTACTTCCGCTCTAAATAATGCAATACCTTGTCCACGTAATTGAGCTGCTTCACGTTCTGCTGCCGCTGCAATTTTAATCGCATTACCATCAGCCTCTGCTCCTTTAGTTTTAGTAATTAATAAAGCTTGTCCTTCATTTTCTGCGGCAGCTTTTAAATTGTTTGATGCCACTACACGACTCATAGAACGCATAATTTCTTCATCGAAAGTAATATCATTTAATTGAAGATCTTGTAAGTGATAACCCCAACTTTCTAATACCTGATCTATTTGATGTTTTACGTGATCAACAATTTCATTTCTTTGTGCAAGTACATTCGCCTGCTTTTGAGTTGCTACATAAGCCCTAATAGACCCTTCAATTGTACGGATTAAGGCTTGCATCAAATTATTAGCGTCAACAAACTTAAACGCTACATTTTTAATGGTTTCTTCATCATGGTTTAAAACTGAATACAGTAACATGGCCTTAAAATAAACATTAGCCTGATCATGCGTAACTGCCTGAAAAGAAAGTTCAACCGAGCGATTTTGAATAGAAATTTTAGAATGGATTTGCTCTATTAGTGGAATTTTTAAACTCAAGCCTGGTCTTAATTGTCTGCGATATTTCCCAAAGACAGTAATTACTGCAATTGTGCCTTGTTTAACAGTTACAAATGAACTAAAAAGAACAATTAGCCCGAAAAAGAGTAGAACGTATGGAATGTAATTCATGGTATTATTTGATTTAAATTAAGCTCAATATTACTGATTTTCTATGTAGATTTATTTAAATATTTTTTAATCAATTGTTTATGAAACTAAAATTAGGTTTACCACTAATAGGTCTTGCTTTGTTAATGGCCTGTAAAAACAAAAGTACCGAGACCACTGAGCGTACTGTCTTTTTGGATAAAGCAGGGATGGACACTACTGTTAATCCAGGAGATAATTTTTTTGAATATGCCAACGGAAAATGGATGACAAGTACTGTTATTCCTGATGATCAAAGCGGTTGGGGTAGTTTTTATACTTTATACGAAGATAATTTAAAGAAGCTAAGAGGAATTGTTGAAGATGCAGAAAAGAGCAATTCAGCAAAAGGTAGCATGCAACAAAAAGTTGGCGATTATTATGCTAGCGGAATGGACACAACAACTATCGAGAAACTTGGTGCTGAGCCTTTAAAACCTGTTTTAGCAAAAATTGATGCCGCAAAAAATTACCAAGAATTAGTGAGCTTATTAGCCGAATTGGCTAAGACAGATGAAGCTGGCTTATTGGGCTTGAATGTTGGAGCAGATGAGAAAAATAGTGTTAAAAATATTGCATCATTTTATCAATCTGGATTATCATTACCAGAAAAAGATTATTATTTTAAAACAGATAGTGCTTCTAAGGTAGCCAGAGCTGGATTTGTTACGTATGCTAGCACATTGTTTAAATTAACAGGAGTTGATACTGCAACTGCTACTAAAAATGCAAAAGCGATTTTAGCACTGGAAACTGAAATTGCAAAATCACACCGCAGCCCGCAGGAACTTAGAGATCCACAAAAAAATTATAATAAGATGAGCCTTACTCAATTTGCAAAGTTGACGCCAAATTTAAATATGCCAGCGCTTTTTGGTGCTATGAAAATTAAGTCGGACAGTGTTAATGTAGGTCAACCAGATTATTTTAAAACATTGAGTACGTTATTGGCAAGCCAACCATTAGATGTTTGGAAAACCAAATTCAAGTATAATTACATGTCTAGAAACGCTGGTCTATTAAGCAAAGCATTTGTAGATGCATCTTTCAATTTTAATAAAATTTTTAATGGACAAAAGAAACAGTCAGAACGTTGGAAAAGATTGGTTAGCGGAATTGACGCTAATTTAGGCGATTTATTAGGGCAATTATATGTAGAGAAATACTTTACTCCAGAAGCAAAACAACGCATGGATGAACTAGTAAATAACTTGCAAAAAGTATTTGCAACGCGTATTGATAAATTGGATTGGATGAGCGTTGAAACAAAAGCAAAAGCAACGGAAAAATTGAATGTCTTTTTAAAGAAAATTGGCTATACCACAAAGTGGAAAAACTTTGATGATGTAACCATTAATAAAGGTGATTATTTAGGCAATGCTCGTAGTGCAAGAACACATAGTTATAATGAAATGATTAGTAAAGTTGGTAAACCAGTTGATAAAACTGAATGGGGAATGACGCCGCCAACTGTAAATGCATACTATAATCCAACATTCAATGAAATCGTTTTCCCTGCCGGAATTTTACAGTTCCCATTTTTTGATGCAAATGCAGATGATGCGATTAATTACGGCGCTATTGGTGCGGTAATTGGTCATGAAATGACTCACGGTTTTGATGATCAAGGTCGTCAATATGATGCAGTAGGTAATATGAAAGATTGGTGGACAAAAGCTGATGCGGATAAATTTAAAGTAAAGGCTGATAAAGTTGCAGCAATGTATAATGGATTTACTTTATTAGATAATCAGCATGTAAATGGAAATTTAACATTAGGAGAAAACCTAGCAGATATTGGTGGTTTAGCAATTGCATATGATGCATTTAAATTAACCGAGCAAGGAAAAGAAGCTACCAAAAAAATTGATGGCTTCACGCCAGATCAACGTTTCTTTTTAAGCTTTGCACAAGTTTGGAGAATTAAAGATAGAGATGAAAATATGCGAGTACGTATAAAGGTAGATCCGCATTCGCCTGAAATGTTTAGAGTAAACGGTCCAGTTTATAGCATGGAAGCATTTTATAAAGCATTTAACATCCCTAAAACTGCTAAAATGTATATAGCTCCAGAAAATAGACTTGGGGTTTGGTAAATTAGTAGATAACATATTAATTCTTAAAGCAGTATCATTAATTTGATGCTGCTTTTTTTTATGAAACAAAAATCGCTTTCTACTGTTATAGGATGATAAAATCTAAACTTATGAACGTAAAACGTACTTTCGGAACTATCCTAACTATTTTAGGAATTATTGGGTTAATTTATGCTGGTTGGGGGTTTGTGCAACACAGTGATGGCGGCCGCGAATTAATCGTTGTTGGGATTATAGGTATTATTTTCTTTGTATCAGGTATTGGTCTGGTAAGAAATACTAAGGACGAAGCATAAAGATCCTCTAATTTTTATAGGATAAAATACTCATTATTAGGTATATATTATTAAGACTGTAGTATGTAAGTTTATTAAAAAAATAAGCTTATGAAAAATTTCTTCAATCTTAAAATTGCGCTTGTAATGAGTTGCTTTTTTTTGTTATTATCTGCTAAAGCACAACATATTGCTACATCAAGTTCATACGATGGGATTTGGGCTGGAGTATTAAAAAATGATAATGGAGATAAATTGGTTTCTATTATTCGAATATCTAGTGGTACCGCAAGTAGATATAGCTACAATACTGAAACTAAGAAACTCGAAAGAAGTTCTTTTCTTAAAGAAGGTAGTATGCTTTTAGGGAATAATCTCAGTTTTACTTGGATGAACAAGGGTGGCATTTGGTCTGAAACCCAAACGCACATGATCGCTTACCTTAAGCCAAATGTATTATATTGTAGATTAATACGTCAAGTAAATAATGCGAGTGAAGACGAAAATACTCCTGGCATTAACAACGAATGGTCTACTTATTATCAAGGAAAGTTAGATCGATATGAATCGATTGATAAATTAGAACAGATTTTGAGAAATTAGTTAATTACTAATTCTTGATTAATCTTTTAAAGTTATTCTGTTGATATCTTTAAATACTAAACTGTGACCTGCAAAATCTGCGTTGGTTAGCGCTTTTATTTTATGAAATGCAGTATTATTTTCATCAAGAGTAAGTCTATTAATTTTATCCTGTTTTACTGAAATTACATCAGCATATAAAAAATCGCCTTTGGCATTTATTTTTAACTGTAATAACGGAGCAAAACCATTTGAACCTTTTAAACTAAACATACCATAAGTACAAAAATTGCCCAAACTATAAGCAATAAACTTGTTTTTATACACTTCTACTGCTCTAGTAACATGCGGCCCATGACCTAAAACTACATCTGCGCCAGCGTCAATTACACCATGTGCAAATGCGTAAACATTTCCACGATTTTCTTTAAAAAAGATTTCTGTTTTGCGAGTTACATGTTCAAAATTTGCGCCTTCTCCGCCTCCATGAAATGAAACAATTACAATATCTGCTTGCTTTTTAAGTGCGCCAACTAGCATTTTTGCGCTGTCAATATTTTTAATGGATACTGTATTTTCATTTGGAGCAAAAGCACAAAATGCATATTTAATACTATCTATTTCAAAAATTTCAAATGGTTTATTTAGTTGACCGGCGTAATGTATTTGTAAAGAATCTAAAATTCTTGCTGTATTTTTTCGGCCTTTTGCATTAAAATCGCCAACATGGTTATTTGCAATACTTAATACGTTAAATCCTGCTTTTTTATAAATTTCCGCATAACGATCTGGCATTCTAAACGCATAGCAATTATTTGGGTTGATGCCTTTACATTTATCAGAGTTACCTGAATTTAGAAAACAACCTTCTAAGTTTCCAAAAACGATATCACCTTTTAAAAATGAATCAACCGCCTTGAAACTGTGAATTGCATCATCAGGTGGTAAGTTAAGTTTACTAGGATAAGCAGAGCCAAGCATCATATCGCCTACGGCAGTAATGCTAATTGTATCTTTTATTTTTCTAACTTTTATACTATCAACTTTATTATTTTGTGCTGCTGCAGTAGTTTCACTTTGGCAACTCATTGAAAAATAAGCGACAAGAATAGTTAAAAAAGCAAGGCTAAAAATTTTATTCATGTTTTGTCATAAAAAAATCCCTCCCGATTTATCAGGAGGGATTATATGTTTTGTATTAACTTCAATAGTTAACTATATTATTCTTCTACAAAATCCTTACTCGCTGATTCAAGAATTCTTCCACCCTTATAAAAAATACGAGAATAATATGGCTCGTTTAAATTACTAATTACAACACCCCTAGAAGATGAAGCGTGTGCAAAACGATTATCGCCTAAATAAACACCAACATGAGAAATCGTACGACCATTACTTCTAAAAAATACCAAATCTCCTTCTTTCAATTCATCTTTAGATAATGGATTTACTGTACTAAAAATATCACGTGAGTTACGTAAAATGGTTGTATTGAAAACTTTATCGTAAATAGTTTTGGTAAAAGCAGAACAATCTATTCCCTTTTTGGTATTACCACCAAAACGGTAAGGAGTGCCAATCCATTCGTAAATGAATTTATATAATTTTAAGTTAGAGGTTGCATCTACGGCCACACCCATCACCTGCGAAAAATATTGCGAGGCTAAATTATCTGGGTCTTCTAATTTGTTGGTTTCTTTTGTCTTGGTTTGAGCAAATACAGTAGATAAACTGCAAATGACAATAAGGGTAGAAAACAAAAACTTTTTAATCATGTTATACTGTTAAGTTTGGGTAAATGACACTTACACTTAAACGTACACCACTAGGGCTTATTGTTAGGGGAGCAAAAATAGATTATTTACAAATGTTATCCAAATGTATTTAAGTTAAAACCGAAAGTTATTAACATTTTACTCCTTTTTAAATGAAAAATAAGTATTGAACCGATTTATTTCAAGGTATTGAAATTTTTGAATTGTTAATAATTTATCAAATAAAAGGTAAAGTTTAAACAGAATATTATTTTTCTATTATTTTTAAGTAATTCTAAAATTTATTGTGATTGTAGTAAAGGGAAAAATATTAATTATACATATCCTTATATTGCAGTAAAATAAATATTTGATAATCTCGAGAACACGATTGAAATCTAGTAGTTTGACTGCTACATACGGATAATTTTACACTAATTCTTATCAGAAATTGCATAAAAAAAATTAGATTTGCTCTCACAAACAAAAAAATCAATACCTCAACATGAGTGCAGTAGAAATTAATAAGGATACCTATTTGAAGTGGTTTGAGTCGATGTTGCTAATGCGCAAATTCGAAGAAAAAACTGGACAACTATACGGACAGCAGAAAATTCGTGGTTTTTGTCATTTATATATTGGTCAAGAGGCGGTTGTTGCTGGTGCAATTTCTGCAATGGGACCAGATGATTCTATGATTACAGCTTATCGCGACCATGCACATGCATTAGCTTTAGGTGTGAGCGCAAATAGTATTATGGCTGAAATGTATGGTAAAATAACTGGTTGCTCAAAAGGTAAGGGTGGTTCGATGCACATATTCAGCAAAGAACATAATTTTTACGGAGGTCACGGAATTGTTGGTGGTCAAATTCCATTAGGTGCTGGTATCGCATTCGCGGAAAAATATAAAGGAACTAAAAATGTTAATGTTTGCTACATGGGAGACGGAGCAGTTCGTCAGGGTGCTTTAAACGAAGCATTTAACATGGCGATGTTATGGAAATTACCTGTAATTTTTGTTTGCGAAAACAACGGTTATGCAATGGGAACTTCTGTAGAGCGTACCACAAATATGACGGATATTTATAAAATTGGTTTAGGTTTCGATATGCCATGTGCTCCTGTAGATGGTATGGATCCAGTTGCGGTGCACAATGCAATGGACGAAGCTATTCAACGTGCTCGTAATGGTGAAGGACCAACTTTCTTAGAAATGAGAACCTATCGTTACAGAGGTCACTCGATGTCAGATCCAGCAAAATATCGTACTAAAGATGAGTTGGAAGAATACAAAGCAAAAGATCCAATTGAGCAAGTAAGAGAAGTAATTTTGAAAGAGAAATATGCTGATGATGCTTGGATTACTTCAATTGAAGAAAAAGTAAAAGAGATTGTAGATGAATCAGTGAAATTTGCTGAAGAATCACCATGGCCAGATGCATCAGAATTGTACAAAGATGTATACATGCAATCAGACTATCCTTACCAAGAAAATTAATAAAAACGCATTTCAATAGATATATATAAATGGCTGATATAGTAAAAATGCCCAAAATGAGTGATACCATGACCGAAGGGGTAATGGCGAAGTGGCATAAGAAAGTGGGCGACAAAGTTAAAAGCGGTGATGTTTTAGCCGAAGTGGAGACTGATAAAGCTACGATGGATTTAGAATCTTACTGGGATGGAACGTTATTATTTGTTGGCGTTGAAGAAGGTAAAGCTGTTCCAGTTGATGCTGTAATTGCCGTAATCGGTAAAGAAGGCGAAGATTATAAAGCTGCGCTTGAAGCTGAGGGAGGCGCTGCAAAAGCAGAAGCACCTAAAACTGAAGAAGCTCCAAAAGAAGAAGCAAAAACTGAAGCACCAACACAAGGTGGAGGCTTAGGTGAAGAAGAATTAGCTAAAAAAGGTGTTACAGTAATTCGTATGCCTTTATTAAGTGATACAATGACTGAAGGCGTTATCGCCGAATGGCATAAAAAAGTAGGTGATAAAGTAAAAGACGATGATATTTTAGCTGACGTAGAAACCGATAAGGCAACTATGGAAGTAATGGGTTACGCAACTGGAACTTTATTACATGTTGGTGTTAACAAAGGTGAAGCAGCCAAAGTAAATGGCATTATAGCTATTGTTGGTCCAGAGGGAACAGATATTTCTGGTATTTTGGCACAAGGTGATGCTCCTGCAAAACCGGTTGCTGATAAGAACACTGATGCACCAGTAAAAGAAGAAGCAAAAAATGAAACTGCTCCTGCAAAAGAAGAAGCGCCAGCAGTAAGTTTAAATGGTGGTCGTATAATTGCATCGCCATTGGCTAAGAAAATTGCAAAAGATAAAGGAATTGATTTAGCACAGGTTGCTGGTAGTGCAGAAGGTGGTCGTATCATTAAAAAAGATATCGAAAACTATAAACCATCGGCTGCTCCTGCTGCTAAAGCAGATGCTCCAGCTAGTTCAGAAAAACCTGCTGCTGCGGCTCCAGTAATTCCAACTTATGTTGGCGAAGTTAAATTTACTGAACAACCAGTTTCGCAAATGCGTAAAGTAATTGCAAAACGTTTAGCAGAAAGTTTATTTACAGCTCCACATTTCTATTTAACTATTAGTATAGATATGGATGGCGCAATTGCTGCTCGTACTGCGATTAACACTGTAGCTCCAGTAAAAGTTTCGTTTAACGATATCGTAATTAAAGCGGTTGCTATTGCCTTGAAAAAACACCCAGCTGTTAATTCATCTTGGGGTGGTGATAAAATCCGTTTTAATGAACATACTAACATTGGTGTGGCTATGGCTGTTGAAGACGGCTTATTAGTGCCAGTTGTTCGTTTTGCAGATGGTAAATCTTTATCTCACATTTCTGCAGAAGTAAAAGATTTCGGAGCTAAAGCAAAAGCTAAAAAACTACAACCGTCAGATTGGGAAGGAAGTACTTTCACCGTTTCCAACTTAGGTATGTTTGGTATTGATGAATTTACATCGATTATCAATTCTCCAGATGGTGCAATTTTATCAGTTGGTGCTATTCAAGCAATCCCAGTTGTTAAAAATGGTGCTGTTGTTCCTGGTAATGTAATGAAATTAACTTTAGGTTGTGATCACCGTGTGGTTGATGGTGCAACTGGCGCTCAATTCTTACAAACTTTAAAAGGATTATTGGAAGAACCAATCAGATTATTAGCATAGTCTATTATTTTCATCCTGAGCTTGTCGAAGGATCTCATAAACAAAAAAAGCTACCTCAACAGGGTAGCTTTTTTTGTTTCAGTGTTAATTAAAAATAACATTATCTTAGTTAAAACATTTTATTTCAGCGCATATGGATAATGTACTTAATCAGCCAATTCAATTAAGCCAGCGTACAGTTATTGTTGATGTACTTAGAGGCTGGGCACTTTTTGGTGTTGTACTCATGAATTATTTCGATTTCTTCACGCTAGGCAGAGATTGGACGAATTATAAACCAGATACCTTAACCAATATTCTTTTTTATGTTACCAGTATTATTTTTGCTGCTAAATCATGGACATTATTGAGCTTGCTTTTTGGTTATGGTTTCGCTGTTCTCATGAATAATATTAAAGAGAAAGGACATAATCCGTATAGTTTTTTTGCAGGGCGAATGTTTTGGTTATTGGTATTGGCTTTAGTTAATAGTGCCTTGTTTTTTGGCGATATCTTAAAAGATTATGCAATGCTAGGTTTGTTGTTGCTATGTTTTTATCGTGCATCTGCAAAAACTGCTTTCATCACTAGTTTGATTTTATTACTCGCTATTCCAGCACTTAACAGCTACATCTCTTCTTTAAATAATACCAATTGGTCAGAGGTACCCAAATTATTTCCGCTGTATAAAAGTAATAATCCAATAGATGTTTTAGGCTTTGGACTACAAGCTACTTATCTAGTGCAAATAATTAGCAAACCTTACTTATATACCGTTCATGTAGTGATGTTCTGCTGTTTTCTTTGGGGATTTTCTTTGTATAAAATCAATTTTTTTAATGACTTGCAAACCAAGAAAAAATGGATTAAAACCGCTTTTTGGAGTAGTTTGATTGTTGCAGTTATATTAACAGGATTTTCAATGTTAGATGGAAAATTGAAATGGAATGTTTCACAGTATTATAACATCAGATATTGGATAATTTTAAGCTCTATGCTTTTTATTGCAACTTCAATTTGTTGGTTGTATATATCAGGAAAACTTAAAAATGCTTTTGCAAGCATGGCTATTATGGGTAAAATGACGTTGACAAATTACATGACGCAAAATTTAATTGGCTTGCTTATTTTTTCTGGTTTTGGCTTAGGTATTTGGAACACCAAACCTCTTTGGTTTTACCTAATATTGGCAATAGTAGTTTATGTTGTCCAAGTTTACTTTAGCAAATGGTGGTTGTCAAAATATAATTACGGCCCAGTAGAATGGATTTGGCGACAATTGAGTTATCGTAAACGACTGCCACTTAAAAAATAAATCAACCAAATAAACTTGATATAATGAAAAAAATACTCTTAATCGCACTAGCAGTTGGTGTAATTGCCGCTTGTAAACAGAACAATAAAACTGGAGCAACCGAAAGCAATAAAAATTTTGCGGCCTTAACTGATCAATATTATGAAGAAGGCTTGAAATTAAGCCCTCTGAGTGCCACTTTTATTGGCGATGAAAGATATAATGATCTTTTGCCAAACGATGGCTCTGTTGCATATTTAGCAGAATCTAAGGCGTTTAATCAACGGTTTTTGGATAGTTTAAGTAATTATGACCGAGATAACCTAAATGATAACGATAAACTTTCTTACGATTTCTTAAAAGATCAGTTAGAAATGAATATAGAAGGATTTAAATATCACTCTGAGTATTTACCATTTAATCAAATGTTTGCCTTGCCCTTAACAATTGGTCAATTGGGTTCTGGGACAGGTGCACAGCCTTTTAAAACAGTAAAAAATTACCAAGATTGGTTAAAACGTGTCTCTGCATTTTCAGTTTGGGCAGATACTGCCATTGGAAATTTTAAAAAGGGCATTCAAAACGGAATTGTTCTTCCAAAATCGTTAGTAGTAAAAATGATTCCGCAAATGCAAAGTATGATCGTTAGCAAGCCAGAAGAAAGTTTGTTTTACGGACCAATTAATCTTTTGCCAAAGGATTTCTCAACTGATGATAAAAGGAGATTAACAGATGAGTATCGTGCTTTGATAACAACTGTAATTATTCCAACATATAAAAAACTAGGAGATTTTTTACAAAACGAATATCTACCAAAAGCAAGAACAACTTCAGGCTGGTCTGCTATGCCTGGAGGTGCAGCATGGTATGCGTATTTAGTAAGGCAACAAACTACTACTAAAAAAACTCCAGAACAGGTTTATCAAACTGGATTAAATGAAGTGGCTAGAATTAAAAGCCAAATGGATAGCATTAAAAACTTGGTAGGTTTTAAGGGAGATCTAAAAGCGTTTTTCGAATACATGAAAACGGATAAAAAATTCATGCCGTATAAAACACCAAAAGAAGTTTTAGCAGCTTTTGAAAATATACATCAACGCATGATACCGAATTTAAAAAAGATGTTTGCTCATGCACCAAAAACTCCTTTCGAAATTAGACAAACGGAGGCTTTCAGGGCTGCATCTGCAAGTGCAGAATACAATCAAGGTTCTGCCGACGGTAAACGGCCGGGTATATTCTATGTTCCAATTTTAGACGCAACGAAATTCAATATTACTTCAGGCATGGAATCATTGTTTTTGCATGAAGCTATTCCAGGACATCATTATCAAATTTCATTAACACAAGAAAATACTAGTTTGCCAAAATTCCGTCGTTTTGGTTTTCATAATGCATATGTAGAAGGCTGGGCGTTGTATTGCGAATCGCTTGGAAAAGAATTAGGCTTGTATCAAGATCCTTATCAACACATGGGCGCTTTAGGCGATGAAATGCACAGAGCAATTCGTTTAGTTGTAGACGTAGCAATTCACACTAAAAATATGAGTAGAGAAGAAGCCATTAAATACATGATGGATAATGAAGCCATTAGCGAAGAAGGCGCAACTGCTGAAATAGAACGTTATATGGGCATTCCTGCACAAGCATTAGGGTATAAAACCGGTGCAATGAAAATTAGAGAACTAAGAAACAAGTATGAGAAAGAATTAGGGGCTAAATTTAAAATAGCCGATTTCCATACTGAAGTTTTAAAAGACGGTTCTTTACCACTAAGCGTTTTTGAATCTAAAATGGATGCTTGGGCAGCTAAACAGAAGTAATTTAAATTAAACAGTCATAAGAGCAAGGGTTAAGAAAAAAGCGCCTTAATCCTTGCTCTTTGTTCATTAATCTTTTTTGTACTTTTGCGCCATGTCTATTACCAAGCCGAGTTTACCAAAGGGAACAAGAGATTTTTCGCCACAAGAGATGGTGAAACGCAACTATATTTTCGATACCATTAAAACTGTTTTCAAAAAATATGGTTACGCCGAAATTCAAACTCCAAGTATGGAGAACTTGCAAACTTTAACAGGTAAATATGGCGATGAAGGTGATAAACTGATTTTTAAGATTATTAATAGTGGAGATTATTTAACCCAAAATGTACTTGATAAAATTTCAGTGGTTACAAAAGACTTTTCGGATAATGAAGTAACCATTGCTAGAATTGATGAGGAAGAGGCATTAATGGGAATTGAGGCTTATAATATGGATTCAAAAGGATTTCAGAATGCATCAAGCTCCAAGGGACTTTATAAAAAAATAAGCTCACAGATTCTTTCTCAGATATCCGAAAAAGCACTTCGCTACGATTTAACTGTGCCTTTTGCTCGTTACGTTGTGATGCACCAAAGCGAAATTTCTTTTCCGTTTAAGCGTTTCCAAGTACAGCCGGTTTGGCGAGCAGATAGACCACAAAAAGGCAGATATAGAGAATTTTATCAGTGCGATGCAGATGTTGTAGGTTCTCCGTCGTTATTAAATGAGGCCGAATTTATTTTAATTTATCACGAAGCACTAAAAAACTTAGGCTTAAACGATTTCACTATAAAAATTAACAACCGTAAAATTTTATCAGGCATAGCCGAAATTATTGGTAAACCAGAATTAATTGTAGATATGACTGTTGCAATTGATAAGCTAGATAAAATAGGTTTTGATGGCGTAACAAAGGAATTGTTAGAACGTGGTTTCAGCAATGCTGATATAGAAAAACTAAAACCAGTAATCTTATTACAAGGCACTACAGATGAGAAATTGTCGAGCTTGAAATCGGTATTAGCAAGTTCGGCAATTGGTTTAAAAGGGATTGAAGAAATTGAAACTGTTTTCAATTATGTTTTTAAACTTACATCTTCCATTTCACATCTTCCATCTTCCATCGAACTTGATATAACCTTAGCCCGTGGTTTAAACTATTATACAGGCTGTATCTTCGAGGTTAAAACCAATGAAGTTGCAATGGGAAGCATTGGCGGCGGCGGTCGTTACGATGACTTAACCGGAATGTTTGGCTTAAAGGATTTAACTGGAGTTGGCATTTCATTTGGCGCAGATCGTATTTACGATGTGTTAGAAGAACTCAACTTATTTCCAGCCTCTGCAGCGCGAGGAACCAAAGTGTTAATTAGCAATTTTGATGAAATAGCTGAGCTATATGCTTTGCCAATTTTACAACAGTTAAGGACCGTGAATATCTCTGCAGAGTTATATCCATCGGCAGCGAAACTTAAGAAACAAATGAGTTATGCGGATGCTAAAAATATCCCCTATGTGATTTTAATTGGAGGAGATGAAATGAATAGTGGCTTGCTAACTTTAAAAGATATGGAAAGTGGAGATCAACAAAAGTTGGATATAGCTGCCATTATAGCAAAGCTGAAATAATTAAGATTTTCTTCCAACCTTAAGTAAAAGCGGAAAATGCACAGCTATTTGGTCATTATTCCCCCATGCTTTTTTTAAGTCTTCATAAATTAAAGCCATAGGATTCTCTCCATTTGCTTTAATATAATGTTGTAACGAAGACCATGTTTCTAAATAACCAACCAGTTGCTCGAAATTCCACTTGGTTAAAATTTCTAGTGTCGGACTTTCTATCTCTGCAAATGGAAAAGGAATATTAAGGTAGTTATCTTCAATATGTCTTCTTTCTTCATCCCAATAGTGGCCTAAAATATCTTCATATAAATAATGAACAACTTTATCTACGTCGGGATTTATATGCATAATGCCATAACCAATAGTGGCAAATAAACCATCTGGCTTTAAAACACGTTTTACTTCTGCAAAAAATGTATCAAATTTAAACCAGTGTATGGCCTGTGCAACTGTAACTAAATCAAAATGATTGTCTGGAAATTCGGTTTGCTCTGCACATTCAACCTTGTACTTAATGTTAGGTAATTGCGGAGCATTGATCAATTGCTTTTCACTGATATCTGTTGCGTCAACATGATTAAATTTTTTAGAAAGTTCTACTGCAACCTGACCATTTCCTGTCGCACAGTCCCAAGCGAAATCAGTTTTTACAACTTGTGAAAAAAGAAAATCGTAAAGCTCTTCAGGATACTTCGGCCTAAACTTAGCATATTGTGCAGATTGAACAGAGAAATTATCTTTCATTATTCATGAATTTAGATAAGTTATGTAAAGCTGTCGTTTGAATCTTCTTTTTCAAAAACCCTGTCCAACCCAGCAAAATACCAGTTATTCCTAATGCTTGCTTTGCCCAAGTATAAAAATCAAAATGATCTACATGCTTTGTGATTTTCCCATTTTCGAATTCGAAGCTTGCATCAATGCGATTTATTACTTTTTTACCAGTTGCAGAAAACGTATAATAAGCATCCCAATGAGCTTTGCCAGTTGTATCGTCGGCAGAAATATTGCTAAATTCTAATCTTAAATCTTTACCCTTTGAAATCAACATTTGCCACATTGCTTTTACTTGTTCTGCATTTAGATTTTTAAATACAGCATCGCTAAAAATAGCATTATCTGCATAATAAGCCTGCATGCCTTTATAATCCTTATTTTTAAAACAGGTATAAAAAGTATTGATGAGTTGTTCGTTCGCGTTCATTAGCTTTAGTTTTCTTAAATGTAAGAAAAATATTGCTGAGCGAAGTTCATTGGCATTGACTTAAGTCAACGGTAATTAATAGGTTTTCCCTGCAAGAATACCTTCAATTTTATCCAGAAGGTCGTCTATATCAAAAGGTTTTGCTAAAAACCCATTCGGTTTATGTGGGCCATGCTGAATATTTTGAGCGGTGTATTTTGCAGAAATCATGAGTACTGGAATAATCGCAGTTTTTTCGTTTGTGCGGATTTGGCTTAATAATTCTCTACCATCAGCATCAGGAAGCATAATATCAAGTATCATCAAATCTGGCTGGAAAGCATGAATATGCTCCATCATATTCGCACTTTTATTTAGCCCAGAAACTTTGTAAGCCTCACTTTGTAGAATTAAAGTTATCACATCTAAAATAGCGTGATTGTCTTCTATAACTAAGATGTTTTTGTACGATTTAGAGTTTTTTGCCAAGGCGTTAGTATATTTAATGTTGTTACAAATATATTTATTGCATTGATATTTTAAACTAAATTTATTTAAAGAAAATATGAGTAAATTTATTGTCAGATATTTATGATGAGCAAACATATGTGCGATAAATTATCTTTCTTTATTAAAAACAATTCGATATGAAAAGAAATGCAACAGCCGTTTGGAATGGCACAGGAAAAGACGGAAAAGGAACATTGACCACACAAAGTGGAACATTAAATCAGACACAATATTCTTTCAAAAGTCGTTTTGAAGAAGGTGTAGGTACAAACCCTGAAGAGTTAGTTGCTGCGGCACATTCTGGTTGTTTTACAATGAAATTAAGCTTTAATATTTCAGCAGAAAATATTACGCCAGAAGAAATTACAACCAAAGCTATTGTTAACCTTAATCCAGAAAAAGGAGAAATTGTGGACATACACTTAGAGGTAAAAGTTAAAGCAACTGGACTATCGAAAAGCAAATTTGATGAGCTTGTTGCTGATGCAAAGGCAAATTGTCCAATTTCTAAACTGTTAAATACAACAATAACTATTGAAGCTGAGCTTATATAACCTCTATTTCTTTTAAGTTAAAAAACGCTGTTTCAGTTTTCTGAAGCAGCGTTTTTATTTCACAGTTTTTAACATTAAAGCGATTTAAATATTATTAACTTTGAATCTCACTAAATGTGAGGTAATTAAATTTTTATGAAGAAAACCATCCTTTTAATTGCGCTTTTACTTATAAGTACAGTTTCATTCTCTCAAAATGTATTAAGCTTGTTTGGTAAAGCTAATCAGTTTTTCACTTTATTAGAAGAAGGCAAATTTGATACAGCTCATGCCTATTTTGCAGAAAGCGAACAGACCAAAATTTCTGTCGATAATTTAAAGCAACTTTGGGGTTCAGTAAAAACAAAGCTAGGTAAAACGGAATCTTTAGAGGCTATCCAGAGTAAAATACAAGGGCAGTATTATGTTGTAATTGTAAATGGGAAGTTTGAAAAGGATGAGCAAGACTTTATGCTAGCTTTTGATAAGAGCGAAAAATTAGTTGGACTTTTTATGGCTCCAAAAGCTGTGACATATACAAAACCTAGTTACGCAGCAGATACTACCTTATACCAAGAAAAATCAGTTTATCTTCAGTCGCCAGGTCATCAGCTTGCGACAATAATTACTACACCTAAAAATGTAAAAAATTTCCCAGTTGTTGTTCTTGTACATGGTTCTGGACCTGGTGATATGGATGAAACTGTAGGTCCAAATAAACCTTTAAAGGATTTGGCTTTAGGTCTTGCATCAAAAGGAATAGCTACGATACGTTATGTAAAAAGAACATTAATTTATCCAAATGATTTTGGAGGTGCGTTTACAGTTAAAGAAGAAGTAATGGAGGATGCCTTGGCTGCCGTTACATTGGCTAAAACCTTACCTGGAGTAGATTTGAAAAACATCTATTTATTGGGACATAGTTTGGGTGGAATGCTTGCCCCTCGTTTGGCAACTATGGCACCAGATTTAAAAGGAATTATATTAGCAGCTGCTCCAGCTAGAAAATTAACAGACATTATTTTAGATCAGAATAAATATATGTTTGAGCTTACTAAGGATACTACACAAGCCACTAAAGATAAATTGCAAGAGGCAATTGGTACAATAGAGCAAAGTAGAGTATCACAATTGGGATCTATGAAGCCAGACTCGCTTGTGATAGGTTTGCCAGCATCGTATTGGGTTGATTTAAATTCTTATGATCAGGTAGCTGTTGCGAAAAAAATAAAACAGCGTATTCTTGTTTTTCAAGGCGGGAATGATTTTCAAGTATCCGAAATCGATTACAATTTATGGAATACAGCATTGAGCAAGAAATCAAATGCAACATTGAAATTATATCCAGAATTAAATCATTTGTTAAGTCCGCAAACTGAAAAAGGAACAATGGCACAATATCAAGTTCCTGTAAATGTATCAGAAAAGCTAATTGATGATATTGCCATATGGATTAAGGGCAAATAAACAATTAGTAAAGCTACTATTAGAATTTTCCTTTAAAAAGCGTACCTTTGCACAAAAATTGTTTTACTGGGAGTTGCGTTTTAAAATTTTGCAATCATTTCATAAACAATAACATATAAAAAGGTTTATGAAGAAAGTTGGAGATTACAGAAAAACATTAGGAGTTACTAAAGCTACAGAATTAAAAGAAATCAAGAGTATTTATAGAGGCTTGATGAAAGATTGGCACCCTGATAAATTTAGTGCTGATGCAGAAAAACACACTGAAGCCGAAGAAAAAAGCAAAGAAATTATTGAAGCATATAACTTTTTATTAAGCATTGCACCAGAAACTTTGGAGCATGCAAAAGAAGAATATATTCAAACTACAACGTTATCAAATATTCAAGATTTTCAATATAAAGATCAAATTCTACGCATCGATTTTTTTGATGGTAGTGGTTACGAATATTTTGATGTGCCAAGAGCAATGTATATCAAATTAGTAAATGCAGATTCGCCAGGTAGATTTGCTAGAAGACACATCTTCAACGCATTCCCTTATCGTAATGTAAGTAAATTGGCAATGGCTTAATCAGCTAGCGTCTCAAAATATTTATCCCAATTCTTAAAAACGTATTCGTAAGCTAAAACTTCGGATACGTTTTTGCTTTCTATTTGTTTCCACTTTAAAAGTTCGGCAATAAATGATGGTTCCTCTAGTCCAGATACAATGCAAGCTTTCGTATAGAAATCTTTTCTAGAAGGATGATTTGGAGTTACTCCATGATATATTTCTCCAAATGCTTTTTGCTGAATAATGGTTTCGGTAATTCCAATGCAATCGTCTAAATGAATTAAATTAACTGGAGCTAAACCATTGGCTATTTCTTTTTTGCCAGCAAAATATTTTGCTAAATTTCTATTTGGCCCAATTAATCCCGCAAAGCGGATAATAGTTGTGGTGAAAGATTTGATTTCTTTTAAAAGATGTTCTGCATCAAGTATAGCTTTTCCAGAATCAGTATCTGGTTGAGGCAGTATATTTTCATTTACAACAAAATTTCCATCTTGATAAACCTTTGTAGAACTAATAAAAATAACCTGCTTAACTTTTGCTTTTGAAGCAGCTTCGGCAATGTTTTTAATTTTGATAGTAAAATCAGAAAGCTGGGGTGAATTTTTTTTCGGAGGAATGCTAATGATTAAAATGTCACAGTCAAAAAAACCAGCATCATATTCAGATTTATCAGCTTCGAAATTAACAAGGTAGGGTTGAATATTTGCAGTTTTAAAACTAGTTATTTTAGCTTCACTTGTAGTAGAGCCTTTAACTTCATACCCGTTTTCAATCAATTTTTCTGCTAAAGCAAAGCCATACCACCCGCACCCTAAAATGCTAATTCTCTCTTTTTTGTCTGTTTGATTGATTGTCATTTAATAAAAATGAATTTAAAGCAAGATAGTTTAATGAAAGCTAAACAATGTCATGAAAAAAGAAAATTTCTAAGAGAGGTATATTTTTTCCCTTTTGGTTGCAAACAATGAAGATTTATCTAATGATATGTTTAATTTTAATCGGAAACTAAAAAACAAAAAATGAAAACTACAATCAAAACCATCTTATTACTTTTTGTTGTATTAGGTACGTATGCAGACCTTAATGCGCAAACAGTTAAATTGCCACAAGCGAGCAGTGGACAAACTATTATTCAAGATTTTGGACTTGGAAAAATTACATTAATTTATTCTCGTCCAAATGTTAAAGGGCGTAAAATATTTGGGGGAATGGAACCTATGGATAGAGTTTGGAGAACTGGTGCAAATGCTGCTACAATAATCACCTTTACTGAACCTGTTAAAATAGAAGGACAAGATTTGCCAGCTGGCGAATATGGTTTGTTCTCTATCCCTAATACGAAAGAATGGATTGTTATTTTTAGTAAAAATGCTAAGCAATGGGGTGCTTATACCTACGATCAAAAAGATGATGTTTTGCGTGTCAAAGTAAAGAAGAATGTGTTAAAAAATAAAGTGGAAACTTTAACGATGCAATTTGCAAACGTAACAGAAAGTAAAGCTCAATTGCAAGTAATGTGGGAGAACACCACTTTTACAGTAAACCTAACAACTGATGTTGATGCGAAAGCAATGACAAATATTGCCGAAGCGATGAAAGGCGATAAAAAACCTTATATGCAATCGGCTATTTATTATTTTACTAACGGGAAAGATTTAAAAACTGCTTTAGGTTGGATGGTAGAAGCTGATAAAGCTGACCCAAAAATGCCTTGGACTAAGTTATGGTTAGGTAAAATGCAGTTAAAATCTGGCGATAAAGTTGGTGCTGCTGAAAGTGCAAAAGCTGGTATCGCCTTAGCAACTACAATGAAAAATGACGAGTATATCAGGTTAAATACGCAGTTATTGGCAGAGACTAAGAAATAAGTCTTGAGTCGTTAGTCTACAGTCTTGAGTTAATATTTAAACCGTTTCAACTTGGGTTGGAGCGGTTTTTTGTTTAGAATGCAAGCATGTTAACTCTAACCTATTTGATTGTCTTCTTTATACTAGCATAAGCGGTCGTAACTTCCAAGTAAGATTCGTAAAAATGTTTTTCTCCATTTATTGAAGGAGTAGGGAATAATATGCTGGTCAGATAGTATGATTCTTCCTCAAAATCAATTTTATAATAATAGAAATCATTACAAATTGTAAGCCACCGTGAACCTAAATAAAATGGGGGGTTGGCTTTATGAAAGGAAAGTCTTTTGATATCAGAGAATTTCTTTTCTAGCTGTTTACCATCTTTTGAAATGGAGATGGTTTTTTGATGATAGTCGATTTCTATACGCAGATAGTTGGTTGCTTTGAGGTACTGTAAAAACAAGTTTAACTGTGGAAAACAAAACAATAGCCAAATAAAAATGCAAAAAAGAATTAATGCGTCTCCTTTTGGCGAGTCCATAAAAAATGCCTTCAATAAAATAGGAATCAGAAGAAACGAAAATAATATTACCCATTTAAGACTAAACATCTTGCCTTTCGTAGTCATTCTGTAAATCATTTTTTAAATCTAATCAACTGAATTATATAAGCAAAAATAACCACCAATAAACAACCAATAACATTTAACCAAAGGTACGCGACTACTTTGTTGTAGCCACAGATACAAACTATTATTTCTGAGAAAATTGCAGCATAGAACACGGATTTTCCGTTAATTTTCTTTAGATAAAAAGCGACAATAAATACACCTAAAATTGTTCCGTAAATAAAGGAACCTAATATATTCACGGCTTCTAATAAATTGCCAATTTTACTTGTAAATAAGGCCATGACAATACAAACTGCACCCCACATAATGGTTGCCCAACGAGATGCTTTTACATATTGTTGATCTGTTGCTTCTTTATTAATTAGTCTTTTGTAAATATCTACCACACTGGTGGAAGCCAAGGAATTTAATGCGCTTGCGGTAGAACCCATCGATGCTAGAAAAATAATGGCAATCAATAAACCTATTAATCCCTTTGGTAAATATTGAGTAACAAAACTTAAGAATACATAATTATTGTCGTTTGTAGCGCCATTTTTTTCAGCATTCTTATCATTTTTAATCATTAAATCTGTTAAGTTTTTGCGAATGCTTTTTGTCTGATCATCTGCTTTTTTTACAGCGATACGTTGTTGGTTAATTGCAGTTTTATTGTTCTGATCTAGAATTCTATCAAGCTTAGTTACTTCTAACTTTTTGGTTTCAAAAGACTTGTTATAATCGTCGTTTATCTTTTTCAGCTCAGCTTTGTATGGGCTTTGTTCTAATTTATTTAACTCGTATTTATTAAAAAATAGCGGTGGTTTATTGTATTGATAAAAAGTGAAAACCAAAATCCCAATTAATAAGATTAAAAACTGCATCGGAATTTTTACTAAACCATTCATCAACAAACCCAATCTACTTTGGCTTACTGATGCACCCGTAAGGTAGCGCCCAACTTGACTTTGGTCAGTGCCGAAATAAGAAAGTTGAAGAAAAAACCCGCCAATTAATCCACTCCAAACGGTGTATGGATTATCCCAATCGAAATGAAAATCAATAGCATTTGTTCTTCCCATTTTTCCTGCAATAGCAATAGCTTTACCAAACCCAATATTTCCTGGCAGGAGGTGAACAACCATAATTCCAGCAGCAAATAAACCACAAAAAATAATGCTCATTTGTAAGAGCTGTGTATAAGATACAGCTTTTGTTCCACCATAAACAGTATAAAAAACGACTAAACTTCCAATAAATAAGGTTGTATAGGTGGTATTAATATTTAAAATAGTTGATAAAATAATAGATGGTGCATAAATGGTAATTCCGGTTGATAATCCCCTTTGGATTAAGAATAAAAATGCAGTTAAGGCTCTTGTGTTTAAATCGAATCGTTGTTCTAAATATTCGTAAGCCGTATAAACTTTTAAGCGATGAAAAATAGGCACAAACGTAATGCACAAAACAATCATCGCCAATGGCAAACCAAAATAAAATTGCACAAAGCTCATACCCGATGAGTAAGCTAAGCCAGGTGCCGATAAAAAAGTAATTGCACTTGCTTGTGTAGCCATCACCGAAAGGCAAACGGTATACCAAGGCAAACTTTGATTACCCAATAAATAAGCCTGCATACTTTGTACGCCTCTACTTTTGTAAACGCCGTACCCCACAATAGCTAGTAAGGTTGTAAATAATACTGCCCAGTCTACATAGCTCATTCGAAATATTTAGTGAAAGCGTAAAACAATGCAATCAAAAAAGCAAGCCATAGAATTAGTAATCTATAAAATTGTTTCCAGGTTTTTACAAATGGAGGTAATTCTTGCTCTGGTTGCTTTTCTTCCATAATTAGGGTTGTTTTGGCGCTAATAAATTTGCAAATAATCGATAAGCACCAGGCACACCTGCAGGTAATTCTCTGAAAAAAACTAAAGAGGTGTATACAAATTTGCCTTTGCCATAATTGGCGATGAGTAAAGAACCATCGCCAGCAGAATCTCCTGTATCATTCATGCTTAAAATTGTGGTGTATTTTGGATCGATGTCTGATGCAAAGTAAATGCCTCGCTCTTGCACCCAACCTTCAAAATCTTTAGCTGTTATTTTATTAGGATAATTTAAAGCTGGATTTGTAGGTGCCAGAAAATTAACCTTAGCATCTTCTTCGGTTACTCTTTTAACAGAAAGTTTAAAAGGATAAGGACCAATATTTTGTGTTTTTAAACCGTTATTTACATTGTATTGAATTAACAATGTCCCTCCGTTTTGTACATACGCTAATAATTTAGGTTGTATTATTTTCACTTCGTTGTTAATGTTGTACAAACGAACGCCCGTAACAATCGCATCGTAAATGGAAAGGTCGTTATTAAGAATTTGTGCGGTGGTTAAATGCGTTACTTCATAACCAATTTGTTTTAGTGCATCGGCTACTAAATCGCCAGCCCCATCAATATAAGCAATGCGTTTGCCAACAATTTTTAAGTCTACTTTTTCTAATCTGGCGCTAGCCTGAGGAAAGATAGTAATGTTAGGAATATGCTCATAACTAATTATCTTTAAGCTTTTATCATCAATATTCCCATTGGTATTTACCTGTAAAATTAAATTTCCGCTGCTAGTTTCATTCCCCGGAATAATGGTAAAATTCACAATTTGTTCATCGCCTTTTTTCTCTAAATTGAAGTTAATTTTTTCGGGATTACTCTTCCATCCCTTTGGTACTTGAGGAGTTATGAAGCCAGTGCTATTGTTGCGAAAACTTTTAAGTTGAACTGTAATATTTTTAGGTGAATTACCATTAAATAGATAAGCTTTTTCACTCATTGTGGCTGTAACAACAGGTGCTATAACTAAGGGCTGATAACGTTCGCCACGAATAGGGTCTGTAGATTTAAAAACCACAGGACTATTCAATTCGATTTGCTGGCTATCCATTGTTAATTGAATTTTAACACTCAATGATTTTGGATTTTCGGGAAAGCCAACATCTTGCTGAGAATCTATTACAAATTGTCCAATGGAATGATTTTTTGTTAACCAATACGGCTGAGTACTATTAGCAATCGAGGTTGCAATTTTATAATCGGAAACTACCAATTTATTTTGTTCGAGTTGAATGGGTTTTTGATTAGCAATTACTAAAGAAACATCTTTTGTTCTGGCAATTGCCTGAATTTTAACTGGAATTGAATCGCCAACGGCATAAGTGTTTTCTAAAGCATCGGCTTCTATCCAAACTCCAGCACAGGCTAAAATCAAATCATCCACTAATTGATGATTAAAAGAAATATCCTTGGTTGCATTTTTAAGTTTTAATAAACTCGGTAAAGAAAGCCAAGGTGCATTAACACGATAATTAGCTTGAATTTCTGATATTAAGGAAGTTAATTGTGTATTTTCTATCGTGGTATTTATTCCATCAAAAAGCGAGTTTTTAGCAGGTTCACCTGCAATAGGACTAAAATACTCGAAAGCTTCGCCACGTTGTAAAGTAGAACCAAAGCCTTGGCTTTTATGATTTGTACGACTAATCGCTGCAATTTCACCATAGCTTTTACCCAAAAGCGGATTGTATAAACCTACATCTATTTTAAGTTGGTCGGCTGATGTAGTATTCGTTCCTCCAAAATTAAAAGTATTCCAAACTATTCTTTTTGTTTGCCAAACTTGCACATATTTCAATTGCTCAGGAAACCTTTTAGGATCTGCAGCTGCAGAAAAAGCTTCTCTAGCTAAAATTGCTGAACCCGAATGATGCCCATGCCCAGCTCTAGCATCTTCAGGAAAACGAGTAATGATAACATCCGGGCGAAACTTGCGAATTACCCAAACCACATCGGCTAAAATTTGTTCTTTACCCCAAATTTTAAAGCTTTCTTCTGGAGTTTTAGAAAAACCAAAATCGTTTGCACGAGTAAAAAATTGTTCGGCTCCATCAATCTGGCGAGCTGCCAATAATTCTTGGGTTCGAATTAATCCTAGCAATTCTGCCTGTTCGTTGCCAATTAAATTTTGTCCGCCATCACCCCTAGTAAGCGATAAATACCCTGTTCTTACTTTTTGCTCTTTTGCCAAATAAGCTAATAATCTTGTGTTTTCATCGTCAGGATGTGCTGCAATATATAATACACTTCCTTTAACGTTTAGTTTAGAGATGCCCAATGCAATTTCAGCAGCATTCAATTGTTGCATTTGAGCTTTTAAAAGGAAAGGGAATACTAAGAGTAAAGCAAAAAAATAAGCTCGACAGTTCATAAGGTTTGGTTATAGCACTAAATTAATTAAAATTTAACAGAACAAATGGAAGGCACATTTTCTTTACGTAACAATTTGCCTTACATTGTTGTTGTATAGCCGAAGAAAGTGATTTTATACCTTAATGTGTAATTAGTCGTTAATATATCATGAATAAAATATTTTTAATTTGCCTTTTGGCCGTTGGTTTCTCTTCGTGTAGCATTAACAAGCAAGCTCAACAAATTAAAGCATTAGAACAATGTGATTATAAACTAATCGATGCATCTAATATCACACTGGCTGGTACAGATGTGAAAAAATTGATAAATGAAAGGTCGGTTAATCTAGTAAGCATTCCAGCTTTGGCATTAGGATATTTAAGGAAAGACATTCCATTAAGAGCTAATTTAAATCTTCAAATTACCAATCCATCAGGCACTTTAGCGGCTATTAATAATTTCGAATATATCATTCTCATTAACAAGCAAGAAATTGCAAATGGCTCCGTAGATCAAAGAGTTAGTATTGATGCTGGCAAAAGCGTTACTGTACCAGTTCAATTAAATGCTAATATTTATCAGTTTATAGCGAACGGAAAAGTTTTAGATGATATTACTGCATTTTTAACTAGCGCAAGTAAAGGCACAGAAAAGAAAGGGATGGTTACACTAAAAATTAAACCATCAATACTAGTTGGCAATAATTTAGTTAAATATCCAGGGTATATCACCATTGATAAAGAAGTAAGCAGTAAAATTTTATTGTAAAACTTAACTCATCACATTTATTCTAGCTTTCGTCACATTTCATAAAATAATCTGCTAGTAATTATCATTTTCGATTAATGATGTTAATCTAACCTACGAGATAATCGTAACAAAGTTGTTAAATCTTATTTTTTATCAACTAATTTTTTAGGTTTGATGTAACGTTATAAAAAACTTGGTGTCTTTTAGCTGTTTATCCCATTTTATGAAAAGAATTTTACTAGCCTTCGCTTTACTATTATGTGCTAATTTCTTGTTTGCTCAAAAAGGAAGTATTACAGGAGTTTTATTAGATAGTACAAATCAAAAACTCACATTAAATTATGCTACAATATCTGTTTTTAAAGGAACAGACACCATTTTAACGACCTATAAATTATCTGATGATAAAGGCGTATTTAAGATTTCTAACCTCGAAACTGGAATAAAATATCGCTTAGTAATTAATGCTTGGATGTATAACGTTTTACGTAAGGAAGTAACGTTATCGCCAACTGCTCTTAATTTAGATTTAGGAAAATTATTGCTTTCAGGAAAAACGAATAACCTAAATGAAGTGGTCATCAATTCGGAAAGGCCGCCAATAATTGTTCGAAAAGATACCATAGAATTTAATGCAGAATCTTTTAAAACTCTGCCAACTGCAGTAGTGGAAGATTTGTTAAAAAAACTGCCAGGAGTTGCAATTTCATCAGATGGATCGATACAGGTAAATGGAAAAACAGTAAGCAAGATTTTGGTTGATGGAAAAGAGTTTTTTGGTGGAGACCAACAAATGGCTACCAAAAATTTACCTGCAAATATTATTGATAAAATTCAGGTGAGCGATGATAAAGAAGCAAAGCGAAGAGACCCAGATCTATTGGCGGGGAATACACCGCAGGTCATAAATTTAAAACTGAAGAAAGCAATTAAAAAAGGAGCTTTCGGTAAGTTGTATGCAGGTGGTGGACCAAATGATTTGTTCGAAACTGGTGGTATTATGAACTTTTTTAGAGACACTACGCAAGTAAGCGTTTTGGCTTATGGAAATAATGTTAACAAACCCGGATTTAGTATCGGTGATGTTTCCCGTATTGGAGGATTTAGTAGAGCAGGTATAAATTCAATCATGATTAATAGCGAAGGAGGTTTTGAATTAAATAATATTGGTTTTGGAGGAACTTCCACAGGTGTGCAACAATCTTTAGGTGCTGGAGCGAATTTTAATACCTTAACCAAAAATGGGATCAAGATTAATGGGAAATATTTCTTTGGACAAGCTAAAACTTTAATCGATCAACTGGTTGATGTTGACCAGAATTTAGGAAGTGAAAAACAATACACAAATACAATTTCAAATCAACAAAACAAAAGCTATAATCATAATTTTGGCGCAAGAGCCGAATGGAAAATAGATAGCTTAACAGAATTATCTTTTGAACCAACGGTTACGCTAAACATTTTAAGAAATTTATCAGGGCTCCAAACCGAAAACAGAAATACTACTAATGACTTAATAAATAATGGCTTAACCAATTCCCGTTTACGGAGTGATAATGCAGATTATTCTTTATTAACTAGTTTATGGAAAGATTTTAAAAAGGCAGGTCGCTCGTTAAATACCAGCGTTAGTATTACTAAAAAAGACAATTTGAGTGATAATTTTAACAACTCAAGCAGCAATTTTTATTTACCAGCGCCACCATCAACATTAGTTATAGATCAGTTAAGAGATAATAATATTAGAAATTTCGGGGTTTATTTGAGTGCGAATTATAATGAACCGATCAGTAAAAAATTGCGATTAAGTTTAGCTGTTGGAGCAAATTATTTGGATAATGAAAATGCGCTTTCTACTTTTTATAAAAATCCACTTAATCAAGCGTATGATGTTGAAGTACCAAATTTGTCAGAAACCGTAACGCAAAGCGGATATAAATCGAACACGAGAACAAGTTTAAGATGGAAAGCTACTAAAGACTTAAATATACAGCCAGGCTTTGTTTTTAATACGATTGATTTAAAGAACAATTTTAGTTCGTACCCATCGTTTGAACAACATTATCAGTTTATAGCGCCTTCATTAAACATTACGTACAAATCGTTAAATTTAAGTTACTCGCCTTCATTTAGAGAGCCTGATGTAAAGTACATTCAACCTGTTGACGATAATACAAATCAATTATTTGTTCAAAAAGGTAATCCAAACTTATTACCAGCTAAGTCCTATCAAGTCAACTTAAACCTTTATAAATACGACACAAAACGTTCGCTTAATTACAATCTAAATTCAAATGGAAGTGTTCAAAATAATGCTATAATTATGGCCAGAACTATTTCAAAAGGAGTTCAAACAAATACTCCAATTAATGCAGATGGTATTTGGCGTTTTTATTTAGGTGGAAACATTAACAAAGACTTTAAGAACGGCACAAGACAGTTTACATTTGGAACAGGATTTTATTCTAATTATACCCGCAACATTGTACAGGTAAATGACGTAAGAAGTTATGCTAATACTTTAGCTATTGCACCAAGAATTAATGGTAGAATTAATTTAAACGATAAATTTGAATTAGGAGAATCATATAGCGTTGCTTATAACAAAAGCACCTATGATGATGCATTTTATAAAGATTTAAATTTTTATACACACAATAGTGAAACTGAATTAATTGTCCGTTTACCAAAGAAAATGGTATGGGAAACTACCTACAAAATTCAGCACAACACTCAAAAAATTGCTGGCTTTAGCAACAATGTCGAAATCTGGAATGCTGCTCTTACTTTATTGTTTATGAAAAACGATAGGGCACAATTAAAGTTTGCTGTTAATGATATTCTAAATACCAACACAAGAAGATATATCTCTATAAGTGAAAACTCAATTCGTGATACACGTACAAATAACTTAGGCAGACATGGTTTGGTTACGTTAACCTACAATATTCAAAATTTTGGCGGTAAAGTAGGCGGTAAGGATACATTTTTTAGATTTTAGATAGGGCAGCTGACCATTGTCCATTAGCATTAAGTAAAAGTCAGTTGACAATTGTTATTTGTCAACTGACATTGTACAAAAAACAGTTGACAATTCTAAAAATACAGTTGTCAATTTCTCTTAGACGGTTGACAAAACAAAAAACACAGTTGTTTATTTCTGTTTTACAGTTGTCTATTTAAAAAACACAGTTGTTTATTTTTCTTCGACGGTTGATAAATTAAAAAATACAGTTGTTTATTTCTGTTTTACAGTTGTCTATTTAAAAAACACAGTTGTTTATTTTTCTTCGACGGTTGATAAATTAAAAAATACAGTTGTTTATTTTCTTTTTACAATTGTCAATTCAAAAAATACAGTTGTTTATTTTTCTTCGACGGTTGATAAATTAAAAAATACAGTTGTTTATTTCTGTTTTACAGTTGTCTATTTAAAAAATACAGTTGTTTTATTTCCTTTTGCTAGCCGAAAGATGCTAGTGCAGCGCATTTCGAACTATAAGATAAAACAGATTTGAACCGAACTTTTAAAGTTCTTGAACAGCACTGTTTGATTGGTTATACATTGGCAAGAGGCAACCAATGACAGCAAGAAACGCAGTAGTAAGAACGTTTTTAAATTTAAGGATAACGGCACATAACATCAGATTTTTGCAATAAAAAGGACTATTTAACTAGTCTTATCATTGTTTTAAGCTAAACTTTTGTTCATCTTACGTTATGCCTAATGAAAATCTATATCCAGAATACCAAAAATTGTTTACTGTATTTAATTCAATTTACCCATTAACTGATGAGCTACAAAAAGCCATAGTCAATGAGAGTGATATTATACACGTTGAAAAGAAAACGCGATTATTAAATGCTGGCGAAACCAGCAACATGATTTATTTTATTAATGTTGGTGCAGCGAGAGTGTATTATTTAGATAAAGAAGGAACAGAAATAACCTCTTGGTTTTTAGTTGAAAATGAACTGCTCATTTCTGTGTATAGTTTTTTTACTGGCCTACCAGGATTTGAATATATAGAAACCTTAGAGGACTGCACTTTTGTAGCCTTAAAGCGTGATAAACTAAATAAACTTTATGAAAAGTATTTAGAGCTAAATTTCATCGGCAGAAAACTTACAGAGTTTTATTATATCCGTAATGAAATTCAAGCAAATGAATTAAGGATGCTAACAGCAAAGCAACGTTATCAGCAATTATTAACAAATAACCTTAAGTTGTTAAATAGGGTTTCATTAGGTCATATAGCTTCATATTTAGGCATCTCTCAAGAAACGTTAAGTAGAATTAGAAAGCAAATTTGATTTTTTGACATTTGTCAAAAGCTTTAGGAAAAACATAATCTAGTTTTGGATATAAACATTAACCAAAACTATTTATGAAAAAATTATTACACCTTAAAGATAAAAAGAGCAAGCTCTTAATCTTTAAAATTGTTCTTCTATTATTTATTGGCTCTTGTACAAAGGAAAATTTTAAAGAGAGTGACCAGCAACCAAAAAAAACATTGGCTGAAAATTCTCCTGATTTAAAAAATAGATTAGCTGAAATTAAAAGAAGTTTTTATTCGAGAAAATTAGATCTTAAATTAAAAACAAACATCGATACAAGTTTAATCTGGACACCAGAATGGGATAATCCACATATTCAAACAATTAATGACAGTGTTTCATATGTATTTTATCCATTGATAGGCCATCTTTGGAGAGATGGTAAACTGTATAAAGCCCAAGAATCGGGAGCGAAATCTTACATTATCGTAAAAAATGAAAAATATTATTTTCGTGGTAGGTATTATCAGCCTAATAATCAGAATACCATTAAATCTGTTGGCAAGTTAAATGAAATCAATACTAAAAATTTTACTGGTAAGCTTTTTCTAAGCAATTTAGAAGTTAAGGAAAATTATGTTATTGATTATAAAAATGGGGCTATCAGCGAAGCATATCGTAAAAATGGCGAAGTAACACTCAAAAAGCTACAATCAAATAGGGGTGCTACTTCATACTTCGAAAATTATTGTCACACCGAAATAAAATCATGTACGTATGTTACCTATTTTATGAGTTGTACTGGTGGTTTTGTTATCGAATATAGCTATGATTGCCAGCAACCCACTTATTGTCAAGCTTCGGTTTGGATATTAACTGATTATAGTATAGAGAATATATGTGAAAGTGTTTGGTTTCCTGATCCGCCAGAACCAATTGATCCAGGTAATGGTAGTGGTGGAGAATCGACACCAGATATAGAAACGAAACAAGATTCTCTTCAGAAATATTATCCATGTATGGTAAAAGAAGTGCTAGATAAACTTTTGGCTAATAGCACATATGGGAAATTAATACAGCCATTTCAAAGCATACAATTGCCAAATGGTACAACCATTAATATCCCAGGATTACCAAATTTAACTTTTGGATTTTCAAGCCAACCGTATGGAGGTACAGGAAATAATTATATGTTAGGAAATACAGGCCGAACTGCTCCTACTTTTAGCGGTACAAGTTCTCAAATTGAATTTAATAGTTCGGCCATAAATAATGCTTCAAAACTATTTTTGCAAATGGCTACTATACACGAAGTAGCTCATGCATATGCTAATTATTACATTAAAATGGGCTCATATGGCGTTCCTGTAGATACTACCAGATATTCAACTTGGGCTATGGATGTTATAAATTTTGAATCTATCGCTAAAAGTGAGATTAATGGAGCAAATTTTAATGATCACTCATTGTTTATAGAAAATTATGTAGATAATTTTGTGAAAATATTAAAAGATGTTAATGGAACTAGCTATACTGATAAGCAATATCAAATGGCAGCAATTTATGGCTTAAATAATCCTGGCGATAGAACTTATAATTATCTGGGAATTGGTGTTGATTTATACTCTATTTATAAAGATAAACTAGAAAAATCTTATAATAATTTATTGACTAAGTTTGGCATTACTGCAGCTGAAAGAGATGCTTTTTACTTAGCCAATCTTATGAATGTGCCAACAAATAAGAAATTACCAACAAATTGTCCTAATTAATACGCCTAATCATGAAAAAAATATTTTTAAGCTGCTTATTTATACTTCTTATCCATCATGCTTTTTCACAAGGAAACGGAAAGATCTATTTTCTGGCTGATACGCTAAATACATCAAAAAATAATCAGGTTTTACGTATCGAAAAAATAAGTTTTTTTGAATATTCATTTATTTTCTATTGTAAATGTGCTTATCCATATAAAAGCTATGTCTCATTTTCTTATCTAATAACAAAAAAAGAACCTAAAGCGGAAATTGTATCGAAGAAACCAAATTACCCATATATCAGTTTTAAAGAACTAATGGATATTGCAGCAAGAACTCATCGTTATTTCGATACTACTTATGAGTTGTATATTACTGAAGTATTGCCAAATAAAAGGTACAGAACAAACAAGGTAAAGTTTAATAGCTATCCCGAGCCAATTAATGATGGTGTTATTATAAAACAGAAGTAGTACTAAAGAGATTGATGCATTCATTACTCCTGTTCGAGATGTAGCTCATCTCGAACAGGTTCATTAATTATTATGCTAAAATTAAATATGCTCGTTTCTAAAAGGATTATACAAGTAGCAATAACATCTTTATTGCTACTGTTTTCATCTTGCTCAAACGATAAGCCGATACAAGAGCAAAATATAGTAAATGATGTAACTCAACTCAATCCTATAAAAGTTAACAGTGTAATTGTACCTGCCACCTCGGAAGAAATTATAAAAGCAGTAAAACAATCTAGCGGTCCAATTTCAATTG
>NZ_JBAZRL010000004.1:0-40178 GCF_041662865.1 Pedobacter sp.
AATCTACTTCTGGCTAAGCAATTCTAGTAATTTCAAACGCATTTACGGTAACATTGCGTTTGCGTAATTCAACTTCTTCGCCTAAACGAGCTTTAACATATAGGCGTTCGCCATTTACTTTAACAGCAGAATGTGCTGGTGGATATTGTTCAATATCTCCTTTAAAAGGATCGGTAGCAGCGTAAATTTCTTCTTCAGTTATATGTTGGATAGGAAAAGTCGCATCAACTTCAGTTTCCATATCGAAAGAAGGTGTGCTCGCTCCCAAAATCATAGTGCCAGTATATTCTTTTTCTTCTGCCTGAAAAGTGTCAATTTGCTTAGTTAATTTTCCAGTACAGATAATTAATAAACCTGTAGCTAAAGGATCTAATGTGCCAGCATGTCCAACTTTTAATTTAAGGGGTTTTAGCGAATTTCTAATCTTGCCAACAACATCAAAAGAGGTCCATTTGTAGGGTTTGTTTATTAAAAGAAGCTCGCCTTGGGCAAAGTCAAAATCAGGAAATTGTAGGTTTTTGTTCTCCAAAAGAAATTATTTTGATGCAAAGCTACGGTTTAAATGATAGACAGTTGGTGCCCAGATAAAATCAGTACGATAATAACTAGTCCAACAATAATTCTATACCATCCAAATAGTTTAAAACCATTTTTGTTCAAATAGCCAATAAAGCTTTTAATTGCCAATAAGGCGATGATAAAAGCGACCACATTACCAAAAGCTAAAATCTGTATTTGCTCATGAGAAATGGTATGACCTTCTTTATAAAAGTCTAGCAATTTTTTACCTGTAGCGGCAAACATGGTTGGTACAGCTAAAAAGAAAGAAAATTCTGCAGCTACTTTTCTGCTTAATTTTTGGCTCATTCCGCCCACTATACTTGCTCCAGATCGAGAAACACCAGGTATCATCGCTAAGCATTGAAAAAAACCAATTTTAAGCGCAGTTAAATAATTTATTTCTACTTCTTCGTTTATAGTCGGATTACTAAACCATTTATCAACGAATAATAAAATAACACCACCAACTACTAAAGAAATCCCAACTGTAAGCGGGCTTTCTAACATTTGATCGATTTTATCACTCAATAAAACGCCAAAAATTGCAGCAGGAATAAATGCGATAACTAATTTAATATAAAAGTTAATACTCTTAAAAAACCGTTTGAAATACAAAACTACTACCGATAAAATAGCACCTAGTTGGATACAAATGGTAAATAGCTTCACAAAAGGATCAGAAGCTATGCCCATGATAGAGGAGCCAATAATCATATGCCCTGTTGATGAAACTGGCAGAAACTCAGTTAACCCTTCAATAATTGCAAGGATTAGGGCTTGTATAAAATTCATTAACCCTTATTTTTTTAAAACAGCATAAATACCAAATGCAAACCCAAATAATACTACCATTGGTGCTATTAAAGTTCTTCTCACATCATAGATATCACCTGTGGTACCCATCATTAAAATAAAGCCAACTACAACAATAGCAATGCTAATTAATAATAACTGATAGTTCTTTTTTGTAAAAACCAATTCTGTTTTTTTATCCTGTTTTACAGGAGCTGATTGTTTTTCTGCCATTATCTATATAGATCGTAAATTTTTAAACGTAAATACCTGCTTACTGCAAATAATGTACTTATTGAGGTAATAAAAATACCGATAGCGATCATGCCAATTAATACGAAACCAAATTCGGTGTAATTTCTTAAAATCAATATTTCAGGTATTTCTTTTTGTGCGTAATATAAAAGACCAAGCAAAATGATAATTGCAATAAAAGAGGCAATTAAGCCATGTAATGCGGCAACTAAAATGAAAGGCTTTCTGATAAAGTTTTTAGTAGCGCCAACTAACTGCATGCTTTTTATTAAAAAACGTTGCGAGAAAATTGCCAATCGAATGGTGTTGTTGATCAATGCTACTGCAATTACTAATAAAATAATTGCAAAACCCAACACAATCAAACTAATGGTGCTAATATTTTTGTTCACCATATCAATTAAAGAACTCTGATAAATCACTTCTTTAACGATTGGGTTTTTTTCTATATTCTTTTTAAGCGCATCAATGCTTTGGTTATTTGCATAATCTGCTTTTAAATAAACATCAATAGTAGAAAGTAATGGGTTGTATCCTAAAAAGTTTACAAAATCTTCGCCTAAATCTTTGGTCAAGTTGTGTTGTGCCACCTCCTTATTTACATATTGAGTTTGCTTAACCGCTGTATTAGCATTCAATTCTTTTTGGAAAGCTAAAATGTCGGTTTCTTTAGCACCTTCATCAACAATAATGTTTAAAACAATATTCTCTTTTACATAATTAGATAAGTTTTTAGCATGAACCAAAATCAAACCCAACATACCTAACATTAGTAAAACCAAGGCAATACTAAAGATGGTGGAAATATAAATGGTTTTTGTCTTCTTAGAAGCTTCGCTTACTTCAAATTCTTCCATGTATTTATGTTTTTGTTTTTGCGAAAATAAAGAAAGATATGCAGAAATGTAAATAAAAGCCTTTTTGTTTTTGCATCAATGCTAAATTTAAGTAAAGCAAATTAGTAAATTTTGCATCAATAAGCGGAGGCTTAACATTATTTAACTTTTTATCTTCATTATGCAGATGTTTATCAATTTAACATATTTTACATATGGTTTGCTCCCAGTTTGCTCCTACATTCCTCCTAGAAAACCGCGTTTTAGCAGAACAATACCAGAACAAATGTAGGAGAACTCTAGGAGAACTCTACTTTTTAACAGACAATTCCAGACAATTCCAGACATTTTCGGACATTTTCGGGCCTCCGCAGTCCTTGCTTTTTATATGGTTTTTCTTCAAAGATTTGGAATGTAAAGTTGCTACAATTACACAAAATCAGCTTCAATTTACAGGGACAGCTATAGGTTCAAGTCCTAAAATAACAGAAACCTATTACCTAAGTCGATAAGGATTTAACGAACAAATTGTATTACGAACGCCGTCTTCAAAAAGAGAGATGGCGTTTTTTATTCTTTGCACTTCAAAAACAGGCTTAATTTCCTTATTTTCGCAAACTATTTAAGAAAGAGGAAATTAATGGATTATCAATTTGCAGCCATAGAGCAGAAGTGGCAAAAATTTTGGGCAAAAAATCAAACGTTTAAAGCCGATTCAAATTCTACAAAACCAAAATATTATGTGTTAGATATGTTTCCTTATCCTTCTGGAGCAGGTTTACATGTTGGCCATCCACTGGGCTATATTGCCTCTGATATTTTTTCGAGATATAAAAGATTAAAAGGATTTAATGTTTTGCATCCAATGGGATATGATTCTTTTGGATTACCAGCAGAACAATATGCTATTCAAACAGGTCAACATCCAGCAATTACTACTGAAGCAAATATTTCAACGTATCGTCGTCAATTAGATCAAATTGGTTTTTCATTTGATTGGAGTAGGGAAGTGCGTACAAGTGAGCCATCGTATTACAAATGGACGCAGTGGATTTTTATGCAATTATTTAATTCGTGGTACAATTTAGAGACTGATCGTGCAGAAGATATTACCACGTTAATTGAGAAATTTAATGCAGCAGGTAGTGCTAATGTAAAAGCGGTTTGCGATGAAGATGTAAAAGATTTTATGCCAACCGATTGGGCAACATTTACAGATGAAGAAAAGCAAGTTGAGTTGTTGAAATATCGGTTAACGTATTTAAAGGAAAGTACAGTGAATTGGTGCCCAGCATTGGGAACTGTTTTGGCTAATGATGAGGTGAAAGATGGTTTTTCTGAACGTGGAGGATATCCAGTTGAGCAGAAAAAAATGATGCAATGGAGCATGCGAATTTCTGCTTACGCAGAGCGATTATTGCAAGGCTTAAATACCATCGATTGGCCAGAACCAGTTAAAGAAATGCAACGCAACTGGATTGGTAAAAGTGTAGGGGCAAGTGTCCGTTTCGCAATTAGCCTCACCCCAGCCCTCTCCGAAGGAGAGGGAGCAACTAGTGGCTTTGGCTATGAAACTGCAGACCCATTATTGTGGGAAATTTTAAAAACTAATGCTAGAGTAAATAGAAGTAGTCAAACTGAGGCTGAAGATGCGCTTTGGCAAAAATTAAGAAATAGTCAAACTGGTCATAAAATAAGAAGACAACACCCAATAGGTGCCTATATTTCTGATTTTATTTGTTTAAATAGAAGATTGATTATTGAAGTTGATGGTGGATATCATTTAGAAAACCAAGAAAATGATCAAATTAGAACGGAGGCACTAAATCAGCTAGGCTTCAAGGTGATCCGTTTCTCAAATGAAGAAGTTTTAAAGAACATCAATTTTGTAGTTGGAGAGATAAAAACAGAATTAGATAAAAGACAAGATAATGCAACTAACAAGGTAGGCAACTCTGCCTCCCTCTCCCTTGGAGAGGGTCGGGGTGAGGCTTATATAGAGGTGTTTACCACTCGTGTGGATACGATTTTTGGTGTTTCATTTATTGTTTTAGCGCCAGAGCATGAGTTGGTGCATGTTTTAACTACAGAAACACAGAAAGAAGAAATAGAAAAATATATTGATCAAACTAAAAAGAAATCTGAATTAGACCGCATGGCGGATACGAAAACAGTTTCTGGAGCATTTACTGGAAGTTACGTGATTAATCCGGTAAACGGAGAAAAGGTGCCAATTTGGATTGCTGATTATGTTTTAGCAGGTTATGGAACTGGTGCTGTAATGGGTGTGCCAAGTGGCGATCAACGCGACTGGTTATTCGCAAAGCATTTCAGCTTGCCAATTATCCAAATATTAGATGCTCAAAAAGATATTGAAGTAGAAGCTGATCCAACTAAAGAAGGAAAATATATCAACTCTGATTTCATTAATAATTTAGGCTATAAAGAAGCAACCTCTTATTTAAATCACTGGTTAGAAAGAGAAGGAGTTGGAAAAGCGAAAGTAAATTACCGCATGCGTGATGCAATTTTTGGTCGCCAGCGTTATTGGGGAGAACCCATTCCGGTTTACTTTAAAGATGGCTTGCCGTATCTTATTAAGGAGGAAGAATTGCCATTAGTGTTGCCAGAAATTGATAAGTATTTACCAACTGAAAGTGGTGAACCACCTTTGGGAAGAGCAACTGATTGGAGCTACGAAAAACAATATGAATACGAACTTTCTACAATGCCAGGTTGGGCAGGTAGTAGCTGGTACTGGTATCGTTACATGGATGCGCAAAACGATTGCGATTTTGCCTCGAAAGAAGCAATTGCTTATTGGAAAGATGTCGATTTATACATTGGTGGCTCTGAACATGCAACTGGTCACTTGTTATATAGCCGTTTCTGGAACAAGTTTTTGAAAGACTTAGGTTATGTTAACGAAGAAGAGCCTTTCAAAAAGTTGATTAACCAAGGGATGATACAGGGTAGAAGTAACTTTGTTTATCGTGTGGTTGATGATGAAGGGAAAGGAACCAATACTTTAGTTTCTTACGGTTTAAGAAAAGATTACAAAACATCAGCTTTGCATGTAGATGTTAACATCGTTGAAAATGAAATCTTAAACATTAATAAATTCAAAGAGTTTAGACCAGAATTTGCCAACGCGGAGTTCATTCTTGAAAATGGAAAATACATCTGCGGTGTTGAAGTTGAAAAAATGTCTAAATCAAAATTTAATGTGGTAAACCCAGATGTTTTGATTGCTCAATACGGTGCAGATACCTTGCGTATGTACGAGATGTTCTTAGGTCCTTTAGAGCAGAGCAAACCTTGGAATACCAATGGAATTGAAGGTGTATTTAAGTTCTTGCGTAAGTTTTGGCGTTTATTCCATAATGAAGAATGGGTTTTCCATGTAAATGATTCTGTACCAACAAAAGCAGAGTTAAAAGCATTACATAAAATCATTAAAAAAGTACAAGATGATGTAGAGCGTTTCTCGTTCAATACATCCGTTTCTAGTTTTATGATTGCAGTAAATGAATTAACTGATTTGAAATGTAAAAATCGTCAGGTTCTAGAAGACTTAGTCGTTGTACTTTCTCCTTATGCACCACATATTTGCGAAGAATTATGGTCGATGTTAGGCAATACAGATTTATCAAACACACCATATCCAACATTTAATCCAGCTTATTTGGAGGAAAATGAATTTGCTTATCCAATTTCAATTAATGGTAAAATGAGAATGAATTTGAACTTGAGTTTAAGTTTAGAGCAAGATCAAGCTACAGAAATTGTTTTGGCAAATGAGCAAGTACAAGGATATTTAGAAGGTAAAACTCCTAAGAAAATTATCTTTGTAAAAGGAAAAATTGTAAATATTGTAATATAGCACACATTATTTAGCAACTAGATACTAGCAGCCACAGATTAGCAGATTTAAAATCTGTCAATCTGTGGCTTTTGTTTTAATTATTAATGTTCTACGAGCTTAGGTAAAATCAAAAATAATCTGCGAATCTGCGGCTATATTTTATCCCCAGAAATTATTTTTCGCAATCCTTGTGATATTTCTGACCTTGCTGCGATTAATAGGGAAAGATGATTTAATTAATGCAACACGCTCAACAAGAATTCTTAAAAATTATTGAAACCAATAAGCGTCTCATATTTAAAATTTGTAACTCTTATTGCCAAAATGCAGATGACCGTGAAGACTTGGCTCAAGAAATTATATTTCAATTATGGAAATCGTGGGGAAGTTTCAAGAATGAGTACAAGTTATCTACTTGGATGTATCGCATTGCGTTAAACGTTGCCATTTCATTTTATAGAAAAGAGCAAAAAACAACAAGCACAGTTTTAATGGGGGAACATTTAATAGAAATTGTTGATGAGAATTTGGAAGAAGGATTAGAAGCAAACTTAAATGCATTGCAAAAGTTCATCAACGAATTAAAGCCTTTAGATAAAGCACTGATGCTATTGTATCTCGAAGAAAAATCTCATAAAGAAATGGCGGAAATTATAGGTATTACTTCCACCAATGTGGCCACAAAAATTGGAAGAATTAAAGAACAGTTAAAACAAAAATTTTCAAGCCAATAATTATTGGACTAACATTAATCAACATGGAAAATATAGAAATCATCAATCTTTGGAAACAATATGATGAAAAATTAGAAAAATCGCTTTCTCTTAATCAAAAAATTATAACAGAATTACAACAGCAAAAAGCTAAAAATGCACTTAGACCAGCTAGAAATTATAAGGTTTTAGTCGTTTTTATAGGAATTATTTATTCAGCTTTGGTGGGCTATTTTTTATACCATCTCAGTCCTTTTGCGTCCATTTTTCTTAATTTATCAGTCGGCATTCATTTATTAATTATGGTTATTGCTGTAGGTATGTACATTAGACAATTGGTGCTCATTAGCGAAATTGACCGTAGTGAAAACATTTTACAAATGCAGCAAAAAATGGCAAAGTTGCAAAGCTCAACATTAAAAGTAATAGGTATTTGTTTTTTACAGTTTCCAGTATTTGCAACTTGGAATATTCGCCTAGAATTAATTGAGAAAAACCCATTGGCATTCTGGCTTATTCAAATGCCGGTAGTATTCCTGTTAACTTATGTGGGTATTTGGTTCTACAAAAATATCAATATCAAAAATATGGATAAGAGATGGTTTAGAATGATGTTTTATGGGGTGGAATGGAGTTCAATTATCAAATCAGGCAAATTTTTAAAAGAAATAGAAAACTTTGAAAAAATTTAACTGTTTTCTGACATCATTTCCCAGTGAACAGTTCACCGTCAAAAAATGATCATTCACCGTCAAATCATTCCTGATGGTCTAAAATCTCTCTATAAACGTGTAACAAAAGCTACTTTTGTTAGACTAAGAACAAACAAATTAATAATACAATGAAAAGAATTCTACTTTTAAGTATAGGTTTAATCTTCATGTTCAATGCTAAAGCGCAATTCCCTGGAATGGGAGGTGGGCAAAAAGTAACTGTAACAGGTCGTATTACCGCAATTATTTTAGACTCATTAACCAACAAACCAGTAGATTACGCTACAGTATCACTATTAAAAGTGAAAGATGGTAAGGCTGTAAATGGTGGTGTAACAGATGAAAAAGGTAAAATCATTTTACAAAACGTTGCGCCAGATGAGTATAAATTATCTATCGGTTTTATGGGTTATAAAACGAAAACTGTAATTATAAAAACTACACCAGAGAAACCAGATTATAATGTTGGTTCGATCATTTTAAGCGCTACTGCAAATACGTTAAACGAAGTAAACATTGTTGGACAAAAAGCGGTGGTGGAGAATAAAATTGATCGTTTGGTGTACAACGCAGAAGCTGATGCTACAAATGCAGGAGGAGACGCAACCGATGTAATGCGTAAAGTGCCTATGCTTTCGGTTGATATTAATGGTAACGTTCAGCTACGTGGAAGTTCTGTACGTGTTTTAATTAATGGAAAACCTTCAGGCACAATGGCAAATAGCGTAGCTGATGCGTTAAAAATGTTGCCAGCAGATCAAATTAAAAGTGTAGAAGTTATTACCAATCCATCTGCTAAATATGACGCAGAAGGCTCTGGAGGTATCATTAACATCATTACCAAAAAAAGTAATGCAGAAGGAGTTAGTGGAAGTGTAAATGCAACCACTGGAACACGTCAAAATGCAGGTGCTTTTAATTTAACCGCTAAAACAGGACGTTTCAGTGTGAATACTGCTTTAGGAACTCAATTGGCATTTCCACAAGAATCACGAGTAGTGTTTTTTAACAAATAATGTAACAACTGGTGTGCTGCAAGATGGCCTTTCTGATTGGACAAGACAAGCGTATAATGGGAGTTTAGGTTTAGATTACGATTTTAATGCCTACAACAACATTAGTACCAATGCTAAGTACACCCGCTTTTATAACGGCGGGCCTGGATCATCGGCAATTTTAAGTAACAATGTGGCAGCTGGAAATATTGTAAGTAGCACAGATATGAGTAATGGTAACTTAGATTGGAATATGGATTATAAGTTAACCACTAAAAAACCAGGTGAAGAGTTTTCTGTTTCAGGTCAGTTAACCACAGGTAAAAACACAAATGAATTTGTTAACGATTATAAAACTGCTGCTGGTGTACCTATTAGTTATTTAGCGAGTAGTAATGTTGGTGAAAATAGAGAGTATACTGCTCAAACAGATTATATTTATCCTTTTAGCAAAACAGTTACTTTCGAAGCTGGAGGGAAAGGTATTTTTAGAAATATACAAAGCCAATATGGTTCAGGTAAAGATTTTGATTATACACAAAATGTAGGTGCAGCGTATAGTACAATAGCTTTTAATTTAACTAAAAAAATACAATTTAAGGGCGGGATTAGAGCAGAATATACTGATATAAACTCAACTGTTGGAAAAAATGATTACTTCAATTTGTTTCCAAGCGCTATTTTATCACAAACTATAAAAGGTAAAACAACGTTAAAATTGGCATATAACCGTAGAGTTCAACGCCCAAGCTTGGCTTATTTAAATCCATTTTTGAATGCTAGTAATCTAAGTTTCGACTTTCAAGGAAATCCAGATTTAGCACCAGAGTTAAGTGATAATTTAGAGTTTGGTTATTCAACTTATATTAAAGGTTCAATTATTAATGCGTCTATTTTTTACCGCAATACCCAAAATATTATCGAAGCACTTAATAAAAATGTAGGTGGAAGAATTCTTTCAACTTATGAAAATGTGGGTACTACACAAAGCTTTGGGTTTAACTTATTTACTTCTTACAATCCTCTTCCAAAATGGACATTGATGAGTAACATTGCGTTAAATACGTATGAAGTTAGAAGTAGACCAGATATCAAAGGAATGAATGAGGGAACATTTTTAAATTACAATTTCTTTATGCGTTCTGCAAATACATTTAAAGGTGGTTGGAATTTAGAATTTTTTGGAGTGGTTAACTCTCCTCGTTATACTTTCCAAAGTAAAACCGAACCTATGTTCTTTTATGGTGGAGCTGTTAAAAAAGACATCTTTAATAAAAAAGGAACACTTGGCTTAAATGTATTGAATCCATTTAAACGCGATTTACATATCGAAACTGTAACACAAGGTGAAAACAACTATCAAACCCAAAACATCTACTATCCTTTACGTTCATTTGGTTTAAACTTCAGTTATAAATTTGGCAAGTTGAAATTTACTGAGAAAAAGAAAATCAAAAACGATGATATTAAACAAGACCAAAATCAACAAGGTGGTCAAATGGGTGGTGTGCAACAATAAAATGTAATACTACTGCATAATAAAAGCCTCTACTATTTTTAGTAGGGGCTTAGTTATATATAGAAAAAATTATTCTACTTCTTCTTCACTCTTTTCAAAATCATTAAACTTAGTGGGTTAATTGGATAGCCACTAATATTATTTTGCAACATCACCACTACCTGATCGTATAAAACAGGAACAACTGAAGAATATTCCATTACCATATTATCCATTTTATAATACAATTCATATCGTTTTTTAGGATCACTTTCAAAATAGCTTTGTTCGAATAACTTATCAAATTCATCGTTAAAATAACCTGTATAATTTGGTCCAAAAGGCACTTTGTTTTTAGAGTAAAATACCGATAAATAATTTTCACCATCGGCGTAATCAGCAATCCATGAACCCCTAAAAAAGTTCACCTCATTCTTCGCCATCATATCACGTAAACTCGCATTAGGGCTAACATCTACTTTTACTTTTATCCCAATATTATTCAATTCACCTTGGATAAATTCAATTAAATCTTTGTACGTTGTAGAAGTGCTTAACGTAACTTCAGGCATTCCTTTCCCGTTGGGATATCCTGCTTCTTTTAATAATTTTGCAGATAATGTAGGATTATAGTCATAACCTTTTACTCTTGTGCTATCAAAACCAGGCATCCCTTTGGGTATAAAACCCGATGTAGCAGGAGTTCCAACACTATTTCTTAAATATTTAATTAATTTCTGCCTATCAATCGCATAATTAATTGCTTGTCTCACTTTTTGAAAACGTAAAGGGGAATTTTTAACAATAGTTTTAGAAGTATCAACTAAAATCCCAACATATTCAGTACATAAATAGGGGCCTTTAAATAATTGAAATTTCCCATTGTATTTACTGGTCATTTTACCACTTTTGGTTAAAATATCATCTCGATAACTTCCATCAACACTGTTAAAAAAATCAAGGTCTTTTTTGATAAAATTCATAAAAGCACTTTGTTTATCAGTAATAAAAGTGACTTTAACAGCGTCTAAATAGGGTAATGGTGTATTCCCATCTTTTTCCCAATAATGTTCATTTTTAAGTAATACTAAAATTTCATCTTCTTTCCAATACTTAAATCTAAATGGGCCTGTACCAACGGGATGACTTCTAAAATCCTTACCATAATGCTCTACCACTTCTTTTGGTACAACAGAGCAATATTGAGCCGTCAATAAATTCATAAAAGCAGGAAAAGGCTTTACTAATTGAATTTGGAAAGTGGTGTCATTTAACGCTTTAAAACTGTTAGCATCTTTCACTTTATCGCTAAAAATCCATCCTCCAGATGAGGCAACTTTAGGGTCGATTAAACGGTAGAAACTGTACGAAAAATCTGAGGCGACAACTTTTCTGCCTTTTCCATTTTTAAACAAAGGATCATCCTGAAAGTAAACATCATCACGTAGATTAAATGTATAGGTTAACCCGTCTTTAGACATTGTCCAACTTTTAGCAATACAAGGAATTGTGTTTAAATCTTTATCAACTTGCACCAATCCATTAAATATTTGGTTAATCATCCAAATGGCGTTTTGATTACGAGCAAAAGCCGGATCTAAGGAAGTAACATTTTGATCTAGATTGATATTGAAAACTTTTTTGCCGTCAGTTTCGGTTTTTCCTTTACAAGAAACAATCGCTAGCAAGCAAAAAACCCAAAATATATTGTTTATAATTCTACGCATCGGTTTAGGAATACTATTTTTGTACAAATTAATAAATAAATTCAGATGTCTTTTTTAAATGAGCTTATAAATAGTGAAAATGATGAAATTTTACGCGAAGAATTGAATGATCGCATCGATATTGTAACGCATAAAATTAAATTCATGGATAAAGTGCCTGTAGTTTGTTTAGATACATTCAACATGCAGAGCTTAGTTTTAGCTGATGAAATAAATGCTGCTGGAGGCATGCTTGAAACAGAAATTTTTGGTGCGGTTTATATTATTTATTATCAACCAGGTAAAACTTTAAATGATTTAATGCGTGAAGTGCCTGCATTATTAGACCCAAATTGGCCAGCTGTAAAAAACGGTCGAATTATTTTATTGAATGATGATCCAAATAAATTACGGACTCCTGCAAATGCTGTTATGTTAATAGAAGATTTTGCAGAAATGCTACATCCAGGATTTTTTATTTTTGGTTACGAGGGTGATAAATGGATTAGGTTTAATACTTAATAAATTTATCCATTTGCTGATTGGTAAATTTCAACGTATCTGCTTTAAATAAATTTCCATTTTCATCCAATTCCGTTTTAATATCTGGAATATGCAACCGTAAAGGCATTACATTTAAGTGTAAATACGCACAGACACCATTAAAATGCTCAATACCACGAATGTTCCCATATTTCCCTGATGAAATTCCGACTAAACATGCTTTCTTATCGTAAAAACTTTCTGGAAATGCGCATGCATCTATGAAGGTTTTTAATACACCAGGATAACTCCCATGATATTCAGGAATGATGAATAAAAACTTAGTAGTTTTCGTAATTAATTCGTGAATTTTTTCAAATGCTGCACTTCTTTTGCCATATAAATCATGACCGATAAAATTTTCTGGTAAATCTTGTAAATCCAATAATTCAGTTTCTAAGCCCTTTTCTCCTAGTTGTTTCTGATAGTATTTGGCTACTTTTAAGGTATTGCTTGCTGGTCTATTAGTACCAGATATAATGGTAATCATACTAAAATTGTTAATAAGATGTTTAAAACACTTAAGGCTTTAATACTAATATTATGATTTAGTTTGTATCTTAGCTAATTGTTAAAAAGTGCTTTTTTTATACAAAAATAGCATTTTTTCTTAGCTAATTAGTGTAAAATAAAGCCATAGTTTATTTTGGCGATTTTTAAAAAGATAGATGAGTAAAATTATTGCTTTAGCAAACCAAAAAGGCGGTGTAGGTAAAACTACTTCGTCAATAAATTTAGCAGCCAGCTTAGCGGTTTTAGAGTATAAAACACTTTTAGTTGATGCAGATCCTCAGGCAAACTCTACTTCTGGTATTGGTTTCGACCCAAGGAATATTAAAAATAGTATTTACGAATGTATCATTAATGATGTTGATCCGTTAGATGCAATTGTAAAAACCGAAACCCCAAACCTAGATTTATTGCCTGCACATATCGATTTAGTTGGTGCGGAAATAGAAATGATTAATCTAACCAGCCGCGAATATAAAATGAAGGCTGTTTTAGAAAAAGTAAAAGATCAGTACGATTTTATCATTATCGATTGTTCTCCATCTTTGGGTTTAATTACCATCAACTCTTTAACTGCTGCAGACTCGGTTATTATTCCTGTTCAGTGTGAATATTTTGCATTAGAAGGTTTAGGCAAATTATTAAACACCATAAAAATCGTACAAAATCGTTTAAATCCAGAATTGGAAATTGAAGGAATTTTATTGACAATGTATGATGTAAGATTACGTTTATCTAATCAAGTGGTAGAAGAAGTAAAAACCCATTTCCAAGATTTGGTTTTCGAAACCATTATTCAGCGTAATACACGTTTAAGTGAGGCACCAAGTTATGGTGTTTCTGTAATTATGCATGATGCAAATTGCAAAGGAGCTATCAATTATTTAAACTTAGCTAGAGAGATTGTTCGCAAAAACGGTTTAGTAACCGAAGAACAAGATGTAAACACGGCAACCATATAAATTATATAGATGACATCTTTTCAGCGAAAAACAGGTTTAGGAAAAGGATTAAGTGCGCTTTTAGATGATACTGATTCGGTTCATCCTCCAAAAAATGGCAACGATACATTAGAACAAACTGTACAAGTTGGTAGTATCAGTCAGGTAAATATTAGTGATGTAGAAACTAACCCATATCAACCCCGTACGGAATTTGATCAGGTTGCACTAAACGAATTGTCAGAATCGATTAAAGTACAAGGTTTAATACAACCAATAACCGTTAGAAAAAACGGAAATAAATATCAATTAATTTCTGGTGAACGTAGATTAAGAGCGTCAAAATTGGCTGGGTTAACTCAAATACCAGCTTATATTCGCAGTGCGGATGATCAGCAAATGCTAGAAATGGCATTGATTGAAAACATTCAACGCGAAAACTTAAATGCTATTGAAGTAGCGTTAAGTTTCCAAATGATGATTGATGAATGTAATCTAAAGCCTGAGCAATTAGGCGAAAGAGTTGGTAAAAACCGAACTACTGTTAGCAATTATCTTCGTTTATTAAAATTACCACCAGTTATTCAGGCATCAATTCGTGATGGTAAAATATCTATGGGTCATGCTCGTGCTCTAATTAGTGTAGAAGAAGAAGCCAAACAATTGTTTATTCACCAAGAAATTTTGGATAAAGGTTTATCTGTTCGTAAGGTAGAGGAGTTGGTTCGCAGTATACACCATGTGCAAATAAAACCTAAAGCTAATCCAGTTGGTGTTTCTTTTGAATATCAAAAATTACAAAATGAATTAGCTTCTAAATTCGCTACCAAAGTGAAATTAAAAGTAAAAGAGAATGGAAAAGGTGCAATAGAAATTCCATTTGTCTCTAACGATGATTTGAGCAGAATTTTAGAACTTTTAGATTGGTAATGCGAGCACTTTTGCTTTCGGTAATGTTAGTGTTGACTTTTGCTGCGGCAAGAGCGCAAAATCCTGCTGTAAAAACCCCGATAGATACTACTAAAAACAGAGTTGACACCATTAAACCAGCACCTTACATAAATAAAGGAAAAATTGCTGGCAGAAAAGCATTTCATCGGTCATTAATTTTTCCAGGCCTAGGTCAAGCTTATAATTATGGACTAGTGGTAAATGATGTTAAAAGCGGTTTAACAAAAGGAAATAAATTCGGACAAAAATTATATATAATTGGTAAAATTGGTGCTATTTACGCTGGCGGCACTTTATTAGTCATGTCGTATATCGACAATAATAAAAATTACAAGTTGTTTTTGGATGAATTACAGTATAGAAAACTGCATGATAATACTCCAGACCCTGAAAACGGGCTAGCCCAATACACCAACACCGATGCTTTAGTCGTAGCTAAAAATATTTATAAACGTAACCGCGAAGTGGTGTTAATCTCTTTAGTAGGCTTATACGGATTAAATGCATTAGACGCTTACATCACGGCCCGTTTAAAATATTTTAATGTAGATGATGATTTATCTTTTAAAATCTCACCATCATTAATTAATTCAAATACAATGTATGGTTACAATCCCACTATACCTGCATTAAAACTCACTATCAAATTATGAAACTAATATTTGATTTAGATATAGCTTCATTACCTTTAAATATAAACCGAGTTTACGAGTTCATTAATCCAAATGAAAACCGTAATCAAAATATTAATAACTTATACCGATGAAAATAGCATTATTGGGTTATGGTAAAATGGGCCAAATTATAGAGCGTTTTGCTTTAGAAAGAGGACACGAAGTTGTGCTAAAAATCAGCATAGATAATCTAGAAGATTTTACTGTTGATAATTTAGAAAAAGCAGATATAGCAATAGATTTTAGTGCGCCAGATGCTGCAGTTGATAATATTTACAAATGTTTAGAAGCTGGAGTGCCAGTAGTTGTTGGAACGACAGGTTGGTATGGCAAATTACAAGAGATTAAAAATGATTGTTTAAGCAGTAACAATACACTGCTTTACGGCTCTAACTTTAGTGTTGGTGTTAATCTTTTCTTCCATTTAAATAAAGTACTAGCAAAGCTGATGAATAATTATCCAGCTTACGAAGTACAAGTAGAAGAAATACACCATACGCAAAAACTAGATGCGCCAAGTGGTACAGCAATGACCATTGCCGAAGGGATCATTGAAGAGATTGATCGTAAATCGGAATGGTTAAATGAAGTTGTGGGTACGCAAATACCAGATGTGATTAAAAATGAGCAATTATTAATTGAGTCGCACAGAATAGAAAATGTACCAGGAACACATACAGTAGTTTATAGTTCTGAAGTTGATGAGATAGAAATTAAGCATACTGCACATAGTAGAGCAGGTTTTGCTTTAGGCGCAGTAATAGCTGCAGAGTGGTTACAAAATAAACAAGGCTTTTACAACATAGCCGATGTTTTTAATTTTAATTCCTAATATATGAGTTGGAAATTCTGGCAAAGAAATAAAAATGCCGAACCAAAAAAGAAAAAAAGTAAAAGTAGAGAATGGACTGACGCAATCATTTTTGCAGTAGTTGCAGCAACTATTATTAGAGTATTTTTTATTGAGGCTTACACCATTCCTTCGGGTTCAATGGAAAAATCTTTATTGATTGGTGATTTCCTATTTGTAAGTAAAGTAAATTATGGTGCTCGTATTCCAATGACACCGGTTGCCTTTCCTTTTGCACATCATACTATGCCATTAACAGGCACAAAAGCATATTGGGATGGTGTTCAGTGGAAATACAGAAGATTGCCAGGACTACAAGATATTAAGCGTAATGATGTAGTAGTTTTCAATTTCCCAGAAGGAGATACCGTCGCTTTAGAAGCACAAGATGATAATTATTACCAAATGATTATGCGTAGCGATAGGCGAACAGTGAATGCGAATTATACAATTGTAAGCAGGCCAGTAGATAAACGTGAAAACTTTATTAAGCGTTGTATTGCTATAGCAGGAGATACCGTTAGCATGGAAAATGGATTGGCTTCTGTAAATGGGAAAAAGGTGCCTTTGGAGCCTACTGGATTGTTTTATTATACAATAGAATTTAAAACTTCAGATATAAATATGAGGCTGTTTCAAGATATGGGTTGTAAAACCGCAGAAACGAATGTGCCTACTATTTATCAGTTTGAAGGAACGCCAGCTATGGTTGCAGAACTTAAAAAATCTGATTATGTTAAATCAGTTACAGAGAATGTAGCTATGAAAGGTGAATTTGATAGAGCAATTTTCCCACATGATAAAAACAGGTCTTGGAATTTAGATAATTTTGGTCCAATCATCGTTCCTAAAAAAGGCTGGACAGTAAAAATGGATAGCGTTACAATGCCATTATACGAAAGAAGTATTCGTATTTATGAACGTAATAAATTGGAAAAAGTTGGAAACGATTGGATCTTAAACGGTAAGAAAGCAACAGAATACACGTTCAAAATGGATTATTACTGGATGATGGGCGATAATCGTCATCAATCTGCAGATTCGCGGTATTGGGGTTTTGTTCCTGAAGATCACATAGTTGGTAAAGCTTTATTCATTTGGATGAGCTTTGATAGTGAGGGTTCATGGTTTAGCAAAATACGCTGGAATAGACTTTTTAAAGGTATTCACTAAATAAAAAATAATTATAAAAGACCTCGATTTTTGTCGGGGTCTTTTTTATGCTTATAACTTAGATAGTTGTAAAAATTTATAAAGCCTCAATTCCAAGTTTAGCGGCCAATTCATTTAAATCATTTACAACAACATTAATAATTGGAATACCGCTTACTTTTCTTTCTAGCTCTGCTTCTGCTTCAGGTTCGCCTGGTATAATTACTTTTTGATTTGGATGTATAGTTTTTGCATTTTTAAAGCGTTCAATCCAATTATCTAAATGGTTTTTAAAATCATCTGCAGGGCGAAAACCATCTACACGCATAGCGCCTAAAAAATGACCAATTCCTTCACCAACTGGATTTGCATCTGGTTCTAAAAAAGCTACAAATGGTGGCACCCACGGTCCATAATTTGCGCCAGAAAGCACAGCTGATAAAATATCTACTGTTGCACTTAATCCGTAACCTTTGTGGCTACCATGATCTTTATCACTACCTAAAGGCAATAACGAACCGCCACTTTTCAATTCATTTGGATTGATTGAAGAATTTCCATGTTTATCTTGCACCCAACCCTCTGGAATTTCTTTGTTTGCTCTTTGAGCGATTTCTAATTTGCCATTTGCAGCTGCTGCGGTTGCCATATCAACTATAACTGGCGGATATTTTCCTGCTGGAAAAGCATAACACATTGGATTTGTGCCTAATAAACGTTCATTCGCATAAGTAGGTGCAACCAATGGACTTGCATTTGTCATACTAATTCCAATCATATCTTTTTCTACGGCCAGTAAAGCATGGTAACCCGCAATTCCAAAATGATTTGAGTTTTTAACGGCTACCCAACCACTTCCGTATTTTTCGGCTTTTTCAATTGCTACTTTCATGGCAAATGGTGCAACAACTAAACCTAATCCACCATCTCCATCTACCGTTGCAGTAGTTGGTGTTTCATAAACTACTCTAATATTTGGTGTAGCATTAATTCTTTTCTTTTCCCACAAACGAACATAACCGCTTAAACGAGCTACACCATGTGAATCTATCCCTCTTAAATCCGATAGAATTAAAACATCGGTCGCTAATGTTGCATGCTCATCAGAGCAACCCATTTTCTTAAAAACTGAGTATGTAAAAGTTCTAAGTTTGGCTTCTGTAAAAGTTATAAAGTTCATTTTTTTAAATTTGTCGTCATTGCGAGGCACGAAGCAATCCTACAACAATAGCAAACGCATTAAGATTGCTTCGTGCCTCGCAATGACGGATTATGATGATGGAAGTAAAAGTGTAAAATCTCCACCTAAAGGTTGAAAATTTTCAATTAATGAGGATAGAAAATCATCTCCATAATTTACATACATCGGCGCAATATTCAATACTCTTTCTTGTAAAGTGCCCGTAGGAAAAAGTCTATTTTTTACGTTTTCAATCTGTTTTAAAGAAACTTCATGTTTTCTTTTTTCAGCTCTAAACAGTTTCTTTTCCAAATTTTCTAATAAATGAATAGTCTTGGTTTTTGCAGAATCTGCGGAGCTTTCCAAAGTCTTATCAATTTTAAAAGAATTCAATTTAATCTGATCAAATGCTGTTTGGATTGCTTTCATTTCATCAGCTAAACTTAAATTAGAAGTGCTGTTATTTTTTACCCATGTTCTTTGCAATTCTGCAACTGAAAGAAAAGCATCTTCTAATTTAAAACCTAATTTGTGTAAGTTTTCGGCACTACGTTTATCAATTAACAAAGCAGAATTACGCAATAATAGCACAGGGAAATCTGTTTTATAGAAATCGAAATTAGCTTTTAATTGCATCCAATAAGAAACTTCGGCGCCACCACCAATGTAAGCGATGTTGGGCAAAATTACTTCTTGGTATAGCGGCCGCATAATTACATTCGGGCTAAATCTTTCAGGATGATTTTCAATTTCTTGTAGTAATTCATCCGTAGTAAAACCAATTTCTGTATGGTTAACGGTATAGTGATTATCTTTTTCAATAATCCGTTCGCGAAGATTGTCTATTAAATAAAAGAAATTAATCTCTCTACCATTAACTTGTGTTTTATAACCTTTTTGTGCTAAATTTTCACTCGTTTTTTCAGTTAAATGTGCACTATTTTGTTCAGTAATATCTTGTTTAATGATAGAACTGAATTGCCTTTTTAGTTTTGAATCATCAGCGTTAATTATCACTAATCCATAATCTTGAAATAAACTATTGACTAAAACTCGAGTTGCGTCCGCCAGATTATCATTAGTTAAGTAAGCATTTTCAACTAACTTGGCTAATTTTTTTCCGTTTTTGCTTATGCCTAAATACGCTTTATATGCCCTTACTGCTGCTTCAACAGTTTTTGTGCTTAATCTTCCAGTTGCACCGTTAGTTTGTTGTATCCAGCTGATGTTTTTTTCATCAACACTAACATGGTTGATTTCTTCAAAATCATGATCCTCAGTCGCCATCCAATAAATTGGTATAAAGTTTTTCTCAGGATAAGCGATTTTTAGTTCAAGTGCCAGATTTATGGTCGTTACAATTTTGTAGATGAAGTATAAAGGTCCGGTAAATAAATTAAGCTGATGACCAGTAGTAACAGTGAATGTATTTTCATCCGCCAGTAAATTAATATTGTGATTTACGGATTTATTCGTCTTTACGTTTTGATATTGTTGACTTAAAACTTCAACTAATTCAGCTCTATTTCCTTTGAAATTTCTGGCGTCAACAGCTTTTTTTAAACCATCCATATCTGGACGAAAACTGTAGAAAGGTTTCAAGAATTCATCATCATTTACATAATCTAAAACTAATTTAGAGAATGAATGAGTATCCTGATAAGAGATATATTTTGCCTTCATGTGTTGCGAAATTAAACTAATTTACGAAACATTTTTAGGCGATAGCTTTATTTTACAATTTGTCCATACAGGTCGAAATCTTCTGCACGATCAATTTTTACATTTACAAAACTTCCGTTAGCTGCGTAACCAGAATTTGCATCGATTAAAACCTCATTATCAACCTCTGGACTATCAAATTCAGTACGACCTATAAAGAAATCGCCTTCTTTTCTATCGATTAAAACTTTGTATGTTTTGCCTACTTTTTCTTGGTTAATATCGAAAGAAATGCCTTGTTGCAATTCCATAATAGCATCTACACGAGCTTGTTTAACTTCTTCAGGTACATCGTCAACTAATTGATGAGCGTGAGTTTTTTCTTCATGAGAATAAGTGAAACAACCTAAACGATCGAAACGAGTTTCCTCAACCCAATTGTACATTTCTTCAAAATCTTTTTCAGTTTCACCAGGATAACCGCAAATTAATGTGGTTCGCATAGCGATATTTGGAACTTTTGCTCTGATTTCATTTACAATATCGATGGTTTTTTGTTTGGTAATACCACGACGCATTGATTTTAGCATATTATCTGTAATATGCTGTAAAGGCATATCCAAATACTTGCAGATATTTTCGCGTTCATTCATCGCATCTAAAATTTCCATTGGGAAACCAGAAGGATAAGCGTATTGCAACCTTATCCATTCTATGCCTTTTACGTCAGATAAACGGCGTAATAATTCATCCAAATTGCGTTTTCCATAAATATCTAAACCGTAATAAGTTAAATCTTGGGCAATTAAAATCAGTTCTTTTGTTCCGTTAGCCGCTAATATTTTAGCTTCGTTAACCAACTCGTTCATATCTCGAGAAACGTGTTTGCCACGCATCAGCGGGATAGCGCAAAAGGAACACGGACGATTACATCCTTCAGCGATTTTAAAATATGCAAAGTGTGAAGGCGTAGTTAATAAACGTTCGCCAATTAACTCGTGTTTGTAGTTTGCACCTAAACTGTGCAGTATGTTTTGTAAATCGTTAGTGCCAAAATAAGCATCAACGTTGGTAATTTCTGATTCTAATTCTGGTTTATAACGCTCAGATAAACACCCAGTAACAATTACTTTTCCAACTTTACCTTCGTCTTTTAACTGACTGTATTGTAAAATAGTATCAATGGATTCTTGTTTCGCATTGTCGATAAATCCGCAAGTATTAATTACGATAATATCATCTTTGCCTAAACTATTTGATTCATGTTCAACAGCTAGATTATTGCCACGTAATTGCCCCATTAACACCTCAGAATCGTAAGTGTTTTTTGAGCAACCTAAAGTGATTACATTAATTTTAGGTTTGGCAATAGTTTTTACAAGCTTGTTTTTAGTAATCATATTAATTAAATAACGAGTTCACGAAATCTTTTTTATCGAACAATTGTAAATCGTCCATTTTTTCGCCAACACCAATATATTTTACAGGAATTTTAAATTGATCGGAAATGCCAATCACTACACCACCTTTTGCAGTACCATCTAATTTGGTAATTGCTAATGCATTTACATCGGTAGCTTCGGTAAATTGCTTGCATTGTTCAAATGCATTTTGACCAGTCGAACCATCTAGTACTAACAAAATTTCATGTGGTGCATTCGGAATTACCTTTTGCATTACACTTTTAATTTTACCAAGTTCATTCATTAATCCAACTTTATTGTGTAAACGGCCAGCGGTATCTATTATAACCACATCTTCTTTATTGGCAACTGCCGATTGAAGTGTATCAAAGGCAACAGAAGCAGGATCTGAACCCATCGCTTGTGCCACAACTCTAACGCCAACACGCTCGCCCCACAATTTAATCTGTTCAACTGCGGCTGCTCTAAAAGTATCAGCGGCTCCTAAAACTACTTTCAGGTTTTCGTTTTTCAATTTATGTGCCAACTTGCCAATAGTAGTAGTTTTACCAACTCCATTAACACCAACAACCATAATTACATAGGGTTTATGGTCCCCATATTCGAAATTCCGAAAATCATTGCTGTTATTTTCTGCTAATAGAAGTTGAATTTCATCACGTAATAAATGATTTAACTCAGAAGTAGATAGATATTTATCTTTTGCAACGCGAGCCTGAATGCGATCAATGATTTTTAAGGTGGTACTTACCCCAACATCAGAAGTAACTAAAACTTCTTCAAGGTTATCCAATACATCATCATCAACTGTAGATTTACCAGCAACAGCCTTAGTGATTTTACTTAAAAAACCTTCTTTAGTTTTTTCTAAACCCTTTTCTAAAGCTTCTTGTGCTTCAGGAGCAGTATCTTTTTTTTTGAAAAAATCGAATAAACCCATAGAATGATATTAAAATAAAAAAGCCCTTCCGTTTAATACGGAACGGCCTTTAATGCTATTCGTGAATAGAATTACTTGCTGATACCAGCAAGAGCATCTTTAACGTGATCGTTATGTACAATGATTTCTTTGAAAGAATAAGCACCAGTTTTTGGTGATTTGTTCATCGTGATAACTTTCGAATATTCTTTTCCTGTACCCGTTTTTAGGGTTGCAACTACTTTCTTAGCCATGTCTTTTAAATTTAATTATTGAGCGAGTGGATGTTTAAATAAAGAATTTAAAATTCAATACTTCAAACAAGTTGTCCTTCAATTATTTTATCTCTTTATGTACGGTTACTTTTTTCAATACTGGGTTGAATTTTTTCAATTCTAAACGCTCAGTAGTGTTTTTACGGTTTTTTGTAGATATATATCTAGACATACCCGGCATACCGCTAGTTTTATGTTCTGTACACTCTAAAATAACTTGTACTCTGTTACCTTTTTTTGCCATTTTATTATTTATTTATGTCGATAAAACCGACAAATGTTTTTACAAAAATCCTTTTTTCATGAAGCGGTTAAGTGCCTCAGAAATACCAATTTTATTGATAGTTTTAATAGCTGATGTTGATACTTTTAATGTAATCCAAGTATCTTCTTCAGGAATATAAAATTTCTGAAGTTGTAGGTTAGGATAAAATTTACGTTTCGTTTTAACGTTCGAGTGAGAAACATTAAATCCCGACATCGCCATTTTTCCGGTTAAATCACAAACTCTTGACATGACTTTTTTATTATGTTGATTATTTCGCTACTTAATTTTTTTAAGAGTGTGCAAATATCTGAATTATTTTTGTAACCATCAATAGTGGACTTGAAAATAATTGATTTTGTTTATTCATTTTTTTAAACTTTACTAATAATACTATATTTGAAGCACCTAATTGCTAAACCAAATTACCATGCAGATAACCTCTTTTGAGCAATATCAAGAAACATATAAACAAAGTATACAAGAACCAGAAAAATTTTGGGCTGAAATAGCTGATAATTTTTTATGGATAAAGAAATGGGATAATGTACTGTCATGGAATTTTTCAGAACCAAATATTAAGTGGTTTGAAGGAGCAAAATTAAATATTACTGATAATTGTTTAGATCGGCATTTAATTGAAAACGGCGATAAACCAGCAATAATTTGGGAGCCAAATGATCCAGAAAGAGATAGTATCACTCTTAGTTATAGAGTATTACATGATCGAGTTTGTCGCTTTGCAAATGTTTTAAAAAAGAATGGCGCTAAAAAGGGGGATCGGATTTGTATATATATGCCCATGGTACCAGAGTTGGCAATTGCCGTGTTGGCTTGCGCTCGTATTGGGGCAATACATTCGGTAGTTTTTGGCGGATTTTCAGCTAAATCTATCGCTGATAGAATAAATGATGCTGCTTGTAAAATAGTAATTACAGCAGATGGTGCTTATCGTGGTAACAAACAAATTCAATTAAAAGAAGTAATAGATGACGCCTTAATTGGTTGTCCCACGATAGAAAAAGTAATTGTGTTAACGCATACACGTACTCCCGTTTCTATGTTAAAAGGCAGAGATTGTTGGTGGGAAGATGAAGTGAAGTTAGTTGATGCTAATTGCATTGCCGAAGAAATGGATGCCGAAGACGTGTTGTTTATTTTATATACATCGGGTTCAACAGGTAAACCAAAAGGCGTTGTACATACGTGCGGTGGTTACATGGTTTACGCAGGTTATACATTTTCTAATGTATTTAATTATCAGCCTGATGAAGTGTTTTTTTGCACAGCAGATATAGGCTGGATTACAGGTCATTCATACATTGTTTACGGACCGCTTTCGCAAGGAGCAACAACTTTAATGTTTGAGGGAATTCCAACTTATCCAACTCCATCTAGATTTTGGGAAATTGTACAAAAACACAAAGTAAATATCTTGTATACAGCACCAACAGCAATTCGATCTTTAATGAGCTTTGGTACAGACCCATTAAAGGGAATAGACTTAAATAGTTTACGCGTTTTGGGATCGGTAGGAGAACCTATTAATGAAGAAGCTTGGCATTGGTTTGACGAAGAAATTGGCCATAAAAAAGCCCCGATTGTAGATACTTGGTGGCAAACCGAAACTGGTGGAATTATGATATCGCCCATTGCCTTTGTAACCCCAACCAAACCTAGCTTTGCTACGTTGCCTTTGCCTGGCATACAACCTATTTTAGTGGATGAAAATGGAAAGGAAATTGAAGGCAATGGTGTAAATGGAAATTTGTGTATTAAGTTTCCTTGGCCTGGTATGTTGCGCACTACGTACGGCGATCATGAACGTTGTAAATTGACTTATTTTTCTACTTACGAGAACTTATATTTCACTGGAGACGGTTGTTTACGTGATGAAGATGGGTATTATCGAATTACAGGTAGGGTAGATGATGTGATTAATGTTTCTGGTCATAGAATTGGCACAGCCGAGGTAGAAAATGCAATAAACATGCATGCAGGTGTAATAGAAAGCGCTGTGGTGGGGTACCCTCATGATGTGAAAGGACAAGGAATTTACGCATTTATTATTTATCCAGGTTTAAGTAAGGAGGAAGATTTAACTAGAAAAGATATTTTACAAACTGTTACCCGTGTTATTGGTGCGATTGCTAAGCCAGATAAGATTTTATTTGTATCAGGTTTACCTAAAACTAGATCTGGTAAAATTATGCGTCGTATTTTACGTAAAGTTGCCGAGGGTGATACTTCAAATTTAGGGGATATATCAACTTTGTTAGATCCAACTATAGTGCAAGAAATTATAGATAATTCGAAAAAATTGCAGCGTTAAGGCTTAAAATCAGAATTTCTTAAAACAATTGCTTTTCCAGTCTGTTCTTTTAACAATCAACCGATTGTAAAATATAAGCATAAACACATGGACAAGTTAGAATTAAAAGGAAAGTGGAATGAAATCAAAGGGAAAGTTAAACAAGCATATGGTGATTTAACTGATGATGATTTGAAACACGAAGAAGGAAAAGATGACGAGTTATTAGGAAAACTTCAACAGAAAACAGGAAAAGGAAGAGATGAATTAGTAAAATGGATTAATTCACTATAAAATTAATAATTTATAAAGAAAAAGCGGTTAGCCAGAAGGTTAACCGCTTTTTTTATTTAATAAATAGCTATAGAGGTAATTTATCTTTAAATGTTTTATATTTAGTATCGTTAACATCTTTTAAATGATAAGCATTATGCTTAGCTTATTACTTTATAAATTTCCAGTTTTGCAAACCAATTTAATTACCGATGAAAAGAACACTTGCTTTTATTTTTATATTAAGTTATTGGCTTTTTTCATTAAATGCATATGCTGATGATATCAATTTAGGTATTTCATTTTATTATAGACAATTAGATAATAAAAATGGTTTGTCGAATAGCTCTGTGAATGCTATTTTTCAAGATAAAGATCAATTATTATGGATTGGAACTTGGGATGGATTAAATAGGTATGACGGGGCTCAATTTAATGTGTATAATCATAATATAGACAAGGCAGAAAACAGCATAGGAAGCAATGTAATACAAGCAATCAATGAAGATAATGCAGGGAATATTTGGGTAAACACTATTGGTGGAATTTCTAGATATCATAAAAGTACAGGTAAATTCTTTAGGTACTTCTACAGAAGTGCGACTTCCAAAAAAATTAGTGAAAATGAATTTGAATTAGCTATTAATTCAAAAGGTGAAGTTTTTTGTTATGCTGCTGATGGTATTTTAAGTAAATATAATTCGGCCGAAGATAAATTTATCAGCTATCAGAAGTTTAAAGTAGAGCAAGGAATTGTAAAGATGTATTTCCTTAAAGATTTATTATGGTGCTTAAATAAGAGTGGAGAATTAGCGACCTATAAACTGACTGCTAGTAAGTTAAGTTTAGTTAACCTTATACATGATCCGACAGCGATCTCGAATTTCTTTATCGTTAATAATCAAATTATTTATAGCAATGCTGATAATACTCATTTCAAGGTAGCGCATGATTTTAAAACTCAACAAATCAGTATTGATAAAAAAAGAATAAAAGCAATAGTTTTTTATAGGAATAATTATGTAGTTGCTTGGGAAAACCAAGGATTGGCATTATATGATTATACATTTAAACCATCATCAATTTTAACAAAAGAAGCAAAACGACTAGAAAACTTTAAAATAACCACATTAAAAGTTAGTAGAGATGATATTTTATGGTTAGGAACGGATGGAAATGGACTAGTACAGATTTACCCTAAAGAGAATTATTTTGGACTTTTAACAAAGGTAAATGGTAATCCTATAAACAAGCCAATAAGAGCTTTTAGCGAAATTGATAATAATCTTTGGGTTGGTACTAAAGGAAATGGAGTTTTAATAGTTAACAATTTTTGGAAAGGGAATAATAGTACAATTAAGAAAATTGATGTCAGCTCTGGATTAGAAAATAATTCAGTTTTTGTCATAAAAAAAGGTTTTGATAAACTGATTTATATTGGTACAGATGGAGATGGTATTTCGATTTTTGACCTTAAAACCAATAAAATAATAAACTGGAAAAACATTAAAGGATCATCTCAATTGCCTGATTTTAAGTCTGTTTATACTATTTTACAAGAAAAAGACAGCAGCGTTTGGGTTGGAACAAGTGGTTATGGGTTAATTCATTTAAACCTAAATAGAAATGCTGACAACTCTATTTCAGTGAAAAATTTTAAACAATACTTATCTTCAGTCAATGGGACAACAGGGCCAGCAAATGACATTATTTATGCACTAACAAAAGGAAAAGACGACAGATTATGGATAGCCTGTAGGTATGGTGGTTTAAGTGTTTTCAATCCAAAAACTAATTCTTTTAAAACTTTTAAAGCATTTGGTTATGAAGGTAGCCTATCACATAGTGATGTATTGTCTTTATTTTACGATTCAAAATCTCGCTTATGGATTGGGACTAGTTATGGTCTAAATTGCTTGTCGCATACAGAATCTTTAAAAGAGAAACCTGCATTTTTTAAAATAACTATGAATAATGGGTTGCCAAATAATACCATTCATGGCATACAAGAAGATGGATCAGAAAATATTTGGTTAAGTACCAATAAAGGCTTATCAAAATTAAACCCATCAAATAACTCGATTGCAAATTATCAAGAAAGCGATGGGTTGCAAAGTAATGAATTTAGTGATGGTGCAGTTTTTAAGTCAGCAAACAATAATTTGTTATTTGGAGGGATTTATGGTTTTAACTATTTCATACCTAAGAATATAACAGAGAACACTAAACAGCCAAATTTGTTAATATCCGAATTGCAGCTAGGTGGGCAAACTTTTTTTAATAATCAATATTTGATTTTTAAAGCAAAGCAAGATATTTATCCTACGTATAATTTAGAAAGGAAAAACAATTTTTTCCAGTTTTCTGTTAATGCGCTCAATTATTTTAATGCATCAAAAAATGAATTTGCTTATAAATTAAAAGGATTAGATCAAACTTGGCGTTATACTGGTTCAGATGGAAAAATATCTTACTACAATATTCCGCCAGGTACGTATGAATTGTTGGTTCATTGGAGCAATGGAGAAGGCGTTTGGACAAAAGATATTATCGCATTAAAAATAAACGTAAAGCAATATTTTTGGCTTACCTACCCAGCATATGCTGGATATTTAATATTGATTCTACTTTCTGGTTACGCGTTTCATTTGTATAGAAAAAACAAATTGGAGATGAGATTTAAGTTAGAACGAGAATCGCTTTTCCGTCAAAAAGACGAAGACATTCACCGTCAAAGAATAAATTTTTTCACCAATATAGCACACGAAATACAAACACCTTTAACACTTATTTTAGGCTCTGTTGAACACTTTATGCAAAAACCTGATGTGCCAGATAAAGTTGCTGATAAAAATTATTTTCTTTCCTTGGTTCATCAACATACGGCACGGTTAACGTATTTGGTGCAACAATTATTAGAATTTAGAAAAGCAGAAGCTGGATATTTAAAAAAGAATGATGATTATTTAGATATTACCAAGTTGCTAAATAGCTTAGCTAAACTTTTTATTCCGGCAGCAGAAAGAAACAACTTACTATTTACACGCAATATTCAACATGACATTGCTGGATTTATAGATAAAGATAAATATGAAAAAATATTATTTAATCTATTATCAAATGCATTTAAATACACTGATTTAAATGAGCAAATAGTTTTTACAGTAAATTATAATGAGGAAACCCAAATTCTAGAAACAATTGTAGCCAACTCTGGATGTAAATTAAATGAAGAAGATTTAGGATTTCTTTTTAAAGAATTTCATGTGGCTAAAAAAAATCAGTTTGATAAAATTAGTACGGGAATCGGCTTAGCATTTACCAGAGAATTAATTAATATACTAGAAGGAGAAATTGAAGTTTCATTAAAAGATGGATGGATTTATTTTGAGTTTAAACTAAAACTGCAAACTACGATACAAGGTAAAAATGATGAAGTAATTACATCTGCACCATCTTATTTATTCGAGTCCATTTTAAAACCGTATCAGGATGAAGTTTTAGAAACTGTAGAGGAGAGAAATAAAACAACCTTTATTGAAGTATTAAAAGAAAAAGCAGAGCATAGTATCTTGATTGTTGAAGATGATATTGCTTTGCGGTTTTTATTGAAGAATATATTAAAAGATCATTATAATGTTTACGAAGCAGAAAATGGAAATGATGCAATTACGTTTCTAAAAAATAATACCCCAGATATTATTATTAGCGATGTTATGATGCCAGACATGGATGGTTTAGAACTTTGTAAATATGTGAAAACAGCACCAGCTACTAGCAATATTCCTTTTATAATGCTAAGCGCTAAAGGTAGCGAAGAAAATAAAACAGAAGGTTATGAAACTGGGGCAGATGCTTATATTCCAAAACCTTTTCATGTTAATTATTTGTTGGTTCGAATACGTAAATTATTAAATTACCGTGAAAGAATGAATACACTTATCAAAGATGGTAATATTAATAATCATTTTATAGATGCAGATTTAGAACAAGGTGATAAAGAATTTTTAAATGCCTTGGTAAAAGCTGTAGAAGATAATTTGTCAGAATCAGGTTTAGATGCTTCGGTGTTAGAGAATACTTTATGCATAAGTAAAATGCAATTGTATAGAAAATTGAAAACTATAGCAGGAATGACCCCGTCAGAATTTATAAAAAGAATAAGGTTAAAACATGCTTCAGTTTTACTCCAAAATTCAAAATTGACAGTTTCTGAAATTTTTTATTTAACTGGTTTCAATAATAAATCATACTTCTTTAGAGAGTTTAAAAAAATCTATCATTTAGCTCCAAATGATTACCGACTAAAGCAACATATTGGTAACACCACCATCAATATTTTATAGATATACCATTTAAAAGCCCAATTTGCAACAATAGTGAACTAAAATGTTATTATAGTGTACTACTATCCACTAGTTGCTAATCTATATTTGTCTTAATCAAATATAAATCAAATGAAAAAACACAGACGTATTTACGCATTGTTGGTTTTCTTGTTTATGCTAGTAACTGGGTTTAAAGGTTATGCACAAACAAAACTAATAGGGAAGGTTACAGATGAAACAAATTTGCCAGTTCCTGGTGTTGTTGTTGGTCAAACTGGTACTCAAAATAAAACTTCAACAGATGCTAATGGTAATTACACCTTAACCATTCAAGCAAACGGTGCTCAAAGTATAACCTTTACTTATATTGGTTACGCTACATTGGTTTTAGATTATACAGGTGGTGCTGTACTTAATGCTACTATAAAATCGAGTTCACAATCATTAAATGAGGTTATTGTAGTAGGATATACATCGCAAAAGAAAGCATCAATTACAGGTGCTGTTTCTACTGTAGATATGAATGACCTTACCAAAACTAGAATAGTTGATGTTGCACAAGCATTACAAGGTCAAGTTGCAGGTGTTTTTGTTGCAGCTAATACTGGTGCGCCAGGTGATGGTATAAAAGTAAGAATTAGAGGGGAAGGTACATTAGGAAATAATGATGTATTATATGTTGTGGATGGTGTGCCAACTCGCGATATATCTTTTTTAAACCAATCTGATGTTAAATCAATGACGGTTTTAAAGGATGCTGCGGCAAGTGCTATTTATGGTTCTCGTGCAGCTGGTGGTGTTGTAGTAATTACTACGATAAGTGGTCAAAATGGTAAAGCAATAACAAATGTAGAATTTTATCAAGGATTTCATCAGGCTACTAATTTACCAGAGTTATTAAATACTGATCAATATTTAACTGTAAAAGATCAAGCATGGCATAATACATTAGGTAATGCTGCAAATGCTGTTAGCCCTTATCAAACTGCAAGAAGCAGACCTGATTTAGCAAACACCAATTGGTTGGATGAATTGTTTGAAACTGGAAAATCTACCAATCTTCAGGTTTCTACTTCGGGTGGTTCAGAAAAAGTACAATATTTACTTTCAGCTGGTTATTATACGCAAAATGGAATTGTAATAGAAAACAACGATAAATTTGAACGCTATAATTTTAGAGCTAACGTAAATGCCAACGTAACAGATCGTTTTAAAGTTGGTACAAATCTTCAATTAAGTAATGCTAAACAAGATAAATTATCTTCAAGTGGTGATGTTCCAGGCATTATCCGCCATGCGCTAATTCGTCCACCTGTTTTAAAAGTATTTAAAAGCGTAACAGATCCAACCTATACCGCTGCAAATCCTTATACTGATTTGCCATTTTACACAGGTAATAATAACGGTTGGAGTAAAGACTTTGAATACAGCTCTAATCCGATAGCAATTGTACATTTTACTAATGATAAAAGAAATACTTTTCAAACATTCGGAAATGTGTATGCTGAATATTCATTTTTAGAAGATAATTCATTAAAATTCAGATCAAATGCTGGAGTTGATATTAGTTTCTCACACAATAAAAACTTTGCTCAAAACTTTGGCGATGATAACGATAATGATCCGTCAGAACTTTACCCAGGATTAGGTAGAAACAATAAACCTAACAATTTAGACGAAAATAGAGGTCAGACAATGACCTTCACCTTCACTAATACTTTAAATTATTTAAAAGCTATTGGTAAACACAATATCAATGCATTATTAGGTACTGAAAATATTAGCAGCAAAGCTGAAGCGATAGGTGGTAGTAGACAAAATTTCGATAAATACACTCCAAATTTCCAATATTTAGACTACGGAAGTACAACCAATATTTATAACTCTGGTTCTTCAGCTAGTTTTGATTTGGTTTCTTTTTTTGCAAGTGGTACATATAGCTACGATAACAGATTTTTCGCAACTGGAACTTTAAGAGCAGATGCATCTTCTCGTTTTGGTCCTAACAATAAATGGGGCTATTTTCCTTCAGCATCAGCTGGATGGTTAATATCTAATGAAGAATTTATGAAAGATGTTAATTGGGTTTCTAATTTAAAAATTAGAGGAAGTTGGGGTAAAGCCGGGAATCAAGAAATTCCTAATAACGCATACGAAACATTGGTGTCTGAATCTGGAGGAATTGTTAATATAGTAAGATATGGTAATCCGGATATTAAATGGGAGACCACTACACAAACCAACGTTGGTTTGGATGTAGGAATTTTGAAAAATAAGCTATCTTTTAGTGCAGATTATTTTGTGAAAACAACAAATGATATTTTGTTAACTGTTGGCTTACCAGCTGTATCTGTTGGTGTTATCGAAAGAACTTATGTTAACGCAGGTCAGGTTAAAAATAAAGGTTTCGAATTTGGTTTAAACTATCAAAATAATGACCATCCATTTAAATATAGTATAAATGGTAATGTTGCTACATTAACTAACAAGGTTAATAAATTGCAAGAATTCGTTAAAAACATTAACGACGATGCTACACATACGAGAACCCAAGTTGGACAACCAATTAGTTCTTATTACGGACTTGTTTTTAATGGCATTTACCAAACGTCAGCAGAAGTTAGTAGTTACTTATTTTCAAATGCAAATGGTGCTTTGCCAGGAGATATTAAGTTTAAAGATTTAAATGGCGATGGACAAATTAATGCAGATGATAGAACCTTCATTGGTAATCCAGTCCCAAATATCACGTATGGTTTAGCTTTTTCTTCATCGTTTAAGAACTTCGATTTCTCATTCCTTTTTCAAGGAGTACAAGATGTTGATAGATATAATGATTTAAAACAAATTTTAAATTATGACAGTAGACCTTTCAATTCTATGGTTTCTGTTTTAGACAGCTGGCATGGGCCAGGTACAAGTAATACCACGCCTAGATTAACATTTAACAATAATGGAGGTGGCAATGTATCGAGTGTTTTTATAGAAGACGCTTCTTATTTGAGATTAAAAAATATAGAGTTAGGATACACCTTCAACAGTACTAAACTAGGAATGAAAAATGTGCGTGTATTTGCTTCAGGTCAAAATTTGTTAACCTTCACAGATTACACAGGGCTAGATCCAGAGTCTACTTCTTTAATTGATAAAGGCACTTACCCTCAGTCAAAAGCATTTATTTTAGGTTTAAAAATTAAACTTTAAGCAAGCATTTAAAAAATCAATTATGAAAAAATTATCAATATTAGGTTTAGTGCTTACGTTTACGGCGCTAGTTAGTTGCGAAAAACAGCTAACCAATGTACCAGTTGGTTTAACAACATTAGACCAAGTTAATTCAACTGCAACATTAGGTACGGTAGAAAACTCAGTAAATTCATCATATCAATTATTATCATCAAGATTAAATATACTTGCCCAATGGGATTGGGGAGGTGGTTTGGTTTTTCAGAACGACTACGTAATGCAAGACATAGAATCTGATGATATGGAGAAAAAATGGAGTCCAGATGGTGATCAACCTTGGATTGATGATATTAATAACTTCACATTTACTTCTACTAATGGTGGACCGAATGGATTATGGAAATATAATTATGAAGGAATAAAAAGATTAAACATAGCTATTGAATTATTAACCAGAACTGATATTGAAGCAGTAACAGGCATCACAACAGCTAGAAAAAATCAATTATTAGGAGAAGCTTATTTTTTACGATCATTTTATTATTTCTCTTTAGTTACCAATTTTGGTGATGTACCATTAATTTTAGAACCTGTAAAAACATATCAACAAGCATTTGATGTTGCCGTAAGAGCGCCTAAAGATGTGGTTTGGACAAGGATAAAAGCAGACTTAAATACTGCAAAGGGTTTATTACCAAATACCAAATATAGTTCTACATCAGAAAAATGGAGAGCATCTAAAGGTGCAGTTATTGCGTTGCAGTCAAAAGCAGCACTCTATACTGAAAAATGGGATGATGTAATTACGTTAGTTACAGAATTGCAAGGATTAAACTTCTTTAGTTTAAATGCCAATTATTTTGATGCTTTTGATCAAACAAAAGAGTTTGCAGAAAATGAAGATATTTTTGTTTATGATCATCAAAGCGGAAAAAATCCATTAAATGGTAACGGTATTTGTGCACCATTAGGATGGGGATTTTTCGCTCCTAGCATAAACTTCTTAAATGCATTTGAAGCTAATGATCCAAGAAAATTATTAACAGTTGATGCAGCTAATCAAAATGTAAATAAAATGCTAGGCACCTTAAATGGTGGCAACAAAGGCAATGATGACGCTGGAAACAATAAAGTTTATATCCGCTTTGCTGATGTATTGTTATGGAAGGCCGAAGCCTACATTGAAAAAGATAACTTATCTGCAGCAATTGTTATCATAAATCAAATTAGAGCAAGAGCAAGAACTTCACAAACTGCACTAGGTACATTGCCTCCTAATGGTACATTGCCAGACAGACCAGCTTCTACTGATAAAGCAACAGTTAAAGGATGGTTAATTTCTGAAAGAAGAGTTGAATTAGGATTTGAAAATCAAAGGATGTTAGATTTAAAAAGATGGAAATTGGCAAAATCTGTAATGACAGCTTTAGGCAAAAACTTTTTGGATAAGCATTATTTATATCCAATTCCACAGGGAGAAATTGATGCCTCCGCCGGAACTTTAGTTCAAAATAAAGATTATTAAAATTGGGAACCAGCTTAAATTCTGAGCTGGTTCTTTCTTGCTTTTTTATATAAAATCGTATATCATGGTATGCGACAACTTAATCTTCCTTAAATATGTCTACAGATATTGCTAAGCGTTTTCCTCAAAATCCAATTCTTTCACCAAAAGATTTAAAACCAAGCAGAGAAGGTTTAGAAATTGCATGTTTATTAAATCCTGGTGTATTTACTTTTCAACATAAAACTTGGCTTTTAGTTCGCGTTGCAGAACGACCCCAGCAGGTGGAGGGTATTATTTCTTTTCCAGTGTTAAAAGGGAATGGGATTGAAATCATTAAAATAAAAGAAGACCATCCAGAATTGATTGCGACTGATCCAAGGGTAATTACTTATAAGGGAGCTGATTATTTAACAACACTTTCTCACTTGCGTTTAGTTTGTAGTGATGATGGAATTAATTTTTATCAACCAGAAGGATATCCATTATTACAAGGAGAAGGCGAAGATGAGGCTTTTGGAATAGAAGATTGTCGTGTTGCGTTATTAGAAGGTACTTATTATTTAACATTTACTGCCGTTTCTAGCCATGGAGTTGGTGTAGGGATGCGTACCACAAAAGATTGGAAAAATTTCGAGAAACATGGAATGATTATTCCTCCTCATAATAAGGATTGTGCAATTTTTGAAGAACGTATTAACGGAAAATTTTATGCACTACATCGCCCAAGTAGTGTAGATTTAGGCGGTAATTATATTTGGATTGCGCAATCGCCAGATGGCATACATTGGGGAAAAAATAAGTGTTTAATCAAAACCCGTAAAACTAGTTGGGACAGTAAACGTGTAGGTGCTGGTGCCGCACCAATTAAAACAGAAAAAGGGTGGTTAGCAATTTATCACGGAGCCAATGAAGATCAACAATATTGCTTAGGTGCTTTTTTAATGGATTTAAATGATCCAGTTAAAGTTATAAGCCAAACGGATGGACCTATAATGCAGCCACAAACTCCTTATGAATTGAGTGGCTTTTTTGGGCATGTTGTTTTTACCAACGGACATATTATTAATGGTGATGAGCTAACAATTTATTACGGCGCAGCCGATGAATTTGTTTGTGCTGCCAAATTTTCAATCCAAGATATTTTATCTCAATTAAAATAAAATTATGCTATCAGAAATTGCTCACTTTAAAAAACAATCTTATAATTTTAAGATATTAACACTTACCAATTTAATTTATAGCATTGTATTGCCCGTTATAGATATTTTTGTAGCAGCCTATGTTATGCGTAGCTCAAATGATCCAGTAAAAGTGGTGGTCTATCAACTTACAATTTATACAGGTATTCCAATCACATTCTTAATTAATGGTTATTTACTACGTACATTTTCTATTAAAACATTGTATTCTTTAGGGATGATGCTTAGTGGAATTTCTATGATGGTAATGATGTCTTTAACTACTTTAGATACCATAGGAATAGGAGTTGCAGGTTTAATAATGGGTATGTCTTTTGGCTTTTATTGGGCAAATCGGGATTTTTTAGCTTTGGCTATTACCAATGATGAGAATAGAAATTATTATTATGGTTTAGAGACGTTTTTCTATACCATAATTGCTATCGTCATTCCATTTTCAATCGGAAAATTTATAGAGCATCAATCTGCAGCAACTGGAGATGCGCATTTGGCTTATAGAATTGTTACTGGAATTGTAGTAGCTATCACAATATTAGCTTCAATAATGTGTTTTAGAGGCAATTTCACCAATCCAACAGAAAAGAAATTTGTATACTTTAAATTTGATCCATATTGGTATAAATTATTAAGATTAGCTAGTTTAAAAGGTTTAGTTCAAGGGTTTTTGGTAACAGCGCCAGCAATGTTAATTATGCTTTTAGTTGGTAAAGAAGGGGCATTAGGTACGGCACAATCAGTTGGGGCTATAATTGCTGCGGTAGTCATGTATATAATCGGTCGTAAAACTTCACCAAAACACAGATTGTTTGTGTTTGGAGCAGGTTTAGTGTTGTTTGCTATAGCAGCTATAATTAATGGCATTTTATACAGTAGTACAGGTGTAATTCTCTTTATGCTTTTCCTTTTAATGGCAAAACCATTATTAGATTTAGCGTATTTTCCTATTCAGTTTAGTGTAATTGATATTTTAACCAAAAAAGAAAAACGTAGTGAATTTGCTTATATATTAAATCACGAAGCCGGCTTGTACGTTGGCCGCTTAGTTGGTGCAGGTACTTTTTTAGTTTTGGCATATTGTTTTTCTGTAGAAATCGCTTTGCGTTATGCCATTATAATTGTTGCCATTTTACAATTAGCATCGTATTGGGTAGCAAAGGATATCATTAAAAAAGGTAAAATCGAAAACCTTAATGCACCAATATTAAATAACGATGAACCGGTTACAACTGTTCTGCTTACAAATAATTTATGAGAAACTTTTTTAAAATAATCACCTTTTTTTACATAGCTCTTGCTGCCAATACCTCATTTGCACAGGTTAGACAATTAAAATTAAACAGGGTTGATGAGATGGCAGATTTACCACATCCCCTTCAAATTATTGACTGGAAACTAATGAGCAAACAGTTTGATAAAACCATATATGATTTTAATGCCAAAGGCGAATATTGGCCAATGGTGTGGATGGAAAATAACGGCAACAATTTTAAGCAACCAACAATGGGCATATATACCGCAGTTGGCGATGTGAGACAAGGTTTGCGAAATAATAAAGGAATGTTTCATGAAGCGTTGGCAAATATGGGTGCAGTTTTAGGTGCTAGTTTAGTAGGTGTTGATAAGAGCAACCAAAACGGAATAAACTTTACTGGGATGCTCAAAAATTATTTTAATAGAGATACTAAATGGAATATTATGATGAATAATACGGCGCCAGAAGTTGCTTTGCTAGGCGGTGGTTATGGTAGAGATTGGTGGTATGATATTTATCCCAACTTACTTTTTTATGCTATTTATGAGAAATATCCAGAGCAAAAGGATTTTGAATGGATTGCAAAAAGTATTGCTGAGAAATTCTATAAAGCAGATTCTATATTAAATGGAAACTATAATTATTCTTATTTTGATTATGGTGCAATGAAACCTATGAAAAATCAAATTTGCTTACAGCAAGATGCAGCAGCTGGCCATGCTTGGGTGTTATATGCTGCTTATAAAAAATTTGGTGATAAGAGATATCTAAACGGTGCAATTAGTGCAATGACTGCTTTAGAAAGTAATACCATAAATCCAACTTATGAATTATTAATGCCATTTGGAGCTTATTTAGCCGCAAGAATGAATGTTGAACAAGGGACTAATTTTGATGTTCAAAAGTTATTAGAGTGGACATTTGATGGAACTGCAGTTTGTAGAGAAGGTTGGGGCGTTTTAACGGGAAAATGGAATGGTTATGATATTTCGGGGATTGTTGGTAGCACAGTAGATCATGGTGGTTATGGGTTTTTAATGAATACTTTTGATGCCGCTTGGCCGTTAATTCCTTTGGTAAAATATAATTCAGCTTATTCAAACGCAATTGGTAAATGGATGTTAAACGCGGTAAATGCTTCAAGGTTATTTTATCCTCAATATATTCCAGCAGAACATCAAACATTGCCAAACTATGCATCAGTTACTAAGGGAGTAATTGCTTATGAAGGAATTGCGAAAAGTTCAACATTTGATACGTTATATACTAACCTAAAAGCGCCAGTTGCGCAAGGGGATGGGCCTAAATGGGTGCCAGGTAAAAATCCAAATGTAAGTCAGTTTAGTATTTATGGAAGTGGTCATGTAGGTATATTTGGCAGTATTGTAGAGAAAACTAATGTAGAAGGCATTTTAAAATTGGATGTTTTAGCAACTGATTTTTATAAGGATAAAAGTTATCCAACCTATTTGTTATACAATCCTTACAAGGAAAATAAAACGATTATTTACAAAATAAAAAGTAAAGGAAAGGTTGATTTGTATGATGCTGTTTCACAAAAATTTATATCGAAAAATTCAATCGGAAATAGCAATATCAATATTGCTAAAAGCTCTTCTGTTTTAATTGTAGAAACTACTGCCAGAAGTAAAATTACTAAATCAAATCACAGACTAATGGCTAACGGAATAGTGATCGATTATAATCAGGTTAAATAAATATAATATATATGGTTAATGCATCAAAATTAGTTTTTGATGCATTTTTTAATTTATTTCCCTATTACTTCAAAAAAGTTCTCAGCATAGATAACATCTTTATTTGTAACTCCTTGAACAATAATTCTGAATTTTCCAATAATATCACTGGAATAAAAACTTAGTTCAGTTTCTATTCCAGCATTTATTACCGTCGCATAATTCCAATAAATTGTAGAGAAAAAAGCTGGTTCAACTGGGTCTTTATAATCACTTAAATAAAATTCTTTTTGTACATGGATCCCATTATATTTTACAAATGTTTCATCAATGGCAGTAGGCACCTCACATTTCATATATACCCTCATTGTACCATCTGTTAAATATGCTTTACCGGGAATTGGTTGGGTATTTTCAGAATCTCCAATGTGATTCCTACAATTTAAAATGTTATATCTGCATACATAATCGCCACACGCGTTAGTACCAGGTAAGCCTTTTCCAAAATTAAAATCATTATTTTTTTTAGAGTTAATAACAACTTCTCTCAACCTAATGGCTTTTTCATTTCCTTGTAAAACTAAATCGACATTATTTAAAAGTGTTGATGGGATGATAATACTTTTTGCGAAAGAATTTTTTGCTAAATTTTGATTCATTTTTACAAACGGATCTTTTATTTTTATTTGATATGATAATCTATTTTTATCACCCACTAATAAATAAACATTCTTCTTAGATTCTGAAATTAATTCAGGTGAATTAAAGTTAAAAGTACCAGTGTTCGAAGTTTGCAATAACCTAAAATTTCCATTGCCAAAAACGCTCAGAGTTGTTGAAGTAGTTAGTTCTTTTTTAGATTTGACAACCACACCTGTCATCAGTAAACTATCCGATTTTACTATAGTATCAACTGCATTTATTTTTTCTAAACCCTGCCAAGTATACCTCCTCCAGCCTTTTACTAATAAAACTTGTTCCAAATAATTTAGGTCTTTATAACTGTTTCCTTTACTATTAATTGGAAGTTGACTCAATTCATTGTTTAAGTATGTATAGCTTTCGATGTCGCTCATTTTTTTGATCTCCAATCTGTTGTTTTGCACACAAGCGATAGAAACCAATGCATTTTTATCAACGTTAAG
>NZ_JBAZRL010000004.1:40188-140712 GCF_041662865.1 Pedobacter sp.
TTGAGTGTTAAATTTACTTTTTCACGTTGTTTATATGTTTTTTGATCTGTGCTGATGGATATTTTTTCTGAATCATCATAATGTGCAAAGAATATTCGTTCTGCTAAGGGCCTATTTAAACTATCTATAAGTGTAATTGTTGCTAAGCCTTTAGGAATATCATCTAGTGGGATTTTAGCAATCATATTGTTAGAAACCATATTAAATGGAGTGTTTAAGAAACTGGTTCTGAAATTGTGAATCAGAATAGTAAATTTTTTAAATCCATTACTTTTTAGATTTATTCTTAACGTATCTTTAACAATAGCATCCTTGATTGTTAATGTTAAACCCTGCTCAATAGAACTAGGCAAATGGTATACTGTGTCAATAAGACCTGAATGCACTAGTTTAACCATGTAATTATCACCTTTTTCTGGTGTTAAGGTAAATTTTCCAATGCCATACTACTGGTTTCAATGGTATCAATTATTTTTTGATTTTTATATAGAAGTGCTTTCAATGCTAATGGCATTTGCTGTTGATCTTTAACTTCCCAACCGATACTAGATGTTAAACCAGCAACCAAATTTCCGCCTTCTGGGTAAAATTTAACAATTGCTTTGTTTTTAATTTGAGGCAAAGCTAAATTAATAAAGCTGCTATCTTTTTCGGATTTTAACTTCACATAAATATTCGGATCTGCTAAATTAGCTTGTGGTGTTAAGGTAATTAAAGATTGTCCAGATGCATCTGTAAGCGTATTCTTCAGAACATTGCCATATTTATAACTTACCTGAAGTGGTTTAGGTAAAAAGCGATCGTCTTTTGTGGTGGCTGCAATTAAAACTTTATACGATTTACTTTCAGAATTAACTGCTTCTGCAAGTTTAATATTGGCTTTAAAAGCAGGATCAATGCTAGATTTAATTGTAATGTTTTGAAAGAATATTGCCTCTGGTAATCCATTTATTAATTTATCTGTGTATGCTAAAAATCGATAATTACCTGTTGGGATAGTATCGGGTAATGTTAAACTTCCAAATGATAATCCGTTATCAATCAAAAATTTATCTTCAAGTACTATTGCACTATCTGCATCTCTAATTAAAGCAACAGATAACATTTTATGTTTAATTGCTGCTGTTTTTGCTTCTTTGATTAAATAAGCAGTGAAGTAAGAGGTCTCATTATTTGAGTATACATTTTTATCAAAGTGCACAAAAAGATTACTAGTTGGATTTGCTAAAGCATACCATGACATTTTTTGTTCTAATGAATTTTGCGCAAATGTAGTTTGCAAACCAAAGCAAAAAAGAAAGACCAGAATATGGAAGCGCATTTGCTAAAGTTAACTTCTAACATTTAAATTTTCAAAAGTAAAAATTGGCGCATAAAAAAATCGGTTTCGTTTCCGAAAACCGATTTTCAATGAATTATAACGCTACTAGTATCCGAACAATTGTTCTAAAGTCAACGTAGTTACAGCTCCAAATTTCTGCATATCTTCCATTTTCACTTTTTTGTCTGAAGCAACAATTAAGTAAGTATATGGCTTGTTAGCTACTTTCTGAGTATGAAAATCTTTAATACTTGCAAAATTGATAGGTTTCAATTCTTTATATAAGTCCATTCTTGAATCATAATCGTAACCTAATTTTTTATCTGCAAAATAAGAATAGAAAATACCGTCTTTGGTAATGCGAGCAGTTTCTAATCCATTTAATACATTCGCTTTTGCTCCATCAAATGATTTATCACTTTGTGGTAAAATATTTAATAACTCATTCATTCCGTTAACTGCATCAGTCATTTTGTCTGCTTGACTACCAACATAAGCAATCATGCTATATTGTTTATCTGCTTTATCTGGCGAAACATATTGAGCAAAAGTTGAATAGGCTAAAGCTTTAGATTCTCTGATAGTTTGGAAAACGATTGAACCCATTCCTCCACCAAAATAACTATTAAATACTTCGATGTTTGCAGCATCAGTCTTATTATACAATCCAGTATTTCTTAACCAACGAATTTCCGATTGCACCATGTCATAATTTGCAAAGTATACTTGATTTGCATTTTGAGTAGCATAGGTATAAACTTTAGCTGGTGCTGCAGGAGTGAACTCTTTAGGCATTAAATGAACCTTTTTAATATCAGCTGTGAAAGCAGTTAAATCTTTAGGCCCATAATAGGTAATTACATGTTCGTAATTAGTTAAGTTATGAATAAGAGAAATCAAATCCTCAGCTTTAATATCATTAACCTCGGCATTAGTTAGTACATTATTAAATGGATTTAAACTGCCATATTGTGCATATGAAGTCAATGCATTCATAATTTGGCCTTTGTTCAACTTATTGTTTTCGCGACTTTTTAAGATGGTACTTTTAAGATTTGATAATGCTTTTTCATCAGCTTTTACATTTGCTAAAATGTGCTCAACCAAACTTACTGCTTTATCAAAATTTTCTTGCAAACCACTAATGTTTATTGTTGTAACTTCTGTCCCAACACTTACATTATAAGTACAAGCAATGTTATAAAATGCTTTACTCAATTCTTCAGATGTATATTTATCAGTGCCTAAAAAAGTTAAATAAGTAGAAGCATACGGCAACAATTTATAATTATTAGCGCCAATATTAATTCTATAACTCATTCTAAAAATAGCATTATCATTGTTTTTTGTCGTTAAAACTTCTGCTAAGCCAACTTTACCAAAAACGATATCCTTTTTGTAATCTAAAAATTTAGGTGCAATTGGTTTTACAGGTGCATCTAAAATACTTTTTACAAATGGCGATGTTAAATTTGCATTAGCATTAATAGGGGTAATTGCTGGTTTTTCTACTTTAATTACATTTTTATCTTCTCCTTTGTGTTTAAATCCAATTACGTAATTGTCTTTAAAGAAAGTATTAGCAAAGGCAACTAATTGTGCTTTAGTAATTTTAGCAGTCGCTTCTATCTCACCAAGGCTTTTATTCCATTCAGTGCCTCTGTTTAAAATAAATTCGTTCGATAAATTTTCTGCTCTATTGTTGTTGCTATCAAAAGCTTGTAGGAAACCTAATTTTTGATTTGCTACGATAGATTTTAATAATTCATCATCAAATTTACCTTGTTTTAAAAGTTCAACTTGCTCTAATAATAATTTAGAGGCCTGTTCTAAAGTTTGTCCTTGTCTTGGTGTTGCTGATAAATTGAACACGCCATAATCTTTCATTTGTTGATAGCTTGCGCTAGATCTCAACGTTTTTTGTTGCTTGTTTAAGTTAATGTCAATTAAACCAGCTTTACCATTAAATAAAACACTTTTGGCCAAATTTAAAAGTAAGCTCGATTGAGAATTTTCAGGGAAACCACGGTAATAAATTTCTACAGCTTCTGCACTAGGACCATAAACATCTACCTGTTGTATTTTTGTTAATGGCTTTTCTGGAGCAGGATTGTATAGTGTAATTGGTTTGGCAACCATATAACTAAAAGTCTTATCAATCTTTTTAATCATTTCATCAGGATTAAAATCTCCTGTAAAAATGGCTGCCATGTTGTTAGGCACGTAATATTTATTGTAGTAATTTCTTATTTCTATTAATGATGGATTTTTTAGATGTTCTATTGTACCAATGGTAGTTTGTTGACCATAGTTGTGAGTTGGGAATACCAATTCCATCATTGCCTCATCTAATTTATTACCATCGTTATCTAAACCACGGTTTTTCTCTTCATAAACAGCTTCTAATTCTGTATGGAAAATACGGAAAATAGGTTTACGGAAACGTTCACCTTGTAAAGCCAAAAATTTATCAACAGAATTAGAAGGGAAATCTTCATTGTAAACAGTTTCTTCGTACCAAGTATGTGCATTTGAAGAACTACCACCAATACCAGCAATCATTTTATCATACTCATTAGCAATAGAAAAATTAGAGGCTTCGCCTGAAGTTTTATCTATTTCCTTGTATATTTCTTTACGTTGAGCTGGATCAGTTGTCTTGTTGTATTTTTCATACAACGCATCAATTTTATCCAAATAAGGTTTTTCTTTTGCCCAATTTGCAGTTCCGAATTTATCAGTTCCTTTAAATAAAAGGTGCTCTAAATAATGCGCTAAACCTGTTGCATTTTTAGGATCGGTATTGCTACCCGCTCTCACACTCATTCTAAACTGAATGTTCGGCTCTTTTGTGTTTGGCGATAAAATTACAGTTAACCCATTTTTTAACGTGTAAAAACGCGTTTTAGATGGGTCGTTAGTTACATATTTGTAGGTGTAACCTCCAGATGCGGCTGTTTTCCATTGGTAAGTGGATTGCGCCATTAAGTTTTGACCTGTTATCAATAAACAGACAAGTAAGAGTAGTTTTATTTTCATAATGAATAAGTTATAATTCAAATATAAGCGGATAGCCTATACTTTTCATAAAAATAAACGAAAATTAATATTATCAGTTAGCTGATTTAAGCTTCCAATAATTTCTCGTATTTTTACAGTATGAAGAACGACACCAAAAAACCTACTATTTTAGTTGTTAACGATGATGGAATAACTGCTCCAGGCATTAAAAGCTTAATTGAAGTAATGCAAGAAATTGGGCATGTGGTAGTTGTAGCGCCTGATGGGCCTCAATCTGGAATGGGCCATGCCATCACCATTGGTAAACCTTTACGTTTCGATAAGGTAGATTTATACCCTGGAGTCGAGATGTACAAATGCTCTGGTACACCTGTAGATTGTGTTAAACTCGCTGTAAATAAAGTCTTTAAAGGTAAAAAGCCTGATTTATGTGTTTCGGGAATTAATCATGGACTGAACAATTCTATCAACGTTATTTATTCTGGAACAATGTCTGCTGCAGTGGAGGGGGCTATAGAAAAAATACCGTCTATTGGATTTTCTTTGGATGATTTCGCTCAAGAAGCCGACTTTAGTCACTGCAAAAAGTTCATTAAGACTATTGCCCTGAAAGTGCTAAATAATGGATTGCCAGAAGCGACTTTGCTTAATGTAAATTTCCCGAAAGGAGCAAATTTAAAAGGAATTAAAATATGCAGACAAGCAAATGCTAAATGGGCCGAAGATTTTGAAGAACGAACTGACCCTTATAAACGTCCTTACTATTGGTTAACTGGTGTTTTTGAAAACTACGATAAAGGCGAAGATACCGATGTTTGGGCTTTAGATCATGGTTTTGTGTCGGTTGTGCCTGTACAATTTGATTTAACCGCTCATCATGCTATTCCAATTTTAAATAGTTGGGGATTTACTGATACTAATGTCTCAAAATCTACAGTTAATAAACTGCTGGTCCAGACGGAAAAAGTTTAGGTTAATATCATGAATATAAGAATTAACGCTATAAAAAATACAGTTTGGAATGGCGTTGCAATTGGATTTATTACTCCAATAGTACCTGGTGTTTTAGTTTGGTTTTTAATGCAGCGTATTACAGTTTTACATCATGCCGACTTATTGCTAATTGGTTGCGTAGCGATTAATGCTTTTTTAATGAACTATTTTTTCAAGTTGAATAAAGATAACATTGGAAGAGGCATTTTAAGCATTACATTTTTATGGGCTTTTGCCTTCTTTTTCTATAAAGTTTAATACTGGATATTCAAAAATGAAATATTACCTCGTAGCTGGAGAAGCATCTGGAGATTTGCATGGTGCTAATTTAATGAAAGCACTAAAAAATGAAGATCAAAATGCAAGTTTTAGATTCTTTGGCGGCGATAAAATGCAAGCTGAAGGAGGTGAGTTAGTAAAACATTATGCTGAAATGGCATTTATGGGTTTTACGGAAGTAGTTCTCAATTTAAGAACCATTTTTAGAAATCTGAAAGTATGTAAAGAAGATATATTGGCTTATCAACCAGATGCCTTAATCCTGATAGATTTTCCAGGATTTAACCTTAAAATTGCTGAATTTGCTAAAGAACATGGCATTAAGGTTTGTTATTATATTTCTCCAAAAGTTTGGGCTTGGAATCAAAAGCGAGTATTGAAAATCAAAAAAGTAGTAGATCAATTATTTTGTATTTTACCATTTGAAGTAGATTTTTATCGAAAATGGGGGATGGAAGTTAATTATGTAGGTAACCCATTATTAGATGAAATTGCCCAATTTTCGCCAGACTTAGATTTTAGGAAAAATCAGAAGCTAAGCGATCAAAAGATTATTGCATTATTGCCAGGAAGTAGAAAACAAGAAATTGAACGCTTGCTTCCTGATATGTTAAATGTAACAGCTAATTTTCCTAACTACCAATTTGTTGTGGCTGCGGCTCCAACTTTTACATCAGCGTATTATCAACAATTTATAGGCGATAAAAATGTAAAACTTGTATTTTCACAAACCTATAATTTACTTCATTATGCAGAAGCTGCCTTGGTAGCATCAGGAACAGCTACTTTAGAAACTGCACTTTTTAAAGTGCCACAAGTTGTATTATATAGAGGGGGCGCTATTTCTGTGGGTATTGCCCGCTTAGTTATAAAAATTAGATTTATTTCATTGGTAAATTTAATTATGGATAAAAAAGTGATTACAGAACTCATACAGGAAGATTGTACAACAAAAAAAATCACTGCAGAACTAAGCTCAATTTTAAATGGCAGAGGAAGAGAAGTAATGATAAATGATTACGATTTACTATCCAAAAAAATGGGAACTGCTGGTGCATCTGAACGAACGGCAAAACTTATTGTTGGTTTTCTACGATAAAAATTATCGTTTTAAGAGAATTATTCTTCAATCAACTAAAATTTTAGGAATTTTTAAGAAAACACTTGTATAGTTTAATTGGAATAGATATTATTGCGTCCAAAAAAACATAGAAATGAAAAAAATCTTATTAATTCTCACAATCATTAGTTTAAGTTTTGCAGCGAAAGCTCAGTTTGAAGGTTCAAAACAAATTTTCGAAAGCCCCAAGTTAAAGTCAGAAATTGCTCAACACAAAATAGTCGCAATCTTACCATTCGACACCAAAATATCTTACAAAAAACAACCAAAAAACTTTAGTGCGGAAGCTAATAAAGAACAAGAAAAAACAATGTCTAAATCTATTCAATCTAGCATGTATACCTTCCTGTTAAGAAAAGGGAAAGATTATTCTGTAGAATTCCAAGATGTAGATAGAACAAATATTTTGTTAAAAAAAGCTGGTATGACAGATAAGTTAGATGAGTTTACTAAAGATGAGATCGCAAAGGCTTTAGGAGTTGATGCAATTTTAGGCGGCCGTTTTGAAACTGAGCAAACTAAATCAGAAGCTGGAGCAATTGCATCTGCTGTGTTGTTTGGAGGTCTTGGTGGTAAAACTGGAACGGGAACTTTAACTCTTACGCTAAATAATGGAGTTAGTGGAGATTTATTATGGCGCTTTTTTAAAACTATGGATGATGGTATCACTACATCGACTGATAATTTAGTAGAACGTATGATGCGTAAAGTTTCCAGAAATTTCCCTTACACAAAATAAGTTAGCTTAAAACGATATTGTATCAGAGAATTATAGTGAGATTGAAAATATTTAATTAGTAGTTTTACTAATTACTTAAGAAGGTAAATCAAATTATGAAAGCACTCTCTATAAAAGATATTGCACTAAAGGCCAATGTATCTATTACAACGGTTTCTTTTATTATTAATGGCAAGGCTAAAGAGAAATCAATTAGTGATGCAGTTATAAAAAAAGTTCAACAAATTATTATAGATAGTGGCTATAAACCAAATCAGATTGCCCGTAGTTTAAGAACGGGCAATTCTAACATTATAGGTTTAATTATTGAGGATATTTCTAATTCCTTTTTCTCTAGGATAGCTAGATTAATTGAAGATAAAGCTTACAAAAAGGGATATAAAATTATTTATTCAAGTACAGAGAATAATGTAGAAAAGGCGCAAGAGTTGATCAATCTGTTCAAATCTAGAAAGGTAGATGCCTATATTATTTCTCCAATAAAAGGTATTGAAGAAGATATTCAACTATTGTTAAATGAGCATAAGCCTGTTATTTTATTTGATAGAAATTTACCAGAATTGAATACCAATTATGTAGGTGCAAATCACTTTGTAGCATCTTACCAAGGCGTAGAAAGCTTTATTAAGCAAGGGAAAAAAAATATAGCGCTCGTTACAATTGATATTGATGTGCAACAAATTATTGAACGTTATGAGGGCTATAAAAAAGCATTAATTGATTACGCAATTCCTGTTGATGAAGAATTAGTACTTAAAATTCCTTTCAATCAACCTGAAATAGATACTATTAAACAGATTAAACATCTCTTCAAAGCAAAAAAAATAGACGCTGTATTATTTGCTACAAATTACCTCGCGATAAGCGGATTGAAGGTGCTGAAACAAATCAATAAGAAAATTGATGATCAATTTGCAGTAATTGGATATGACGATCATGAAGCTTTCGAATTACACACGCCGAGTGTATCTACTATTCAACAACCGTTGGAAGAAATTGCCGAAACAATTATTAAGTTAATTCTGAATCAACTCTCATCTAAGACTAAATTACCAGACCAACAAATCATTATTCCTGCAAAATTAATTTTAAGAAATTAAACCTTTTTCACGAATAAATTTGACTAAATATTTTGTGGCAAAAACATTTCTAGCGAATAAATAAGCTCATATTTTACCTTTTAGAATAGGCTATTTATAGCGTAAATCCACTGGTTTAAGTAACAAAAAAGTTACGTTAACAATTGTCGTACACAATTTTTAATCTTTATTATTGTGTTAATAAAACGTTTTAGTAATAGAAATTCCGATGAGGAATTATTTTTTAAACCCATTAGTAAAACGTTTTAGTTAAGAGTAACCAAAACTGTATGAAAAAATTTACCCTATTGGTAGTTAACTGCCTAATTTGTCTTGTACAATTAAAAGCGCAAGATAAAGCACCTGCTTATCCACTTATTAATCACGATACTTATTTCAGTATTTGGTCCTTTGGTAATAAACTAAATGAATCTGTAACTAAACACTGGACAGGAAAAGAGCAGTCTTTATTAGGAGTATTGAAAGTTGATGGTAAATTTTATCGATTCTTAGGTGCAGAAACTAAAAATTACAAAACTATTCTCGCGGCAGCGGATGAAGAGACTTATAGTGTAAACTATTCTTTTAACCCTTCAGTTACCGAAAACTGGATGAACGCTAATTACAATGATGAAAATTGGTCAAAGAGCGTTGCCCCGTTTGGTGATGATCAAACTGCAAAAACCAAATGGAATACTGATGAAATTTATTTTAGAAGGAAATTCTCAGTTCAAAATTTATCATCAGGTAAAAAATATTTAAAGCTTAACCACGATGATAATGTTATTGTTTATCTAAATGGTAAAACGATTTACCAAAAGCAAGCATGGGTACATGAATACATTTATATACCAATAGAAAATGGACTTTTAAGGTCCGGCGAAAACATTTTAGCCATCAATTGCAAAAATACAGCAGGTGGTAGACATTTAGATGCAGGTATAGTAGAAGAAATTCCAGAAAGCACGAAAATACTTTCGGCAGTTCAAACAAATGTTAAAATAGAAGCTACTACTACCAAGTATAATTTTACATGTGGTAAAGTTGATTTAGAAGTAACTTTTACTTCTCCACTTTTATTAAATGATATTAATTTAACGGCAAGACCAATTAGCTATATCAGCTATGCTGTAAAATCTAAAGATGCTAAAGCACATAAAGTTGATTTATATTTTAGTGCGTCGACAAATATTGCGGTAAATACAGCTAACCAACCTGTATCTGCATGGCAAAGTAAATCTTTAGGACTTGCTATACAAAAAGCAGGAACTGTTGAGCAACCAATGCTTAAAAAAAGTGGGGATGATGTTAGAATTGATTGGGGCTATATGTATGTAGCTGTTCCAGAAAATTTTAAAGCAACCCAATTTATTGCTGAGCAAAATGAAAGCTTAAGTGATTTTGTCGGTCAAAAATATCCTCAACCCAAAGAACGATTAAATACATCCAAACTTAGTTTAACAAGTGTAATTCCGTTTGGGAATATTATTTCCTCAGTCGAAAAATACATGTTATTAGGCTATGACGATGTTAAATCGGTAGAGTATTTCGGAACACAATTATTGCCAATTTGGAAAAAATCTGATAATCAAAATCTGGAATCACAACTTGCAAAGGCAAATCAGGAATATGTTAGTATAAAATTGAAATGCGATCAGTTTAATAAAAAACTATATGCCGATGCACTGAAAGCTGGAGGAAAATCATACGCAGATTTGTGCAAATTAGCTTATCGTCAAAGTGTTTCTGCTCATAAAATTGTGTATGCACCCAATGGGGATATTTTATTTCTATCCAAAGAAAATTTCAGCAATGGTTCTATAAACACAGTTGATATCACTTATCCATCAGCGCCACAATATTTATTATATAATCCAACATTACTTAAAGGAATGCTAAATGGGATTTTTTACTATTCGGAAAGTGGAAAATGGAAAAAACCTTTCCCAGCACATGATTTAGGAACTTACCCTTTAGCAAATGGACAAACTTACGGAGAGGATATGCCTGTAGAAGAGGCTGGAAATGTCATCATTTTAACTGCAGCAATTGCTAAAGTTGAAGGTAATGCGTCTTATGCTCAAAAACATTGGGATGTATTAACGACTTGGAGTGAGTATTTATTAAAAGAAGGCTTTGATCCAGCTAACCAATTATGCACAGACGATTTTGCTGGTCATTTAGCAAGAAATTCAAATTTATCAGTTAAAGCAATTGTTGCATTAGGCGCATATGCTCAATTAGCAAATGATCTTGGGAAAAAAGAAGAAGCTAAAAAAGTTAAAGATGCTGCTTTAGCAATGGCAAAAAAATGGATGCAATTAGCTGACGATGGTGATCACTACGCATTAACTTTTAACGACAAAAACACATGGAGCCAAAAATATAACCTGGTTTGGGATAAATTATTGAAACTGAATTTATTTCCCAAAGAAGTTTATAAAAAAGAGATCGACTATTATTTAACTAAGCAAAATGCATTTGGTCTACCATTAGATAGTCGTAAAACCTACACTAAATCTGACTGGATTATGTGGACTGCAACATTAGCAGATAATCAAACAGATTTTCAAAAATTCATTAATCCAATTTATCGATTTGCCACAGAAACTGAAAGTAGAGTTCCACTAAGTGACTGGCATGAAACGACCAACGGAAAAATGGTTGGTTTTCAAGCTAGGAGCGTGGTAGGTGGCTACTTTATAAAAGTATTAGCAGATCAATGGAATTCAAAAAAATAGCCTATGAAAAAACAGAAAATTAAGGACTAACCACCCAAAAATTAATTAAAAAGCAACCAACTATAAACTCTAAACTATGAACAAAAAATTTACTCGGCTCATTAAGCGCAAGCTTATGACAAAAAATAATGCGATTAAAATGAGCGCATTATCCATGGCAATTTGCTTATCATTAAATGCATCTGCAGATGCTATACATGTTAATTCATTTGTGCCAACAAAAAACAAAATTTCAAATCCAAAAGCAGATATCGTTGTAAGAGGTATCGTAAAGGATGAAAATGGGACTGGCATTCCAGGAGCAGGTGTAAAGGTGAAAGGCACTTTAACTACTGTAGCGACTGATATCAACGGCAGTTTTTCAATTACAGTTCCTTCTGAATCTTCTGTACTTATAATTACATATGTAGGTTATGAAACACAAGAAGTTACCGTCGGTACTCAAAAAACAATTTCAGTACAGCTTAAGCAAAGCAGTAGCAATTTAGAAGAAGTTGCAGTTGTTGGTTTTGGTACACAGCGTAAAGTATCCTTAATTGGAGCTCAATCTACTATTAGTGCGAAAGAATTGAAGCAACCAGTAGCGAGTATAACACAATCATTGGCAGGTAGAATTGCTGGTGTTGTTGGTGTGCAAAGAAGCGGTGAGCCTGGTAGAAGTGCAGCAGATATTTGGATTCGCGGTATTGCAACTTTTGGCGGTGGTACCAGTTCTCCACTAATTTTGGTTGATGGTGTCGCTAGAAGTATAAGTAATATTGACCCAGAAGATATAGAGTCTTTCACAGTGTTAAAAGATGCATCTGGAACAGCGGTGTATGGTGTTAGAGGTGCGAATGGTGTAGTAATTGTTAAAACCAAAACTGGTAAAGTAGGCAAACCAAGTATTTTCTTCGATTACAATGAAGGAGTAAGCACATTTACCAAAAAACCAGAAATGCTAGATGGTGTTACCTATATGAACTTAGCTAATGAAGCTTTAGTTGGTAGAGGTCAAGCGCCGAAATATGCACAAGATTATATTAACAATACAGCTGCTGGTACAGATCCATTAGTTTATCCAAATGTAAACTGGTTTGATGAATTATTTAATAAATACAGTCACAACAGAAGAGCAAATTTAAATGCAAGTGGCGGTGTAGATAATGCTCAATATTATGTTTCATTGGCATATTATAATGAAAGTGGTTTCTTAAAAACAGACGATTTAGCACAGTATAATTCTAAACTTGATTATAAGAGATACAACTTTACCAGTAATTTAAATTTAAAATTAACCAATACAACTAAACTAGATTTAGGTTTACAAGGGTTTGCATCTAATGGAAACTATCCAGGCGAAACTACAGAAAGTATTTTCGGATCAGCTTTAGATGTGTCTTCTGTAGAGTATCCAAAAATTTATCCTAATGGCTCTGTTCCTGGTAAAAGTTCTAATGGTGGTTTCCGTAACCCCTATGCAGATTTAACTAGAAGAGGTTACCGAACTGAATTTGCAACTCAATTATATTCAAATTTAAGGGTAACGCAAAGTTTAGAAGATTTGGTAAAAGGCTTAAATGCTACAGCAATGGTTGCATTTGATGCCAACAATTCAAATAGTATCAAAAGATCAAAAAGAGAGAGTACCTATTTTATTCAGAACGTATCTGGAACTACCTCTCCATATAAACCAGATGGATCTTTAAACTTAGTACAAACTTATACTAGTCCTGGTAATTACTTGAGTTTTGAACCAGCAAGAGGTGGTAATCGAAATTTTTATACTGAAGCTGCTTTAAATTACGATAGAGTTTTTGGTAAACACCGTGTTGGAGGATTAATACTTGGTTACACACAAGATTACACCAATCCATTTGCTGGTGATTTTACTTCATCAATTCCAGAAAGACAGGTTGGTTTAGCTGCTCGCGCTACCTATTCTTATGATGATCGTTATTTTGCTGAGGTAAACTTTGGTTACAACGGTTCTGAGTTATTTGCCCCATCAAATAGATATGGTTCATTCCCTGCTTTTGGTGTTGGATGGATTCCATCGAATGAAAAATTCTGGGAGCCTATTAAAAATACCATTTCGTTCTTGAAGTTTAGATATTCAGATGGTAAAACAGGTATCGGAAGTATTAACGGAAGAAGGTTTGCTTATTTAACATTGGTGGCAGATAATGCGACGGGTTATCAATTGGGTAAAAATTTCTCAAATACTGGTGGTATCAATGTTACTGATTATGGAATTGATATTATATGGGCGGAATCTAGAAAACAAGATTTGGGTGTAGAGATTAGAACCTTAAAAGATAATCTATATTTAATATTCGATTTATTTAAAGAGCAACGTACAGGTATTTTCTTACAACGTCAATCAATTCCAGGGTATGTAGGTTTAACAAATTCGCCTTACGGTAACTTAGGTGAGGTAGATAATCGTGGTTTTGATGCAACATTAGAATATAATTTTAAAGTTGGTAAAGTAGATATCGGTCTTCGAGGAACGTATACCTATAATAGAGATAAATTAATAAATGATGATCGCCCTGCGCAACCTTATCCTTGGATGAGTCATATTGGAGATAATATTCTTTCTCGTTACGGCTATGTAGCTCAAAAACTGTTCGATAGCCAAGCAGAAATTGATGCAAGTGCAACGCCTGGTTCAAAAGCAAGCATTAAACCTGGCGATATTAAATATGCCGATTTAAATGGGGATGGATTAATCAATGATTATGATAAAACTAGAATTGGTAGAGGAGATGTGCCTAATAATGTATACGGATTTGGCTTTACTGCATCTTACAAAGGTTTTGCTATTAGTACCTTATTTCAAGGCGTGGGCAATGCCGATATTATGCTAGGTGGTTCAGGTATATTTCCATTTAATGGGGGCGGTGGTTTAAGTAATGCATATGCTATTGCAACCGATAGATGGACACCAGAAAATCCTAGACAAGATGCATTTTATCCGCGTTTAGCTTATGGCGAAGCAGATAATACTAATAATACGTTAGAAAGCTCGTGGTGGGTTAAGGATGTAAATTTCTTGAGATTAAAAAGTGCTCAAATTAGCTACAACTTGCCAACAACATTTGCTAATAAATTATACCTGAAAAATGCAGCTATTTATTTAATTGGCTCAAATCTTTTAACATTTAGCAAATGGGATCTATGGGATCCAGAATTAAATACTGGTGGTAGAGCTAATGGATCAAGATATCCTTTGTCAGCTACTTTGTCTTTAGGCCTAAATGTTAAATTCTAATTCATACAATCATGAAAAAATATATTTATATCACACTTGTAGCTAGTTTAACACTAATTACATCTTGTAAAAAAGGTTTTCTTGATCAAGTACCTAACGATAGGTTAACACTTGAAGAGACTTTTACAAATAGAGCAACAGCAGAAAAATTTCTAAATAACGTGTATAGTCGTATTCCAGATGAATATGATCAAAGAAATCCGAATACAGGAAGAAATGCAGGTATTTGGACCAGTGCTTCTGATGAAGCAGAATACGTTTGGGGTTTTAACCAAGGTAACAATGTAAACATTGGAAGCTGGGACGCAAACACTGGATTTGTAAACGATTATTGGAATAATTTTTACAGAGGTATCCGCTCTGCTAGTTTCTTTATGGCAAATATTGATAAAGTTACGCAAGACATTACTCCTCAACTAGCTGTTCAATATAAAAATGAAGCAAGAGCGTTAAGAGCCATGTATTATTTTTATTTGGTACGTATGTATGGCCCAGTTGTACTACTAGGTGATAATGTAATTGAAGCAGATGCACCTTCTGAAAGTGTTCGTTTAGCTCGTAGTAGTTTTGATGAATGTATTACATATATCGCATCTGAATTGGAAGCGGCTGCAGCAAATTTGCCAACAACACCATCTAGTGATACCCAAGTAGGAAGAATTACAAAAGGAATGGCTTTAGCTTATCGTATGCAAGCTTATCTTTTAGCGGCAAGTCCTCTTTACAATGGAAATGCAGATTTAGCAACGCTAAAAAATAAAGATGGAAAACAATTAATTAGTCAAACTTACGATGCTTCTAAATGGAAAAGAGCATCAGATGCTTATAAAGCCTACATTGCTCAGTTTATTCCAGGAACTTATGATTTATATAGAAAAACAACTGGCGGAGCTTTAAACCCATATTTATCTTGTCGCGATGTATTTTTAGACAATTTCAATAACGAAATTATCATGTTTCGTGTAGAGTCTGCAATTGGTTCTAGGCAATATGAGTTAACTCCATATCACAGCGGTAAAAATTCAGAAACTAGAGGCTCTGGTGGTTTAGCTATAACACAAAATCAAGTAGATGCTTATTTCATGGCAAATGGCCGTAGTATCGATGATCCATTATCTGGATATGTAACTTCAGGTTTTACAAATTATCAGCCAGTTGGCGCACCAGCAGCAACAAGTACGTATAATCAATGGGTAAATCGTGAGCCACGTTTTTATGTTAATGTTACCTATCATAACAGTATTTGGTTAAATACAAATTTTGGAAACATCATTACCGAACTGAATAATAATGGTAATTCTGGTAAAGCAACTGGTGGTAATGACTACTCTGTTACTGGGTATATTGTTAGAAAATTCATGGGTCTTGGTAACTGGAATATTGGAAACCGACCAGTAATTTTATATCGCGTAGCTAATGTGTTTTTAGATTATGTAGAGGCGTTAAATGAATCTACTCCAGGTGATCCTGATATTGTAAAATATTTAAATCTAATTCGTGAAAGAGCGGGTATTCCTCTTTATGGACCAGGTGTGGATCAAATTCCTATACCTGCAGATCAAGCAGCAATGCGTATTGCCATTAGAAAAGAACGTCGTGTTGAGCTCTCTTTCGAAAACGTAAGGTATTTTGATACCAGAAGATGGAAAATTGCTGAAACCACAGACAATGGTCCAATCTACGGATTAAGTATAACCAAAAACTTACCAGATTTCTTAACCGTAATTCCTTTCGAAACGAGAGTATTTACTAAGAGACATTATTTATTCCCAATTCCATCAAAAGATGTAAATGCTGACGATTTAATGGTTCAAAATCCAGGCTGGTAATAAATTTATTTAAGGATAGTTTGTGTGTTACCTAGCACATAAACTATTCTTTATCCTACAAAAATCTATGAAAAACATATCTCTTTTTATATCAAAATCCAATCCTTATGAAATTCAGATTCTTCTATATTTTTTGTCTATTTAGCTTTTCCGAATTTTCAACTTTTGGACAAAAGAAAGATTTTGTAAATAAAGAAAAAACTTCTTTTCAGGCTTCAGCTCCTTGGAGTGCAAATTACGATGTACGTGCTGATATTGCAATGGTTTATGGGATTAATGATGATGGCGGAAAATTTGAAGAACGTGTAAAAAGCTATCGCGATAAAGGGTATGAAGTTCAATTTATGACTGGAATTGCATGGGGCCAATACAAAGATTACTTTTTAGGTGAATGGGATGGCAAAAATCATTTAGATGAAGGTCAAGTAATGCGCAATGGCGAAACCATTTGGCATGGACAAAATGTACCTTATATTGTTCCTTCGGCAAATTTTTTAACCTACATGAAAACTCATGTAAAACGAGCAATTGATGCCGGAGTAACAGCAATTTATTTAGAAGAGCCAGAGTTTTGGGCTAGGGCAGGATATAGTGAAGCATTTAAAAAAGAATGGCAAAATTACTATGGTTTTCCATGGATGGCTCAACACGAATCGCCTGAAGCAACTTATTTATCCTCAAAATTAAAATACCAACTTTATTTTAATGCCTTGAAAGATGTTTTTACCTACATCAAAACCTATAGCGAAAGCAGAGGAAAACGAGTTAGATGCTATGTGCCAACGCATTCATTAATCAATTATTCTTCTTGGCAAATTGTTAGTCCAGAAGCGAGTTTGGCAAACTTAGAAGGCATGGATGGTTACATCGCACAGGTGTGGACAGGTACTTCGAGAGAGCCTATTTTTTACAATGGCGTAAAGAAAGAACGTGTTTTTGAGAATGCATTTTTAGAATATGGTTCTATGGTTTCTATGACTGCGCCTACAGGTAGAAAACTATTCTTTTTAACAGATCCAATAGAAGATAGGGCAAGATCATGGGATGATTATAAAATTAATTATCAGGCAACTTTTACTGCGCAATTATTATATCCAATGGTTAATAATTATGAGGTAATGCCTTGGCCAAATCGAATTTACAATGGCAAGTTTAATGTAGAAGGAAAAAGAGAAAAACAACCAATTTCTCCAGCTTATGCTACACAAATGCAAGTAATGGTTAATTCGCTAAATCAAATGCCATTATCTGCCAATAAATTAAATGGCTCAAAAGGTATTGGTGTTTTGTTGTCCAATTCTATGATGTTTCAGCGTTTTCCAACCCATGCAGGTTATGATGATCCTCAGTTATCTAATTTTTACGGCATGGCAATTCCATTATTAAAAAGAGGAGTGCCTGTAGAAACAGTTCATATAGAAAACTTAGCTAATAAAAATACACTAAAAGACATCAAAGTATTAATTATGAGTTATGCTAATATGAAACCTTTAGCTGCAAGTTTTCATGAAGAACTAGCTAAGTGGGTAAAAAATGGCGGTGTACTTTTATATTATGGAAAAGATACTGATCCTTTTCAAAATGTAAAAGAATGGTGGAATACAAATGGAAATACTTTTAAAGCGCCATCTGCACATTTATTTCAATTGTTAGGACTTAAAGAAAGTGAAGGGAAACAAGAATATCCAATAGGAAAAGGAAAAGTCTATTTGGTTAGAAAAGACCCTAAAGAATTAATTATGCAAGCTAATGGCGATGTTGATTTTCTTACCAATGTAAAATCGGCTTATGAAAATGATGCGAATGCAGGTAAATTAATCTTTAAAAACAACTTTGTTTTACAACGTGGACCATTTACTATTGCTGCGGTTTTAAATGAAACTGAACAAACAGAGCCCTTAATTTTAAATGGTTTATTTATCGATTTATTTAATCCAGAACTGCCAATTGTAAAACAAAAAACAGTAAATATTGGTACACAAGCTTATCTTTTTGATATATCGAAAATCACTACTAAAAATACACCACAAGTTTTGACTGCAGCAGGTAGGTTAGAGGGCCAAGCCACAACCATTACAAAAAATTCGTATTCATTTCTTATTAAAAGTCCGTCAAATACAATTAATGCAATGCGGATTTTATTGCCTCAAAAACCAAAGGCGATAAGTGTAAATGTTAACGGTAAAGAATTATCGCTTTTAAAAAATGAATGGGATGAAAATTCAAAAACTTTACTGTTAGGTTTTGATAATTATAGCGAAGGAGTAAAGGTTAAAATCGCTTGGTAATACACACACAAACACACAAATAAATGAAATCTAAATTATTTACCCTATTGCTATGTTGCATAGTAAATCAATTATTTGCACAACAAAAGGACTTGGTGCATTACGTAAATACCTTGCAGGGTACAAATTCAAAACACGAATTAACTAGAGGAAACACTTATCCTACCACTGCTTTACCTTTTGGAATGCACACTTGGACACCTCAAACGGGGAAGAATGGTGATGGTTGGAAATATCAATTCTTTAAAGATAAAATCAGAGGCTTTCAACAGGCGCACCAATGCAGTTCGTGGACTAGAGATTATGCAGTATTTTCTTTAATGCCAATGACTGATAAATTGGTAGTCAATGAAAATGAACGCGAAGCGAAGTTCAGTCATGCGAACGAAATCGCCAAACCAAATTATTATAAAGTTAAGTTCGATAATCAAATTATAACCGAAATTTCACCAACTGAACGTGGTGCACATTTACGGTTTTCTTACCCAAAAGGTAAAAAGAGCTATTTGGTTTTAGATGGTTACACAGGAACGAGTGGTGTGCAAATTTTTCCAAAGGAAAACAAAATAACAGGTTGGGTAAATAATGGAGAGGGTTTTAAACGTGGTTGGAAAAGCTTTTTTGTCATCAAATTCGATCAACCTATTAAAGCTTTTGGAACTTGGGAAAATAAGAAAAATACAATTAATACAGATTCTGTTTCAGCCGAAGGCTTAGGAAAAGGAGCGTATATAGAGTTTAAAGCAGGTGTAAAAGTGCAAGCTAAAGTTGCATCATCTTATATCAGTTTAGAGCAAGCAGAACTGAATTTACAAACAGAGTTAGGCATAGACAAAACCTTAGAACATACAAAAGCAATTGCTGCTTCGGTATGGAATAAATCTCTAGGAAAAATTTTAGTAGAAGGTGGCTCTGAAGCCGATATCGAGACTTTTTATTCTTGTTTTTTTAGAGCAAGTTTATTTTCTCGTAAGTTTTACGAAATAGATAAAAACGGTCAACCATACTATTTTAGTCCGTACGATGGTAAAGTTCATCAAGGGTATATGTTTACCGATACAGGTTTTTGGGACACATTTAGAGCCCAATTTCCACTCAATACCTTAATGCATCCAGAAATGCAGGGTAGATATATGCAGGCTATGTTAGCTGCCTATAAACAATGCGGTTGGTTACCTTCTTGGTCTTTTCCAAGTGAGGGCGGAAGTATGATTGGTAATCATGCTATTTCCTTACTGGCGGATGCTTGGGTAAAAGGGATTAGAACTTTCGATCCGAAGGAAGCCTTAAGAGCATACTTCCACGAAGCTACAAATAAAGGGCCTTGGGGTCCAGCAAATGGAAGAGATGGCTGGAAAGAATATTACCAATTAGGTTATGTTCCTTATCCAAAATATAGAGAAGCTACAGCGAAAACATTAGAATATGCTTATGATGATTTTTGCGGATATCTACTAGCAAAAATGACCAACAACAACTTTTATGTAGATATTTTTGCTCGTCAAATGTATAATTATAAAAATGTTTATGACCCTTCAACCCGTTTTATGAGAGGAAAAGATGTTGATGGAAAATGGTCTCCAAATTTTGATCCGATTGAATGGGGAGGGCCGTTTACTGAAGGAAATGCTTGGCATTGGCAGTGGTCTGTTTTTCAAGACGTTAAAGGATTGATCAATTTAATGGGAGGTAATGAAAATTTTACCAGCAAATTAGACTCTGTTTTTACTGAACCCAATAGGGTAAATGTAGGTACTTACAGAGGAATGATTCATGAAATGACCGAAATGGTAATTGCAAATATGGGTCAATATGCACATGGAAATCAACCGATACAACACATGGTTTATTTGTATAATTATGCCAATCAGCCTTGGAAAGCCCAATTTCATGCTCGTAATGTAATGAGCAAACTATATAATGCTACAGAAAATGGTTACCCTGGTGATGAAGATCAAGGGCAAACTTCCTCATGGTATGTATTAAGCGCTTTAGGTTTTTATAGTGTAACTCCAGGCACTGGAGAATATGTGTTAGGAAGTCCGATTTTTAAAAAAATTACACTTAATTTAGAGGGCGGAAAAAAGTTTGTAATTGATGCTCCAACCAATGATGCCACGCATGTTTATATTAAATCAGCGACTTTAAATGGCAAACCCTATTCCCATAACTTTATTACACATTCCGACCTAATAAATGGTGGTATTTTAAAATTAGAAATGGATACTAAACCTGCTTTAACCAGAGGGTTAGCTCCAGATGATGCGCCTTTTTCGCTTACAAGGTAAAAGGATTTAGTAAAGATTAACATGAGTAGAAATATAAAATTCGAAGAATAATGGAAAAACCTACTGTTTTAGGTGTAGATATAGGTGGCTCGCATATTACGGCCGCGTTGGTGGATTTAGAAAAAAGAGCGCTAATTCAGAATTCTATTAGACGTAATGCGGTTAACTCTCAACAAAATAAAGAAGAACTGTTAAATGCCTGGTGCGAAGTAATTAATGATGCATTTGGTACTGTTCCTAAAAGCGAAAGAAATATTGGCATTGCTATGCCAGGTCCTTTTGATTACGAAAATGGAATTTCCTTAATTAAAGATCAAGATAAATTTAAGTCGTTATATCTCATAAATATCAAAGAAGAATTGGCCAAGCGTTTACAAATGGAGCCATCTAACATCAAATTTATAAATGATGCTGCTGCTTTTATGCAGGGCGAAGTTTTTAACGGAGCTGCTAAAGGGTATACCAATGCACTTGGCTTAACCTTAGGGACAGGGTTAGGCTCGGCGGTTTCTATAAATGGTATTGCAAAAGATGCAGCATTATGGGATTCGAAGTTTTTAGGTGGCATAGCCGAAGATTATTTATCTACCAGATGGTTTGTTAACAAATACTTTAGCTTAACAGGAAAAAAATTGGCTGGCGTTAAAGAATTAGCAGCCATTGCGAATATTGACCCGTACGCTAAACAAATATTTAATGAGTTTGGTCGTGCTCTTGGTCATTTTTTAGCTGATATCATCAAAGAAAAAAAGGCAGAAGTTGTGGTGTTAGGCGGGAATATTTCGCAAGCCTTTAATTTATTTGCTCCTCATTTAATAAGCAATTTAAAAGCTTTTCACTTAGATACAGAAATTAAACTAACAAGATTAAATGAACATGCAGCTTTAATTGGAGCTGCTAGCTGTTGGGATTTAGTAGCTAAGTAACAATTAACATAAAACAATCTATCTAAAAATCTAATTATGAAAAGAAGAAGGTTTATACAAAATACAGGATTATTAGGCGCAGGGGTACTTGCATCTAAATTCTCTTTTGCAGTTGCTCCCGAAGATTTCCCAGTAGTAAGAGTTGCAGTAGCAAAACGTCATTTTACAAGTGTTGCAGTTGATAAAGCTATTAAAACTTTCCAAGCTAATGTGGCCGATAAAGAATTGGGCTGGTTGTTCGAGAACTGTTTTCCAAATACATTGGATACCACCGTTACCCATACCATTAAAAACGGCAAGCCAGATACTTATGTAATTACTGGAGATATTGATGCCATGTGGATGAGAGATAGTTCAGCACAAGTTTGGCCGTACTTGCAATTTGTGAATGAAGAACAAAAAATAAAAGATCTTATTGCAGGTGTAATTAATCGCCAAACGCAATATATTTTAAAAGATCCGTATGCCAATGCTTTTTACAATGACGAAAACAAAGTAGGCGAATGGAAGAGCGATAAAACCGCCATGAAACCAGGTGTTCATGAACGCAAATGGGAAATTGATTCACTATGCTATCCCATTCGTTTAGCTTATAACTATTGGAAAAAAACAGGCGATAAAGCTCCTTTTAATGCAGACTGGAAAAAAGCAATTGAAACTACATTAAAGACTTTTGTAGAACAGCAACGTAAAGAGAACAAAGGACCATATCGCTTTCAACGCGAAAGTTTATATCCAACCGATACACTTTCTATGAGCGGGTATGGATTTCCAGTAAAACCAGTAGGTTTAATCTGCTCTTCTTTCCGTCCGAGTGATGATGCAACAGTTTATCCATTTTTAATTCCATCTAACTTTTTTGCAGTAAGTAGTTTAAAACATGCAGCTGAAATGGTTACCGCATTACACAACGATAAAGTTTTGGCAGATAGATTATCAGCTTTAGCAAATGAAGTTGATGCAGCCCTAAAAAAATATGCTGTTAAAGATCATCCCGAGTTCGGTAAAATGTTTGCCTTTGAAGTTGATGGTTTTGGAAGTGCATATTTAATGGACGATAGCAATGTGCCAAGTTTATTATCTATGCCATATTTAGGTGCCATAAACGTGGATGATCCAATTTATAAAAACACTAGAAAATTTATTTTATCTAATAACAATCCTTACTTTTTTAAAGGTACAGCTGCCGAAGGTGTTGGTGGACCACATGTTGGTCCAGATATGATTTGGCCAATGGCGATAACTATGCGAGGTTTAACCTCTGTTAGCGATACTGAAATTAAAAATTGTATCGCCATGCTTAAAAGTACGCATGCTGGTAAAGGGTTTATGCATGAAAGTTTCCATAAAGATGATCCAAAAAACTTTACACGTAGTTGGTTTGCTTGGGCAAATACACTATTCGGCGAGTTTTTATGGAAAGTATACAATGAAAAACCTCATTTATTAAAATAGAAAATAATCAAAATACTAACTCCTATATGTAATGAATAAATTCCTGTTACTAATATGCGTACTTGTTTTTGCCGTTAGTTTTGCGCAAGCTCAAGAAACTTTTAAAGAAAAGGGCTATACCTTAATCTTTAAAAATAATTATGCAAACCTTGATCCAGCATTAAAAAAGCGAATGGTAGAAACTTTCTTCGAAGTTTATCCAAAACTCGCTAAAGATTTCAATACTAAAACCGATAAAGAAGTGGTATTTTATATAGATACTGCTTATAAAGGTGTTGCCGCAACTGGTGGAGGTAGAATTGTCTACAATCCAGAGTGGTTCGTGAAACATCCAGGCGATATTGATGTAGTAACTCACGAAGTGATGCATATTGTGCAAAACTATGGTGATAATGATGGCCCAGGTTGGTTAACAGAAGGAATTGCAGATTACGTTCGCTTTAAATATGGCGTAGATAATCCAGGTGCAAAATGGACTTTAACACCTTTTAAGCCAGAACATAGTTATAAAAATGCATACAGAATTACTGCCAGATTTTTAAATTGGTTAGAACTAAATGGAAATAAAGGAATTGTAGTGAAACTTGATTCCGCAATGAGAAACAACACCTATAAAGATACGTTGTGGAAAGATTTAACAGGTAAAACTGTAGACGAACTTTGGGCTGCTTATGTTGCAAATTCAGGTTCATAATTAAATAAAATATTCTCTATCTCAATACATATCAAATGATTAAGAAACTATTAACAACCGCTTTAATTTTTACTGCTTTAGGTGTATCTGCGCAAACTGTTGGCAAAATTACCGACCCTGTTGAATGGATAAATCCGTTAATGGGAACGCAATCTAAACCAGATCTTTCAAATGGAAATACTTATCCGGCTATTGCTGTCCCATGGGGAATGAATTTTTGGACCCCGCAAACTGGTAAAATGGGTAATGGTTGGGCATATCAATATGACCAGGATAAAATTCGTGGATTTAAGCAGACGCATCAACCATCCCCTTGGATGAATGATTATGGTCAATTTGCGATTATGCCAGTGACTGGAAAATTAAAGTTCAATGAAGATGATAGAGCGAGTTGGTTTACGCATAAAGCAGAAATCTCGAAACCTTATTATTACAGCGTTTATCTGGCAGATGCCAATGTAACTACAGAAATTACACCAACAGAAAGAGCTGCACAATTTCGTTTTACTTATCCTAAAAGTGATAGTTCTTTTGTAGTGGTAGATGCGTTGAATAAAGGTTCTTACATTAAAATTATTCCGCAAGAGCGAAAAATTATTGGTTATACGACTAAATATGCTCGTGGCCCATTGCCAAGTAACTTTAAAAACTACTTCGTAATATATTTTGATAAAGCATTTACACTAGCCAAAACCTGGTCGGGTAATAAATTAAATAATCAAGATTTAGAATTACAAAGCGATCATACTGGTGCAATTATTGGTTTTAAAACTACCAATGGCGAAAAGGTAAACGTTAAAGTTGCTTCCTCTTTTATCAGTTTTGAACAAGCAGAAATTAGCTTAAAAAGGGAATTGGCTAACGATAGTTTCGATGTAACGAAAGCAAAAGCAAAAGCAATTTGGAACAAAACCTTAAGCAGAATTTCTGTAGAAGGAGGAACGGTTGATCAAACTCGTACGTTCTATTCATCATTTTATAGAACACTGTTCTTCCCTAATAAACTATATGAGATGGATGCGAACAACAAAATTGTGCATTGGAGCCCATATAATGGAAAAACGTTACCAGGTTATATGTTTGCTGGAACAGGCTTTTGGGATACTTTTAGAGCATTATATCCATTCTTAAACTTAGTTTATCCTTCTATCAACAAAGAAATGCAGCAAGGATTAATTAACGATTATAAAGAGGGTGGATGGTTGCCAGAATGGAGTAGCCCTGGTTATGCAAATATTATGATTGGTAATAACTCTGCTTCTGTGGTAGCGGATGCCTACATTAAAGGGATGCGTGGTTACGATATTGAAACGTTATGGGAAGCACTTAAACATGGAGCTAATAATGAGGGACCAATGGAAGCAGTAGGTCGTTCGGGTGTTAAATATTACAATGAACTAGGTTATGTACCTTTTGATGTTAAGGTAGACGAAAATGCTGCGAAAACCTTAGAATATGCATACGATGATTTTGCGATTTATCAATTAGGTAAAGCGTTAGGCAAACCAGCAAGTGAAATAGATATTTATGCAAAACGAAGCATGAATTATAAGAATTTATTTGACCCAGCTTCTGGTTTAATGCGTGGTAAAAATGCCGATGGAACTTTCCAATCGCCATTTAGTCCGTTTAAGTGGGGTGGAGCATTTACCGAAGGTAACAGCTGGCATTATACTTGGTCAGTTTTCCAAGATGTAGCTGGTTTAGCAAAGCTGATGGGTGGAAACTCAAAATTTGTAGAGAAACTAGATTCTGTTTTCTCTATGCCTCCAGTATTTGATGAAAGTGCTTACGGTGGTGTAATTCATGAAATTCGCGAAATGCAAATCGCAAATATGGGTCAGTATGCGCATGGAAATCAACCCATACAGCACATGATTTATTTGTACAATTATGGTGGTGCACCTTGGAAAGCTCAATATTGGGTTCGCGAAGCAATGAACAGATTATATAAAGCTACACCAGATGGTTATTGCGGCGATGAGGATAATGGTCAAACTTCTGCTTGGTATGTTTTCTCAGCAATGGGATTTTATCCTGTTACACCTGCGGTAGATCAATATGTAATTGGGGCTCCTTTGTTTAAAAAAGTAACATTAAACCTAGAAAACGGTAAAACGGTAGTGATCAATGCTCCAGCTAATAGCGATAGCAACAGATATATACAGACATTGAAAGTAAATGGCGCTAATTATAATCAAAATTGGTTGAGCCATTCGGCTTTGCAAAAAGGAGCAGTTTTAGATTTTGGTATGTCATCAACTCCAAATAAAAAGAGAGGAACGAGTGAAAGTGCTTTCCCTTATTCTTTTTCTACCGCGAAGAAATAACATTGAAAGAATTTTTAGCCACAGATTAGCAGATTTTGGATGTTTAAAATCCTATTTTAATCTGCTAATCTGCGGCTAAGATTTTAACGTATTGTCATCCTGAGCTTGTCGAAGGATCTAGATAAAGTTCTCTGAGAAGCTTAGCCAATGATGCATAAAGAAATCTGTTAATCTGTGGCTAAACAACTAATCTAAGAACTAATTAAGTTCGTTTTTAGTGCAAATTCATATAGCGCCACAGTAGAATCAGATAATTCTAATTTGCGCATGATATTTTTTCGATGCGTGTGCACTGTAAATTCTGAAAGATATAATCGCTCTGCAATATCTTTTGTACGAAGATTTTGACAAACCAAGCGAATAATTTCTACTTCTCTTTTGGTCAGTTTATACTTCTTGAGGAAATCATCAAAATAAGAAAATTGAGTATCTGGACTTTCTTTTTCATCAAAACTTGGGAAAACCTCTTTTCCGTCTAATACTTTTAACATAGTATCGGCTAAGTTTTGTAGATCATCAGATTTTACCATATAAGCACTTGCGCCTCTATGTTTGCTATCTTTCACCAATTCAAATGAGTGGTAATTTGTAAGTACAATAATTTTAGCTTTAATTTTTTTGTCTTTTAATTCATTTAAAGCTTTAAGCCCATCAAGGCCTGGCATATTTAAATCTAAAAGAATAATATCTGCATCAGCTAATAGCGAAGAGTTTAAAAGTTCTAACCCATTATTTACCATAGCAATAATTTCAAATCGCTCATCATTACTAAAATGAGCTTTTATGCCTTGTAAAACTACAGGATGGTCATCTGCTAATATCAATTGGATTTTCATAAGTATACAGCTTTTGGTATGGGTAGTTCAATTAAGGCAAAGGTGCCAGCATTTGGCTCCCCTTTTATCTCTAGTTTTCCTGATAAATAAGCAATATTAGTTTGTAATAACTTCATTCCAACACCGTCGGCTTCAGTATTTTCAGTGTTAATTCCTTTTCCATTATCTTCAATGTAAATGGTTATTGCATTATCTAGCTCAATGATTTGTACAAATAAATGAGTGGCTTGCGCATGTTTAATAGCATTATTTAATATCTCTTGAATAATACGATATGCACTAAGTGTAAAGTTTTTCGGCCAATTTTTGGTGTCGTCTAGTCCTTCAATTACATGTTCTACACTTAAACTATTTGCAGCTTTAATGTTAGTGAGGAGGTCTAAAATAGCTGCTTTAAATCCATATTTTTCGAGCGCAAAAGGCATTAAAGCATGACTAATATTTCGTACGGTTTCACTAATATCATTCATTAAATTTTTAGTAACAGTCAATTTATTTTCAGCATCACTGCCAGATGCAAATACATTCTCCTGTAAGGTATTAATATTCAGTTTCGCAATAGATAACATAGCGCCAACCTCATCATGTAGTCGCCCTGCTATTCTTTTCTTTTCTTCTTCTTGGGCATCGGTGAGGGTATTCATGATATCAATTCGATGCTGTTTTTTTAAATCACTTACTGTTGCATCATGTAAAAATTTGGCTTGCTTTTTACGCTGAGCTAAAATATAAGCAATGCCACCAAATAATAAAACAGCTATGGTGGCTCCGATGATGATTAATAAATTCCGCTGTTTTTGTTGTTTAAGCTCTAATTCTTGTACTTGTTTTTGTTTTTTAGTCAGCTCTAATTCTTTCTCTTTTTCATTTACTTTGTATTTAGTTTGGAGCTCATGTGTAATTTTAGACAAACTCATGTGATACAATGTATCTTTCAAATGCATTTCCTGCTCTAAGTTTTTGATCAATGTATCTTGACTAACGGTAGTATATTGAGCGAAGTTTTTTAAAGCATTTGCATAAATAAATCGTGTAGCTGGAGGCATTGAATATTTTTTTATCATCCCTTCTGCTTTTTTAAAGTAAAACGAAGCAGAATCATTTTTCCCTTCTCGAGCATATAAACTAGCAAGTCCAGTCAAAATTTCAACATCCATATTCGGATTAGGTTGTTTGTCCATTTTTAGCTTTAAAGCTTTGAAATAATTTGCTTTAGCCAATTTGTGATTCTCTTTAGCATCGAAATATCTACTTTCTGCCAGCTGATATTGCTTACGAGAGTGTAAACTATTTTGATCCATGCCAAACTTTTTATGATCAGCATAATAGCTATCCAGATTGCTGTAATTCTTTAATAAAAATGACAGATTGATCATTTTATTGATGCTATTTCCTTTTTGTTGAGTAGTAGCATTGGGTAAATTGAACGTCTTTTCAGCATAAATGAACGCATTCTTATAATCGCCATTTTTCTCATAGTTTCTTGATAAAATCTCAAAAAACAAAGCGGTGCGGTCTGTCATGGCGTTATTCAAATCTGGAATAAGATCTTTTAGAATAGTAAAAGCTTCATCATCTTTGTGCATGCTTAAAAGCACATTAGCATAGGCAAATCGTGTATCTTTTAAGAGTGCCAGATTATTGCTTTCTTTAGCTAATTTGAGCGCCAAATCGTAACTAGATTTTACCTTTTCGTCATTTCCAGCTTTCAAATCTAAATTGACCCTATTTCTTAAATTCAGTACTCGAGGAATAATAAACTGGGTTTTATCTTTTGTAAATGCCTCCAATTTATCATTGTATACCATTGATTTTTCAATGTCACCAATCCGTGTATAAACCCGTGTTAAATCAGATAATACATTTACAACAGCCCTTTCTGGTAACTGCCCCAAAAAAGCTTCTGCTTGTTTAATGTACTTTATTGCATTTTCTTGATTGCCCAAACCTAACTCTGCAAGTGCTGTAACAGATAGTAAACTAACGGTAAGCTCATCTCGCTTTGCTTCTTGTGTATAGTGTAATGATTCTTCTAGTAAATTTTTTAAATCATCAGAGTAAATCATTTTTGGGTTTCGGCAGTAACGAACCAACTGATTCACTTTATCAATTGATACCGGCATCAATTTTATCTCTGAAATATCTTTTTGTGGAGGAGGACTACCGGGATTTTGTGCAGACAAAATAGTGCTCATGAGAATGAACATCAGCACTAGTGAGAATTGGAGGGCTGTAACTTTTGAGTGCATAATTTACACCTAAAATAGTAATAAATAGCAAAAATGATACATGTTCAAACAAGAATTAAAATAAATCATTTGCATTTTCTTTTAATACAGGAATTCCTGTAAATAAATTTGCGAGCACTAAACTTTTAATTACTTTTGCCATCCACACGGGGGATTAGTTCTCCCGATAGCTATCGGATGGCTAGCTAAAATATTAAAGGGGGATTAGCTCATTTGGCTAGAGCGCTTCGCTGGCAGTGAAGAGGTGATCGGTTCGAATCCGATATTCTCCACCAATATCCGTAAAGTATCTGATAATCAACGATTTAGTGGATTATCAGATACCTACTCAGCCAAAAGTCAGCCAAATTCGGAAAACCCCGAAATTAGGCCAAAAACAGCGGTGGGCAATCCGCTATTCTCCACCAATACCTGTAATACATCTGATAATCAACGTTTTAGTAGATTATCAGATGTTAACTCAGCCAAAAATCAGCCACAATTCTTATCTTTGGATCACATGGCAACTCCAGAAATACCTTACACCATTCCAAAACTGGTCAAAGGAAAACGGGTCACCACCGTTCCAAAGGGTAGCACATGGGCAAAGGAAGAGGCCAAACAGAACTGGTATGTGGAATTCTTTTTCCATAATGCGGAAACAGATAAAATGGAACGGTTCAGGCCGACCAAAAACCTGAACAGGCTAAAAGATCCAAAGGACAAGCTAAAGCAGTTCACCAAGTTATGTGATGCCTATAAAATTGCCTTAGAGGGCGGATGGAGCCCAATCGATGAAAAGGCAAACGATAGATTAAAAAGGCAAGTATCTTCTCTAACTTTGGAAGCTGCCAAGATCCTTTTCGAAGAATACCATATTGGAAAAGGAACAAGAAAAAAATCCCGCCAGTCCTATCTTTCAAAGTTGAATCAATTCATTGCCTACTACGGGCAGGATAAAAAGGTAAGTGAGATTTCCGACTATGAGATCACTGAATTCCTGAACTTTATGGAAAAGGATGCCAAATGGACTGGAGTAACCTACAACAGTTCAAGGATAATTCTTAACAACTATTTCAAATATTTGAAGGTCAATAAATATATCTCAGAGAATCCTGTAACGGATATTGAGACCAGAACAAAGATAGCAACCGAATCGCATCAGATATTTTCTGATGAAGATTTTAAGACAATTATGAAATGGCTGAACGAGCATGATCACTACTGCCTTTTCTTTGTAAAAATGATATATTATACCTGTATAAGGCCAAAGGAATTGCGCTATCTTCAGCTTAAACATATTAACCTTGAACAAGGAGTAATTACGGTGCCAGCAAGCATTGCTAAGAATAAAAAGTCTTTGCCCATCAGTATCGATGCAAGCCTGCGCAAAGAGTTGAAAGACCTCAAGCTTAGTTTGTATCCTGAAACCGACTATTTGCTAGGTTCAACAGCTACCATAATTGGAGATAAAAGGATTGGCGAGAATACACCCTATAATAGGTTCCAGAAATGTCTAAAGGCAACAAAGCTGGATAAGAAAAACTATACACTATATTCTTTCAAGCACTTTTCAAACGTAAAGAAATTTAAGGCGGGTTGGACTTTAGCGGAAATCTGTTCGGCTAACAGGCACGGAAGCCTGGTGGAAACAGAAACGTATCTGAAGGATCTTTTGAAATTCGTAAAGAACGACAAGGTCATTCCAAAAATATAAGGCTTTTTATCTTCTGCGTTTCCTTGGTATTCCGAGTAATATTTCAGCAAGGAATTTATCGGTCAGGTTTTTATCTTTTTCAAGGGCATCTTTTGGGAAGTGTAGGGAGTGTATTTCCGAAATTTTTCTAGATATATCAGAGACATGAAGAAATTTTTGGCTCAGGTTATCAATCTTATTGTTCAATTCAACAACAATTTCCAATAGACGACCGATAAAAAATTCCTTTGGGATATCCCCTTTTTCAATCTTTTCTAGCAGATTCGAGATATTTTGTTCTTCCTTTTCCTGTACAAAATTTGACGCTTTTATTTTTCCTTTCTCCATCGTCTACGTTTTATCTTAAGCAATGATAGTTTTTATTGTTTATCCGCTAAAGGTCAAGTAGCGGTATGCCAAATTGGTTTTTTATAAAATATTATGGCATTATGCTCCTGCTGTCTTATGGACAGCACCGTATGCTATAATTAAGCTGCTCAAAAACTTCGACTTATACCGATAGCTATTTTATTTTAGAATAAAAATTCTCAGGGATATACCAGACTGAACCTATACTGCTAATCCCATCTTCCCAAATTTGCTGTCACTTAAATTCTAATATGAAAAGCACAGCACCACCAATACTAATTCCCTTGTTTATCAGCACTGCTTCGGGCTCCTCGCAGTGTCCTTTTCCTTTCAAAGAAAAGGAGCAAGCGGAAGTTAGGCAGAGCCTTACTTTATGCCCCTACGCTACTGCTACGGGGTTTAAAGAATTCTCCGGGAATTCTTTGGCCTTTTGGAACGGCTTTAAACTTCGAAAATCGAATTCCCATCGGAATTCCGGCAAGCAATAATCGGCTATGGAACAGGAAAATGTAAATACCGTAAAGTATCCGGCATCGATAGATATTAAATTCGCTAAAGTCGCCTCAACACTGGCATTGACCAAACGCGAATTGTTCATTAAAATGGTGGAATACTTCTACCGCACCAAAAAAGATCCCGGCGATATAAACGATGAGTTGCTAAAAACCGCACTGGCAAAAAGCCATAAAGCTTATACCAGTTTCATCAAGACGCAGGAGCAGCTTCTGCTGATCCCCATGAAAGAAAGCATGGACAAGATGATCTCCAATCAGAAAGACATTGTAAAGTATTTCAATGAGCAGGTAGTAAACGCCAATAAAAGCATCCTGAAAGGCCAGCAGGAACAAATAACAAGGTTACAGGAAACCGAAAAACTGTTCGTCGAGGCAATAGAAAATAAGGAAAAATTAAAGGCAAGCTTTCTGCAAATACTGAACGGATACATCAGAAACCGCGAAGAACTAGGTGCCTTCAAAACAAGGGAACGGGAAGAACTGGCCGAGACTGCAAGAAAGCGGGTCGTCAATCTATAAGACATGTACATCAATATTACCGACAGCGAAAAAGGAAACAATAAAGGAAGCAGTGGACAGCTGGTGCATTATCTGGATAAGGAAAACAGACTATATAAGTCCGAGGAGGTGACATTATGGTTTAATGGAACGACAAACGATCTTCAATCCTACGAGGTAAAAAACAAACTGGATAATAACACTGCCAAGTTATGCAGGGATGATGCAAAATTCTTCCTGATCAACATCAGCCCCAGTCAAAAAGAAATCGGCCACCTGAAGGAACTTTACGGAGAAGATGGCGCAAGGGAAAAGCTTAAAGAATACGCCGTTAAGATCATGGATGAATATGCCAGAAACTTTAAAAAGGATAACATCAAATCAAATACTGACCTGTTATGGTTCGGCAAACTGGAAAATCACCGCTACTATTCCTACAAAGATAAAGAGGTTAAAAACGGGCAGGTCAAGCGGGGAACGGTCAAGCCTGGCGAGCAGATGCACATTCAGATCATTGTGAGCCGTAAGGACATCACCAATAAAATCAGGTTAAGCCCGATGAACAAGTCTAGGGGCAGGAATGCAGAGCATTCCAAGAAGTTGGGACAGTTTGATCGGGTCGCTTTTAAGAATTCAGGTGAATATGTATTCGACCAACAATTCGACTTCCAACGGCCAGTGAGTGAAACTTTCAATTATGCCAACGCCAATGCTAAAGGAAGTCTGAAGGAAAGGATGGAAATGCGGGCATCAATCAATCAGCTCAAAACACCGCAAATTGAAAAGCTTGTAGAGCCTAAACAGGAAATACCGCACAGTTATCTGAAACTGCCCGAGCCAACAAATTATTTAGGACTGCTACTAGAAAAGCAAGATACAGAGCCGCTTGGCAAAGGATTAACCAAGAAAAAGAAACGCAGGAAAAGCAGATCGCAAGAGAACGAACAAGGATTAAGTATATAAACTAAATATTATGAATACAGGAGAAGACATTCAGGGACTAAGGAAAATCGTCGATTTCACAAGGTTGATCAGCATTTTCATATTGGCCATCCATTTTTACCTATGCTGTTACCTTGCATTCAAGCAATGGAATTTGACAGCAGAGATCACCGACCGTTTGATCGGCAATATTTCAAAGACAGGATTGTTTAAGGGCATCTGGGTGCCCAAGTTGTCCGCACTGCTTTTACTGGCCATCTCTCTTATCGCAGTCAAAGGGAAAAAAGACGAGAAGATCCAGAAGAATGCCATACTAGCTTACCTGCTTACCGGATTATTGCTTTATTTCATCAGTGCATTGTGTTTCTATCTGTATGCCCCGCCCCAACTGATCGCCCTATTATATATAGGTATCACATCCATCGGGTATATGTTGATCCTGACAGGTGGTGGCTTGCTAAGCAGGCTCATCAAGAACGGTTTGAAGAAAGATGTTTTCAACTTGGAAAATGAAACTTTTCCGCAGGAAGAACGGCAGCTTGAAAATGAGTATTCGATTAACCTGCCCGCCAAGTACAGATTGAAAGATAAGGTCAGGGATAGTTGGATTAACGTCATCAATCCCTTCAGGGGAATTCTGGTTGCAGGTACTCCGGGCGCAGGTAAGACCTATTTCGTAATACGTCACATCATTGACCAGCATATCAAGAAGGGCTTTTCCATGTTCATCTATGATTTCAAGTTTGACGATCTTTCCAAGATTGCCTACAATAAACTGCTGAAATATCATACGAATTATAAGGTTAAGCCAAAGTTTTATACCATTGATCTGGAAAATCCCAAACACCGTTGCAACCCGCTTTCCCCTGAAGGAATGGAAGATATTACCGATGCGGCAGAAGCATCTAGGACGATTATGCTCGGCCTTAACAGGGACTGGATCAAAAAACAAGGGGATTTTTTTATCGAGAGTGCCTGCAATTTTGTTACCGCTGTCATCTGGTATCTGAGAAGATATCAGGACGGAAAGTATTGTACACTGCCCCATGTGATTGAACTGATGCAGTTTGATTATGATCCACTTTTTGCGGTGTTAAAAGAGGAAGAGGAAATCAGGCCATTGATCAATCCCTTTATTTCGGCCCTGCAACGTAAAGCGATGCCACAACTGGAGGGACAAATTGCATCCGCTAAAATCGGTTTAGCTAGGTTATCTTCCCCAGGGTTATATTATGTGCTGAGCGGAAACGATTTTACGCTCGACCTGAACAATCCGAAAGAGCCAAAGATCATTTGCGTAGGCAATAACCCGCAGAAATTGCAGGTATATGGCGCCGTATTGTCCTTGTATATTTCAAGGGTAATCAAACTGGTCAACCGAAAAGGCCAGTTAAAAAGTAGCCTGATCTTCGATGAATTCCCGACCATATTTTTCAATAATATGGATAGCCTGATTGCTACGGCACGCAGTAATAAAGTTTCTACCACGATAGCAGTGCAGTCTACAGAGCAATTGAAAAAGGATTATGGCGCAGAACAGGCGGATGTGATCACAGGCATAGTGGGCAATATCATCAGTGGCCAGGTTACGGGCGACACAGCGAAAAAACTAAGCGAAGGCTTCGGGAAAATCGTACAGGATAAGGAAAGCAAAAGTATTTCAAGCAGCGATGTTTCCATTTCAAAATCAACAGCAATGGATTATGCCATACCGGCATCAAAGATAGCCGCGCTTTCTTCAGGCGAATTTGTAGGTATTGTAGCGGATAATCCTGATCAAAAGATCAATCTGAAAATGTTCCATTCAGAAATACAAAACGACCATGATGCCATTGCAGAGGAAGAGGCGGCCTATAAGCCTATTCCCGAACTGGAAGCTATAACTTATAACGACATTATGGAAAACTATGCTTCGGTCAAGGCGGACATTGATCAGTTGGTAAAAGAAGAACTAAAGAAAATTGAGGCCAAAAATCCAACGAAAGTGGAGCAAAAAGATGGAGACAATACAGAGGGCGACGAGCCAATGGAACAACAGGCTATCGTGATGTAAACTTGAAATACTAAAAATATTAGTATAGATTTGTGTGTGGCTCATCATGAACACCCTTTCAGGCAAAATCAGTTTAATAAACCTACTGCCAAGATCATCCCGATCAAATCACAGTGGAGGAACAATTATGTTGATGCCATTCCGTTATTACAGGCTAAACTGCTAAATCATGTCAGGCTCACCGAGCGGGTAAGGGAAAATATCGGATTTCGCGCACGGTTGATCGAGGTAACGGAAACAGAAATCATTGTCAGGCTGGATGAATTTGTGGAAGCCTATAAGTTGAAATTTATCGCTCCGGATTTTCAGCGGTATTGCTTACATTTTATACTTTTTATAGAACCTGTTTTAGCTGACTTTTTAAAGGAGATTGACTTTGTTGCACATGTCTTTAAGTTCAGGTTTCATCAGGATGACAAGATTTTTGAACAGGAGAAAAAGGTAATCGCCCGTAGCTAATGTAATTGATAGTCAGGGGTGATTTCTTTATTTTATCTTAACATTTGCGTATCTTAGCTTTCGGGGAGCACGCAAATGTCGGTATATCATACATACGATGAAGAGCAACTGATCGCGTTTTTGCGGACGGGAGATCATGTCGCGTTTACTCAAATCTATAATACCTATTGGGATAAGCTGTTTTACATTGCCGCAAAGAAACTTTCAGATGAAGCCGAAGCTGAAGAGGCTGTTCAGGATATTTTCTTAAAACTCTGGGACAACAGGGAGAAGCTTCACATTCAGGAAAATTTTGAGAAATACCTTGTTAGTGCGGTACATTACCAGATCATCAACCGCAGGCAGAAAGCCTTACGAAGGGCGATCATTGAACAGAAAATTGGAGCGGCTACTGATGAGGAAGTCAAGCTTAGCCAGATGCCAGACCTCAGTATGGAATATTTCGAGGAATTGCAGGCGCGTTTGGACAAAGTGGTGTTAAGTTTACCTGCGAAGTGCCAGCTTGTTTTTAAAATGAGCAGAAACGAAGAATACACCAATAAAAAGATTGCTGCTGAATTGGATATTTCGGAAAAGGCCGTCGAAAAGCACGTGACGCACGCTTTGAAGGTATTAAAGAAAAATCTGGGGCCAACGACCGTACTGATCCTTTTGGGTCATGAACTCCTTAAATAGCTTTGCGCTAAAGACTGTGTTAAAAAATTATTAAAAAAATATTACCTCATGGTAGGGTTTCACTGCTCATGATTGGACTATGTTATAAATAGCCCAACAATGGATCAAAAGCAGATTGACATACTCACCCAAAAAATTGCGGATAAGACCATCAGCGATGCCGAACTGAAACAGTATTACGACTGGCTGGCCAGTGATGACCAGCTGCCCTTGCAGATTTCAGGCGCTGAAAATAGGGAGGAACTTCAAAACCGCATCTTTTCAAATATTGCAGAGAAGGCTGGTTTTACTTCTGCCAGAACTAAAACCGTTAAACTATGGCCTCGCATTGTAGCAGCTGCGGCAATTGCGGTGGTGATCTTTGGGGCGGGTCTATGGTATTTTGGCGATAAAAGAATAGATACTGAACAGCAGATACTTGCTGAGAAAATAATTCCAGGCGGCAACAAGGCAATCTTGACCTTGGCAAATGGAGAGAAAATCAGTCTGACAGATGCCGTAAATGGTCAACTTGCTCTACAGTCGGGTATGAAGATTACCAAAACAGCTGACGGGCAACTGGTTTATGAGGTAGCTAAAGATGGTTCGTCAGCAATAGGCATCCCACAATACAATACCATCGAAGTTCCGGTAGGTGGTCAGTGGCAGGCTGTGCTGTCCGATGGCTCCCGCGTTTGGCTTAATGCCTTATCTAGCATTACATTCCCTACCAGCTTTACCGGAAAGGAACGGAAAGTAGAAATCAAAGGGGAAGCGTACTTGGAAATTGCACATAACAAGGCTAAGCCTTTTAAAGTATCAAGTTTAGGTCAGACCATTGAAGTATTGGGAACGCATTTTAACGTAATGGCGTATCCTGACGAAAAGGTGATCAAAACGACATTGTTAGAAGGCTCGGTTAAGATCTCTAAGGAAAACAGGTCTGCTTTGCTTAAACCAGGCGAGCAGGCACAGGCTACAAATGGAAATATAAAGGTGACCGATGAGGTGGACATCGAGGATGTGGTGGCCTGGAAAAACGGTTATTTCAAATTTGATGAAAATTTGGAGTCCATTATGAGCAAAGTGGGCAGATGGTATGATGTTGAGGTTGTATATAATTACAAGCCTGATGCGAATTTGCAGTTTGCGGGGAAAGTGTCCCGATCTAAAAATATATCCGCCCTATTGAAAATCATTGAGTTTAACGGAGACGTTCATTTTAAGATTGAAGGGAGGAGGGTCGTCGTCATGAGGTAAGCTTTACTAAAAACGGCAACCTGTAAAAAAGCCAGAGATGGTTCGAAGCATCTCTGACCAAAAATGCGGGTTTGCCAATGCCGATAAGATCGGATAAAATATCTATTCAACTAAACATTTTAAGACCAAACCCAACAATTCAAATTTATGAATTTAAACTTACATTATAGGTATGGAGGCAACCGCCATGCCCTATATAAATTCCTGCTGGTTATGAAACTAATTGTCATTTTAATCACCACAGCTATCATGCAGGTCAGCGCCAGTTCTTTTGCGCAGAAAATTACGCTGAACAAGAACAGTGCGCCCTTATCACAGATCATCAACGAAATCAGAGTGCAAAGCGGTTATGATTTCTTTTATAACAAGACCCTACTTAAGTCTGCCAAGCCTGTTACGATCAAAGTACAAAATGCTTCGATCGAAGAGGTATTAGAAATTTGCTTCAAGAATCAGCCGCTGGAATTTCAGATCGAGGAAAAGACGGTGATGATTAAAGAAAAGGAGAAGTCCGCCGTTGACAAAATTGTCGCCCGATTTCGACAAATTGATGTTCGAGGTAAAGTCGTGGATGAGAAAGGGGCCCCGCTTGTTGGTGCCTCGGTGACCGTTAAGGGGACTGGCCAGGCTACGAGAACGGACGAAAAAGGTGAGTTTTTCCTCGTTAATGTTAATGAAAAAACCGTGCTGGTGATTTCCTATCTAGGTTATGTGCTTAAGGAAGTTCTTGCTGCAAAAGACCTGGGAACAATTTCCATGATCGTTTTCTCTGGAAATCTTGAAGAAGTAAGTATTATAAATACGGGTTTTCAAAATCTGCCAAAAGAACGGGCTACCGGCTCCTTTGTACTTGTCGATAATTCGTTACTCAATAAACGGGTCAGTACAAATATTTTAGAACGGCTCGAAGGCAATGTACCTGGCTTGATTTTCAATAAAAATACACCAAACAGCATTAATGGAAACAATGATATCAATGTCCGGGGGCACAGTACGCTTTTTGCTAATGATCAACCGTTAATTGTAGTAGATAATTTTCCTTATGAAGGCAGCATTTCGAACATCAACCCCAATGATGTGGAAAGTATAACTGTTTTAAAGGATGCAGCGGCCTCAAGCATATGGGGGGTACGTTCAGGAAATGGAGTTATTGTAATTACCACAAAGAAAGGAAAAAAAGGTCAGCCGTTAAATATTGAATTCAATAGTAATTTGACCATCGGAGATAAACCGGATTTACATTATAAGCCACTCGAAAGCATCACCTCAAGTGATCGCGTAGATATTCAACAGATGTTATACGAAAGGGGTTTTTATGCAAATGATCTCAATAACTCGAATTTTCCAGTAATACCCCAGGCAGTTAGCATTCTGGACAATATCAAGAAAGGCAGGATTACAAATCAAGAAGGTCAAAAACTACTGAATAGCATGAAAGGAGTTGATATCAGAAATGATCTTGATAGATATTTCTATCAAAAAAGTGTAAGCCAACAATATGCCTTCAATTTCAATGGTGGCAGTGAACAGAGCGACTATTATCTTTCGTTGGGCTATGATAACAATAGGCCCGAAAAATCAGGCTTCGTGAATAACCGGCTCAATCTGACTTCAAATTTAAATTTTTATTTAACCGATAAACTGACTCTTTCGGCGAATATAAACTTCACCCAGACAAAGAATCAGACAAATAGTGTTCTAAGTGATCTAGCGAGACTTCAGGATTCGGGCACCTTGCCTATCTACACCGACCTGGTTGACGATCAAACCGGTCAATCAAACATAGTAATAAGGGATTTTAACCCAAGTTATCTAGATGCTCTAGGTCAGGGATTTGAGGATTGGAGATATAGGCCATATGACGAGCTAGGGTTGGCCGACGATAAATCGACACAGTTGCATAATAAGATTAATTTGGGAGCGTCCTATAGAATTTTACAAGGACTAAACGTTTCGCTGAAGTATCAGCATGAGAAAAGTGCCCTTACCAATGATAGCTACAAGAGCCCGGAAACATACTATACAAGGGATCTCGTTAACCGCTTTTTTAACCCACAAAGCAGTTCGCCTCACCCAGTGCCCCTGGAAGGCGGTATTCTAAATACCCGTATCAACGAGTTGAGAACAAATAGGGGAAGACTACAGGGGGATTTTAATAATAACTGGAGCAATATACACAACCTAACTGCGATTGCAGGTGTGGAAATAAGTGAGTCTGTCTCAGAAAATCGCGCTAATACTACTTATGGTTATGACAAAAATACCCTAACTTCCTATAATGTGAACTTGACTACAGCGTATCCGACAAATCCATCTGGTGCATTGCTCATTCCAACCATAAATGGTTTTGGAAGATACAACGACCGTTATATTTCTTATTTCAGCAATGCTAGCTACGCTTTATACGACAGGTATATAGTTACCATCAGCGGAAGAATAGATAAGTCGAACCTGTTCGGGGTTAAAACCAATCAAAAAGCAGCTCCATTATATTCCGTGGGGTTGGCGTGGGATATGTCTAAGGAAGATTTTTACCATGTCAGCTGGTTGCCTTACAGCAAGATTCGGATTACTTATGGCTATAATGGAAATATTGATAAGAGTGCATCTGCATATCCTGCTTTCTTCACCTTTACCGATCCGTTTTATTATGGCAATCCTGCAGCTGTGATACAAAGACCCGGCAATGATCAGCTAAGATGGGAAAAAGTCAGGATGATCAATGTGGGTTATGACTTTTCAGCCGTTAAAAACAGGATAAGTGGAAGCATTGAGTTTTATTTTAAAAAAGGTGTCGATCTATTTGGCAACTCATTATTAGCTGGATCCACCGGTTATTCCCTTTTTTACGGCAACACAGCTAATACAAGTACAAAAGGTTTTGACATTAACCTGAATTCTTTAAACCTGAATTCAAGGGGTTTTACCTGGTCTTCTAATTTTCAGCTGAGCAGGGCTATGGATATCGTAACGGCCTACAATATTCAGGAATCTGCAACATCTTATATAAATGGCATACGTTCAAGTATAATTCAGCCGTTGGTTGGTAAACCGTTATTTGCTGTTTATAGTTATCGCTGGGCGGGCCTGTCACATGATACAGGAGACCCACAAGGCTATTTAAACGGAGCGGTAAGTAAAGACTGGACGTCCATTATTACGAATACGGGGATTAATGACATGGTATACAACGGGCCGGCAAGGCCAACGGAATTCGGCTCGCTGAGAAATAGTTTCACATACAAAAACCTGTCATTATCTCTAAACCTGCTATATAAGTTTGGATATTATTATCGAAGAACCTCATTAAGCTATGCCGGCCTGTATGTTGGCAGTGGGCATTCCGACTATTATCGCAGATGGCAACAACCGGGAGACGAGCAATCTACCAACGTACCTTCTGTGCAATTGCCGCCGGTAACAACCAACAGGGAAAATTTCTACCTCAATTCAGAAGCATTGATAGAAAAGGGCGACCACGTCAGGTTACAGGATATCACCCTGCAGTATGATATCAACTTCAATAAAACCAACAACCTTAAAACCGGACTAAAGAAAATTCAGATCTACGGATATACAAACAATGTTGGGATTTTATGGAGGGCTAATAAAAGCGGGATAGATCCGGACGTATATACGAGCGGCTTTCCTGCTGCAAGAATCTTTTCGTTGGGAGCAAAAGTTAAATTTTAACATGTAAAAAGAAATGAAAAATACATTAACAATAATCATATTTCTGGTAGTAGCTGCCCTATCGTTTAATTGTAAAAAGGAAGATGAATTCCTTGATGAAAAACCAGATCAATCGCTGATCTTGCCGGCCTCATTAGAAGATTACGAAAAGCTGCTCAACAACACTGGGGTTTTTAACAATGGAACCATTCCAAACCAGGGTACGATTTCCTCAGATGAATTTTACGTAACAGATGCTGTATTCAATTCGCTTTCATCGAATGCAGGCCGAAATTTATATAAATGGACCAAGGACATTGATGAGGGAACAAGTAGCGGTGATAATATTTGGAATGCCGCATATAAACAAGTCTATTATTGCAATATTATTCTAGATGGCATTCCAAAACTAACCATCGCACCTTCACAGCAAGCAAAGTTCAATAATCTAAAAGGAATGGCGCTTTTTTTTCGATCATGGGCGTTTTATCATTTGGTCCAAACCTACGGTATGCCTTATGATGAAATTACATCGAAGACTGACCTGGGGATTCCATTGCGATTAACGGCTGATATCAATTTGAAATCGACCCGGGCCACGGTAGAGCAATGCTATGCCCAGATCATTTCGGATCTGGAAATTTCCCTAACATTGCTTCAGGAACGAAATGATCATAAAACCCTACCATCGGGGTTGGCAGCACTTGGCTTTTTGGCAAGGGTCAACTTAGCATTGAGGCATTATGATAAGGCCTTTGATTACGCCGACCGATTTCTAGCCAAAAATAGCGTTCTCACAGATTACAATATCTTCTCGGCATCTCGTACTTCTTCTATTCATACGGCATTTATCGATGAGGATATTTTCAATGTTACTATCAATACTGGGTTAACAGTTGCTAATAGGACAACTGCAAGAATTGATCCGGCCTTTGTTGCAACCTATAATGATAATGATCTTAGGAAGCGGCTATATTTTAGGACAAGCAACAACGAAATCTTTTTTAAAGGCAGCTACAATTATATGGGGCAGCATTATGTAGGTATTGCAACGGATGAAGTCTATCTTATCAGATCCGAATGTTTTGCGCGCAAAGGCAATGCTATAGCTGCGTTGGGGGACCTGAATACTCTATTAATGGCAAGGTGGAAATCAGGGGTCGCATACCCGCCAATAGTTGCACAGAATTCGCAGGAAGCCCTTGCCAAGATTTTGGTGGAACGAAGAAAGGAATTGCTGTTCAGGGGGCTCAGGTGGACTGATCTGCGCAGGTTCAATAAAGAAAATGGGTTTGAGACTACGTTGACTAGGACTGTAAATGGTGAAACCTATAGTCTTCCCCCAAACGACCAGAGGTATGCGATTCCCCTACCGGTGTCAGAAATACAATTAAGTGGGCTCGAGCAAAATAAAAGATAATCGAAAAAATATGAAAATAACTAATTATACATACATAGTCCTAATAATACTTTTTCTTTTTAGGACAGAAGTCAGCTTAGGTAAAGATTCTGATAGCGTCAGCGTGGTTGCCACTAGAGCAGTGATCACGGGTAAGACTTCAAATATCCCAAATGGTGGGGTGGTACAAATAACCCTGATAGATTATGGTATTGACGACGCAAGAATCAATAAAAAGATTTTCACTACTATAAAGGATAATCAGTACCAGTTTATAATCGACAGCCTAACACATCCCCTATATCTTGTATTCAATTTTAGGGAGGCAAGTGACTTAAATTATGTCCACTTTATCCTTTCGCCAAACGATGAAATCAATATAGACCAATCAAGTGATGCAAGCAAATTCTCAGGGACTAATTCGTCAATTTATGATTGTATCATAGAAATGACAAGAGAAGGTAAAGAAAAATTTAATAATTATGGGTGGTCAGACAGAAACAATAAGCCATTAATAGAAGAATTTAAATTTACTGATGAGCAGCTAAAATATAATCTTGAAAAGCTTAAGAGCTATGAGGAAAAAATGCCACAGAGTATATATTCCTTGTTAAAAACAGACCTTATTTATGGTGCTGCAAATTATAAGTATTCCCTGCTCAATTTAAAGAAAACTACAGCGCAGCAAATCGGTTACGACCCAGGACTTCTGTTAATGAAGGGCAGACCATCCGTTATTGGTGGCAATTTGTATTCTTATGTCTTCCCTTATTATGTGACCAGCAAGTATACGTATGATTACTGTACTGCCATAAACGAAAAATTTGATCCGACCAAATGCATTGACTACGTGTATGAAAATTTTCATGGTATATTAAAAGAACAACTGGGTACTTATCTCATAATCAAGAATATTAAGATGAGTAATATGACCGCCCCTCAAAATTATGCTCTATCGGCATTTTCGAATCAAATCTTCAAAGACATTATTGTTAAGGCAACAGCGAACAGGGTTGAAGGCAGGGAAGCTATTGACTTTTCCCTACCTGATAAAGATGGTAGAAACCATTCGTTATCTGAATACAGGGGGAATATTGTTGTTTTGGATTTTTGGTTTACCGGATGTGGGGCTTGCAAGGAGCTGGCACCAAAATTAGCATATGTTGCCGAAAAACTAAAAAGGGAAAAGGTAGTTTTTTTAAGTATTTCGGTTGATAAATCGAAAGCGACGTGGCTAAAAAGTGTAAAGGCAGGCGAATACACTTTCAAGGGTTGCATTGAATTGTATACTGATGGTATGGCACAAAGCCATCCAGAGCTTTCAAAGTATAAAATATTGGGTTTTCCTACACTAATTCTCATAAATCAGGCCGGGAAAATAATGAATAATCCGATTAGCCCTCGCGATGATGGTGGAGCGGATATGCTTAAATTGATTTATGCTGAATTAAATAAAAGAGGAGTAAGGCAATAGTAAAGCTGCGTGATGTTTCAGGTTGCCTATCGCCCTTATTTTTACCATGCAATCGTGATATTGACTACGAGTTTATGATAAACAGCAAGCCACTCGAACAGGATTTCCCTTATTTCTTCATTCAATGTGAGGGAAAAGGGAAATTGGTGCGGATACCGAAGGATGAGATCCTGTATGTGGAGAGTGCACTGAACTACCTGCGCATCCATTTGATGGGAAAGACCTATATTACTTATCTGACGATAGGCGAGATCGGAGAGGTACTGCCGGAGAAGCAGTTTCTGCGGGTGCACAAGTCCTTTGTGGTCAATATAGAAAAGATCGTTGGGGTGGAGGGGAATATGGTGTACCTGGGCAACAATGTTACCGTGGCGCTTGGACCGAACTACCGCCAGTCTTTTTTTGATACGTTGGAGCCTTTGCTGGTCAGGAGCAAACGTAGAGGTTAAAACAAAAATTTGTAATATGTTCAAAACAATAAAGCTAGGAAAACTAGCTTTATTGTTTTAGGTTCTTTTTTAACAACCCCTTGTTGGACAGTTCACAGATGGAAGTGATGTAACAGTAGTTGTTGTTGGATCATGTGTACCGCCTGAAAGCTGGTCGAATTGATTGGCTGGGCGATTTGCATTAAAAGAAAATACTACCTTTTTGCGCAGTGTGTTTTGTTTTGTAGTTTTCATGTTTTTTAAATTTTGAGTTGGTGATTTCTATGATTAAAGATAACTTCTAGTGTTCCTATTCTTTAGTTATTTACACCAAAACCTTTTTTCAGTAGATGTAAAGTTCATCCACGGGTGCCGTTTTCATGGCTGCTTGCCTCTGAAGTTCTTTCAGAGCAAAATAGTACATGACCATTTCATGTATCCGCTGGTCCTGGTTGAACAAACGGTTCACTTGCATGTGGATCAGATCGCCCATTATCTGCTCTTTTCTTGCATCGGTACATCTTTCCAAAATATTTATGAAATGGTCTTTAAGCTGGTTGAACGCGGATTGCTGCTGCGCATTGGGAATAAAAGCTTTGGTTTCTTTGAACAGCTTATATTCTCTGTTTAGCTTTTTGAAACCTTGTGCATCGAGCTGATGTTCCTTGATGAAACTGTTCGAAAATCTTTCGATCAGCTGTTTGATTCCGATATTGTTCAATATGCCCGAAGCTTTGATTTCATTAAGGAGCGCTATGCAGAGCTGGTATTTTTCGGTAGCTGATGGCTGCGCTTCCAAAAGCAGTAGTACGTATTTGCTGTCCAAGCAGAAATGTGTTTCGATTGTTTCCATGAGGTCCTTTCCATATCGTTCGAGTTCCCTTTTATAGGTTTTGAATTGTAGGTCTGAAACCATGCCATGCTGCAGAAGTGGTTGTAACAGCACTGAAAGACTGGAAGTCAAACGGTAAGCGTCTCTAAGGTCTCTAAGAAGAATTCTCAAACGAATATGTTCGCCATTTTCATTATAGCGGATAAAAAAGCATTTTTCAATCAACTGATGGTGAACCTTTAAAAAAGGGCGGATATATTCAACGAGTAGCTGATCACCCCGACGGGGGTGGCAATAAATCTCGTAGTAGAGCCATTCACTTCCTGGGAGATAAAAACCTGGTACTTCCACCTTTTCCTTAAAGTTTGCACACGATGCAATTCCCTTATATACATTTTCCTGATGACAAAGGTTCAGGATGAACTCGCCGATATAGGGATTGCCATTCTCATCAAATATATTAGGCTCTCTTGGTAAAATTGCCTCGTCGAGGTACAAGTTCTTTTGTTTTTCCAACAAGCCTATCAACACTTCCATATCGAGATCTGTTTGGGTGTCGAAACATAGTGTCATATCAGAATCCCCATTTTTTACGTGCCTTGGCATATTCAGTTTGGCGAAATACTGCCTTAAGCCTTCTGGTGAAAATATATTCATTTCCTGGAGTCGGTTGTATTCCAACTTCCACCTAGCTGGTGAAAGGACTATGTTTTTATACTGCAGCCTTGGATAAAAATTAAGATCAGAAAAGATATTCTTCAGTTTTAGCGGGATGTTTGGAGGAATATTCTGCAATTGCAGATCACAAAGCAAGCGGAATAAAGGGAGATCTGATCTTGTATAGTTATAAGCTGTGCTCATCCTTGGAATGAGCCTCCTATCCAATTTTTTTGAACGAAGTACAACCTGGTTATTTTGGATGGATAAATAAATATCATTTAAGGTCAAAGGATCTGCTGAAGTATCGTAGTTTAAGATGCTCAGTTGATAATCGTAGATAAGCTGTCTCCTGTTCACATTGTCGAGTCTGTCTTGAATAAGATAGGCAATGTCAAAAAACAATACGTCGGGATTGGCGTGTTGTTCGCTGTTTGCTACATTTCTTGCGCATTCAAGGACTGTTGGATTATCCAACGTAAACCGTCCAGTTAATATATTAATTGTACTACCGCCAGTCATTTCTAAGGAAATTAGTTCATCAGCAACAGTTATCAGCACACCACAAGAATTAGTCATAATGGGTCCTTTTTCAGGGATTTTGAGTTGTTTTTCGTCTAGGAAAATGGTTTGCCCAGGGCTTATAGCCATCTTCATCTTGCGATCAAGCGAGGCTTTGAATTCATTAAAGAACCCAAACTCTTCACTGTTCTTCTTACGGAATCCAACAATGAAGTCCTTAGTCCCGGAGTCCCGCTCCATGTCCCCATAGCCAACACCTATTTCCGGGTCAATGACCTGCATTAACGGTATTTCACGCTGATCAAATTTTTTCTGGAATTTCGCGGTAAATTTTTGAAGTTCTATATTCCTGTCTCTTGGGTCTGGACTTTTAATTAAAGGTAACAGGGATATGATATGTCTACATAGACCTCGATCGAGATCACCTTTAATTGATTCTCTTTCAGTCAGGTGATATGCATCACTATTGTTCAGAGCTAAATGGCCAATCCGCTGAAAATAATCAAGGCCGATGATATTTGGATCCCTTTCAGTAATGAGCAGTTGTATGCCGATCATGTCCTCAATTAGCGAAAGGATTTCGGCTTTTTCATGCCCAGATGCTATTAAGTTTTCGCATAAGTCATTTATGGGTATTGGTTTTTCGCAGGCTTTTAATATTTCAATAACGTCGACATTTTTCTCAAGGTCAGTAAGTTCAGATAGTCCTTCATTGCAGCTGAGATACCTAATCGAGTCGATGGTTAGATAATAACTGCTATTAGCAAAAAGGTGAAGGTTTTGATCGATCACGTCTTGGAAGATATATTCGAGCTTGTCTTTTTCTGGCCAGTCGACAAATGCATGTAGCGCCTGCTTGTTCTTTATGATGAGTTTGTTAGTCGAAGGATCTTCTTTCTCGATGATGCCGAAACCAGCAAATGTGCCGTACGGTGTAGCCCGATATTTAGCCCGGTTAAAGTATTTCCATACGGTGTGTTTTAGCTTTTGGGGCATTGTATCTAATTGATCTATCTCGATGTCCTTGATCTGCTGGTAAAAATCAGTAGACGAAATAGCGATTGATTGTTTGAGCTCTCCCCAGCAATCTTTCAGTTCGCTTTGGTAGGAAAACTGTGGAACGCGGTAGATTACCGTTGGATGGATATTAAGTTTGATCATGATTCTAGTGTTTATCTCATTTAAAAATAACAGAAGATGTTCATCAATCTTAGCATGTTAGACGAACGCCCATTTTTGATACATATAGGGTAGTATTGCGTAGACCAAATCATTGCTTTCATCTATTGAAAAGTGTTATTGGTGTAATTTAGGGTACTAACTTGTTTTTGTTGCTTAAATTTAGAATTTGACTTCCTTTGCAAGGGATGATTGCTTAATTAATGCTTAATGAAACGGGAAATAGCAAAACGACTAAAGCTAATAGCCACAGAAATGGAAGAGGCATCGTTGCAAGCAATGCCTATGGGCCTGCTAGGAGGTAAGCTTGGTATAGCTTTGTTTTTTATGGAGTACTCCAGGTTTAGGGGTTCTGATGAGTATTTAGAGAAAGGTGTCGGGCTCATTGAACAGGTCTTCAGCGAAACTGCTTTTGAAATCGATAATTTTAGCTTTTATTATGGAATGTCAGGCCTAGGCTGGTTAATGGAATATTGCAATGAACAGGGTTTTCTGGAAGCCGATACTAGCGAAATATTCAAGCAGAATGAAGAGATGCTCTACAAGAGGATGGTTTTTGAGCTTTCGCGTGGTCATTATGATTTCCTTGTGGGCGGTCTTGGGATCTTTCTTTATTTTTTAGCGAAACCTGAAAGTGAAAAAGTAAATGCTTGGCTCACTCATGGAGTGGATCTACTGGAGGATTTGAGTATCAAGGAAGGCAACCTGATAAGTTGGCCGGATTGTGATTTTATAAACCTTCAGCAGATTCAGGGACAGCGAAATTTGGGGCTTTCACACGGGGTTCCTTCTATTTTAGTCGTTTTATGTAAGGCTTATCACAGTGGAATTGATCCAAAAAGAACGCATCGACTAATCAGCATGACTACCGATTATCTGCTTTCGTTGTCTAATGGTGATTTTGAAGATGGCGCTATTTTTCCAAGTTTCCATATTCCTGGAACCGAGCCTGAAAGGAATTCCAGGTTGGGCTGGTGTTATGGGGACCTGGGCGTTTGCCTTTCGTTACATGCTGCGAATATGATTTTAAAGGATAGGGAACTCGATAATGTGATCAAAAGGATTTTGGCCCACGCTGCTAAAAGGCGCGATCAGATAAAAGATAAAGTAAATGACAGCGCTCTGTGCCATGGATCTGCTGGTATTGGGCATATTTTTAACAAGTTTGCCATCGCATATTCAGACCCGACCTTAAAAGAGAGTGCGGATTATTGGTTCGGATTGAGTTTGGAACAGTCTTGTGGAAATAGGATTGAGTTACTGGAGGGACTGCCAGGGGTAGGTTTGGCATATATAAGTTACCTTAAGCCCGAGCTTGCCAGTTGGGAACAAGTTCTGTTGATGGCTTAGGCTGTCTTAGGGTATAATTCTCTTGCTATTACTCTAATATGGAGCATAAACGATCATTCGGTTTTTTACAATTGATAATGAATGGCAAATACGGTTCTACATCATTTTTTTGTTTGCTGTGTTTGGATATGGTTTGGGTTGTGCATTTTTTGTTGATAACTTAGTGTGATGATCGGTTTGCTCAGGCCCTATTGGGGCAAAATTGTTTTGCTACTTTTACTGGCCCTTTTGGGAAATGCATTGAGCTTGCTGCTGCCCAAACTGATCGGAAAGGTAATAGATGGATATTCCCATCAATCTTTCGATATGGACAGAGCGATGTGGCAGTTTGCGGGCATTACCTTCTTGGTTTTTTCATTTGGCTACCTGCAGGGGCTTTTGCAGATCTATACTTCAGAAAAAGTTTCGCTGGACCTTAGGACCAAACTGGCTGTTAAGATTTCTAAACAAGGGGTGGGCTTTATTGCCGAACATACGGCCGCAAAACTATTGACCAACCTTACCAGCGATGTGGAGGCCGTTAAGGCTTTTGTTTCACAGGCCATTGTTTCCATCATCTCATCGGTGGTGATCATTTTTGGTTCAGCAATTTTGCTGTTCGGGATCGATTGGCAGCTCGGTCTGATCGTTATTTGTATCACTTCAACCATTGGGGTCACTTTCTACCTAGTGCTTAAAAAAGTGAAAGCCAAGTACAAGGTAAGCCGGGAGGTGATAGACCGTTTGAACAAGATCATTTCGGAGAGCATTTTAGGCGCTTTCTTGGTACGGGTTGTAAATTCACAGCATTTGGAGTACGACAAGTTTTTGGTGGCCAGTGTAAAAGGCAGGGATTTAGGGTTGTCTATCCTTAGGCTTTTTGCTTGGCTTATTCCCATCATTACCTTTACCGCTAGTATGGCTGCACTTGTGATTTTGGTTTATGGCGGGCACTTAGTCATCATAGGCCGCATGAGCATAGGCGAATTGGCCGCATTTAACAGTTACTTGGCAATGCTTATTTTTCCCATTATTATAATTGGGTTTATGAGCAACGTGATTGTGCAGGCCACCGTTTCTTATGAGCGGGTGCAAAAGGCACTAAACTGGCCAGATGAACTGCATTCAGGTACTTTAGATGTAGCACTTACCGGCAAGTTGAGCGTGACTCATATCAATTTAGCTTATGGCGATAAAAAAGTACTTAAAAACATCAGTTTTGATGTTTCGCTAGGCTCAAAGGTAGCGATAGTTGGACCTACTGTTGCGGGTAAAACTACCTTATTGTCATTATTAGCGGGCATGGTTAATGCAAATTCGGGAGACATTAGCTACGATGGACATCCATTGGCCGAGCTTAGCCAAGATTCTTTTTATCGCCAGTTGGCATTTGTATTCCAGGATAGTGTGATGTTCAACATGAGCCTGCGAGAAAATATTGCTTTTTCCAAAGAAGTGACCGATGCTGCCTTGGTCAAAGCCATTGAAAGTAGCGAGCTGTCTGATTTTGTGGATTCGCTTCCTAATGGACTAGAAACCGACGTTTCAGAACGCGGGTTAAATTTATCGGGCGGACAGAAACAACGGATCATGTTGGCTAGGGCATTGGCTATTGGTCCAAAGATTTTGTTGCTGGATGATTTTACTGCCAGGGTAGACCAACAAACCGAGCAAAGGATTTTAGCAAACATTAATGCAAATTACCCTGGGATTACCCTAATTTCTGTTGCGCAGAAAATCGCGGCAGTAGCAGATTACGATCAGATTATCTTAATGATGGAAGGCGAGCTGTTGGATAAGGGAACTCATTTAGAACTCATGGAAAAAAGCCCAGAATACGTACAATTGTTTAATTCGCAACGTAGCACCAATAGCGATGAATTATAATCTAAACGTAGAGCCAAAAACCACAAAGAGATCTATTTTTGCAGAACTGAAAGAATTGACCAAAGTAGCTGGCAATGAAAGAAAAAACTTGGTGTATGCGCTGTTGTTAATGCTGCTCAATACCTTTATCAATCTCTTAGGCCCATTTATTATCGGTTATACCATTGATCATTATATCGCAACCAAGCAATTTGATGGGGTATTGTTAGTTGCAGGGCTATTACTGATGTTGTATACCATCGTTTTTAACGGAAGTTATTGGCAAACTATCTTAATGGGCGGTGCTGCCCAACGGATTTTATTTAGCATGAAAAATGCCGTATTCAAAAAGATCCAGCAATTTCCTGTTGCTTTTTTTAACCAGAACAAAGCAGGCGACCTGATCTCAAGGGTGAATAGCGACACCGAACGGTTGAACCAATTTTTTTCGCAAGCCCTTTTACAATTTGTGAGCAGCTTATTTACGCTCCTAGCTGCCGGAACATTTATGTTGGGCCTGAATTTTAAGCTGGGTGTAGTTACCGTATTGCCTGCGATGGTGATCTGGCTTTTTGTCAACCGGATTTCGCCCTGGGTGCGGAAAAAAAATGCCGCCAACCTTAAAAGTACGGGTATGCTGAGTGGCGAAATACAGGAAAGCTTGGAGAATTTTAAAGTGGTGGTTGCTTTTAACCGCAGAGATTATTTTAGAAGACGTTTTGATACAACCAACGGGCAGAACTACAAAACAGCAATAGGCGCTGGTGTGGCGAATACTGTGTTTATGCCCGTATTTAGCTTGTTTGCTAATGTTGCCCAACTGTTAGTGTTAATTTATGGCATCTATCTCATCAAGAACAACAGCTTAACCATAGGTTTGCTCATTAGTTTTATTGCCTATGCCAACAATTTTTACAACCCCATTAGGCAACTAGCAACACTATGGACAAGCTTCCAAACGGCACTAGCCGCATGGGACAGGATCTCGAATCTATTGAGCCTAGAAAGCAACTTAACAATTTTACCAGATACCTTAACCCAGACAGCACCAGGCTTGCTAGCGTTCAGCAATGTACATTTTAGCTATCCAAACGCTAAAGAAGTTTTGCATGGGATTTCTTTTTCGCTTGATGCTGGTAAACGCTATGCATTTGTTGGTCCTACAGGTGGAGGCAAAACCACGACGGCGTCGTTGATGGCTAGGTTGTACGATCCATCTGCCGGAACGATATTTTTTAAGGGAAAAGACATCAGGACCTATTCAGATGCCGAAAGGGCAGCGCAGATTGGTTTTATTCTGCAAGAGCCCTTATTGTTTTCAGGAACGGTGATGGAAAACATTTTATACGGAAATGAAGCCTACAACCTATTGGAGACCGAAAGTGTACTCAAGATGATTGAAGAAATGGGACTTACAGAGCTACTCTCGGTTTTTGACCAGGGCCTTGCTACTGAAGTTAGTGCCGGTGGTTTACAGATGAGTTTGGGGCAAAAACAGCTGATCGCTTTTATGCGTGCCTTTTTGCGCAAACCATCATTATTAATATTAGATGAGGCGACGGCGAATGTTGATACCGTAACCGAACAATTGTTAGAAAAGATCTTATTACGCCTGCCCTCCTTTACCACTTTGGTGATCATTGCCCACCGTTTGAATACCATCGAAAATGCCGACGAAATCTTTTTTGTGAATGCTGGGCAGGTAGAAAGGGCCGGCTCTTTCAGCGACGCGGTAGAGAAGCTGATGAAGGAAAAGCGGGGGAGCTGAGGAAAGGATCATATTTCCAATGGCCTATTTATGTCTATCAAATGAGCTTTCTTGCATAACAGTTGCCTGCTCGGTGGTTGTCATTACCTATTTTAGCATTCGAGAAACTAAACAAAAGGAATTAGGTTAAAATAGTTAATGATTTAGGGGTGTCTGCCGGATAGCAAGGCCCCTTTTTTGGTTAAAAAAATTTTTTGAAAAAACGCCCCTTAATTCCCCGGTAGGAGTATTAAGGGGCAGTAACTTGGCTTCATCAAATATGAATTTTATGAAAATAGATTTTGAAAATGCCAGCTTTAAGGATTTTGAGAACATCCCCGGACTTGATCCTTACGCTTGGGCAGATTTATGGAGCGAGTATGTAGATTACAAAACTTTACGGGGGCAAATGAACTACAGGTTCGAAGTACAAAGTGGTTGTGGACCTGTGGTCAAACTAAGGGTGCCAGGAATTGAACGGCAGGATTTTGTGAGCTTGGTGAGTAACGATTACTTGGGTTTTACGCAGCACCCCAAGATCAAAGAGGCCGCAATAGCAGGAATTGAAAAGTATGGTTCCGGTGCGGGAGCCTCTCCTGCTATTGGTGGCCACTATGATTTTCACGCTGAACTGGAAATGAAAATTGCTAGGTTCTTTAAACGGGATGCTGCCATTACTTTTACTACTGGCTACACGGCAAATAGCGCATCTATCCAAGCCTTGCTAAAAAAGGAAGACCTGGCCATATTGGATATGGCGGTACATGCCAGTGTGCAGGAAGGCTGCCTTTTAACCAATACCAAGAGTTTTCCGCACAATGACATGGAGGCACTGGAACGAATCCTGAAAAACTCAAAGGATACCTACCGCACACGTATGGTGATCATTGATGGGGTTTACTCGCAAGACGGAGACTTAGCGCCTTTGGATAGGATTGTTGAATTGTGCAAGCATTATGGCGCCTACCTGATGCTGGACGATGCGCATGGAACGGGCGTGATCGGAAAGACAGGACGCGGGGTGATCGAGCTTTACGATCTGTATAAAGAGGTAGACATCATTACCGGAACATTTAGCAAGACTTTTGCCCACATCGGCGGTTACGTGGTGGCAAGTCCGAACCTGATCAGCTTTTTAAAATTCCAGTCACGTCAGCACATCTTTTCTGCTACGGCAACACCGGCATCAATATGTATCAGCCGGGCAATCGACCTGATCGATGAAGAACCGCAGTGGATGGATAAACTGCATGAAAATATGAACTATTTAAAACAAGGCTTTATGTCATTGGGACTGAAGACAACCGATACGAAATCGGCAATTGTTCCGGTACTGGTGGGAAATATCAACCAGAATGCAGAGATATGCCACCTGTTGTTACAGGCCGGAATTTATGCCAACCAGATCAATTATCCGGCAGTATCCCGTAAAGATGCGAGGATTCGGATGTCGGTAATGGCAACCCATGAATTCAGTCAACTGGATAAGGTACTGAATGCCTGGGAATGGGTCATCCAGAAAACCGGACTGGTCAAAAAATAAGATCGTTTTATCATGGCAACCCCTAAAAAAGAAGTCAAGATCAGGGACAGTGAAGTCAGCAAGCGAAAGATGCTGGATGCGGTTGGCGAAATCGTGCGGACTTCGGGTGTTCACGAACTAAAGGTCAACCGGATCGCTCAGGTAGCTGAGGTTGATAAGGGGTTAATCCGGTATCATTTTAAGGGATTGAATAACCTGCTTCGGACTTACATTGATGAAAAGGACTACTGGCCGCCATTTTTTGAACGGTATAAAATTGACGAAAGCGCTGATCAGACCGAGATTAAAGAAATGTTCATTGCGCTGATGCACGAAAACCTAAAGCAGTTCTATGATAACAAGGAAATGCAAAAGATCATTCTCTGGCAGATTACCAAATCCAGTCCACTACTGAGGAACATTTCCGAGGCAAGGGAAGATGAGGGCGAAAAGCTGTTCAAGCTAACTGATGAGACTTTTTTAAAATCGGGTGTGAGCTTTAAAGCCATCATTGCCATTTTACTCGGCGGCACATATTTCGCGGTACTGCAAGCCCATTCTATTAAGAGCAGGGTTTGCGGGATTGACCTCAACTGGGAGCATGACTTCAAGATATTCCATCGGACAATAGGGCAGATCATTTCCTGGGCGTATGAAAAGGCAAACGAAGAAAATAAATCATCCACTATACCTATGAATTACGAATTGGAAACCCTTGAGCATCTTATTTCCGAAATTCTTCGGCGGGAGGAAAAAGCGGGTGAAACTGAACATTTGCCTGACTTGTCCCTGCAGACCGAAGCGGAGAAAGTCGAAAGGATGTTATCACAACATCTGTTGACGCTGACCAATGAAACGCAGATCATTACTTTTCTGCAAGTCTATTTAGGACGGCTGATTAAGCTTTGTAATAAACTCTACGAAAGTGAAGTTGATGCGAATCCAAATGCGGAAGTGATCTTGCAGCTTATTGAGGCGTTGCGCAGTCCTGTTTCACAATATGTCCCAGAAACCATCATATTGCCAGACCTGTTCCGAGATAAGGAAAGCAAAAAGTTTAAATACCATTGGGCATTTGTACTGAAGCCTTTACAGGAAAATGGTATTGATCAAAAGCTTATCGACATCATGTACATCCCGGTGAAGCAGTTTTCGAGTTCAAAGGAACATATGCGCTGGTGTGATTTCAAATTCCTGAAACGGTACCTAGGTGTATTGGAAGAACTGACCTCAGGTAAGTTTACATTGGAAATGTTGCTGGATACGCTTGTTGGGCTTGGTTATAACTACAGCCGCTTTACTGCCTATTATACCAGTGGTTTAAAGACGCGGATGGCGACATTTGATTACGGCCATATCAGAAGAATGCTTAAAGCGGAACAGGCGAGGCTCTCACAAATCAGTATTTATACCAAACGGGACTTTGATCCCCGTAAACTCCCGGTACTGGAAGAACTGGGCAAATGGATAGATGCGGAACTGATCATGCATGAGGACAGGAGGAGCGGAACCAATCCATTTAAACTGGTCAGTAAATTGAAAGCGGTTCAATTGGCATTCTGGAAAAAGCTGGAATACGATCATGGGATTTATGAGGAAGATAACCTGGATATATTTTCTGAAAAGATCACTTATAATTATTCGACCAAGATTCAGGAAGAGTTGTCGGCACCGAGTATGAAAAGTAAGTTCTATCCCAAGGACGGGGCCATATACAGGGCAATTGAGAAGATCCTGGTTGCTATGCTCGAAGATGTAAGAAAATTTCTCTGATAGCAGGGTTAGTTTAGTTGATAGGTCATGATAGCGGATGCTATCGTGGCCTTTTTTATTTTATGGGGTCCACATAATATCCAAGGCTCCTTTCTTCTAAGAACGAAACGTACTCATGGATAAGATGCACTGAAAAGCCTGGAAGTTTGGCCAGTTCTCTTGTGTGATGTTTTGTGACATCGCCGAGGGTGTGAAAACCTAATATCTCCACTACGCCGCAGAATTCTTCGCTCATTCCTAGCGTTGCTATCGGCTGATTTAAGGTGGGTTCTTGGTACTTTTTCATTGATACGCTTCTGTTCTGCTATCCCGTGACAGAGGTTATAAAACGATACAGCGCGGGATACGAACTAAATCACGTCTTGGAGGCCCGACGAAGAGCCCTTTGACACAAGATAAGCCGCACCCGCGCTATAGCGCAGGCGATGAGCCTATTTTCCTTGTGTCTTTTAAATTTCGTCGGTTTCCAAGACAAGTAAATAGCTATCGCTATACAATATTTTAACTATCACAAATATACAATTTCCCCTTTGCAATACACGAATCTACGCTGGGTGTATGTGCGGTGTATCTACTTGACCCGTATTATAAAGTCGGTTTCCTTTGCTTCTTATGGACTCTAAATCAATTCTGACATGCCTATGAATACATGATACCTATTTCCGGCTGAAGTGAAAAGTTGTCGCCAGTGAACAGGCAGGCCGGGCTAACTTATTAATCTACCTACTATGATACAAGAACTGAGCAGCCGATTGCTGAAACAGCTTGAAGCTGAACTGGAGGAAATTTCCTTTCAGGTCACAGACCCCCTGACCAAACTAACTACTGCCTTAAAACCCATCAGACAGGCACTCAAAAAGCTGAAGAGCTATCTTGATGACCATCCTTTTTCGTCAGAAGCTGAGGAGATCAAATTCTTCAAGTACATCAAGCCGGACTTTTATTGCTGGCAGATCTATTTTTCGGAACTCTATACCATTGAAACAAATATCCCGTTTGCGGACGCCGAAGCCCAAAGGCTCAACTTCGAAAACGAGCTGATCTATGTCGAGCGGTTCTTTAAGCAGTACCCTTTCCATTACCAATATTATAAGCTTAATGCCAATGAACTGGACAATCTGTATTTCGTAAGGGGAGTGGAGAACAGTGGGGTACTGATGCCAAATGTCCCCGACCTTGATCCTAACTTTTCTACCAGCAGTGACTACCTTTTTTCCAAGATGAAGGCTTTTGAAATGCTGCGGGAATGGCTGAACGAACGGATCATTTACCTCAAGAAAAATCCACTCTCAACTTATCAGGCAAATTCCGATACAGAAGAGATGCGCTGGACAGGTGACAGCATCAACCTTGCGGAACTGGCATTCGGCATCCACCGTTCCGGTCAGCTTAACAACGGAACGGCAAGCATCGGTTCAATTTTCAGGTGGCTGGAAGATAAATTCCAGATCAGTATCGGTATACCTTCTAAAAGGTTAAGTGAGATCCGGCGACGGACGACCATCAGCCGTACCCGCTACCTGGACGAGATGATCGAGGCGGTGATTCAGAAACTGGATAAAGAGGATGAATACAATCCGGACAGGACTGCAAAAAGGTAAGCAGGATGCTTTTGCTCTAACGTGCTGACTGGTAGCAATAATTAAAAATTTATTGATGGTATATACCAAGATGGATCAGCCTGGCATTTGCAGCCTTTGAAAATTTGCAATGTAATTCCGGTCGTAATACAGCGGCTGGATAAAAGAAAAATATTATGTTACAACAATTCACATGGCAGGATTTCTTAGTTGCCACACTGGTGCTTACCATCATCTGGTATGCCGCCATCACGCTGATTTTTTACAGGTCGGAATTTTTTGGGCTGTTCAATCCGAGGGTTACAGCACGTACCCCAGATCGCCTTCCCCATCGCTGGGAAAAGGGCGTAGACCAATTAGCAGAAACTTCACTCGAAGAAGAGCCTGAACTGATGGGAAAATCCAAGTTGCCCGAGGGGATGAACAGGGTCAGCAGCGATGGTTTTGGCTTTTCAGGCGGTGGTCAGGATGCAGAGAGTAAGCTAGCGCAAGTGGGTCTGGTGCCTGATGTACTGGAAGAGCTCAAAGGCGTTTTTGCAAGCCTGGCCGCTAATGACGGAGATAAGCTGGACTTCATGGAAATGATGGAGACTGTTAGGGAAAAATTTCCAAAGATCGCTTCCAATCCAAACATCGGTCGGATCAATGCTTTTGTGGCCGAGAACGCACCATTTTATTTATCCAAAGACGAACTGGAAACCCTCTGGGACTAAAACTTAGCGACATTCCAGACCCACTTTCCAACTCAATTTTTCATTCAAATCATTATTCATGAGACATCAATTCAATAATCATAAAAACCAGTTTTTTGCCAAATTCCTGCTTTGGGGGATGATATTATGCGCTTTTAATTTACTTACTACTTCTCCCCTTTGGGCGCAGGACGGCAATGCAGGTATTGCCGAGGCCACCAACAAAGTCAAGAGTTATTTTGATACGGGATGCGACCTGATGTATGCCATCGGTGCAGTTGTCGGCATCATCGGCGCTGTCAAGGTCTTTAACAAGTGGAATGCGGGGGAGCCGGATACCAATAAGGTAGCCGCGGCATGGTTCGGTAGCTGTATCTTCCTGGTCGTAGTGGCGACTGTCCTTAAATCTTTTTTCGGGATATAGTTATGGCCAGCGTATATCAAATCAATAAGGGCGTAAATAAGCCGATTGTTTTTAAAGGCCTGAAAGCGCAGTACATAGCGTATTTGGCTGTTGGATTGGTACTCTTGCTGATCTCTTTTGCCGTGCTGTACATCTCTGGCATTAGTCTTTTCATCGTGCTGCCACTGATCTTGTCTCTGGGGACGGTATTGTTTATTTCCACGTTCAAGTTGAGCCATAGGTTCGGCGAATATGGCCTAATGAAGTATCTGGCCAAACGCGGCCTGCCCAAAAGCCTGAAGTTCCGATCAAGGAGATTATTCACCACGCTTAAACAAGTAAATCATGGTAGAAGCTAAAGATATCCTGCCGATCTACAAGGTAGAGCACGGTTGCATTTTGTCCATGCAGGGCGACATCACTTTAGCCTATGAAGTGACACTGCCGGAAATCTTTTCGTTATCAGACAGGGATTATCAGGCCTATCATCAGGCCTGGGTAAAAGCAATTCGGGTGCTACCCCAATTCAGCATTCTGCACAAACAGGATTGGTTTACCGAAAGTGCTTACAAGGCGGATTTTGAAAATACAGGCGATAGTTTTTTATCGCGAAGCAGTGAGCGGTTCTTTAACCAGCGGGAGTGCTTAGACCACAACTGCTACATCTTTCTGACCAAGAAACCGTTAGGACGAAAGCTTTCCTCTTCGGCCTATAGCAATATTCTTCGAAAGGGCATTGTACCTGCCCAAACCATTAACCCCGTTCTTTTCAGTGATTTTCTGGACAGCGCAGGGCAGCTGGAGCGGATACTGACCGATAGCGGTTTTATCTCTTTTCAGCGGTTAGGTGATGATGAACTTGCAGGAACGGCAAACAGTGCTGGAGTGATCGAACGCTATGTTTTCTTATTGGGTGCTTCCGAGATGCCGAGCATTTCGGATATACAGGTTAAAGATGAAATCCGTGTAGGCAGTAAGCATGTGGAACTGTACACGCTTTCCGATGCAGAGGATATGCCTGCCTTATGTGGTAGCCGTATCAATTATGATAAGTATAGCAATGACCGGACTAAATTTTCCATCGGCTTCGCAAGTCCATTGGGAAGCCTTTTGAACTGTAATCACATCCTGAACCAATATGTATTTATTGAGGATGCACAGAAAACAATCAAGAGACTTGAGGCGAAAAAGCTCCGCTTGCAGTCTTTATCGGGCTACTCCAGGGAGAACGCCATTTCTCGTGATGCGGTCAATGACTTTCTTAATGAAGCCATTGCTTCCCAGCGGCTTCCTATAAAGGCGCATTTCAATGTACTGGCATGGTCAGACGAGGCGGGTAAGGTAAAAGACCTGAAGAATTTAGTTGGTTCGGCAATGGCGCAGATGGATGCGGTGGCGAAGCGCGAGACCGATGGTCAAGCGCAGATCTGGTTTGCTGGCCTCCCCGGCAATGAAGCTGACTTTCCCATGAACGACACCTTTGATACGTTCATAGAACAGGCTACCTGTTTTTTCAACCTGGAAAGTAATTACAGGTCTTCTGTTTCGGCTTTTGGGATGCGCTTGGGTGATCGGATTTCTGGAAGACCTGTTCATGTAGACATATCCGACGAGCCGATGAAACAGGGAATCACGACCAACCGTAACAAGTTCATTTTAGGACCAAGCGGTTCTGGAAAGTCCTTTTTTACCAATCACATGGTAAGATCATATTATGAACAGGGTGCCCATGTGGTGCTGGTCGATGTCGGGCACAGTTATAAAGGGCTTTGTGATTTGGTCGGTGGCTATTACTTTACCTATTCGGAAAGCGACCCGATCAAATTCAATCCTTTTTATCTGACCGATGGCGACGTACTGGATACCGAGAAAAAGGAAAGCATCAAAACGCTGCTGCTTGCGCTATGGAAGAAAGACGATGAGAATTTCCGCAGGTCAGAGTACGTAGCGCTTTCCAATGCGCTCACTTTATACTACGGCCACCTTGATCGCAATCCCGATATATTCCCTTGCTTCAATTCTTTCTATGATTTCCTGATGTCCGAATACATGCAGATACTGGAAAATGGCAAGGTGAAGGAAAAAGATTTTGACGTCGGCAATTTCCTGTATGTGTTAAATCCTTATTACAGGGGCGGAGAATTTGACTATCTGCTGAATGCTACCGAAAACCTTGATCTATTGCATGAGCGGTTTATTGTGTTTGAACTGGACGCGATAAAAGACCACGCTATTTTATTTCCGGTAGTTACGCTGATCCTGATGGAAATGTTTATCTCGAAGATGCGCAAACTGAAGGGAATCCGTAAGGTCTTGCTGATCGAAGAATGCTGGAAAGCCATTTCCAAAGATGGCATGGCGGACTATATCAAGTACGTTTTTAAGACCGTAAGGAAATTTTTCGGGGAAGCCATTGTCGTTACCCAGGAGGTGGAAGACATCATTTCCTCGCACATCGTGAAGCAGGCGATCATCAACAACTCCGATTGTAAGATTTTGCTTGACCAGAGCAAGTACCAGAACAAGTTTGACGCGATACAGGAACTGCTCGGCCTAACCGATAAGGAAAAGGCGCAGGTACTTTCCATGAACAAGGCCAACGATCCAAAGCGCAAATACAAGGAAGTCTTTATCTCGCTCGGAGGTCAGCACAGTAAGGTTTACCGCACGGAGGTTTCCCCGCAGGAATATTACGCATACACGACCGAGGAAACCGAAAAGCTATTGGTACAGCAATATGCCCAGAAGTACGGGAGCGTGCAGAAAGGTATCGCCATGCTTGTGCGGGACCTGCAAAACAAGAAATAACAATCATTCACATTCAATAGAAAAACACATGAAGATCAAGATCATTTTAATAGCCATTATCGCTACAATCCTAATGGCTTGCCGGGGCGGTGGAGTGACCGATACCCGCTCTTTTATTCCTGGCACCTACGTTAATTATGCCGAGGGCGATTATAGTGTGGCCTATGACACGCTGATCATCCAGCCCATGAGCGAACAGAACAGTTCCTACCGAATCTACCGTAAGACCGCTTACCAGCGGAAGGAGAACGGGAAGCTGATGAAACTTCAAAGGGAAAATGAGCAGTGGGTAGCCCTGTATAACGAGGAAACCAAATCGATGCAAGAAGTAAAGCGTGGTAAGATCATTACCATTTACCCTGATGCTGGTCGCATCCTGGTCGCTAACAGGGAATACACCAAGTTAACCAACAAAAATTAGAAACATGAAACTAATAAAATATATGAAAAAGTATATGGTCATCCTGCCTTTGAGCACCATGACGCTGTTTGTGGGATTGCCTTCAGGGGCAAGTGCACAAATTGCGGTACTGGAAGTGATCAAGGCGGGGGTTAAAAAGGTCATCAAAGCAGTTGACCTGAAAGTCCAGCGTTTGCAGAATGAAACGATCTGGCTGCAGAACGCGCAGAAAGTTCTGGAAAACCAGTTGTCAAAACTCAAACTCACTGAAATCGCAGACTGGACGGAAAAGCAAAAGGAACAGTACGCTAAATATTATGATGAGCTGTGGCGCATCAAGTCGGCTATTGCCTATTATAAGCGGATTAAAGATCTGACGCAAATCCAGGTAAACATCGTGGATGAGTACAAGTGGGCATGGGGCCTTTTTCAAAAGGACAAACACTTTCAGCCCGAAGAACTGGATTACATGCAGAAAGTCTATGCCGGAATCCTTGACGAAAGCATTAAGAATTTAGACCAGATCTTTTTGGTGATCAATTCTTTTAAGACCCAGATGAGCGATGCGGCAAGGCTGAAACTGATCGCTAAAGCAGTTCTTGAAATGGAGTCCAATTATTCCTCGCTTAAAAAATTCAATTCCGGTAACATCGGCCTAAGCATCAAGCGATCTAAGTCGCTGGATGAGACCGCTAAACTCAAGGAGATTTATGGGATCGAGTAAAATCAAAGCGTGCGTGATGTCCTGCCTGATCATTTTCGCAGCTATCGGTAACAGCAACGGGCAGACCTTCGCCGAATTTTTCAACCAGAAAAAGACGCAGAAAAAATACCTGCTGGAGCAGATCGCTGCCCTTGAAATGTACACCAAGTATCTTACAAAGGGATATGAGATCGCCAGTTCCGGTCTGCAAACCATCAAAGACCTGTCTAATGGTGAGTTCAGCCTGCACAATGCATTTATCAGCGGACTTAAAAAGGTAAGCCCTGTCATAAAGAATAATATCAAGGTAGCGGAAATCATCGAAATGCAGATCAGGATCGGCAAGGCATTTAACGCAATAAAATCCAATCCTCACCTGTCGCTTTCTAACCAGCTCTACATTCGGGAAGTCAGAGAAAACCTTTGGGAAGAGAGCCTGAAAGATCTGGAGGAACTATTACTGGTAATCACTTCGGGAAAGATAGAAATGACTGACGATGAACGTATGAAGCGGCTGGATAAGATCTACCTCTCGATGCAGGACAAGTCGGTTTTTTCCCAAAGTTTCACCGCCGAGATCAGCCAGTTTATCCGGCAAAAGGAAATAGAAAAGAAATCAATTGAACAATTAAAGAATCGCTATGAAATTCATTAATGAAACAAGAATGGTCCTATACCTGCTGGTGATGGTTTTTACCGTGAATATATCAGCGAAGGCACAGTCACAGGAAGCGCAGCAATTGCTTTTGAATGTAGAAAAGCTCAGCCAGTTGAAGAACATCCTGTCCGACATGAAAAAAGGATATCAGGTGATCTCCGGCGGCTACAATGCGATCAAAAATATATCCCAGGGCAATTTTTCCCTGCATGAGGTCTTTTTAGATGGCCTGGTGCTGGTCAGTCCCGAAGTCAAAAAGTACAGGCGGGTAGCAGATATTATCACCTATCAAAAGAACATAGTTACCGAGTATAAATCCGCATTTCAGAAGTTCAATTCATCGGACACTTTCAATCCTGAAGAGCTGGGTTATTTGGGGAAGGTATATAAGCAACTTTTCGACCAGAGCATAGATAACCTGGACGAACTTGTCATGATCATTACCTCTTCTAAACTGCGCATGAGTGATTCCGAACGCCTAGAGGCCATTGACCGGATTTTTTTGGACGTGCAGGATAAACTTGTCTTCCTGCGGGACTTCAACAGCAAGGCAATGTCACTCTCCTTAGCGAGGGAAAGGCAAAAAGCCGAACTAAAGCATACGATGAGCCTTTATCCCTAACATTTACAACATGAAAACAATAATAAAATTATTAGGACTAATGGCATTTATGATGCTCTTGCTTCCCATTACATCCCATGCCCAAGGCCTTGCCGGACAGATCGGGGGATTGCACAGTGTCCTTGAAAAAGTGTATGACGAAATGATCCCGCTTTGCGCCGAACTTATCGACGTAGCGAGGGGGATAGCTGGATTTGGCGCACTCTGGTATATCGCCAGCCGTGTATGGCGCCAGATTGCATCCGCCGAACCGATCGACTTTTACCCGTTATTGCGCCCCTTTGCACTCGGTCTTGCCATCGTCCTTTTCCCCGCCCTGCTTGGCGTAATGAATGGAGTGCTTAAACCCATAGTTTCAGCAACTGGCGCAATGGTGAAAGATAGTAATCTTGTAATTAAAGAGCTGCTCAAGCGAAAAGAAGCAGAACTGAAAAAATCCACCAAATGGAAAATGTATGTTGGCGAAGACGGTTCTGGTAACCGTTCAGAATGGTACAAATATACCCACCCGAAAGACCCCAATGGAGATGACGAGAACTGGCTGGAAGCGGTAGGTAATGACATCAAATTCTGGGCAGATCGGCAGGACTTTAAGATGCGGCACAGCTTTAAGCAGTTCATGAGCGAACTGCTGGAACTTGTTTATCAGGCGGCGGCACTCTGCATCAATACGCTCCGTACCTTCTTTCTCATCGTACTGGCAATTCTTGGGCCGCTGGTATTAGGTTTTGCGGTATTTGACGGACTCCAGCATACCTTATCGGTCTGGGTGGCTAGGTATATCAACATCTTTTTATGGTTACCAATTGCCAATATTTTCGGTGCGATCCTGGGTAAAATACAGCAGAACATGATCAAACTGGATATTGAGGAAGTCGCTCAGAACGGCGATACCTTCTTTTCTTCGACCGATACGGCGTACATGATCTTTATGCTCATAGGCATTGTAGGATACTTTTGCGTGCCGACCGTAGCCAACTACGTGGTACATGCTGGCGGTGGTAATAGTATCCTGACAAAGATCAACAGCTTTAGCGCTGGAAGTTACAGGGAAACCAAACAAGGTGCCAATAACAGTATCGCGGGTATCAAGTACGGAGCTGGTATGATCGCTGATTCCTTTGGCGATGGGAAACGCCAGATGTCGGGAATGGCCGAAGCCTCAGGGCAGGATTATTTCAAGGACAAACTAAGTGGTAAGTCTTAATTAAAAACCAATATTATGTTCACACAGTTTAAAAATATAGATACGGCCTTCAAGCACATCAAACGGTTCAGTATTTTTCTGATACTGGCCTGTGTAACCTTGTCGGGTTTTGCCATCTACAAAAGCTTTGATCTGGTTAAAACCATGCAATCAAAAGTGTATATCCTGGCAAATGGAAAGGCTATCGAGGCCTTTAGTTCGGCGAGGAAAGATAACCTTCCGGTTGAGATCAGGGATCACATCAAGACCTTTCATCATTACTTTTTTACCCTTGATCCTGATGATAAGGTGATCAAAATAAACCTTGGACAGGCGCTTTATCTTGCCGATGAAAGCGCACGGAAAACGGCTGACAACTTGAAAGAGCAGGGCTATTATAACAACATCATTTCAGCCAACATTTCCCAGGAAATCGAGGTGGACAGCATCTCCCTGGATATTGACCAGTACCCCTATTACTTCAGGTGCTACGCTACTCAAACCTTGATCCGTTCCACATCAACCATAAACAGGAAACTGGTAACACAAGGCTATATCCGCAACGTGTCCAGATCGGATAACAACCCGCATGGTTTTTTGATCCAGCGATGGGAAACGATTGAAAACAGGGATAAAACATTAAAGCCATAAATGATGAAAATTTTTAAGAAACTGAAAGATGCAGAAAGGCAGGGAAAGTTATCCGTGCGCATGGCAGCATATCTGGAACAATGCCAACGGAAAGTCGCGGACTGGCTAAATAACAAAGCAACTGGCTTATCCAAGCATGATTTAACTTTCGGACTGGTCATTTTCTGCTCGGCATTCGGAGGCTACATGCTCTGGCTGCTGATAACCTCACTAGGCATTTTTAAATAACCTGATTATTCAACAAAAATCAATTGATATGAAAACAAAATCTAAGACTGATAAAAGGAAGATCCTTTTATTTATGCCATTGCTCATTGTGCCTTTTATGGCGTTGGCGTTCTACGCTATGGGCGGGGGAAGTGGCAACCAACATTCACCGAAATTGAATGCCGGTATTAACACAAGTCTGCCTGATGCCGCTTTTTCCAACGATACGCCAAAAACTAAAGCTGATTATTACCAGCAGTCTGGTACTGGTTCAAATGGTGAAGAAAATGGCATCGCAAGGATTGCGGGACAACTCGGCTTTAATGACGCAAGCGGAAAACAGGAACCATCGGAACACGACCAGACCAGACAAATTGATGAAAAGCTTGAGGCCATTACAAAGGAAATCAGCAAGCCAGAACCTGTCAAGGTTAAACCCTCGGCGGCTGTTCGGCCAGAAGCCAGTTCGATTAAATCTGATGTCGACAGGCTTGAAATCCTGATGAAATCCATGCAGGACAATAAATCCGAAGACCCAGAAATGGTTCAGCTCAATGCCATGATGCAGAACATCCTGGATATCCAGCATCCCGAGCGCGTCATCCAGCGGTTGCAATTTGTACAGTCGCTCAGTCCAGACAGCCAGTTCAGGGCGACACCCGCAATCATAGTGGATAATCAAAAGGCCGTTCAGGGTGCAACCGTTAAAATCAGGTTGCAGGATACCCTTCGCATAAACGGGTTGCTTATTCCAAAAGGTCAGGAACTTTTTGGGGCTTGCAGGATAACCAACCAGCGCCTATTGCTCGATATTAAAAATATCAGGTTGGGCACTTCCATCATTCCCGTTGACCTTTCGGTCTATAGCCTTGACGGGATGATTGGTATCGATGCGCCCGAAGCGTTACTGACAGGAGCATTGAATGACGGCACCGATGATGCGGTAAGGAGTATCGGCTTTGGTGGTTTTGATGCATCAGTGGGTGCGCAGGTAGCAGGTGCCGGAATCGATGCGGCAAGACAGCTTATCAGCAAAAAGGTAAAAAGCATTAAGGTAAAGCTGAATGCGGGTCGGGCAATCCTGCTTCGCAACAACAAGCAGAAGAACCGCTAATTTATAGTGGATTTAACAGTAACATTTTTTAACTAAAAATAGATAGATATGAATTTGAACAACCTTGAGGACCTGAGAGATGAAATGAAAATGCTTGGGTTCGGTGATCCGCTCATTACCAAAATGGAAGAGCACATGAAAAACAACGATCCCAATTTTAAGCTCTACGATGCTGTAAAAGCAAACAAAGGGCAGGTCGATATTACACTGCACTTTAAACAGTCGGGACAATCGGATTACTACTACCTGAACAGGCTGGAAGCGGTTCATAACCAGCTTAAGCCTTTGGAAGAAGGACAAAAATATATGGTGATAATTAAGATGCCCGAAGGACAGGATAATTCGGTTAAAAAACTGGAAAATCTTTCCGAAGCCATTGAATTGTTTAACAAACAGAAGGGCAACGCTGAACTTGCTTTTGGAAAAGGTGCGGCAAGTAAGACTATGGTCGCCAACATGGAAGAAGGCAAAGTGAACTATGTGTCCAGGGAATTTAAGCGTGATTTCTATTCGCCTCCTATGCCACAGACTTTTTGGCTAGATCATGGGAAGGGATTCTCAAAAGAACAGGCCGCCAATTTAGTTCAGGGAAGATCGGTTTACCGTGATGACCTATTAAGCAGAGAAGGCACCCCTTACAAGGCATGGATGCAACTCGATACAGAAAAGGAACGTGACCGCCAGAACAACTTAACTTTCCGCCAGTTTACCGATGCATACGGTTATGATGTAAAAGCCCTTTTAGATGACTATAAGATCAAGGAAATGGCAGAGCCGAAAAAGGCAGAGGCTTTGGAAACCTCCCTGATGAATGGTAACCGCCCGCTTGTCACCGTAGAAAAAGATGGACAGGAAACCAAAATGTATCTGGAAACCGCAGTACGGTATGGCAAGCTGAATTTCTATGCGGAGAATGGCAAGCCGGAAAAAAGGGAGCAATTCCAAAAGGAAACCGGATTGGAAATGAGCAACGCTTTCTCTAAAAAGCAAGAGCAGGGTAAAGACAAAGAGGTAGCCCAAGGTCAGGGAATGGGCGTGTAATCACAAATAATTATATATTCGCCTTCTGGTCAGGTAACTAATAAACTATTCATCATAAAATTAAAAACATGGAAAAATTTGAAAAGGTAAAGCAACTTGTCTCTGACATTGAAACAGATGCAGGTAAATTCTTTAATTCGGGGAACGGTGCCGCTGGAACAAGGGTGCGTAAGGCAATGCAGGACTTAAAGGTCCTGGCAACTGAGATCCGTAAAGAAATCACAGAGAAAAAGAACACTAAATAATTAACTGGTGTTTTGGGAATTAAACCTGATCGGAAACGGTCAGGTTTTTTTGTTTTTGGGACAATTACGGCCGACATTTCAACGTTGAATTATAGGTAGTTAGCGTTGGTTTCTGTTTTCTCAGATTTCATGAAACTCCGCTATCCTAAGTTTAACCTTAAATCAATAAGGTATGTTCGACTTTAAAGGCAACGAATTCACGATCCCTGCCGCAAGGCTGAAAGAAATCAAATTGAGCTTGGAAAAGGAACATGGCCGCGATTTCACGGACAAGGAAGTGTCCGATGTTGCCGAGCTGATTTACAAACTGGCGAGGCTGGCGCTTGACCAGGTGATGGATGAGGAGGACTGGAAGCAAAAGCTTGAAGGAAATCCAAAAGGATATGTATTTGAACCCAAAGGCTATAGCTGCAGGTTATGTAATCTTGGTGGGTCGGATGTTGGGATGTTGTATGATAAGTACGGTCTTAAATGCATGCATTGCCAGAAGGCGGTGGAGTCCGGACTGATCCCCGGCGAACTGACTGGTGACCACGAGAGTTTTTATACCGATTACGATTTGAAATCACTTTTTAATGTACAGGGAAAAGCCTTGACACAGTGGATTCACAAGGGAATCATCAAGCCGCGTATTATTTCCCGTTTCGGTGATCCGAGCGCTAAACACCTGCGGATATTTCTGATTGCGGACAATTATGGTTTTCTTCCTCAAAAAGAGATGTTGCGGTTCAGCGATACCGTAGAGCAGGAAGTGGACGGTCAAGTTTATGAGCGCCACCTGAAATGGTACCAGTGCTGCGATCCGTTTGAGTACTTGAAGGATTATAAGATCATGAACTACCTGCGAAGGACGGATTCAGAAAATCCACCTACCGAGCAGGATGCCAAACCCAAAGCCAAAACAGGAGTTTTGCAGTCAAAGTGCTTTTCCAGAAAGTTTTGTGAATAGGCGCTATCCGACCAAGCGAAGGGCGAAACGGAGGAAACAGCCGTGAAATATTGATTTGAATTGTGATGAACACGATAGGCGAAAATATGGTGCTTTTTCGGTCGAAGCATGGGCTAAAGCCGAAACAGGTTGCGATGCTCCTTAACGTTTCCGAGCGGGAATACCTGGCCTTTGAAAGCGGCAAATCTGATATCAGTGCGGTGCAACTGCTACGTTTATGTGAATACTATGAAGTAGAGATTTCAGCCTTTGTGACAGCGCACTCAGCAACCCGTAAACGCGTTGACAGTATGGAAAAGTCCAGAGTGATGTCAAAGCCTGCTGCTAAAGCTGTCCTAGCTAAGCAGCCAGCTAAGTCCCGAAAAAAAGCAAAACAAGGTTCTTTTCAACGACCAGACGAACTGGCTGGTGCAACAGAGGAGGAACGCTTTTTAAACCTGATGGCTAATATCGTGACTGAAATTGTCCTCAAGGAAGTAGAAGATGAACGGAAGCTGGAACGATTTCCGGATGGTTTTCACTATGAGGAGAAGAAGGCTTGCGTGATCTGTTCCAGAGTGGTTTCAGGTGAAGAGTCATGGTTTGACAAGCATGGGTTGAAATGTATTCCCTGCCAGCGGGCGCTTGAATCTGGAATTATCCCCTTTGAGGCGGCGCAGTCAAAGGATAGTTTCTATTCGGCCATCGAATTGGAGCTGGACTTTGGATTAAAGGAAAAGATGCTTAAACTTTGGAAAAAGGATGGTACGATCCGATCAAGGATTATTCCCAATCTGGACGGAAAAAGTGCCTATTTTGAACTGTTCCTGCTCAGTGATAACGAAAAATTCCTGCCACCGCATGAACTGCTGAGAATTGGAGGCCCTGTAAAGGAAGTTAATGCAAACGGTATCGAGGAAGTCGTCTTTTATCCGTGGTATTGTTTCGTTGATCCCATAGCGCACCTGAAGGATTATGGTATTTCCCGGTATATGCGGTTTGAACCCTTAAATGGTGAGGAACCTGAGCCGTCTTCGGGTGCACAAGAGGATCATAATGAGTCGCTATAATTCTGCTTGTTTGGGAAAGTGGGCAAGTTCTATGTTGCCGTCTTCTATTTCTCTAAAGCCACAATCAAAACAGCATTTCCAAATTTCTCCCCACTTGTCGGTGGTTAGTGAAGTAAAAAACCTCGGGTCAAACCCATCTTTGACCAGTTGTTCCTTGTTGATATATGTGGTTGCGTCTTTTTCAATTTTTTGGACTTGACGCTTGAGCAGTATTTCATAATTGATCTTTATTTGTTTAATGATCTGTCCAGCATTGGGATGTACACCTGCCCTGAAAGCCGACCTCTGCCTGCTGTTGAAATTGTTCTTGCAGTTGACATCGCAAAATTTCCTGTCCAACCTTCCACTGATCGGCCTTCCGCAATAGTCACATGTTCTGTTTGGGGGTGAAGGGTTTTCAAGTGTCGTCTCCATTGTTTTTTTCTTGGTAAGTCCCGTTTATAACATTAATTATCGGATAAAAGTTTTTGGTAACGGTTTTCATTCTAGGTATCGGATAGGTGTACTTTTTATGCTGCATGTGATGAAAATCCCTCTCAATTTTGCTTTCGGACATTAAAAACAATCGCTATGAAAAATGACATCATTGCCTCAGAAAGCTTTTCCTCAGCGGGAAAGTATTACTTCCTGGATTTTAAGATCGCAAGGAACAATAGTAATTATATCCGGATTACCAGGAGTGATTCCAAACCTGACGGGACTTATGAGCGGTCTTCACTTTCGGTCTGGGAAGAGGATCTTCCGATCTTCATCGCCTGCCTGTCCTCGCTCTTTATTACTGTTGAATATGTGGGTAAGCCCGAGGAAACGGTTCAGGATATGTACCGTAACAAACAGGAAATAAGGGATAAGGGAATCAAGAGCTGGGCACCTGAAATGCGTCCACGTGAGAAAATGCTGGAACAGGGGCCGACTTTAATGAAAAGCGTCGAACTGCTGGCCATGCTGATCGGTTCGGGTACGCCCAATGAAACCGCTGTTTCTCTGGCCGGAAGGATTTTGGACAGTGTTGATGGCGATCTTCTGGCTTTATCGAAAATGGATATTAAAGGTTTGTGCCGCTTTTCGGGGATGGGTATTGCCAAGGCAAGTTCGGTCATGGCCGCAATGGAACTGGCTAAAAGGATGTATCCTATTCTCAACGTAAAGCCTGTAAAGACCATGCGGATTGCCAGCGGTGCTTATCTACCTGCTCATGGGAATTAGCTGTTCTGGAGAATGGTTGGGGTCAACTTATTCTTCCAGTTGCGCTCCGTCCATTTCTTCCCACCTGATGCCGTAAGGAGCACCGCCAATGGTGTAGCCCGCTATATAGGCAAAATCCCCATCCTGATGGTCGCTGATGCCATCGAATTCACGGTTTTTGACCTCTTTCTGTGTTTTGTTCTGCTCTACCCTTTGGACAATTGTCTGCCGCACGGCCTGCTCGTATTCAGGTTTTATTTCAACGCCCAGCGTCCGCAGTTCGGCGATGGCGCACAGCAGGTCGACCCTGTATTTCTTAGCATATCCCCTGACTACATTCTTTCCCTCATAACTACTTAGCCATGATTTCGCCCGTTGCAGGCGCATCGCCCTGGGCTGGGTGGTCTTTGCAATGATCGTTTTCTTTTTCTTTTTTTTTGCCTGCATGGTAGCCAGCTGTATAGGATGACTGTAAAAATAACGAATCCCTGATTAAGGTTTGATAAGCGCATCCAAATTACCCCCAACCTTTTTGTGCCAAAATTTCTGAACAATCCATTAGCCTAGTCAAGACCAAGCCCCCAAGGGGGTTTGCAGAAAAAAAATCTTCCTCGCTTCGCGAGCGTATTTTTTTTCGCAAAGTCTTGCCTGCCTACTGGATTGTGGTCAGGTGATGGGATTTAACAAAAAGGCAGGAGGCTCCTGCCGACTGAATTTATTAAAGCAGAAAAACCCATGAGCAGAACAAAAGGCAGAAGCCCACCCACCGCACAAAGCACAACGGCCAGACCGTAGCGCACAGGCACAAACACAATAGCGAATTCATTAAACAATATCCATAAACATTTAAAAATCAAAATCATGAAAACTACAGTAATCACAAGCGGAAAAGAAAACGGAGCAGTAAAAGGCACATTGACTGATAAATCGGCTATCCGTCCGGCAGTGCCTTTAAAAGAAAATGCCAATCAGGTTGATCCGGACAAGGAAAAACCAAACACCGAAGCGGTAAAACCTCCAGTAGGAAACAACGGGCAACAGCCAAAAGAAGAACCCAAAGCGGTTGCGCCAGTAGAAGCGCCAAAAGCAGAACCGACAAAAATTGAAATCAAGGAACAATTGCAGGAGGTTAAACCTGCCATGAACTTGGAAGCGACGATAAAACTGGCTTTGGACTTAAACCGTCGTATCAATCAAAGGGGCAAATTGTTGGAAACCATCGGAACATTGGAAGCGTTCGAGGTGGCGCAGAAAGACGATGCGGAGGAAACCGACAGCACGCATTTTCAACGTTGCGAACTGACCATTGAAGATGATAAAGGCAGGGAGTTTACGACCAAAAACCCGTTTATCATCAATGCGGTAGCAAAAATGGTCAATACGCTTTGCGTGGATAAACTGGCGGAAATCGAGGGCGAAATCTTTATTCCTCAAAAGTAATCAATCAAACGCCCTGCCCTTTGGGTGGGGCGTTTATATTTTTTTACTAAATCCTAAAATCATGTTTGAGGCATTTATAGAATTCTTAGATCAGTTATACTGGACAGGCTACGGGCTTGAATTCGAGGAGGAAAACCCGAAAGCATTTTATCAGCAGTTGGACAAATTCAAAAAACTACATACACAAAAACGATGAAGTACGAGACCCTTTTTATTATGGTACGTGTGGCAGTCCATGCAGACCATACCCAAATATCAGATATAGTACATGAGATTGAAACCCAGTCTAGGCTAAGTCTTAGCGATACCGCTAATATCAATGTACTGGAAACCGAAATTTTACTATCAAGAATTAGGAACGTTAAAAATATCAATTATGGCACACAACATAAATCACAACAGCAAAACATGTAAGGACGCTTTTTTTAGCGTTAAAGAAAAAGCTTGGCATGGTTTGGGTACGATCATAGCGGATTACCCGACCAGCGCAGAGGCGATTAAACACGCAGGGCTGGATTTTACTGTAGAAAAACGTCCGTTGTTTACGGTCAACGGGGAAAATTATGAAATTTTTAAAGACCCTGAAACGGACGAGTATATGAACGCCTTTGAGCCTAATATCCTAGTCCCTAAATATTACACCACTATGCGCACCGATACGGACGAGGTGTTGGGCGTGGTGGGCAAAGAATACCATGTTGTGCAAAATGTAGATGCGTTTTCCTTTTTCGATAGCATTGTTGGCGGTAAGGACGGCATTTTGTATGAGACCGCAGGGGCTTTGGGCAATGGCGAACGCATTTTTATAACGGCAAAATTGCCCGAATATATCAAGGTGGGAAAGTCGGATCTGATCGAACAGTTTCTTTTCCTGACGACTTCTCACGATGGGTTCGGTAGTATCACCGCTTCTTTTACGCCCATTAGAGTTTGTTGCCAGAATACGCTCAATGCCGCTATGAAAAATCAAACGGGCGCAGTCAAGATACGCCATACCGCAAATGCGCACGAGCGTTTGAAACAGGCACATCAATTATTGGGCATAACCAACCAATTGAGCGGTGAAATGGAAGAGCTGTTTAACCATTGGTCGAAAGTGAAGATTACGGACAGACAGGTAAAAAAACTGGTGCAGATGGCATTGGCTCCAAATAAGGAAACTTTGGACAACCTAAAGAAAGGCAGGCAGGACGAATTTTCCAGTGTGTTCAATAACATGGTGGAGAATGTACTTGAATATTCCGCCACCAGTCCGACACAGCAACTAGACACCACAAAAGGAACTTTGTTTGGGACGTACAACAGCGTGACTGGTTATTTTCAGAACGTTAGAAACTTTAAAAATGACGAAGCAAAATTCAATTCGATTATGTCGGGCAATGCCTTAGGCAAAGCACAAGCTACCTTTGATCTATGCAATGATTTTGCAAGGATTGGGGTGAATGCGCTGAATTAAGATCCTTTTAGATCAAATTAGGCACTAAGGGCGGGTAGTTCTTAGTGCTTTGTCATGCCCAAAATTTCGGGCGGCCCTTGCGGGCAATAAGTTCGTTTTAAGTGATAGGCGAGATCAAAAGATATTGAAGCCCACCTCAAATTAACGAGAGCTCTATGTTAAATTAGTGCCGGCATCATTGACTCACTAATTTTTTATTAATTTAGTTGTAACTTCGCTAACTTTTACTATGTACTATTCTTGCATGCAAGTTTACATGAAATTATAATGAAATTAACTAGACACGACATAGGTGGGGAGCTTATCTCAATCATTACTAAGGGGATGTATGCTGACCCAAAGGATGCTCTGCGAGAATATGTTCAAAACGGGGTTGATGCGATGGCAGAGACTATTTCGATAAAAATACGCCATAATAATATTAGCATTACTGACGATGGGCATGGCATGGATAAAATCATCATGCGCAAGGCAATTCGTGTAGGCATATCAGACAAAAATCCGAAAAAAAGCGTAGGATTCATGGGCATAGGAATTTATAGTTCATTGCACCTGTGTGAAAAACTTTGTATTTACTCAAAAACAAAGGATGAAAAGCCACATCAATTGACCATTAATTTTGCAGAAATAAGGTTTGATTTGGAAAATCAGAAAGATTCAAAAATCGAGAGCTCAACGGAACTGGAACAACAGATTGACCTTCAAACCCTGCTAGAAAACAATATAGAATTCACCGAACTTGATGAATTCGAGTTTCCGAAGACCGGCACTAGGATCGAAATGCTAGGCCTAGACAGTAATTTCTTCGGGTCGTTGTCAAAGTATGACGAAGTTGCCGAGTACTTGGAACGGGTAGTACCATTACCGTTTTCCCCTGATTTTATGCATGGGGCAAAGATTCAAAAATACATTACTGAAATTTGTAAGAAGAATAACGCACTCTTCCGTACAATTGATTTGCTTTTAGATATTAACGGCAACGAGCAAAAGCTCTATAGACCATATAAAGATTCTGATTTCAGAGATAAAGCACATCCTGATGATGCGCCATTGGAACCTAAATTTTACGAACTAAACAGCGCTGAAGGTTTTATGGGCTTAGCCTGGGGATGCCTTAACAATGGCAGAAGGACAATTCCAAATGGGAAAGTTAGAGGGTTCATCATTAAAAAGCACGGCTTTACTATTGGAAAGAGAGAAGATCTTATTATTCATTATGGTAGACCAACTTATTTTAATAGGTACGTAGGTGAATTTATTGCAGTGCATCCAAAGTTGCTTCCTAATGGACCGCGTACGGATTTTGAACATTCTTCTATAAGAACAACTTTCTATGGAGTTCTTCAGCAGACAGCAAATAGATTTAACAAAGTTGCAGATGAGTATCAAGAGCATCAAAAGGCTGAGGAAGACCTGTTCTCAGCAATTGAGAAGTATAATGAAATCACCGCCCAGATAGAGTTTTTTCAAGATAACGGAGATAAACTACTTGACTTTTTTCAAACGTTAAATACGATTAATATCTCGCTAAAGAAAAAGCTTGACGCTGAAAAATTAAAAGGCGCTAATATCGAAAAAGCCCATGAGGCCATTAAAGGTATTAATGGTCTTTTGGATGATATTAAATCTTATTTGGACATAAAAAAGAATAAGAAAAAGAAAGCTACAGTTGCAAACAATGCCAATACGATAGCTAAGATCATTACACCAAATTCTGTCAAGCCGTCTGAACCAGCTGCTGAGAGTTTAATAGAAGTGATTCAGATGATCGGACTGGAATTAAGCTCTGATTTAAAAACGATTATCGATATAATTGATGAGAAGTTCATAAAAACACAATCGTCAAGTAGAGAAGATTATGTGAAAAAATTAAATGAGCTTAGAGAAGATATAGAAGAAATTTACGAATCTGAATAATGGCCTCAACTTCAGCTGCACCAGCCAGCTTTTTTACCGATCATGCAAGAAAGGATCTGATTAGAAAACTTTGGTGTAAACCATTGATAAAAGCCCTAAGCGACACCTTAAAGAAGAAGTTAATTTACATTGGTCTTCCTGATATTGAGGCACTTGATGTGTTAGAATGGATAGATTATCTTGATAAAGTGATTGCTTTTCAATGCTCTAGCTATAAAAAAGGTGAAGTTATTGATGTCGCTAAACTTGATGACTTATTGCAAAAATTGGAAAGACAAGATAAGATCAAGTCTGGATTTGTTTATCAAGGATGGATGGAAGATATTGTTATGGGTGGTCTTTCTGAAAGAGGACAAACCTACGCTCAGAATGACTTTTTGAAAATCTACAATTTGGATTTTTGCAGTAATATTTTGGTTCCTAGGCAAGTATTAAATGAGCAGGGAAAAGTAATTAAATATATCACAAAACTTGATGTCATTGATAAGTTTTTAGAATATGAACTTGTTGCTTCTAATGACGGTAAAGGTGAAAAGTTTATCATGTACATTACTGTCAATACAAATTCTTTCGATGAGGATCTGAGTGCGATAAAAGATGCCTGCATCAAGAAATACCTTAAAAAGATATCCGCCATTAAGAAGCCGGAAGTATTAGCAGTCAGGCACCTTAAGGCCTATTGCTATTCGATGTTAAGTGAGCGTTTCAGGAAGTATGATTTTCATGTAGAGTTTTTACCACCTGTATTTTATCATGGTAGTAGCTATCCAAATCGAGATACTGGTAAATTGCTGCCACACAGGATGATGACGTTTACAATCTTAGGAACACGACGCAAAGATGCGGAGCAATTGTATGTCCAGGACTGTGAGAAATTTTTAAATGACAAGTTTATCTTCGCCACAGACAAGGTTATTAGCTGTTTTAATGACGAGAAATATATAACGGAAAACGACTATGATCCTGATATTCAGAAGATCATTGCAGAAAGTTATTCGTCTAAGACTTTATGGAGTAGAGCATAGAAGATCATGCGCTTTTAAATTCCTTCATCGATATTTCAAAATCATGAGTCAAAGTCAAATCAATAAACATATCGTGTTTAATTAATTTGTCAAAGTATGATCTTAACTTATTTACTTCCACATCTACAATTTTCTTATCATTGTCAAACTTGTAATGGCTTAAAAGCCTTAGTATCATGGAGTTTTGGGTTATAGATTCAATATCAGAAAATTCATTTTCCTCTATTAATTTTCTTGCAATTGCCTGATCATAGACGGTCAGCGACTGGAAATCGTTTTTCCAAGCAGCAATCATTCCATTATTCTTAAAATAGTTTCTGTTTATGATATAAGATTCCGGCATGTATAGCAAGTCCATAAACGATTTTAAATCCTTGCCATACGCCATTTCAAAGAATTCATAGCCAGGGGCTACAATTCCTCTGGTGGCGATTAAAATTGTTTGGATAGCACGAAGAAATTTTTTATTCCAGTGTTGTCCGACATGTTTTCTGCTTTTAGCCTCCTCGCCAAACAAGGGTACAAATTTCATCGGAAAGCTGAATATCTTAATATTCAATCGTTTCCCTAGATCAACATTGATTTTTAGGCGCTCGTAAAAATCGGCTGGTTTGTCCTTGAAATTAAATAATATGTAATTAGAAAGATCTGTCAGCCCATACTTTGCCGCCAGTTCAACTGCATTGATATACGTTTTTTTAATCCCAATATGGTCAAAGGCAAGGCGAAGTGGCCTTATTGGAATTTCTGACATTAACTTCATGTTTTCCTCGGTGACGTATCGGGCGTCTACCCCTTGGTTGAAATCTACGTATCGGGCTAACTTTCCTTGGTATCTATACTTTTCAAAATAAACATTGATTAATGGGAACGCATTTATTAAAATATTTTTTTCAGATGGAAGTTGAAGCAGATTGCTGTCTTTAAGCAATTGCTCGTATTCTGTCTTTGATTTAGATTTTATTCGGCTCGTTAATCCATGAATGAGGTTATAAGCTTCCTTAATATATACCTTGTCATTGTATCCTGTGATCAAATTGTCGATTGCAATTTTTAGCATATTGGGATAGGTAAAGGTCGCTCCCTTATAAAACCCTAAATCTTTTATTTCCTGTATTATTTCTGGAAATTTAGGCGAAGCGAGCACATTATTGTCCATCAATAACAGATTGCGTTGCTCGCCAAACATATTTCTTACGTATTCAAAAGGATTCTTCGCATCAATTTTTTCTTTATAGGTAGGCTCAAGTTTAGGTACTGAACAAAAAGCACATTTTCTAGTGCAGCCTTTGGTCATGAACGTAAAATAGGCGCTTTCCGTTGGATAGACATACTCTATTTCGTGGAGAATCGAATAGTCTAATGGAAGCTCGTCGATTATTATATCGCAGTTGTTATCTAAAGCATTGGGCTTGTCCAGTAGACCTGTGATAGGTGTAATTCCTGTCTCTTCAATTATTTCTTTAGTTAGTAAGGAGGCCATTACCCCACCGATAAATATGTTCTGTAGATTACCAGTTAAGGTCTTAGTAAATTCAATGGTTTTAATGGTAATATCCCAATAAAAAGTGAAGAGCGTAGAAACATAAATTCTATCAAAAGTATGATTGAGCTTGTCTGTAGCACAGGATTTTAGAGTAGACCTTATTAGATCTAAGTTATCCTCAAATCTCTCAACTATGTGGTCAAGAAGTTTTAGTCTTTTTGACGATATGTAGGCCTTAATTTCCTTTTCAATGTCAAACCAATTGAATTCTGGCAATACATTTTGCAATACCTCAATCGTATATGATAATCTAATTCGAAGTTCGAAAGCCTTTAGATCGCCTTTATAAAATTGAACATTATCACCTAACATTTTGTGGTAAGTAGATATTTTCATAAGTCCGATTGGTGGGTACTTATTTTTGAAATTAGGCTCAATTAAAAGTATATTTCTTGACATAGAAAGGTTAATTCTTATCTAAGATAGTAGAATTACAAGACATTTCAATTAGTTTCCCGTTTACACATAAGCGACTAAAAGTTATCGGTGGTAAATGGTTCTGATATTCTATCCCTTATTTCCCGAAGATCATTTTGGCGAACAGAAAAGATGGTGCCTTACTACCAGCCGATGAAGGTCCCCTTCATATCATTGAAGGGGAGAAACGTAAGTCCAGTAATGCAAGACAGGTTGTTTCAATTAAAGTAAGTTTCGCTGATTAATGAGATTTAGGGGACTCCAGAAAAATATTATTTTTTCCCTGCTATAACCATGGAAATCAATAAGTTTGGTTAAGGTTAATAAGTACATTATAACTCCGGAAATATCTCGTATATAATTCTGTCGAATTGGCTGTTCTGCAGTGGCTCAGCTCTCTTGAAATCGTCGATCTTTGCTTTAAGCTTTCCGCTTTTGTCCGCTAATAATTGTCTGTCGTATTGATCGAATTTTTTAAGAGCATTGATGTAAATCATTCCGAAATCTGTGCTATGTGTCAAGATATTCATAGTTAACTGCTTCAGATTGCCAAATTTATGACCTATTGACAAGTCCTTTTTAAGTGAAAGAATGGCAAATAGTATCTTTTTTATCTGCATTAGATACAAAGAGTCCTCTTTGTTCCACAACGCATTCAGGCAGTAGATGAATGCCCATCTTTCAATGTAATCTCTCTCGGATTCGGTTGCATTAAAATAGTTTTTGTCATATAAGTTGTGGAAATAACCATAGTCGACATTGCTTAAAGTATATCCCTTCCTAAATAATAGTGAAATTTTCTTATAAAATTCCCATTGGCTTTCTAGATAGATCAGGTATTCAAATATAGGTTTGCCGTCGACCACCATGTTTTTGGTGTCGACAAGGAGGTTATCCTGCTCACAGACAAATTGCAGGAAATTGGGCTTTTCGCCGGATTGGAAAAGGTCTGAGATCACCTTAACTTTAAGGCCATTAAATCCTACTTCTTTATTTAAGATCTCAATTTCCTGTTCTGTTTCAATGTATTGCAATGGGAATTCAACCGATCGGGGAATGGGCTCTACATCGTTTCTGTAAAATTCTCTCAGATATTTCAAAGCATGGCTGGCTTTGTAGGTTGCTGCATTTTTTTGATCCGTTATGGCTTGTTCGGCTTTCTGCTCGGCCAACAGTTTAGTTAAGATTTCCTTTTCTTTAATCGAATCATAAAAGAATAGCTCCATCTTTTCCGTATCGTAATTTAGCTCATCAATTCCGATGAATGCGGACACCCATTTTTCCTGGATATTGTTGTTTTTTATTGTAAAGCACTTATAATAACACTTTAAAACGAGCCGATTTTCCTTTTTAGACTTTTCCTGCGCATCTTCATCAAAGACGTAGACATTGAATGAGTTGTTATAATAAACATCTTTTTGTGTGAACTGCTGGAGGTGGCTGTCAAGCGAGAAATTTGGAAATATCCAGATCAAAAAAATTCCCCTGTCCCTGTAAAATATCGTCCTGCCGACAATTACAGAAAGAAATGTTGTCGATAGTTGCAGTTCAAAGGCAATTTTTTTGTCTGTAAGCTCTGCCATCACATCAGGTTTCTTCCACTCTTTGGATATCGCTAGATCCTTGTAGACTTTTTCGGTATGGACAGCAATTACTTTATCATCCAATTCCAGATAGTGTGCAATCTGGTTTTTTAGATGATTGTGCAGGACGCTTTCTTTCTCTCCATTATACTTGACGCACCTGATCTGTTCTTCTGTGAGATGATGATTGGTCTTAATGATGCAGTCATCACTTCTAAAAGTATGGGCCAGGTAGTAGTCTTTCCTATTGACATGCCCCCTTATGCCAATAGATTGTTTGCAGAATATACACACGTATACAGCTCTTTTTTGATGTACCTGCTGTTGAATCTGTGAACGTAGTTGGAATATCTCCGCTTCTCTTTTTAAAGGATCGCGAAAGATATCCTGTACATCAAGAATTTCCCCCGTTTCAAGGTTGAGGATAGTCTCGATGGTTCTTTTTATTTCCTTTGCCATTGGCTAGTCCAGTATGCCTTTCATGTGTTCTCCGATTGGAGAATAATTTCTTCGGCCTTTGGATTGTTTGCTCTTACCAAATATGGTTTTATCGATCCTTCCTTTGAGGTATTCTGCCAGATCATCAAAATATGCAACAGGAATATAGTTGATGCCAGAGGCATGATAACGGTTCATCAGACTTCTGTTGTGACTAGCCCAATTAAATTTTTCGCCATTACCTTCATGGTCGAATTGGATTTGTTTCCAGTCTCCATATCTTTTACTGAGGTAGCTGATATAATTTTTTTTATGCAGATCAAGCCCAAGTGACCCTTCCGGTAATGCTAGTGCAGGTTTTTTAGGTGGTTTAGATGCCTTTGGAATAAGCTTGGGAAAATATTTTATCAGAATTGATTCGTACTGTTCGGCATATTTCGCCAAAGTGTCCCATCCCCAGTAATAGAGTGGGAAAGGCAAGCGGGCTTCGTCTTGTAGTTTGCTCGTGAACTCCTGTAGTGCGCTGTCATCACGAAACGTTGATACGAATATAAACCTATTGATGTCAAACTGTAAATCGAATGCTTTTTTCAAATCTAGGTGAATATCCTCAATCAGACTTTTGCGGATCAATTCGTCCCTTTTTGTGATGTCTTTTAACTTGCACTGAATAACTGTTTTGGTTTTCGCTGAAAATATGTCTATCCCTTTTTGATTCTGTCCTTTAACACCAAAGTTCTGATATTCGGTGTTTTGAAAACTATCCGTATTCTCAATCTCGTTGAACAGGTCGCAAATGAACTCTTCAAACTTTTTTTCATTTTTTAAACGTGGTAATTGATAAAGCGCCATTTTATTTCCCTGTTTGTGATAAGGACGGTAAATTACAAAATTGTTTCATATAGCCAATTAGCAATGATGCCCGAAATCAGTTACAGCCGCGGTCTCAACTGCTCAGCATTCTATGAACATTTGTATATTGAGCTTTCGGGTTTTCATTTCCTGGAAGTTGCCGGAACTGGGTGAAGACTACCAGAAATGGTACCAACAAATTCGAGAATTTAATCTAAGTCTTGTTCCTATTCCTGTTAAACCTGAATCAGCATAAAACTCGCAGGCTAAGTTGCAAACGTTAAGATTTAAGCTTGCTATGATGTGCAGTGAACTGCATATCTAGTATATCATAGACTTTTCCAACCAGTGTTTTTAGGGTTGTGTTGGATTTGACCATTTCAGCTTTATAATCCCAGACTTTCTTGTCAGTTTCTCGCTTTATAAGAAACATCCATTTTAGTATTTGTGGGTCAGTGGTGTCACCATAGACAATATGGTACATTTCAATCCTTCTTAAGTCTTCAAAATTTATCCGTTTGCTATGGGCTACCGAGTTTCGTTCATCCCTGAATTGATCCATGAAGGTGCTAACTTCCATCAACGCATCAAAAAGCCCTCCAATGGCTTCTACTTTGTTTGTTTGCTTTCCTTTTTTATTGTCTTTGCTGACCAGCATGTTATGTGATTTGCAGCTGACGTCTTCCAAACCCATCCGCAATACCTGATTAACAAGTATCAAGAGCCGGTCTAAAACACCTGTCATTCGCAATAAATGACTCTCCAAATGGTAAATAATGTACTCAAACCGTGAAATCTTGGCTTCCTTTAATGTTTTCGAGGAACGGAAATTTGCCAGAAACACAGCTGACTGATCAAGCTGTCTCAAAATTGTATAAACTTCTGCAACGGCAAGATAGCAACCGTAGAAATACTCTTCATGTCGAAATAACTCCCTGTTTGGAGAGAACCCAGGTGTTGATTTTTTACCAGTATCAGTATCTTTGAGCAATTGTGATCCCATTGCGGTCATCTTGTTCATGAAAGCGTGGTTCTCCATATTATTAAGGGTTATCAGTTAGGATCAAAAGCGGAGTAATTTGATAAAATAAATCCTTTTTAATCGAATTTTCTTCAGCTCAACAAAATAATTTGCTCAATGATGCGTATTTATAATAGAGAGCGTTAATTTATATGAAGCTGGAATGATCGAAATGATTGTTCCAGCTTCTTTTTTGGAACTTTAAAGGGTTACACAGTTTATGCAGGCCAACTCTGGCGTACTGCGTACTTCATCTAACCTCAAATAGTGTTCATTCCCGGCATTTTTTAAGGGTCGCTCTATTGTGAATGTATAGTACCGCTCATCCACTTCTGTCACTGTGACCGGGATAGCTTTTCTCGCATCCCATGAAATCCAGGCCTCATCGCCAGCTATAAATTTCTCAACCGTCCGTTTAGTAAAATGGAGCGGCTTGACATTTTTAACAAATACGATGGGTCTTGAGGCTGACTTTTTCACAGCCGGCTTTGACACCTTCCTGACGGGATTTCCCGAGAGTTTTCTTTTCAAAAAATTTTCGTAGGTTTTCCAGGCCTTTTCCAGAGCATTCGTAGTGCCCCTTGGTTGGTCACCTATACCCAAATGATCCTTGTAAGCCTGTAAATTATCATAGGTTGGCCATCCATCGCCTTTAATGGTGAACCCACGTTTATTTGCCAGGTCTCCGAGCGGCGAATTCCTGTTTTTATGTTTTGCAAGCCAGTCAGCAAAGCTAAGCTCAAACAATCGTGAGCTTTCAAGTTCAGCTCCACCAGGCCTTTGAATAACAAGTGACTGACCGCCGCTGTTCTCCAGTTTTTCAATCGCTGCTTCCAAAGTCTCTCCTTCAGTCCAATGATGAGCTGCCTTAACATAACCAACATGTCCAGCTACGCGCGTAAGCTTGATCAAGTCGACCACGCCCCGTATCCCCGGCTGACCCGAAAGCACCCGGCTTGGCGATACATATTCATTAAGTACCTTTAAGTCAATCCCGTCTTGGTAGGGCTCTACCTTTACGCCCTCACGCTGAACTTTTTGATCGGCAAAAATCCTGCCCCTGGAATTGATGCCGTCTACTGCAAGATTCATTGCCAGAAATTCAAAGGTTGGCCATATCTTGTTAAAAAACCACTTTTCCAAAAGCATTGGGTGCTTATGACCTGTTGTCAAGCCACTAATAAATTCTTCTGAAAGCCCAAGTTCCCTGCAACGCTTTTTGATAAATGCAATAGGCTGTAAAACGATAAACTCTGCCTGGCTTATATTGGTAATCGGACTTTTTTTGTCCGCTAATAAAGCCGCGCGGGATCCATAGCCCATGTAAGCCGCGAACAATTCATGCGCGTGCGATGATTTTAATTGAAACCCAAAATGGTTTAGAGCGAATGAACGCAGAGAATCCGCGCATTCTTTTGTAATGTCGTGTTGCATAGCAATATTTTATTTTATGGCAGGACTAAAATCGGTGCCGTGAATGTTTAAAGACAACCTGTGCCAGCCGGTTATAAAATTTGCTGTTAATGGGTATGTCAATGGTTTTAAAATCTTGCCTTTCAGTCACTCACAACTGGGGAGCTTGCTTCCTATCCCGAAAGTAAAATAAAAATTTGAATAAAACAAGAATGGGAAATTGAAAATAAAACCCTAGAAGAGCATTTAAGTAGAAATCCATGCAATTTCATCCATCCTAAGTGGATATTTCGGGGGATGCTGTTATTCAGCAAATAAGGGTGTTGATTCTATTAAAGCGGTTTAAATAAACAACTTTCCCTATTTTCTGTAGATTTGTATAAATCGGAAGCTATGACAAGATATGATCAAATTAAAGAATTAATAGAGTTCAATTTGAATACTACCTTAACTGGTCTTGAAGTGATCAGGGGCGGTGTCAATGACGAAGGAGAACCCATGACCATTACCATTGAGGGAAAATATGGATTTGGAAAAACGTATAGTTTAGTTTACGAGTACGATTGGCTAAAAGAAAAGCAGGATGATGGTGAATTGAGTCGGCACCTGCTGGAAGTTCGGGAAAGCATCATCACAGAAAACAACTAGTGTGGTTTTACCAGTTTCTGTGGCCCTTGTTCTATAAATATCCTTCTGTCAATAAGCTACTTCACTGTCTTCAAGCCCAAACCGGTTATAGCTCATTTCCATTTGATAAAGTTTTGGGCTTAGTTTCTCCTTGCGTAGGAAATGCTTTATCTCCTCCCTGTGTTGCCCTGACATATTACAACCCAAATAGATTTCAGAAATAAGTTCTTTCGGATAGGTAATGATATGGTCAGCCTTATTGTTTAAAACGACCCGATATTCTTTTTCATAATCCCAGCAGGAATGCTTGCCGAAACATCTGTGGATAGTTGATCCGATGTCACGATCAATCTGGAACGTTAACCTCGGGTATTCATCCCTGTAATCAACAGGCCCGATTTTGCATCCATATTGTTGATAGGTGTTACCTATAAACGTCATCAGACCCACTGCGTCCCAACCGATACAATACCCTTTATGAAAGTTGGCGTAATGGCTCCACATCAACAGGTTATCGCTTTTTTGGGTCAGTGAAAGTATACCATAAAATTCATTGTCCATTTGATTGACCATATCTTTATTTTCCCTCCAGTGTTTTTCAGGATAAGTTTTGATGTAGTTATACCGCTCCGTTGCATCCATTAACAAGTCTATATGGGAACGTTTGTCCCGAAGCGGATGATCTCTAAGGTATTTTTGCGTAAACAGGTCAAGAGTGAAGCTCTCGTCTGTATATAGGAATGGCATCGCGTTGTCAAATGGGTCGTTGAAATGCTTAGCTGATGAAGCAAACAATTTGAACGCGGTAAGCGCCTGTGTTCCGAAATTACGTTCACTATTTATTCCCTCGTATGACCGGTATTTATAAATCGTTTCTGGGAGAGATAACTCATTGGCATTCATAATTTAGATAATATTTTTTGACTAAAAGCTGAGTTTATTTTTTAATTGATTGTTTAAACAGTTGCCTTAGTTTCGACTGTTTTTCATGACCCAGGATTTGGTGAAGTTGAGCTTCGTAAACAGGTAGTAGAGACTCTAGGAATTTGTGTAGAAGTTTCTCATTTTCCTTGATGATCAAATCAATTAATTCCACTTTTTGTTTTTTGAATTCAATCAGCTTATAACGGGTCAAAGCAGGCGGAAACATTTTTTTTAGATCTTCGTTCATTTTTAAACCTTTCGCTTCCTCTTTATAGAAGAAGACGCCATAATACAAATCAATTTTGTCCTTTTCTTCATCTTCATAGTAGCCCCTATGGCTGTTCAAATGTCTTAGCCCAATTAGATTTTCGAAGGTCTTAAAATAGGTATGTGCAAATTTCATAGGCTTTTCGGTAGCGTCTAACTTCTTTGTGAGATTTGGCCATCTGCATTTCATCTCAGGAAGATTTAAGCTAAAGACCTCATTGATCATTAATAACATAATCTCATGAATGGTATGTACCTTATGATACAATGCCTCCATGTGATATTGTATGTATTCCAGCTGAGAAATGCCCTGAGACATGTAGTGTTTACGAAAGGGATATCGGTTGACATATAGTCTGATATGAAGCAGCTGTTCACTGGTTGTGGCTAATCTCGACTGGATGCGAAAAATTCTGGTTGTATATTTCTCATCCTCTTCCAATAAATGGTGATTATTTTCGCCTTGCACATAACCCGGCCTTTTATCGAAATCCTTTTGCGCACCAGTGAGGTCTTCCTGCAGGCGCTCGGAAAAATAATTCATGAGAAAGTCATTCTTCCCGTATGTGAAGATTACCTTTTCACCACCACTGTTAATCTCTATCATGGTCTATATTGGAATTTGAGCAATAATATGTGCTTGCTAATGATTACTTAAAAAGCAATTTGCGCAATTACTTGAAACTAAGTTAGGCGTTTGAATCGTAAGTGCAGCAGATGTTGAAATCTCTAGCCCTAATCCTACGGGGCAGAAGTAAATTTTGGACTCAAAAAATTATAATTGCAAATCCACGATTCTACGCAAACCAGTCAGGAAATGTTTCGATATTTGCATAATTCTTACCAGAGTAGCGTGGAAGTTGTGGAGAATATTGCAATCTATATAAATGGTTCGTAAAATTTTGATTTCCAAATATATGGGCATTATTCGCTAATTTGCTCAGCCAAAAGTCAGTCAATTTCCATTTTGTAGCTTTCTAACATAAATCGAAGACTTTCAAATTTTGGCAGACGGAAATATTTCCTACATTTGTTACGGATGAAATACCTAGCCATCATATTCAGCCTTTATATGGCCCTTCTTACACTGATGCCATGTCAGGATAAGGAGGATTTTAGCGGTGCAAATACAAATGTTTCAACCATCGGGAAACAAGCAAAAGGTGTTGAACATACTGGACTTGAAACCTGTCCTCCATTTTGTACCTGTTCATGCTGTTCAGTTTCACGGGATTTTATCCCATCTAAGACTTTTGGTGTAGTTGTTTATCAAGTTCAACCACAGTATGCCGAATATAGGATGCCAGTAATCGCCGAGCAGATCTTGGAGATCTACCAGCCTCCCCAAATTGCCTAATACGTAAATTCTAATTGTTGCCTTCCAGATTTTCTGTTAGGCTATCTCTACGTATTAATAAAATTTCCATGTTTGAAAAAATAATCTCGTTCTCCATAAAGAACAAAATAACTATTGGCCTAGCAACCCTTGCGTTAGTATTGATAGGCATTTACTCTGCCTATCATCTACCAATCGATGCCCAACCTGATATTACAAATAATCAGGTTCAAATTATTACCCAGGCACCCAGCCTTGGAGCCCAGGAAGTTGAGCAATTTATCACGGCTCCCATTGAGCTTTCGATGGCAAATATATCGGGCATTATAGAAAAACGTTCTATTTCCCGATCTGGAATATCTGTAATCACAATCGTATTCAAGGACAACGTCGATATCTATTGGGCAAGGTCACAAGTAAATGCACAGCTCAAAGAAGCAGAGAATTCTATACCATCCGGCTTGGGCGAACCGATGCTTGCACCGATTACAACAGGACTCGGAGAGATATACCAATATGTGATCCACACGAAAAAAGGGTATGAAAACAAATACTCAGCTACCGACCTAAGAACCTTACAGGATTGGTTGGTAAGAACACAACTTGCAGGAACGGTTGGTGTTGCAGAGGTGAGTGGCTGGGGCGGATATGTGAAGCAGTATGAAATTGCCTTGGACAATGACAAGCTTAATTCTTTAGGGATCACCATTCCAGAAATCTATGAATCCCTTGAAAAAAACAATGAAAATACTGGCGGTTCATATATCGAACAACAAAAAAATGCCTATTTCATCCGAGGTCTTGGACAGGTTCAAAATCTTGAAGACATCCGAAAAATTGTTGTCAAAAATATAGGAGGTACACCAATTCTGATCCGAGACGTTGCCATTGTACAATTTGGAAGTGCTACACGATACGGAGCAGTTACCCGTAATGGCGAGGGTGAAGTTGTAGCAGGCGTAACCTTGATGCTCAAGGGCGAAAACTTCAGCGAGGTCATTAAAAATGTTAAGGAAAGAATGTCCCAAGTCCAAAAGTCATTGCCAGAGGGTGTAGTCATAGAGCCATTTATCGATCGTACCGAACTTGTAGGCCGTGCAATCGGAACGGTTAAACAGAACCTTTTAGAAGGTGCACTGATTGTGGTATTTGTACTCGTTCTCTTATTGGGAAATTGGCGTGCTGGACTGGTAGTGGCATCAGTAATACCACTTGCCATGCTTTTTGCCTTTTCTATGATGCAGCTATTTGGCGTTTCTGGAAACCTGATGAGCTTAGGGGCTATCGATTTTGGGCTCATTGTAGATGGTGCTGTTATCATTGTTGAAAGTGTGGTGCACCACATTACAACTGGCAGATACAGGAAGGAAGGGATTTTGAAGCTTACTTCAGCACAAATGGACAGTGAGGTTAAAGAAAGTGCAAGTAAGCTTATGAAGTCTGCTGCATTTGGGCAAATCATTATCCTCATTGTTTATCTACCATTATTATCTCTTATCGGGATAGAAGGCAAAATGTTCAAGCCTATGGCACAGACTGTAGCATTTGCAATCTTGGGTGCCTTCATCCTGTCTTTGACATACGTGCCAATGGCTAGTGCGCTTTTTCTAAGTAAGAATACTACTCCGAAACGAAATATTTCCGATAGGTTGATAGAATTTTTGCAGCGGATATATCAACGTGCCCTTACTGGTATTTTAAAAGTGAAAAAACTAACTGTTGGCTTGATAGTATTAATATTCGCCATTTCTATATGGGCATTCTCAAATATGGGTGGAGAATTCATTCCCACTTTAGAAGAAGGAGATTTAACTGTGGAAATTTCAATGGCACAGGGCACATCACTTACAGAGGTTGTAAGTACATTCGGCAAGGCAGAAAAAATACTGAAGAGTAAATTTCCAGAGATCAAACAGGCGGTAACACGTATCGGAAGTTCGGAAATTCCAACCGATCCAATGCCAATGGAAAGAGGAGATATGATGCTTTCAATGAAACCAAAAAAAGAATGGAAATCAGCAGGTTCGCGAGAAGAAATGATGGAGAAAATGGAAGAAAAACTTTCCCTGATCCCAGGAATAAATGTTGAGATTTCCCAGCCTATGCAAATGCGGTTTAATGAACTGATGACGGGCATAAGACAAGATGTGGCTATTAAAATCTATGGCAATGACCTTGAGGTGCTGGCAGTACAAGCAAATAAAATAGCAAAAATAATTTCTCCGGTAGAAGGTGTTGATGAGCCATTCATAGAAAAGGTAGATGGCCTTCCACAGATACAGGTTTCTTATGACCGTGATAAAATGGCTCAATATGGACTTAATATTGGCGATGTAAATATGATTCTTAAAACAGCTTTTGCAGGTAGTGTTACAGGAGTTGTATTTGAAGGAGAAAAACGTTTCGATATGGTAATTAGGCTGAACAGGGAACTTCGCGAAAATATTGCTGGAGTAGAAAATCTATTAGTTCCCCTGCCATCAGGGAACAAAGTCCCTCTTAATCAAGTTGCTTCCATTGACTTCAAAGATGCGCCTGCCCAGATTTCAAGAGAAGGTGGAAACAGAAGAATATATGTTGGGTTTAATGTTAAGGGAAGAGATGTGGAAACTACCGTTAAGGAAATACAGGAAAAACTAGATAGCGAACTTAAGCTGCCTAGCGGATATTATATTACTTATGGTGGTCAGTTCCAAAACCTGCAGGCTGCCAAAACCAGACTATCTATTGCAGTTCCGGCAGCCCTAATTCTAATCCTGTTATTGTTGTATGTGACTTTCAGGTCTGTAAAAGATAGCCTACTTATTTTTACCGCTGTTCCGCTTGCATCAATTGGAGGAATAGCGGCACTTTTACTGCGTGGAATGCCATTCAGCATTTCCGCTGGAGTCGGTTTTATTGCTCTTTTTGGCGTTGCAGTACTCAACGGCATAGTACTTATCGGATATTTCAACCAACTTCGGGACGAAGGAATGACTGATATTTACCAACGTGTATTGGAGGGAACAAAAACAAGATTACGTCCCGTACTGATGACAGCTTGCGTAGCTTCACTTGGATTTCTGCCGATGGCATTATCATCAAGTGCAGGTGCCGAAGTTCAAAAGCCACTGGCAACAGTGGTTATCGGGGGGCTGATTACGGCAACTTTATTGACCTTATTTGTACTACCATGTCTTTACCTTTTGTTCAACAAAAAAGAGCGCATTAAGGTTTCTATTCCAAAACCAATTGCTTTATTATTTATCATAGGTTTTCTTTCGTGTTTCGCAGTTCCATCAAAGGCACAGCAAACTGAGCTATTGACATTGGATAGCGCCATTTCAAAGGCTTTGAAGCAAAATATACAGTTAAAGACTTCAAGGCTTACCATAGAACAGTCACGCTCGCTCCAAAAATCTGCTACCGATATTCCAAAAACAGAGTTGCTACTGACCCAGGATCCAACAAGCGGGGGAAACATGGATAATTCCATAGGCATCAGCCAGAATATTGCATGGCCCGGGCTTTATAAGAATAACCGTAAGCTATTGAACCAACAAACAATTTTGGCAGAACGGACCAATCGTTCCCTAGAATCGGAAATAATCAGAAATGTTAAAAATGCATGGTATAGTTATCTTTTGAACAGAGAAACTATGCGTGTGCTGAAGTTTCAAGATAGTATCTATAGCAATTTTGTAAAGAAGGCAGAAATAAGATTAAAAGCTGGAGAAACATCAAAATTGGAACTGATCAGTGCAACTACAAAGTTCCAAGAAGTGCAAGCGCTAAAAACCAATGCAGAAGCAGAGCTGAAAAATAGTGAATCCACTTTAAAACAGCTATTAAATATTGATGGTGCTTTGCAAGTAGCTGAAGAAAATCTTATTGCTACTTTACCTGTTATGACTATGATTGACCCTTCAGCAAACTTGCAAACTAGAATTGAAATGCAAAACATAGAAGTTGCAAACTCTAGACTTGCAGTTGAAAGATCAAAATCATTGCCCGAACTAACTGTGGGATATAGCCAGCAATTGGTGATTTCTGGTTTTAATCCCGCAAATATTTCGAGAACCTATTCACCTGGCACACGTATAGCTGGGATCCAACTGGGTGTTTCAGTTCCAATTTTTAATGGTGCAAACCGTTCAAGGATAAACGCAGAGAAAATTGGTGTCGAAATTGCCAAGTCCAATCTTGAAAACACACAGTCTCAGATCATCTTGGCCTATAAACAGGAACTTGAACATTATAACACGTTCAAAAAACTGGTTGATTATTATAAAAGCTCAGGACTTAAATTGGCCGATGAACAGTCGAGAATTGCCCAAGTTTCGTTCAATCTTGGAGAAATTGGATATATAGAGTACATACAACATATATCTGGTGCCGTTCAGACCAAGCTTGCCTACATCGAGGCGCTAAGCCAGCTTAATCAATCTGCTATTCAATTACAATATTTAAAAGGAAACTAAAATGTATCAGTCTAAAATAAAATACCTCTTTTCTGTCTTAATCATGCTGTTTGTGGCATGTTCAAATGGTCAAAAAGAAAATGCAAAAAGGGAGGCTCCTACTGAGGAGGCAAATGAAGAAACAAGTGGTCTTGAACTTACAAGCGAGCAAATGAAAACCGTTGGGATTACCATCGGTGAAATCGAACAGAAGAACTTAGACGCTGTTGTTAAGGCGAATGGGCAATTAGCTGTTCCGCCTCAGAATAAGGCGGATGTAAGCATCCTTTCAGGAGGAATTATTACCCGAATTAACGTGCTAGAGGGACAACAAGTAAGAAAAGGACAGGTGCTGGCTACAATCAACAATCAGGATTTGATTAAAATTCAGCAGGATTATTTGGCGAGTATGAATAGCTTCACCTATGTACAGGCAGAGTATGAACGTCAAAAACAATTACAGGCCGCTGATGCTGGAACGGGTAAATCATTTCAATCTGCACAAGCGACCTACAATGCTGAAAAGTCAAGATTGCACGCCTACGAAAGCCAGCTTCAACAACTTGGGGTTTCTCCATCTAGTATTGCTAAGGGCAAGATTGTTTCCCAATTCCCCGTGCTATCTCCAATTAACGGTACAGTTGGTCAGATTACGGCAAATACAGGGGCGTTTGTTCAGCCCGGCACATCAATTATGGAAGTTGTAGATAACTCAAAGATACATTGCGACCTTACTGTATTTGAGAAAGATCTGATGGCTGTACGTGTTGGACAGAAAGTAAGTTTCCAATTGACCAATCAAGAAAACCAATTGATCAGCGGACGAATTAATGGTATCAATAAATCATTTGAGAATGAAAGCAAAGGTGTGATTGTTCATGCGGTTATTGATAATGTGGGAAATAAGAACTTAATCCCTGGCATGTATGTTACAGCACTGATCAGTACGGGAAGCAAACTTACGGCGGCACTTCCTGTTGATGCGGTTGTTCGATCAGAGGGAAAACAATATATTTTTGTCGTAACAAGCGAAAAAGAAAGTAAGGCAAACGTCTTCCATTTTGTAAAAACAGAGGTGAAAACTGGTGTTGTTGAGCAGGGATATGTTCAAATTATCTTCCTTGAAGAGTTGCCAAAAAATGCTAAGGTAATAACAAAGGGCGCATTTTATCTCCAGTCAAAATCAGCTGGTGGAGCGGAAGAAGAATAATGAAACACTTAGAGTCTAAACTTACAGAAAAAAATATAAAGCCAACCGCTATGCGGTTGGTTGTTCTGGATTTTTTGCTTGGGCAATCATCTGCCCAGAGCCTTACAGATATGGAACTCAAAATGGAGCGTACCGATAGGGTTACGCTTTACAGAACCATAAGGACTTTTGAAGAAAATGGGCTGGTGCATCGAATTGAAGACGGAAGTGGTATTACCAAATTTGCACTTTGTGCATCAGGATGTGATATAGAAGGACACCATGATCTCCATCTGCATTTTTATTGTACCGAATGCAGGGAAACTCATTGCCTTCCAAAAACGATTATACCGGAGATTAAATTACCCAAGGGGTATCAGTCTTTAGAAACCCAACTGATTGTTAAAGGAATATGTGGAAACTGTGGAAGCTAATGTTTGCAATACGATTGCACAGATTATGGTTTAATTTTGTTATTAATTAAAAACATGGATAATCAATTCGAAAATATCGACGTGGAATTAAAAGATCTGAAGCCTGCGGTTAAGGTAAAAGTATTAGAAATTTTAGAGGCCATGTCAGAAGAAATGAAGGCAGATCGAAGGTCAGCTTTAAAAAATGCGATTGAGCAGGCAGAAAACTGGTTCATGGATTCTGAGGGATAAATATTAAATACCGTTATGAAAGACTGTTGCGAAAACGACGATAAGAAAAACGTAAAGACCAAGCACCCTGTTAAGGATGCAAAGGCTTTGCCAAAAATAAAGAAACCTGAACATTCAGATGAAGAAGAGGACGAACATGACCATGGCCATGCTGATCCACATAAGCCGCAGTGGAAGCAACATCTTGGCCTATTAATAGGACTTTTAATCTTGGTCTGTGTATTGGTTATGGACTATGGCTTTGGCGTTAAGCTTTCCAAATGGGTTTCACTTGGCGTGAATAGTGTAGCCTTTTTGTTGGCAGGTTGGAGTGTACTAGGCTTGGCATTTCGCAAGGCAATTAGAGGCGATATTTTCAATGAATTTGTGTTGATGAGCGTTGCCACCTTAGGTGCATTCTATATTGGCGAATATTCAGAGGGAGTAGCTGTAATGGTATTTTACTCCATTGGAGAGTGGTTTCAGGATTCGGCTGTTGACCGGGCAACCGCGAGCATCAAAGCACTTCTAGATATTAGGCCTGACGAAGTGACGGTGATAAGGGACGAAAAAGCCCAGGTCGTTCCGTCGGCGGAAGTAAAACTGGGAGAAATTATTCAGGTTAAGGCGGGTGAAAAAGTAGCACTTGATGGCAAACTTGTTTCGGATAAAGGCTCTTTTAATACTGCCGCACTCACAGGTGAAAGTCGCCCAGATAGTAAATATAAAGGCGAAGCAGTTCTTGCCGGAATGATCAACTTAAATACAGTTTCGGAAATTGAAGTAACGGCTCTATTTAAGGATAGCAAATTGAGCAAGATATTAGAGATGGTACAGGATGCTTCTGCGAGAAAATCACAGACCCAGCTTTTCATCTCAAAATTTGCAAAAATTTATACTCCGATAGTGTTCTTTCTAGCACTAGCTCTGGCTCTAGTTCCCTATTTTGTAGTAGAGAATTATGTTTTCAACGATTGGTTGTACAGGGCCCTTGTTTTCCTTGTAATCAGTTGTCCTTGTGCACTTGTGGTTTCTATTCCGCTGGGATATTTCGGTGGTATTGGGCTAGCTTCCAAAAATGGAATCTTATTTAAGGGCGGAAACTTCTTGGACGTGATGACAAAGATCAACACAATTGTAATGGACAAGACTGGTACGCTTACAAAAGGAGTCTTCAAGGTCCAGAAGGTAGTACCTGAGGGAATTACTGAAAAGGAATTGGTTAAGCTCGCGGCAATACTCGAAAAAAATTCAACACATCCAGTTGGACAGGCCATTATTGAATATGCCGGAAAAGAAGCTGATAGCGGGAAAGCAACTGCTGTGGAAGAAATTTCAGGACATGGTTTGAGAGGAAAAGTGGATGGCAAAGAAGTGTTAGCGGGAAATATAAAATTACTGAAAAAATATAAGGTAGATTATCCAAAAGAGGTCGAAGAAATTGTAGATACTATAGTGGTAATTGCGATCAATAAAAAATACGCTGGCTATATTACCATTGCAGATGAAATTAAGGAAGATGCATCTAAGGGAATTAAAATGATGCATGACCTTAATATTAGAACGGTAATGCTATCTGGCGACAAACAATCAGTAGTAGATCAGGTAGCGAAAAAACTGGGGATTGACGAGGCGTTTGGCGACCTGTTGCCAGAGGGAAAGGTTGAAAAGGTTGAGGCGCTGATAAAAGAAGGTAGGCATATTGCATTTGTTGGCGACGGTGTCAATGATGCACCTGTTATTGCTCTTGCTGATGCAGGAATTGCAATGGGCGGTTTGGGAAGTGATGCGGCAATTGAAACAGCTGATATTGTAATCCAGAATGATCAAATTGTGAAGATTGTTTTAGCATTGAAGATTGGAAAACTTACACGCAACATTGTTTGGCAGAACATCATCCTTGCGATGGCAGTAAAGGTTGCGGTGCTTTCGCTGGGTGCCTTTGGTGTTGCTAATCTTTGGGAAGCTGTAATCGCAGATGTGGGCGTAGCATTTCTGGCGATATTAAATGCAATCAGGATCCAGCGTAAGCACATCTAGTCTAGCAATTGCCATGGTCAAAAAGCTTAAAAGCAGAAAGCTTTCGAGAAGAAAGCCAACAACCGCTTACATCGTAAAAATGACTTTATTTTGGATGATGTGGATTATTCTTGGCATCGCAGTAATGATGAAACTGTTGCACGTTTTTAAAGTGCATATTTTCAACTGATAACCAGTTCACTAAATAAGTTTGGAATAAAAAAGCCGGGGAGTACCCGGCTTTTCACTGTTATTTACAGGTCTTTTTGCATTCGCCTGATGCTTTACATGCCTTGCTACAGGTATCCATGCAGTTTGGCTTTCCACAAGTTTTTGAACACTTTGTGCAACTGTTCATCTTGCTATTACAGCAAGGGGTGTTAGCATAAGAAATAGAAAATATAGATAATGACATCACCATTGTGGCGAAAAGAAACTTTTTCATGATTTTTGATTTAAATGTTTAATAATATTTACGGGTACTGGTAGATGTACGGAGTTATTATTAAGCTTTTGGAGGGTGCCAACCAGTCTGTGTATATCCACTAACAATACCAATTGTTGCAAGTGGCGTAGACTTAACGTTGCCCAATGTAAAAATACCTTGGAACAGTAGCTGTTCAGATATGATGAAACCACACTGGCTGCAAGATGCCATTCTATTGCACGCCTTACTATCACATCCACTGTTCTTGCTGGTTTGTTTTTCGAGGTTGCAAGATCCTTGCTTACAGCAACCCGAAACCGAAGTTGAACGCATAATTGCACCATTCCCCTGAAGAGATGAAAGCAGCAAAATGCAGGCAACCAGAAGTAAGGCGATCGGCTTCATAAAACAAATAACGTAATTGTATTCCAATAAGATTGAATTCCAATTAAAATACTTTGGCTTAAAGGGAATTGTGACAAAAATATGTAGCAATAATGTATTGAAATTTTATGAAGATACAGTCAATCTTAAATCAGATAACTATTGTGGAATTATACAACTTTTTCACAAAATCCTGTAAAATTCAAAGACCAATGTCTCCTTAACTTTGCTTAATCAAACATTGGATAATGAAAATGCAAAACGATATACAAACCCTTTCCCTCCCAGTTCTGGGGATGACCTGTGCTGCCTGTGCAAACAGCGTGGAAAGTATGATAGGCGCTCAGCAGGGAGTTGAGAAAGCAGAGGTCAATTATGCCACCCAGACGGTGAAGGTTTCCTATCATCCGGAACAGGTGCAGCCAACCGCTTTCCAAAAAGCGGTACAGTCGATAGGCTATGATCTGATCATGGATACTGAAAGCGGTAAAAAAAAGCAGGAAGAAGTACAGCAAAAAAACTATAGTTCGCTAAAGAAACGCATGATAGCATCTGGAATACTTACACTACCAGTAGTAGCCATTGGGATGTTCTTTATGGATATCCAATATGCGAACTACTATATGTTGGCACTGACTACACCAGTACTTTTTATTTTTGGAAAAAGCTTCTTTGTTAACGCCTTGAAACAGGCAAGGCATGGTAGGGCAAATATGGATACCCTTGTTGCCTTGAGTACTGGCATCGCATACTTTTTCAGTCTCTTCAATACACTATATCCAGAATTCTGGCACCAAAGGGGGCTTCATCCACATGTTTATTATGAAGCCGCCGCTGTAGTCATCGTATTTATCATGCTTGGGAAATTGCTCGAGGAACGTGCAAAATCTAACACCTCTTCCGCCATCAAAAAACTGATCGGACTACAGCCAAAGACGGTACTTATTATTGCAGAAAATGGAGAGAAGGAAATTCCGCTCTCTGATATTTCAATCGGTGATAAAATACTTGTGCGTTCTGGGGAAAAAATTCCTGTTGATGGCGAAATCTATGAAGGCACTTCCTATGTAGATGAAAGCATGATTTCGGGAGAACCTGTAGCGGTCTCTAAGAATATAGGAGATCAAGTCTTTGCAGGAACTATAAATCAAAAAGGAAGCTTCCGATTTGTAGCCCAAAAGGTCGGTGGCGAAACCATGCTTGCACAGATCATAAAAATGGTGCAGGATGCCCAAGGCTCTAAAGCCCCGGTACAAAAGCTCGTAGATAAAATTGCAGGGATATTTGTTCCAATTGTGATTGGCATCGCACTTCTTACACTTGTAATATGGATATTGGTTGGTGGTGAAAATGCCCTCACCCAAGGAATGCTGGCTATGGTCACCGTTTTGGTAATTGCCTGTCCCTGTGCCCTTGGCCTTGCAACTCCGACAGCGATTATGGTTGGCGTTGGCAAAGGTGCAGAAAATGGGATATTGATCAAAGATGCCGAAGCGCTGGAACTTGGACATAAGGTTAACGCAGTTGTTCTAGATAAGACCGGAACCCTTACAAAAGGCAAGCCTGAAGTAACAGAACTCAATTGGCAAAACGTAACAGATATTGACAAGCAAAAACTTATCGGTATCCTATTTGCACTTGAACAGCAATCTGAACATCCGCTTGCGGAAGCCATAGTTCGGCATCTGCAAACAGGGAATGTTAACCCAGTCAAGGTTACGGGCTTTGAAAGCCTTACTGGTAAAGGTGTACAAGCTACATTCGAAGGACAAAGGTACTGGGCAGGCAGCCATAAAATTTTAAAAGATTCTGGTATCGAAATTGAAGGGAATTTAGAGAAATCCGTGACCAGGCTTCAAGAACAAGCGAAGACGGTAATCTATTTTACCGATGAAAACAAGGTACTAGCTACCATTGCCATTGCTGATCAGGTCAAAGAGGGTTCTGCCCGTGCCGTCTCAGAACTTTTAAAGCGGAATATTGTGGTCTACATGCTTACTGGAGATAACGGGCAAACTGCCGCTGCCGTTGCGAAACAAGTTGGAATTAAAGATTTCAGAGCTGAAGTATTGCCATCTGATAAGGCCGATTTCGTTAAGGAACTTCAATCACAGGGGAAAATAGTTGCCATGATCGGTGATGGCATCAACGATAGCCACGCCCTGGCACAGGCAGATGTCTCGATCGCAATGGGCAAAGGATCAGATATTGCAATCGATGTTGCCAAGATTACCTTGGTTTCATCTGACCTTTTACAGGTACCCAAGGCACTTAGGTTATCTAAACTTACCGTTAGGACTGTACGCCAAAATCTATTTTGGGCATTTATTTATAACCTTATCGGTATCCCGATTGCTGCAGGAATTTTGTATCCGCTTAACGGCTTCCTTTTAAATCCTATGATTGCAGGTGCTGCAATGGCATTAAGCTCGGTCTCGGTGGTAAGCAACAGCCTTCGGTTAAAATTTTCTAAACTTATATAAACAATCACAATCATGGAAACATTAAAATTCAAAACAAATATCAAATGTGGTGGCTGTATAGCTGCCGTTACTCCTCACCTGAACAATCTTTCAGCTATTAAAAAATGGGAAGTTGACACGCAGAACCCCGACAAGATATTAACGGTGGAGGTAAAGCAGGGAATCGATACCGATCAGATCATCGACACGCTTGAAGAGGCTGGTTACAAGGCAGAAAAAATTTAATCCGGTTTTCATTTTGGCAAGAACATCATTTGGCTATCAATTTGATGGTCTTGCCGTTGATAATTATGCCGTTGAAACAAAGCGTATATTAGCATTTAATCTAACCTATTAGTATGTTGTTATCAATAAAAAACATGGTGTGTGACCGTTGTATTTCGGTAGTAACACAACAGCTTCAGCACCACGATCTTCAGGTTGAGGATATTTCACTTGGACAGGCCATTGTGTCTCCCGAACCATCGGAGGAAATGTTGAGTAAAATTTCCGCTTCCCTTAAAATTTTGGGATTTGAACTTATCAATAGGGACAAGGATAAGCTGGTTGAACGGATCAAAAACATCATTGTTGAACTAATACACCACTCTACACAACCAGAATTTCACGTCTTATTCAGTGAGGTGCTCAGCGACCGATTGCACCGGGATTATGGTTACTTAAGTAGGTTGTTTTCGGAAAGTGAAGATATCACGATCGAAAAATTTATTATCCAGCAGAAAATTGAAAAAGTTAAGGAACTCCTTCAATATGGGGAGCTGAACTTAAATGAGATTGCCTGGCAAATGGGTTATAGCAGTAGTGCACACTTGTCCAATCAGTTCAAGTCTGTAACTGGTATATCCCCAAGGGAGTTCAGATCACTAGAAGTAAATAACCGAAAGCCACTGGATAGTATATAACAGATATGATTTT